>NZ_HE997540.1:0-4271 GCF_000312545.1 Bartonella senegalensis OS02
TTTTTCAATGTTTTGGTTTGGATGCTTAAGTTTGCACCGGCTTGAATCAAGCCTGCTTTGTTGACAAGAGAAAGGCTCTTTCCTGTGCCATCAGCATTGGTGAAAGATAAATCACCCTCTGCCATCATAGCGCCAGCATCATTCAACAAAGCCCCATCAACCTTGAGGGCTCCACTTCCCCCCACATAGATTAAACCCGTTTTGTTATTGGTCGCATTCCCTCTCACGCGAAAGACTAAATTCTGACCCGCTGCCAATTGACCACTATTTTGAAGCTCCCCTGTTTTGATGGTAAAACCTCGTGCCGCTAAAACCGATGTTGCCTCATCAACCATAACGCCTGGCGCAACAAAGAGAATGTCTCCACTTCCCCCCTCATCTGTTACTGCTTGTAGCCTCGCATGATGAATATCAAGGGCATTGGTGCTGTGAAAATCCAATCCACCATAGGTCAATGCGCTCCCCGAAACATCAATATGATCTGCAATTAAATACAGCGTTTGCGGCGTGTAAATATGAGAACGATTATTGCTTAAATCCAGCGTCGGTGCTGTCAACCTCACATCCCCCCTGGCAGACAACACATTCTCAACACTGATCCCGCCTGAAACAGATGTTAATGTGGCCCTGCCGTACCCTATGACCTGATCATAGTAAATGTCGTTGCCTGCAAAAATTTCAATATTTTCACCACTGATAATATGTCCAACCTTTACCCCCCTTTGTGCCGCAATCGAAAGGGAACCTTTCTCGTAAAAAACAAGATCACCAGAAGGATTCGCAGGGCTTACCTGAGAGCTCACAAAATCTAAACCTGTCATCACTGTGCCGGCATCAAGACTGCCTACCTTTAAAACAGCATCCCCACCCGTCATCAACGAAGAAAAATCAACCGCTCCACCACTAATGTCTGCCCTTCCATAAGAGGCAAGTTGATGAAAATGAATCCCAACATTGGGGTTGGCATGGATGGCTATATTTTGATGCGAGATAATTGATCGAGAAAGCGAAAGCCCTTTATGAGCAACCAGTGTGATATCTCCCGCTCCATAAATGCTTTCGGCATCAATCATGCCCTCCTTACTGCGAAGATCAACACCCCCTTGATTGCCCAAAACAAGGCTGCCAGCAGCTTGGGTCGCTGCCATATCAACCCCACCAGCTAAAAGATGCGCCCTGATATCACCACCGGCATGCCCCTTTAAATTACCTCCAGCGAAAACATGACCAGCAATAGTCAGATCACCGCCTGTTTCCAATGCCATATCAGTACCTGCCCCTAGCCTAGAGACTTTGATGGCACGGCGTGAAGACAGTTTCATCTCCCCCCCTGATGTTGCTTCTTCTGTAATGGTTAAAAGTCCGTCCTGTGCTTCTGCTGTAAAATGACCATCAGCACCAACTGCCTCTAACCTCACATCCTTGTGTGCGGCAATCTCAATATGCTTTTTGGAGGCAATCTGTTTTGCGAACACGCTCTGGCTTTTGGATTTGAGAACAACCCCGCCATGACCAAAGACATTCTGTAACGAGATTTTCCCATCAGCAGAAAGGTGTAATTGTCCCGCATTGGCCGCCATATCATGACGCATGCGCACCCCAACACCTTTTTCTGTCGCGACAAGTTTAATCTGATCCGCCTGTAAAGCCCCCAACGCAGAACCATCTATGGCATATTCTGGCTTACCGGTAATATCGGTCAGGTCCTTCATTTGACGAGAAGTGTAATCAAAACTCCCCGTTCCTGCTGTCACACCAATTTCCCTGCCCGCAACAGGACCTTCTAAATGCACCGTACGAGAAACAATATCAACAATATCAACCGCGCCTTGGCTCGAGAAAAAATTCGCTCCCCTTGCACCAAAAGTGATGTCTCCCCCTTTCACCACAAACCCTTTCAAAGAGCCAGAGACATCAATCTCTGGAACACCTGTGGTTAATGTCGCATGGGGGGTATTAATAAACCCACAACCATTACAACTTATCCCATTGGGATTGGCTATAATTACATCTGCTGGACGCCCAAAAACTTCTCCTGGACCATTTAAGGCACTGTGGTTGCCACTGGTCACTTCATTTAAAATCACTCTAGCAGAACCAGTAACACGTAAATGCGGATTTCCCGGCATAATGCCGCCCAAGTGCGATTGTCCTACTTCACTCGCGTGATTGTTCCAAATAACACCAGAAGGACCAATATTAAAATCATAATATTTATTGTGCGATAAACCGCTGCTGTTGGGTGTGACAATATCAATTGACGGAACACCATTGGGCGCTGCCACAATATCAGGACGATTAGCGCTATTAGCTCCTGGATCAACAGCAATTTGTGCATGCAACATTGAAGGTGTTAAAAAACAAGAAAAACCAATTCCCCCGAATAAAACCTTCTTAAGCATCGTACTGGAAACGAGAACCTCTAATAAAGTGGCTCTTTGCTCTCTCTTCTCATATCTCATGCTTTAACTCCCCATTGCTATGCTTAAAGATCCATTGTGAATGTCATAAAAAATGTGCCTGACTTCTTGTGCTTCACTGTGCTCCAGAAAATACTGGAATAACTCGCATCAAGAGAAACAACACCCCCTGCAAGCTTGACACCCGCTGTCCAACCAGCAAGCTGTTCATGCGTAAAACCATATAAGGGTTGTGAAAAAATACGCCCATAGTCCAAACCAACATAAGGACGAAGTTCACCTAAAACCTTTTTGAGGGTCGCCTTGTTGCTCCATGCAATGGTGCGCAGCGACAAGTCATTACGAGTAAAAAAACCATTATTGCCAAAAAGCAAACTCTCGCGTGTCCCACGAACATTGGAAGCTCCCCCCAACGAAATCTGCTCGGCACCCAATAAATTATGCGGTGAATATTGCCCACTCAAAAGATTGCTCAGTATGAAATGCCACTCACCCACCTGAAAGGGCGTCATTGCACTGATCGTACCAGTAAACTTTGCAAATTGAGGCTCCGCATCCCCCGCTCCTGGTTCATATTTTTTAACTGCATGAAAAAGCGGAAGTCCTTGTAAATAACTCACATCAAAGGTCCACGTTCCCCCTAACATTTGACGAGAATGCGAAATCCCAAAATTGGCAACACTATATTGACGACTCCCCACTTCAATCTTATTGCCAAGAAGGTAATTGTTGGTTCTTTTATAAGAAAGACCCACATTGAGCGTTGTCAGTGAAAGACCATCACGATGAAGAACCCTACTGGTACTGGCGTGTAATTCACTGGAATCCCCCGTCGTCTCAATATCTGTAAAATTGCCATGGATAATACTTTGGTAGTTATAAACAGTGCCATTCAAACTAAAGGTCCAATAACCATAAGGCATACTCACACTGGCTGAGATGTTATTGCTGTGGCCCTCTTGCTTGCTCCCACCCCAATAATCTGTTTGGCTGCGTTGATAACCAAAATCCCACGCGTCATTGATCCCTAAAATATTTTCTAGTTTTAAACCTGCTTTATAACGTGCATACCCCGTTGAGGATTGTCCTAAATTATCATGAGAAACACTAACCTTGAAGGCTTTACCAGGTTGATTGCTAATATTCACAATGGTACTGCCATCTTCACTCCCTGGTAAGAGTTCACTTTTAGCATGGGCTGAAACAAGCCTGTTTATCTGATCAAGCCCCTGTTCAATATCGCGCATATTTAGAATATGGCCTTTAAGCCCTGGAAAAGCACTCCACACAACATGATTGTAAGGAGAAGCTGGAGAACCATTATAGTAAATCTCTGAAAGCTTCCCCTCAACAACAACAAACTTTAATATCTTACTATTTTTGATGTCTTGATCAGGAATATAAAAACGCGCCGTTACATAGCCTTTATCCAAATAAACCTTGGTCAATTGCTTGACCAAGAGCTGGATATCTGCAAGACCTAGACATTTTCCAACATAAGGATCCGTGACTTTTGCTATGGTGCGCTTTTTGATATGATGAGCTCCATCCACAACGATACGATGAATGGCAAAGCAGGCCCCACTGCCAAAAAGCGCCTGTTGATGTTCTTTGACAGAGGAAGGAGCTTTTTTAGGGGTTAAAGCCCGTAAATTCTCCATTCTCTCTAATCTTTGCTGTTCAGACTGTTGCCGAACAAAATTATCTGTGGGGGATTGTTGCGATAAAATAGAAGAAGACTGCGCATCAGCCATTCCGCCATGAAAAAAGCCATATAATACAAAAATGGAAAAGAAAATCCTGTAAACCTGCTTGCGGCCTAACCAGAAAAAAAACATCACAAAATTCCCC
>NZ_HE997540.1:4860-69202 GCF_000312545.1 Bartonella senegalensis OS02
TACATTTTATTATCTATTAAGCATCCTGAAAAATCGCCTAAAAAATCAAATCCAATAACAGTCTCTTAAAAAACAAAAATCATCACTGCCATATGCGCCGCTCTTAAAAATACGCATACGTCCACATCCCAATATGAAATACAAGACGCCTAATAGCTTGCTTCTTTAACAAGTATGATAAAATTTGTTTGCCATATCTTATGCCCTGAATGCTGTTACAAAACCGTTCAGCAAAGAAACATTTAGGCAATAGTAAACATCCAAAAGAGGCATTTACTCTCTATCTTTTCTAAAATAATGAATGCGATAGCTATAGAAAAAACTATCATATGTTTATTACTATTTGATATTTACCATTTTTATAAAATTCTTCATTATTTCACTCTTTTCTCTCCTTTTATTCAAAATCAACCAACGTATAGTGATAAAACTCATCCTAAAATTGTTTTATAAAAACCTCGATTTCCATTGTTATGGATATAATTTTTATGCAGCAATATATACATAATAAATAAATTAAAGAGATATTTTACTATTTTTAAAATCTACAAAAATAAAATACTTAATTTATAAATTATTTATAATATACAATTTATATTTTACTACTGCAGTTCAAAAATATCAATATGTAAAAAATATTTTTTTACATATTGATATTTTTAAAATTATAAAGATAATTTATTTGATTAGATATATTACATTATAAAATAAAAAATTTCATAATTTTAATATTTTTTATATATAATAAATGTTATATAATTGCATTTTTGTTTCAAAATGAAAATAATAATGATCATTTCAATATGATTTTCCTATGAAACAATATTTTCATTAAAATAGATTAAGGAAAATTTTTAAATCTTTATGGTACTCTGAAATCTGGTAAAAGCTCTTAGAACACAATGCGTAAAAATGAGGAAGACCTATTTATCACTTGGCTAATTGTCAATAATTACCTTTTGACTTTATGATGATCTCTGCTTTTTCATGATTGAGCAACCATTACAGACCAATGGCATAGATATATCTTGCAAGTAAATGAGGCTTGGCAGATTATTTCTAATCTTGGTTGCCATTATTAGATGTCCTTCTAGCACAAATCATTAGCCTTTTGTTGTTGGCTTAATCCTTATTCGTACCCTGGTGTCTCTTATTTTTCTCAAAATTAAAAAGTTTTAGTGCATAAAAGCAAAGAATAAGCCAAGAAATCCAAATAACACCTACGATTAAAACGGGTCGTGTATCATCAAAAAACCATAATAAAATAAAAACAAAAACCATAAATAAGATAGAAAAAATTGATCCTATAGGCCAAAATGGAATTGGAAATTTCAAACTAGATTGTATCTCTTCCGACATTTTAAGACGCATAAAAATTTGCGAAAGTAATATCATCATCCAAACAAAAACTGTTGCAAATGTTGCCATTGCTGCAATGAGAAAAAAAAGCCGATCGTGGTAAAAATAATTCAGGACAACGCCAAAAAGAAAGATGATAAAAATTAGTAAAATAACAAAAATAGGTATACCGTTTTTTGATAAATATTGAAACCTCTTCAAAGCATAACCTTCTTGCGATAAACCATATATCATGCGACCAGCACCATACATTCCACTATTCATTGCCGAAATAGCCGCTGTAACAACAACAACATTCAGAATATGAGCTGCTGATGAAATTCCAAGGCTTTCAAAAATTGAAACGAATGGACTCTCCATAAGGCCAATTTCATTCCAAGGATAAAGTGCCATCAAAATGGTTAACGTCATGATATAAAACAGTAAAATCCGAATGGGAGTAGAATTAATAGCCTTTGAAATTGTTTGATGAGGATCTTGCACTTCCATCACCGCCATCCCGATGATTTCTATGCCCCCAAAAGCAAAGATAACCACACTAAAGCAAGCAAGAAAACCAAACCAACCATTTGGAAAAACACCACCATTTTTCCATAGATTATTGATACTCACTGTAGAGGAAATTGTACTTGTACCCAAACCAAAGAAAATAATTGCTACTCCTAAAACAATGATAGCGATGATAGCAACGATTTTGATGGAAGAGAGCCAAAATTCTAACTCACCATAAACTTCTACTGCTGCCAAATTAATACCGGTAATGATTAATGTAATGCTAAGGGCCCATATCCAAGGTGCAACATCAGGATACCAAAATCCCATATAAGTCGCAAAAGCTGTGATATCTGCCAGACCAACAAGAATCATCTCAAAAACATATGTCCATCCTGTTACAAAACCAGCCAATGGTGATATATAATTTGCAGCATAGCGTGCAAAAGAACCAGGGAGTGGATTATGAATGATCATCTCACCGAGAGCACGCATAACCATAAAAATAGCTAAACCAGCAATACAATAAGCAATCAAAACACTTGGACCAGCAAGCTTAATGGCTTGTGCAGATCCGTAAAAAAGACCCGTTCCAATAGCAGAACCAAGAGCTAAAAAGATAACCTGGCGCTTACTCATACCCCTTTTCAGTTCATTTGTTATCATTTTTTCCCTTAATTCATTGAAATACTGAAAAAACCACACTCGAACACCAGCTTTATGATAAATAAAGCCTCATGTTTCTTTCACGGAATATATTTAAAAATCATCGAACAGCGACCACTTAGACATTTGGTCTTAGTAACGAAAATACTTTTATTGCGAATTATCTAGCTTTTTATAGCCTACAACTTTGTATCATTTCATTCATTTCATATTCTCTATTTTTTGCAGAAAAAATATTAGATTTCAGGCACCATTCATTCCTATACTTCTTTTTTGTGTACCGAAACAGAAATTCAAAAATTCACAACGTACTAGTTTAGCATGAATGTGCTAAAACTTTTTGTTACTTTAAGCAAACTCTCTCTATGTTTTTTAACCCATAACAATAAAAAATTATACACTGTACCGTATAAAACAACTTCGAACACCAATGCAATAGCTTAATCAGTGATAAAGTGAATCTCGCCAATCTTCAAAGGCTTGAGAAAATGTAGTCCCTACCCATCTCTTAAAAACTCCAACCATCTTAAGAGCAAGTGTTCCAAGGAAAAGAGCTATTGCGGTAACCTTTTCAGCCTTTTGTCTAATAATAGATATATCATTTTCTTTAGCATTTTGACCTGAAATACCGATAAAAATTCTATTTTTTTCCTTAAAAAGAATATCTTTTTCTTGTAAAACCATGGCCATAACAATACCTTCTTGAGAACGACATTTCCAAAGATTTGCATTAACCTCTACAATTTGTGAAAAACAAAAAATAACGACCATTAAAATACGTAATATGCTGTTCATAAACATGTATTTCCCTTTATTTTGATTTTTTAAATACAAATAAGTAATACGAAACTCATAAAGTATCCAAAAAACAAGAATAATAGATAATAAAACTATTCGCTTTAATTAATGGAATACACATAATACAATTTTGTAAGAGTAAAGAAATACAAGATGAAAATCCAATTTGTAGCTTTCTCTCAAGTAGGCTAAAAAGCTCCGTAAAAACCACTGGCAAAGCAGTCTTCCAAATATTAGCTTTTACAAACTAGTGCTTATAAATCATATACCAATGAAATATAATATTAGGAAGATAACTGAACACAAACACCCAACACATATAATCACTTAAATGAATGTATATTCATTTAAGTACGCAAAATATCATCAATTCCACAAATGTTGTATGAAGAAGTCCAAGAATTAAATGCCTTTCCTTCCTGCTTCTATCAAAATAAATATTATTTTGGCTTTAATTGTGGAAAAATTGTTTCTGATAAAACGGATAATAAACGCCCTTCACTTACAAGGATATGCGCTTTATGGAGATCTGACGCCAGATAACGATCTCCCTTCAAAGTATCAATATTTTTGCGGAGATATTCCATAACAGACTGTAATAAGGAGCTTGTTTTTAAAGGAGCCCGATATTCAATTCCTTGTGCTGCAACAAGCGTTTCAATACCAATAATAGTAAAGAGATTTTCACTCATTACCAACAATCGACGAGCACCATGGCAAGCCATTGAAACATGATCTTCCTGATTTGCTGAAGTTGGCGTTGAATCAACCGAAGCAGGATGTGCCATTTGTTTATTTTCAGACATTAAAGCTGCTGCTGTTACTTCAGCAATCATAAAACCCGAATTAAGACCCGCATTTTGGGCTAAAAAAGCTGGGAGCCCATAAGAAAGCGCTGGATCAACCATGAGAGCAATGCGCCTTTGAGAAATTGATCCTATTTCACATAATGCAAGAGCGATCTGATCAGCAGCAAATGCTACAGGTTCAGCATGAAAATTTCCACCCGATACAACTGTATCGTCGCTTAAAATCAATGGATTATCTGTGACCGCATTTGCTTCAATAATCAATGTTCTTGCTGCTGCTATAAGAAGATCAAAACATGCGCCCATAACCTGTGGTTGACAACGTATACAGTAAGGATCCTGTACACGGTCATCATCACGCAAATGTGCAACGCGAATTCCCGAATCCTTTATAAGATTTTCTAATGTCTCCGATACAGCAATCTGGCCATAATGGCCTCGTAAAATATGGATATCAGGATGAAATGGTGCTGTTGATCCCATAACAGCATCAGTCGTCAAAGCCCCTGCAAGAAGTCCACCACACAATGCTCGATAACCTCGAAAAAGACCTGCAAGAGCAAGTGCTGTTGATGTTTGGGTACCATTAATAAGAGCCAAACCTTCTTTTGCCTCTAAAGTAATAGGACATAATCCTGCTTTTTCTAAAGCAGCAGCCCCACTCATACGAATATTCTGAAAAAAAGCTTCTCCCTCTCCCATCATAACAGCAGCCATGTGAGCAAGTGGGGCAAGATCACCTGATGCACCAACAGACCCCTTTTCAGGGATAACAGGAATAACTCCATTTGCAAGCATATTTTCTAGCAATTGCACCAACTCTAGACGAACACCTGAAGCTCCACGCCCTAACGAAATAAGCTTTAAGGTCATCATTAAACGCACAATATTTTCTGCTAAAGGCGCTCCCACACCACAACAATGTGACAAAATGAGATTTCTTTGTAGAATAACCACATTATTTGCATCGATTTTAATCGATGCTAATTTACCAAAACCGGTATTGATACCGTAAACTGGTTCACTTCCAGCAGCAATTTCTGCAATGCGTTCAGCTCCTTTTTTGATAGCATGATAAGTATCATGATGAAGTTTGCTTACTTCACCATTCCAATAAACAGACTCAAGTTGGCTAAGCGTTACTTCGCCCGGATTTAGTACAATAGTCATAATTTTCTTTCTCGCTTATTTATAGCATAATGCTTAAGACTGCTGCTCATTTGTTCATTAAACAAAAAAGGACCTTTGCTCTTTAATGCTTAATGTGATAATTAAAATTGTTGAGATAAAATAATTCTGCCAATTCTTTAAATTCGCTCATTAATGATACTCATATATTTTTCTTTCTACAATTTCACAAAAAGTAAAATATTAAGATATATATGCGTCTCACTTTACGAATAATCTTTATAAAATTTTCAATGCAATATTATTATAAATAGTCCTCTCCCCCCTGCTCATAATAAAGAAACGAAGATGTTGAAAACAAAAGTGCTGACTTCTCATCTGTTTCTTAAAATAACGAAAAGAGCAGTTTTCTTATTTCATAAATTAAGAAAAATTTTCTACACAGAAAGTAATACCTCTAGCAAAATAACAAAAATGATAGCAATTTTTTCCATTAATTCCCCCCACTTGCTCGATTTTAATACCCAAAATAATTAACCGAAATGGCTCTCAAAAAAGCAATAAGTTTTGCTCTTTTTAAATTACTTTTCCCATTCAGTATAGAACTGAATAACATATTCCCGTGAAATTACTTTAAAATAAGAACACTCTATTGCCAAAAAACCAAAACCCATTACAAAATGGTAAAAAATGAAATGGAAACTTTGGTGCACCCGACAGAATTCGAATCTGTGACCTCTGCCTTCGGAGGGCAGCGCTCTATCCAGCTGAGCTACGGGTGCTTATCACTGATTGTTAAAATCATCTGTAGTCTTTTAACTGATCATACTTACTGCTTCAATGATGAATTATCATTCTGATAAAAATACTTGTTTATGTTTTATAAACACTGTGCAATCCTCCTCCCCTCTCCGGCAATGATCTTTTCTCTTTAAACAGATTACCTTTTGTAAAAAATCCCCTTCTTATTATAAAGATGGCTTTTATTACAACTTCAAAACTCTCAAAAAGTAAGTTACAAAATAAATTGCAAATATCAGGATAATTTTTAATGACTCGATTACCAAGCCGCTTTCATTTTATTTCCGCGGAAACTGAAGATGCTATCCAAGCTACTAATAAATTAATTTCTGCTTACGGTCACTATTCTTTGGAAGAAACTGACGTCATTGTTGCAATTGGTGGCGATGGAACAATGTTACAAACAGTGCGCAACGTTATGAACACTGGAAAACCTATTTACGGCATGAATCAAGGCTCCGTAGGGTTTCTTATGAATGAATTTCATGAAAAGAAATTGCCAAGCCGCATTGCTGTCGCACATAAAAAGGAAATTCATCCCCTGCGTATGATTGCAAAAGCTGAGTGTCAAGGAACTATTGAAGCACTCGCCATCAATGAAGTCTCCCTCTTTCGTCAATCTTACCAAGCAGCAAAAATTCGTATCAGCATTGATGATAACGTGCGTATGGAACAATTAAGTTGTGACGGTATCCTCGTTGCCACGCCAGCAGGATCAACTGCATATAATTTATCAGCACAAGGACCTATTTTGCCTCTCATGGCTCCCCTTATGGCGCTTACTCCCGTTAGCCCTTTTCGTCCTCGTCGTTGGCATGGAGCACTGCTTCCTAATACGGTAATAGTACGCTTTGATATGCTTGAGCCTGATAAACGTCCTGTAAATGCTGCTGCTGATAATGTTGAAGTGAAATCTGTCCATTCAGTGACTATTTCAATGGCAACAGAAGTAACAGCCTCAATCCTCTTTGACTCTAACCATTCATGGGATGAACGTATTTTATCAGAGCAATTTCTCTATTAATTATTGTATTATGCTCTCTATGCGTGTATGTCCGTTATAGTTGACTTTTTTATGAAGGTACTTTACCCCTCTGTATAATTTTATAATGCAGGGTACTTAATTTTACTAAGAGTTTGGAGAGCGAAATTAAAATCGCAAAACAATTGATAGAAAAAATGGCACCATCTTTAAACAGTTTTGATGATTTAGGTCTTTCTGCAAAGGTTATTAAAGCAGTAAAGTCAGTCGGGTATACCGTTCCAACGCCTATTCAAAGTGGGACAATTCCCCATGTATTGCAAAAAAAAGACGTTTTAGGAATCGCCCAGACAGGAACTGGAAAAACAGCATCTTTTGTTTTGCCTATGCTGACACTTCTTGAAACAGGACGCGCAAGAGCACGTATGCCCCGTACTCTCATACTAGAGCCAACACGGGAACTTGCAGCCCAAGTTGAAGAAAATTTCGATAAATACGGAATAAATCATCGTTTAAATGTTGCTCTTCTCATTGGTGGTGTGTCTTTTGAACAGCAAGATCGCAAACTTGAAAGAGGGGTTGATGTTCTTATAGCAACACCAGGACGCCTTCTTGACCATTTCGAACGCGGTAAATTGCTTTTAATGAGCGTTGAGATTCTTGTGATTGATGAAGCTGATCGTATGTTGGATATGGGTTTTATTCCTGATATTGAACGTATTTGCAAGCTAACCCCCTTTACGCGTCAAACTTTGTTCTTTTCTGCAACAATGGCGCCAGAAATCACAAAACTAACAAAGCAATTTTTACATTCTCCTGTAACTGTTGAAGTTACAAAAGCATCCTCGACAGCTAGTACAATTACACAGCGGCTTGTCAAATCTGGAAATAAGTCATGGGATAAAAGAGCTGTTTTGCGAGCACTCATCCACAATGAAGGCGACAAACTTAAAAATGCTATTATTTTTTGTAACCGAAAGAGAGATATCTCTGAACTCTTGAGGTCACTTATCAGACATAATTTTAGTGCTGGGGCACTTCATGGCGATATGGACCAACACTCCCGTATGAGCACGTTGGCCGATTTTAAAGATAATAAAATCACACTTCTTGTCGCCTCTGACGTGGCTGCTCGTGGACTTGATATTCCTGCAGTCAGTCATGTTTTCAATTATGATGTTCCTACACATGCTGAAGATTACATTCATCGAATTGGTCGTACAGGACGCGCGAATCGTAGCGGAAAAGCTTTTACGATTGTCACAAAAGCTGATCAAAAATATATCAGTGCCATTGAAGAAATAAGCAACGAAAAAATTGAATGGCTCAATGGAGATCTCTCTACTTTAGAAAACTCTGACCAAACAGATGATCTTATTTTAAAGAAAAAATCTCCACCATCATCAAAGAAAACTGCTCAAAAAGAGCGTTCTGTTCACACCCAAAAGTCATCGAAGGATGATAAAGTTACTTATATAAAGACCACAAATCATAAAGTAAATCTACTTGAAAAGCGGCATCCTCGAAAAAACAATACTCATACTCCCTTTGGATTTGGTGATGATATACCAGCATTCATGCTCATAAAAACCCGCACTAAATAGAAATTTGCTTCTTAAAGAAAACAAATACTCTACCAAGTACTCAAGCGAATACAATACTCTAGGAGCAGTAGGCTTTATTTCCCTTGCATAATCAGTCTTTTTATTACTTTCTCACGCCCTAAGAGCTGTAAAAGCTTTCCCATTTCAGGCCCATGATCCATTCCAGTAAGTGCCTGACGTAAGGGCATAAACAAAGCTTTCCCTCTACGATCTGTTTTTTCTTTTAATGCATTCGTCCAAACTTTCCAACTTTCGTCATTCAATGCACCCTCAGGCAAGAAATTGAGTGACTGACGAATGAATGCACGATCCTCAAGCGCCACTGTATCAAAATTCTGTTCCTCATGGAGCATTTTCCACCACAAAATAGCATCATTTACTTTATCAATGTTCCTTCTTATCGCGTTCCAAAAATATTCCACCTTTTCTCCCTCAATAGAAAGATTTTTAAGCCGCTTTTGAACTTCCTCATAGGTTAACTCATGAACAAGATGACTATTCAAAATAAGAAGATCAGCAATATCAAATTTTGCAACCGATCTTGATGTCTCTTGCAGATTGAAATGCCCTAAAAGAGCTGCTTGATTAGGATAAGGATGCACATTTTGTGACGTTCCAATCAAAACGGCAAGACACTGAACAGCTATAGATTCAAATCCCTCTGCCCGTAGAGAGCGAATAGAAAGATCATTGTTTCGTTTTGAGAGCCCTTTCCCTAAAATTGTAGTCAATAAATTGATATGACCAAAAGTTGGCAATTCTGCACCAAGAGCTTTAAAAAGAGCAATCTGCGCACCCGTATTTGTAATATGATCATCCCCACGAATAATATGTGTAATGCCCATATCTATATCATCAACTACGGAAGGTAGCGTATAAAGGTAGCTTCCATCTTCCCGAATGAGAATAGGATCTGAAAGAGAAGCCAAATCTATTGTCTGCTTTCCCTTTACTGCATCATTCCAGCAAACTTCTGTTCGCTTTTTTTGTAAAGGATCATTTTCAAAATTAGGAAGAAGAAAACGCCAATGCGGTTTACGACCTTGTGTTTCAAATTCTCTTTTCTCTTCTAGTGTTAACTTTAGTGCAGCGCGGTCATAAATAGGAGGCAATTTGCGTGAAAGCTGGATTTTACGACGCCGATCTAATTCTTCTGCTGTTTCATAACAGGGATAAAGAAGACCACGTTGTTTGAGAGTTTCCGCAACTTCATCATATCGATTAAATCGCTTAGATTGATAATGAATTTCATCGGGATGAACATCAAGCCATTCAAGATCAACAGCAATAGCATCAATATATTCCTGCTTAGAACGTTCAACATCTGTATCATCATAGCGCAAGATAAATGTCCCATTATGTGCTTGCGCATAAAGCCAGTTGAACAAGGCAATACGGATATTGCCAATGTGAACATAGCCTGTTGGAGAAGGTGCAAAACGAACTTTTATCATAAAATAGTACTCAATTTTTATTTTGTATTATCGCGAAAACGATTGACAATGGGATAACGGCGATCGCGTCCAAAGTTCTTGGAACTAATTTTTACACCAGGGGCGGATTGTCGTCTTTTGTATTCGGCACCATAAAGAAGGTGTTCTATTTTCTCAACTGTTTCCCGTAAATACCCACGTTTAATAATATCACAAACACTCATGTCATCTTCTATAAGAGATTGCAAAATATCATCCAGAATAGAATAAGGAGGGAGAGAATCTTCATCTTTTTGATTTTCCCGAAGCTCTGCGGAAGGCGCTTTTGCTATAATATTGGGAGGAATGGCAATTCCCTTTGGTCCCTTCAAATTTTGCAAATGATTTTGATTGCGCCACTGTGCTAATTTGTAGACTTGCGTTTTGTAAATATCTTTAAGAGGGTTAAAACCTCCATTCATATCACCATAAAGTGTTGCATATCCTACAGCCATTTCCGACTTATTGCCTGTTGTTACCAGCATTGAGCCAAATTTATTCGAAAGTGCCATCAAGATAACACCACGTATACGACTTTGAAGATTCTCTTCTGTCACATCAGATGGCAATCCTAAAAAAAACGGCGCCATTGTCTTCAAAAAAACCTCAACAGGTTGTGCAATCGGTATTATTTCATAATGACATCCTAAAAGATGCGCACATTCTTTAGCATCTTCTAAGGATTCTTGTGATGTATAATGATAAGGCATCATTATGCTGCGAACTTTCTCAGCACCAAGAGCATCCACCGCCATTGCCGTACACAGAGCTGAATCAATCCCTCCTGAAAGACCAAGAATAACGTTCTGAAAGCGGTTTTTATCGACGTAATCTCTCAAACCTAATACACAAGCTTGATAATCAGCAGCTAACCCATTAAGAAGAGTTTCATTGGGACCAAAAACACATTGCCATCCAGCTGCTTTTCGTTGCCAATAGCTCAAAGCAATATGGCTTTCAAAATGTTTCATTTGAAATACCATTTTGCCTTGTCCATCCAATGCAAAAGATCCCCCATCAAAAACCAGCTCATCTTGACCACCAACTTGATTAGCATAAATAACTGGCAAACCGGATTGAAGCGCTTGTGCACGTACGACTTCTATCCGTTTAAGTGTTTTATCACGTTGATAAGGAGAGCCATTAAGAGTGAGGACAATCTCAGCTCCTTTATTGGCAAGTTCTGCACAAAGAGAAAAATCATTCCAAATATCTTCACAAATCACTATTCCTAGTTTTAGCCCATGATAGACGATAGGCTCAGGGCGTGGACCAGAAGAAAATACACGTTTTTCGTCAAATTCAGCATAATTAGGTAGATCAAATTTTAAGCTTTCAGCAACTATCTGCCCTTCATCAAGGAGCACAACTCCATTGTAAATGTTATTATTATACCTTAGAGGAAGACCAATTATGATTCCTGGTCCCCTCTTCGTTACCTTTGCTAATTTTTTAACAGCATCTTCACATGTTTGAGTAAAAGCAGGTTTCAGAACGAGATCTTCCGGTGGATAAGCACTTATAAAAAGCTCCGTGAATAAAACTAGGTCAGCACCCTCTTCTTGAGCCTTCTGATGCGCCCTTACGGCAAGAGAAAAGTTCCCTTCAATATCACCAACGATAGGATTTAATTGGGCAATTGCTACCCGGAAATCATTTTTCATAAGCTTTTGCACCATTTCATCCGTTTGGCAAACATATCTCTGTTTTTACTTATTGCAAAAACACTCCTCTTTTTTAAAAACCTGCTTTTATAAAACCTCATAAAAATGTTATGTTATTTCCTCTAGCCACTGGCAGCCAATATTAATGGTTCCGTATTACGGTTTTTTTTCAGAAGCTCAGCTACAAGAAAGGCTAATTCTAACGCTTGATCTGCATTTAATCGTGGATCACACTGCGTATGATAGCGATCAGACAAATCTTCCACAGAAATAGCACGTGCACCCCCTGTACATTCAGTGACATCACGACCAGTCATTTCAATATGAATGCCCCCTGGATAAGTTCCCTCTTCATAATGCACTGAAAAGAACTTTTCTACCTCTTTCAAAACATAATTAAAAGGTCGCGTTTTGTAACCATTGACAGTAACTGTATTTCCATGCATAGGATCACATGACCATATCACACTCCTTTTTTTGCGTTCAACGGCACGGATCAATTTAGGCAAATAATTCTCAACTTTATCATGGCCAAAACGCGTAATGAGTGTCAATCGCCCTGGTTCATTTTCAGGGTTTAAAATATCAATTAATTTCAAAAGCTCATCAGGCTCAATGGAAGGACCACACTTCAATCCAAGTGGATTTTTAATACCGCGGCAATATTCAACATGGGCATGATCAATCTGGCGTGTACGATCGCCAATCCATAACATATGGCCAGACGTTGCATACCAATCCCCAGAAGTCGAATCAATGCGCGTTAAAGCCTCTTCATACCCAAGCAAAAGCGCTTCGTGACTGGTATAAAAAGACGTTTCACGTAATGAAGAATTCGTTTTGGAGGTAATTCCTATGGAGCGCATAAAATCAATCGCTTCAGAAATACGCTCTGCTAACATTTCATAACGCTCCCCCTGTGGACTATTAGAAACGAAACTCAACATCCATGCGTGAACATTTTCTAAATTGGCATAGCCCCCTTGTGAAAAAGCACGCAATAAATTAAGCGTTGCAGCAGACTGGCGATAAGCCATAGACATTCTTTGTGGATTAGGAATACGAGAATCGCCCTCAAATTCAATGCCATTAATAATATCCCCGCGATAGACAGGAAGCTCAACACCGTCTTTACTTTCCATGTCTGAAGAGCGTGGCTTTGCAAACTGACCAGCAATACGACCAATTTTCACAACAGGCTTAGAACTGCCAAAAGTTAAAACGATTGCCATTTGCAAAAATACACGGAAAAAGTCACGGATATTATCAGCTTCGTGCTCTGCAAAACTTTCTGCACAATCTCCACCTTGTAATAAAAAAGCCTGCCCCTTCGCAACAGTTGCTAATTCATTTTTCAAATCACGTGCTTCACCCGCAAAAACCAAAGGAGGATAGCTCCCTAGTTTTCGTTCAACATCTGCTAAAATAGATTTGTCAGGATAAGTTGGAACTTGTTTAATTGGCTTTGCTCTCCAGGAGTCTGGTGCCCATTCTTTTATCATTATACTCTCTCCAGAGGCTTAAGCTTGCACCTTTTCGAAAAGCTTTAGACTCTACCGTAATATACACTGCTGTTCAATCGTCTAGTTTTTTCCCGTTTTCATATACATAACTTGGTTTATACATCGTTACTAATTCTTCTGCCATCGTTGGATGCACTGCCATAGTCTTATCAAAAATATCCTTTGTTAGTTTCCCCTTGAGAGATATGCCAATAAGCTGTGCCATTTCACCAGCATTTTCCCCTAAAATATGAGCTCCTACGACGATACGGCTTTCACCATCAACAATAAGTTTCATAAACATTTTTTCCGAATTCCCGGAAAGAACATTGCGCATAGGACGAAAAACTGTACGATAAATCTCTACACGCTTATAACGATGGAGTGCATCTTCTTCTGAAAGACCAACTGTTCCCATCTCCGGCTGTGAAAAAACCGCTGTTGTGATTAGATCATAATCAGGTGTTGTGGGTGTATTCTCAAATGCTGTCTTAACGAAACACATTGCATCATGAATCGCAACAGGTGTCAATTGAATATGACCTGTTACATCACCAACAGCCCAAATATGTGGGACATTTGTTGTCATTCTTTCATCAACAATAACTGCACCAAATTCATTCACTTTAACACCTGCCTGCTTAAGTCCTAAACCCGTTGTATTTGGTACACGCCCCATAGCCAACATAACCAGGTCAGTACGAATTGTCTGCCCATTTGCTAAAACAACATTATAACAATCCCCTGTAGACTGTACTTGAGAAACAGTGGCTCCGTAGAGAATAGAAATCCCTTTTTCAACCATTGCATCATTGAGCAACTGGCGCAAATCATTATCAAAATTACGAAGAATTAAATCACCACGGTGGAGAAGTGTTGTTTTCACACCTAATCCATGAAAAATATTAGCAAATTCAACGCCAATATACCCTCCCCCAACAATGACTATTGATTTTGGGAGTTTTTCAAGATCAAAAATTTCATTGGAAGTAAGACATAAATCACTGCCTTTTAGGGCAGTGTTTGATGCAACTTTTGCACCCGTGGCAATCAAAATTTTTTCTGCGCTTATCCGTTCACCTGTCACACAGAGCTCTAATGTGTGTTCATCAACAAAAACGGCACGACTTTCATAAATATGAACATTGTTATCTTGTAACCCCTTGCGATAAAGACCTTCTAATCTTGATATTTCTTTATTTTTAGCCGCAACCAATTTTTTCCAGTTAAAAGTCGGATCAGCATATTCCCATCCAAACCCACCGCTTTTCCTAAACTCTTGTGCATATTGAGACGCATAAACATAGAGTTTTTTGGGAACACAACCGCGAATAACGCAAGTTCCTCCTATACGATATTCTTCTGCTATCGCAACACGCTTACCGAGTGCTCCAGCAAGGCGTGCAGCGCGTACCCCACCAGAACCGCTTCCAATAACAAACAGATCAAAGTCAAAAGATCCCACAAACTATTCCTTTTTCTATGTTTTCAACAAGAGATTCTTGTTATTTCTATTCAATGAAAGTGCTTTTTTATTCTCCAATATCATTTTTTCTATAAAGCACCCTGCTAAAAAGACTTACTTTTATTAAAAATGACGGAAAAACCGACACTTAAAAAAAACAAAAAACCTCATTATTTTGCAAACGATACCAAACTATTTGGGATTCGCTGAAGAATTAGATTTCGCAGGCGTGACAGAATTTTCCAAATGAAGGGTTTCAGACATTTCTTTTTTTACGTTTTTTACAAGATCTTGCATAATGCTAGAACGCCACGCATCAAACGTGGAATAAGCATCACGTGCAATACTCGGAACTTCTGTCAAAAACTTTTTACCGGTATCAGAACTATAGAACGCAGTGATTGCATCAAGCTCTTCTTGAGTAAAATACTTTGCGTATACCTGAGCAATTTCTTTTTCTAAATCAGAACGCCTTTTTACTAAAGCCAACGCCTGCTTATCAACAATCTCAGAAATAGCCGTTGCCAAATTCGGATCATCGCCTATCAATTCATTTTTGAGATCACGTGCTGCAGTTGGTAAAAAACTATCAAATTGATCAGTGGCATGAATCGCGTTGATAGCCTTTCTTGCTGAAATTAAATGCTGAGCGCTCACACCCTGTGCATCAACTATTCCAATATTTAAAAGCACAACGGCAACTGCACTAAAACATCCTATAAAACACTGAAAAGAAATTTTTTTTTTCATTAAATGATTACCCCGATAATTAATTGTAATTCAAATTTATTATTTTATCTAAAACCTTTAATCTCACTTTTATTACGCTGATCTAGAGATCATGTAAATTGTCTTACCTAAAAATCAAACGGTTCTAAAACTTTTATTTGACCATCTGCCATCGCTACAATTGCACGTGAAGCCAATCCTAAAAAAAGACCATGCTCGATAACACCAGGAATTGCAAGGAGTGCCTCCGATAATAATTGGGGCTGTAAAATGCACCCCCAAAATGCATCAAGAATGAAATGACCACCATCTGTTTTAAAAGGATTATTTCCATTCATCCGTAATATAATTTCACCCGAAAGCCCTAAATTATCAGCTACTTTTTCTATGGCAATGCGTGTAGTATGTACACCAAACGGATTAACTTCAATCGGCAACGCAAAAGCACCAAGCGTTTTTACCATTTTTGTTTCATCAGCGATAATGAGCATTGTACGAGAAGCAGATGCGACAATTTTTTCATATAACAATGCCCCGCCCCCTCCTTTAATAAGAGTCATCTCTGGACCAATTTCATCGGCCCCATCAATATCAAGATCTAGTTCAGGTATTTGTTCTAAGGTGCTGATAGGCAAGCCAAATTTACGACAGAGTTGTTCAGAATACTGCGAGGTCGCAACACACCTCACGCGCAAACCATTGGCAACGCGCTCACCAAGAAGAGGAATAAACTCATTTACCGTCGAACCAGACCCAATCCCAAGCCGCATATCATCTTCAATAAATTCAAGCGCCTTTAAAGCTGCCATTTTTTTTAACTGCTGAACATTCATAAATCTTTTTACCTTTTTACCAAAGCAGTGACATTTATTAAAATTTGATCACAAAGAGTAACCTATTGTATCACTCTTCCATATAATTTATTCGCCACCTTCTGGTTGAAGAAATATTAGTTATTATAATCATAAAAGAGAATAATTAACAATTTTATCTCTTGGTAAAGATTATTAACATTTTCCATATTCAATAAGCATTTTTAGTGTATTTCTCACTCTCGATAAGATGCATGCGTAAAATGCTCCCACAAAATTATAATTGTTTAGATTGCCAATTTTTTGAAAAACTGTAAATCAAGTGGGGAGCTTTAGTGAAACTGATAACCCTATTAAAATAATAAAGCCTCATCAAAAAATGTGCCTATCATTTGCTATTCTCTTCTTGCCTAGATATGAAAAAGATGGAGAATGCAGTAGTTTGTGAGATTTTTGTGAATACTGTCTGTGCCTATTCCATGGTCTATAAAACCCCATCGAGGACCAAATAACCTCTCCACTTTTGGTCATCATCACACTGCCTCGTGAGAGCAATTGTTGGAGAGTGAATATTTTTTTTGTCTTCTTATTACAGGTTTGATCATTCATTGCAAAAGTCTTAATTATGATGTCTGCCTCTCTACATTGCTCTGTTGTTTCTCCATACAGCACACTCACTTTTAATCCATTTGAGAATAAGGACACACAGGCATGATTATCACACATAAATTGTTCATTAAATGAAGGACCATATTTTGTTGGCTTGATTATCTCATTCACAAGAAATGATTTTTCCCATATGGATGTCGTGAATTTAGGGATACGGTAATGATCAAGATATAATTTGTTTTCACTGATAACACCCACAAGCCTCATATTCTCTGCTATAATGAGTTGTACAGGTGAATTCACCAAGCAAACATAAATACCAGCCAAAATAAAAGAACTAAAAGAAAACCTCAGAGATGTTTTGCAAAAAGTCAACCCAACCAAGCCTATAGTGAATAAAACCAACGCGGATAATGGCATAAATCCAGGATTAAAATCAGGAGAAATGGATGTGATAGCATGTGCAATTTTTATTACAAGACCAACACCAAAACCCATAATTTGAAGGGGCAACCATTCAAGTCCCCAAAACATTGCAAAAACTGCAATGAATCCAAAAGGGATGACGAGAATTGATACTATCGGCAAAGCTAAGGCATTGCTGATAATGCTAAAAAATGCAATATTCGAAAAATGATAAATAGCATAAATCCCACTGGCAATCCCCGCCACAAATGAAGATGCACATATTGAAAGTATCGATAAAAAGGCAAAATAGACTACTCCCGCTCCTACATAAGAGGGAGTTGTTTTTCTTTTGCGAAAAAATGACTTTCCACTGCACCAATCAAAAAATGCAATTAAAGCTGCAGTTGCCGAAAAAGACATTTGAAAGCTGGGACCTAATATTTCATGCGGCATAATAGCCAGAGTTACCAAACCCGCAATAGAAAAATTACGCATTGTTACAGCAGAACGATTACAGAGAACAGCAATCAACATAATAGCAATCATCACAAAACTTCTTTGTGCTGATACAGCTATACCGGATAGTAACAAATAAAAAGCTATTATCATTAATGCAGCAATAGCAGCGAATTTTTTAGCAGAATAATAGGATGAGAAAACTGGAAAAAGTGCTAAAAAACTACGGACAATCATAAGCACTACGCCACTCAACAAAGCCATATGCAAACCTGATATTGATAAAATGTGTGCTAATCCAGCCGTGCGTAATGCTTTATTTATGTCATTTGAAATACCACCCCGCTGTCCCGTTATAAGTGCAGCCGCAACGCTACCCTCTTCCCCCTTAATTGCCATACGGATTCTTTGTGTCATGTTCGTCCGTAAATTTTCAATTTTCTGTAAGACTATAGAGAATATTCTCTTCGGCTGTGAAATTGATATTTTGACTGGTTTTCCTAAATAAATCCCCTGCGCACCAATGCCTTTAAAATAATTATGGAAACTAAAATCGTATCCTCCCGGATATACCGGCCCAGACAATGCACGGATCTTGACTTTCCCATATAGACCATCCCCAATTGCCAATCCATGTGGTAAACGTCTTGCTGATAAACGAACACGATGAGGACCATGGCGTAATGCTGGTTTTTCTGTACTCAAGACCTCTAGAACTAAACGGTATTGTCCTCTTTGCCTTGCTTCAATAGAAACAATTCTTCCTGTTAACGTAGTAAAGACATCGCCACCCAACATTGGTGTAGAGATACGCCACGTTTCTATTTTCGCTGCCACAGTACCTAAAACAATACAAAATAGAAATCCCGTAGTGATCCATATTCTTCGGTGAGAGCGTAAAATATAGAGTATTCCAAGCAAGAGACTAACCAATACAGCCAATTGCCCCCAACTTGGCTCTCGCTCTAACCTAAAATAAAAAATGATGCCTATGGAAAAAAAGACTAAAATCAACGAAAAAAGAAGCCCAAAAGAGATTTCTTTGTTTATGCAATCTATCAACCACCTCCAGAAAAAAATTATTGCCCTTTTTAAGGGTGTAAATAAAAAAATCTTTTGTTTTTTATAATTGTCGTTCTTAGCATCATAAAAGATAGAAAAAACACCATGCCCTATCAGACGCAATGTTTTCTTTTCTGATATATTGCTTATGGACAAACCATCCTTAACATTATCTCGATGAAACATCTGCAAATCCCCCACTTTACTTGCAATGCGGCTATTGCACAGCCTATCACCTATGCTAACATATCTATTTCACAAAGTTTTATAAATAACATTGTAATTTTAAAGGAAGATATTCGTGCCCGTTATTACCCGTTTTGCCCCCTCACCAACAGGATTCCTTCATATTGGAGGTGCGCGTACAGCGCTTTTTAATTGGCTTTATGCAAAACATACCGGTGGAAAAATGCTCCTACGAATTGAAGATACAGATCGAGAGCGCTCAACAGAAGCAGCTGTAAAAGCTATCATAGATGGTCTCCATTGGATGGGACTTAGCTATGACGGTAACCCTATTTCGCAATTTGAACGTGCAGAGCGTCATCGCCAAATCGCTGAACAACTGGTAAAAGATGGAAAAGCTTATTATTGCTATGCTTCCCCTGAAGAATTAGCTGAAATGCGTGAAAATGCCCGAGCAGAAGGTCGTCCACCGCGTTATGATGGGCGTTGGAGAGAGCGTGATATATCGAAAGCTCCTAAAGATATAAAACCTGTTATTCGTATCAAAGCACCACAAGACGGCGAAACAATTGTGCATGACCGCGTTCAAGGGGATGTTTGCTTTCCTAATAAAGATCTGGATGACTTTATTATCTTACGTTCTGATGGTACACCCACTTATATGCATGCCGTCGTCGTCGACGATCATGATATGGGGGTAACACATATCATACGTGGTGATGATCATCTCACAAATGCTGCCCGCCAAACAATCATCTTCAATGCCATGGGATGGGATATTCCTGTTATGGCACATATTCCACTTATCCACGGTGAAAATGGCGCAAAATTATCAAAACGGCATGGCGCACTCGGTGTCGATGCTTATCGAACAATGGGGTACCTTCCTGCTGCTTTGCGCAATTATCTCGTCCGTCTGGGTTGGAGTCATGGTGATGACGAACTCATGTCAATCGAAGATATGATTTCCTGGTTTGATATTGATGATATTAATAGAGGTGCTGCACGTTTTGATCTCAAAAAGCTCGATGCCATCAATGGACATTATATACGTACGAGCAATGATCAGGACCTTTTTGATGCTGCTCTTAGTATTTTAGAAGAAATTAAAGGTGGATTACAAATCATGGAAAGGCTTGATGAAAAACATCGGGATCAATTTCTAAAAGCTATCCCCAATTTGAAAGAACGCTCCAAAACACTGTGTGAACTCATTGATAATGCCTCCTTCATTTTTACAAAACGTCCATTACAGCTTGATGAAAAAGCACAAATGCTCCTAGATAAAAATGGCCTAACCATTTTAAAAGCTGTTTATCTTGCACTGAAAACTTGCCCTTCTTGGGATGTGAAAAGCTTGGATGAAACTCTTCGATCTTATGCACAAACACAAGGGCTTAAATTTGGATCTATTGCTCAACCCCTTCGCGCTGCTCTTACAGGACGTCCAACATCTCCGGGAGTTTTTGATGTCCTTGTTTTATTAGGACGCGATGAATCTCTTAACCGTATCAATGACCAACTTGCAAATTGATTGCGCATGGCATACAAATTAACCTGTTTAACCTAAGGAAAATATACTTAATTACTCTGGACTTCAAGGATAGATGCCTCAACGCAAATTAAAAGTTATCTTCTCTTGCAAAGAATTGAAATACATGTTTAGCCAAATCACAAATATAAAAATATTTTTAGATTGCATGTATAAACTTTTAGAGTAAATCTACCCTCACATAGTAGAAAAAGCTTCGTTATTTATAGCGTTCCCTCTCTGATGAAGCGGCATCTTGATTTTCAAGGGAGAAGGATCTGAAAGGAATATCTTATGTCTGAGAATAAAGCACACATTACTGTGAATGATAAAAAAATAGAACTCTGCGTGCGTAAAGGTACACTTGGTCCTGACGTTATTGAAATTGCTTCTCTCTACAAAGAAACAGATACTTTCACCTATGATCCTGGCTTTACCTCAACCGCTTCTTGTGAATCAAAAATTACTTATATTGATGGCAATGAGGGAATTTTGCTTTATCGTGGTTACCCTATCGACCAATTGGCTGAAAAAGGGGACTTTCTCGAAAGCTGCTACCTTTTACTTTACGGTGAGCTGCCAACAAAACAAGAAAAAATTGATTTTGACCGCTGTATTATGCAGCACACGATGCTACATGAACAGTTTGTAAGATTTTTTCATGGTTTCCGTCGCGACTCTCATCCTATGGCAGTCATCATTGCATGTCTTGGAGCTATGTCTGCATTCTATCACGACTCTATTGATATTACAGACCCTCAACAGAGAATGATCGCTTCTATTCGTCTGATTTCAAAGGTTCCAACTCTTGCCGCTATGGCCTACAAATATAGTATCGGGCAAGCATTCGTTTATCCACGTAATGATCTTAGTTACGCTGCAAATTTCCTCCGTATGTGTTTTTCTGTTCCTTGTGAAGAATATAAAATTAATCCGGTGCTTACTCGAGCTATGGACCGAATCTTTACTCTTCATGCAGATCACGAACAAAATGCTTCTACATCTACTGTACGTCTTGCAGGATCATCGGGTGCTAATCCATTTGCATGTATTGCAGCAGGTGTTGCATGTCTTTGGGGACCAGCGCATGGTGGAGCCAATGAAGCATGCCTCAAAATGTTACAAGAAATAGGTTCTGTTGAAAGAATTCCTGAATTCATTGCACGTGCAAAAGATAAAAATGATTCTTTCCGCCTTATGGGTTTTGGTCACCGAGTCTATAAAAATTATGATCCACGTGCAAAAATCATGCAACAAACCTGCCATGAGGTTTTAAAAGAACTGAACATTCAAGATGATCCACTTCTTGATATTGCTATCGCACTTGAAAATATTGCTCTGAATGATGAATATTTTATTGAGAAAAAACTTTACCCTAATGTCGATTTCTATTCTGGCATTACATTAAAAGCTCTAGGCTTTCCAACCGAAATGTTTACTGTTCTTTTTGCACTAGCACGCAGTGTCGGCTGGGTTGCACAATGGAAAGAAATGATTGAGGATCCTGCACAAAAAATTAGTAGACCACGCCAACTCTACACAGGCTATACTACACGTGAATATGTCCCTATAGACAAGCGTGTAAATTAAAAAGAAGATAATTACTCAATAAAGCTTCAGTTTCTTGAAGCTTTATTGAGAATCTTCAAGGGTCTAAGATCAAAATATTTAAAAAACCTTGTTTCTGAAACTCTTTCCATAAGCTATAACATAACTACATAAAAATCATGATGAAAATTTTCTGATAAACTCTGTTTAGTGAAACAATAGAATGAAAGACATTTTTTCTAGATAAGTAACGTATTTGCAAAATAAAAAAACTTTTATTGGTAATTCCATTCAATGAGATACGTATTGCTCCCCGCTTCATCTATAACTTAGAAGCCACTATCCACATATAAAAAACTCAGAGATGATAAGAATTTCACTCTCCCCCTAAAAAGGTATCGTAAAAAATCGTCCAAGTGTTATTTTATATTATTTAAAACGAAAAATAGTTTCTGTCCTTTCTCTACAAATTCAAAAAAGATCTCAAAACTATTATTGAAATTTTGCTATAAAAAGCCAACAGCTACAGCAATTATTGTTGTGTGCTTATCATAATCCTGTAAAAAAAATCTTTTTGGGATCATCTGTTAACGATATAATTCTTTTACGAGTAAAGAGTTTCTCTGTACAAGAAATAATTGATCTTTTTTATGTTCATCGTATATAGATATTAATAAAGTTATTTTACTTAAATTGCATTTTTTTCAAAACTAAATTCTCACCTTTTGTGAATAAAATATTTCTTTCTTTTGTATCTTATCTTGAATAAAAATAGATAATTTTTTTAATAATGATACCCTTAAAACGATAATGAAATGAATCCCTATAAATTTTCGGATTGCTCTCAGAAGAACTTACAGATTATAAAATACATTGATAATCTAATATTCTCTCGCTTATCCGACAGGAGAACATAATGAAACTATTAGCTGTAGTCCTCATAACAAGTGCAACACTGTTCGCCCAATTGGCCAATGCTAAAACGCTGAAAATTGCAAGTGATGCTTCCTATCCCCCATTTAGTTATGTCAACTCAAATAACGAACTTCAGGGTTTTGACATTGATATATCTTATGCACTGTGTAAAAAGATGAATGTCGAGTGTACCATCGTCACCCAAGACTTTGAAGGAATGATCCCCGGCCTTCTTGCAAAAAAATATGATGCTATTATTTCTTCCCTCGCTCCTACAGAAGAGCGCCTACAGAAAATTGACTTCACTGATGCATACTACAGCACAGAATTAGTTGTAATTGTTCACAAAGATTCAGGCATTAAAGAAATCTCTGCAGAAGCTTTTAAAGGTAAAAATCTTGGTGTGCAATCAAATACAACACAAGCTGCGTACGCAGAAGATCATTATGCCTCTGAAGGTGCAAATATCAAACTTTATCCTACAGCAATAGAAGTTAAGCGTGACCTTTTAAGTCGTCGGCTTGATGTCGTCATCACTGATAAACTGGCAGCAGTAAACTGGCTCGAAAATGAAGAAAAAGATTGCTGCCAACTTCTTGGAAATCTGGAAAAAACAAAACTTCCTATTGCAATTGCTATACGCAAAAATAATAACGATCTTAAAAATAAATTCAATGAAGCAATAAAAGGAATCCGTGAGGATGGGACCTATGATAAAATTATGAAAAAATATTTTACATTCGATATTTATTAAAAATATCACTATAAACTAAATTTGAACAAATTATTTATTTGTAAGAAAATTTATCTTATTTGTGAGGAGCACAAGAATGGCTGAAAACTTAGCATTGCTATCATTTAGCAATGGAGGGTGGGGTGTGGTTATACTTTCGAGTGCAGGGATGACATTATCATTGGCTTTCTGCTGTGGTCTCTTAGGACTTCCTCTAGGACTGCTAGGTGCACTGATGATACGATCCAATATCAAGATAGCTAAAGCTGTAGCTACCCTTTTTTCATCAGTATTTCGTGGATTACCAGAGCTTTTAACCCTGTTTTTAGTCTATTATGGTTTACAGAGTGTTATTCAAACTACTCTTGATTATTTTAATATTGAAATAATATTTAGTATCAATGCTTTTATTGCTGGTGTTCTTGCACTTAGTATGGTTCTTGCTGCTTTTTCTTGTGAAGTTTGGCTCGGAGCATTCAACATTTTTGACAAAGGTCAATATGAAGCTGCTAAAGCTCTGGGGCTTTCACGCTCAACTACGTTTTTTCGTGTTGTCTTTCCTCAACTTATTCGGAATGCCTTGCCAGGACTTTCCAATAATTGGCTCACTTTACTTAAAGATACATCACTCGTTTCAACCATTTCACTTGTTGACCTTATGCAACAAACAAATTTAGCAGTCGCTGCCACTAATAAACCTATGCTATTTTACCTTGTGGCATGTTTACTTTATTTATTATTTTCAGCATTTTTTTCCGCAATCCTATATTATCTAGAAGCACGCACTCAACCAGGATGTCAAAGGGTTTTAGTACCATGATTCCTGAGTGGCTCCATTTCCTTTTCAATCCTACTCTCTTGAACCGTTATGGATTGAAATTTATTGATGGATTTCTTGTTACTTTTGAGCTGGTTTTTATTGCTTGCTCTCTTGGTTTTTTTCTCGGTATGCTCATTACATTTGTGCGCTTATCAAATAATAGGCTTTTGCGGTATTTTGCACATGCTTATGTTTATTTTTTCCGTGGATCTCCCTTATTGGCTCAACTTTTTCTTTTTTATTACGGACTTGGTTCAATGAGCAACTTTTGGCAACAGGTTGGTTTATGGTGGTTTTTCCAGAACGCATGGTATTGTTGTATTTTCATTTTTGCACTCAATTCTGCTGCTTATCAGTCCGAAATTTTTAAAGGGAGCTTTTTATCCGTAAAAACTGGACAAATTGAAGCATCAAAAGCTCTAGGGTTGAAAAGCTCTACAACTTTTTTTAAAATTATTCTTCCACAAGCAATGATTGTAGCATTACGTCCCTTAGGAAATGAATTTATTTTAATGATTAAATCCAGTGCCATTGCCTCACTTATCACTATTTATGATTTAATGGGGATTGCTAAACTCACTTATTCACGTACATTTGATTTTCAAGTTTATGTTTGGGCTGCTCTTATCTATCTTCTTACCGTTGCCCTTATTCACCGTTTTATAATCGCGATTGAACGCTACCTCACCCGACATTTACGATAAACAAAACTGATCAGAAAAATTTTTACCAAAAGGAAAATTCTTACCAAACTAGAATATTAAATTAATCAATTTATTCATCAATGAAAGAATAAAAAAGATGAATTTGAAAAATAATAAACCTATCTCTCCCTCTAAAAGCGCAGTAATCTCTATTCGGAATTTAAATAAATGGTACGGAAACTTTCAGGTGCTTCATGATATTAACCTAGATGTTGAAACTGGACAACGTATCGTGATTTGTGGGCCCTCTGGATCAGGAAAATCAACTTTAATTCGTTGTATTAATCAATTAGAACAAGCACACAAAGGTTCAATTTGTATCCATAATATTGATATCCATACCGCTCCTATACATCAACAAAAAACGGTTCTGCGCAAAGTAGGAATGGTTTTTCAGCATTTTAATTTGTTTCCCCACATGACTGTTCTGCAAAATTGCATTTTAGCACCTATGACAGTCCAAGGGCTTTCCAAACAACAAGCAAAAGAGCGTGCAATGCATTATTTGACACAGGTTGGAATTGAAAAGCACTGTGAAAAATATCCTTTACAACTCTCTGGTGGACAACAACAACGTGTCGCAATTGCACGTGCACTTTGCATGAAACCTGAAGTGATGCTTTTTGATGAACCAACATCAGCTCTTGATCCAGAAAGTGTTGGAGAAGTTCTAGAAGTTATGGCTCAATTAGCAGATACAGGAATAACAATGATGTGTGTTACCCATGAAATGCGTTTCGCTCGAGAAGTTTCAGAAAGAATAGTTTTTCTAGAAAACGGAAAAATTATTGAAGATACAGCATCTGACGAGTTTTTTACCAATCCCAAAAGTCAACGTGCTCGTGATTTTCTTGCTAAAATTAAACATTAATCATCACCATTATTTTATTTAGTTGTTTTATTTACGAAAATTTTAAAGGTCCACCTCTCTCTTTAAGGAGGGTGACTATTGTTTGAGCAGCGATAACTCCAGATGGCATTTCAGTCTTCATTTTCTGTTCTACCATCTCAAAAGCATCGAGCTGTGCCTGTCGTAATAAAGGATTATACAAAAGTTGTTCTATCTGCCTTGCTAACATGCCAGGACGTAGGAATTCATTAAAATATTCTGGCACAATAGGCTTATCAGAAATAATATTTGGAAGAACACCACTCCATAACATTATTTTGGGAAAAATGAATAGTTTAGAAAAACAGTCAAGTTTATAGCAAAGAACCATAGGAATTTTTGCTAATGCTAATTCAAGTGAAACCGTTCCAAGTGCCGCAAGTGCAACATCTGCCTTCGAAAAAGCATGCCATTTCGCATCTTCACCAATAACAATTTCTACTTTGCTTTTCCAGCTCTGGATAAAATTTTGAATTTCACCTACCAAATGGGGTAGGGTTGGTAAAATAATATGTAAATGAGGGATGCGTTGTACAAGAGTTTCTACTACTTCTTGAAAAATAGGCATTAAGGAGCGAATCTCTGAATTGCGTGACCCTGGTAAAATAACTAACGTAGGCGATAATGTTTGTTGAGCAAACAAATGTTTTTTTTCTGATTGACGTCTTTTTTCTAATTGAATAGTCAAGAGCGGAGGATAAGTTACAAGACGATGTCCAACGTAGGTAGTGGGTGGACCTCCCAAATCCTGCATAATCTTTTCTTCAAAAGGAAAAACCGCCAAAACATGATCAACAAATTGACGCATAGCTTTAGCGCGCTCAGGCCGCCATGCCCAAACCGTTGGTGCAATATATTTGACGATAGGAATAGAAGGCGCTAGAACACGCACTTTTTTTGCAACACGATGGGTAAAATCAGGGCTATCAATAATAATTAAACAATCGGGTTTTTCTTGTGCAATAAATTTGGATAAATTGCCAATCTTCATCAATAATGATGGAAGTTTCTTTAATACTGCGCCTAAACCGATTAAAGCAATATCTTGAGAATCAAAAAGGCTTTTTAAGCCTAATGCCTTTAAATGCCTCCCTCCAACACCAATCAAATCAATGTTGCATCCTGTCTGTTGTGACAAATAAGACATTAAATCTGCTGCAAGCAAATCACCAGATTCTTCGCCTGCAACAACAGCAATTTTTAAGAAACACTCATTCATGATTAAATTTTTCAAATGTTTCTATAAACAAAGAATATTTGTTGGCTTTTTCTAAGGTTGTTTTCACTGACAATATCAAACTTCTATTTGCTTCCACGGCAATTCCAGCCAATCCACTCTTTGCAATATTCATTATTGTTGTAGGCCCAATTGAAGGCAAATCAACGCGATGATCTTGTTGTGGCTTTGCACATTTAACAAGAACACCACCTTTAGGGGGAATTTGTCCTCTCTCTCGCATTTCGCAAATCCGCCACAGCATATTATCAGTTCCCTCTGCTCCCTCAACCGCAATCACCCTTCCATTGATAGCCACTGCTGCTTGCCCTATATCTAAACTTCCTAAAAGCTTTGCTGCTTCTGCTGCTAATAAAATATCTTTTTTTTCTTTTCGTGTAGCTCGCCGTAATGTTAAATCAAAATTTCTTGGAGCTAAAAGATTTGGAACTATCTCATGAGCACCAATAACACGAAAACCATGTGCTTCAATAACCCTTATAAAGGCTTTTAATAACACATCATCTCCTCTCCTCAAGGCTCCAATTAACTTAGGGAGAGCTAAAAATGTTGTCCAATCGAATTGCAATTGCGTAAGGAGCGGACGCCTTTTTACACCACCAGCCAAAACAATATTACAAACGTCAGCTGTCTTTAAGATTTTAACAAGCCGCGCTAATTCTACAATTGATAACTCGCAATGTTCATAGCGATAAAGCAAAGCATCTGCTTCATCACGCAAAAGAACAAGAAAAGGATTCTGTCCACCTTTTTCAAGTTCTTGAGCAATCGTGATAGGTAGAATACCATTTCCTGCTATAATAGCAGTGCGGCCGGAAGGAAAACTTCTCGCACCAAAGACAGGCATTTTTAATCCTTATTTTCTTTTATTCTATCACCTTCAAATTTTGGCGTACAATAAAAACGTTTCCCTTCTTCTTTAATAAAATTAACAACATCAATAACAGACTGAGAAGTAGGATAGGAAGAAGCAACATCGCTGACACGCTCTTTAAACGGCTTGCTATGATCAAAAAGCATAGCAACTGCATGGCGTAATGCATGAATATCTTTACGCTCAAGACCTGCACGCTTCATACCAATAATATTTAATCCTGCCAGTTTTGCCTGCACACCAACAGCTGTTCCATAGGGAATTAAATCGCCAACCAGTGCCGACACCCCACCAATAAATGCATGATGCCCAACACGAACAAATTGGTGAACAGCAGCACCACCACCAATAATAACATAATCACCAACAGTAACATGACCAGCGATCATCACATTATTTGCAAATGTGACATGATTGCCTACAGAGCAATCGTGGGCGATATGTGCATAACAAAAAAATTGGCAATGATCACCCACGGTCGTCATTCCCACACTCGAATCGGAGCCTCTATGCATTGTTACGCCTTCACGAATCGTACAATTTTTACCAATAGAAAGAGTTGTACAACCTCCCTTATGTTTATTATTTTGCGGTTCTGCTCCCAAAACTGCATGTGAAAATACTTTACTATCGGCTCCTAACGTTGTTTTTCCCATTATCACAACATGACTCATCAAACTGCATCCATCACCAATAACAGCCTGTGAACTAATATGACAAAACGGCCCAACGCATACATTCTCACCAAGCTGCGCTCCCTTCTCTACAAGAGCAGTTGGATGGATTTTCGTACCGGACATTTTTAAATCCCCACCAATATCGTTTACTCTTTCTCGAGAATCATTGCAGCAATTTCGGCTTCGGCAACACGAACTCCCTCTACCACTGCAACACAGGAAAAACGCCGCATGCCAGATCGCTTTTTTAAAAGCTGGACATGAATCTTTAGCTGATCACCAGGCACAACTGGCTTACGAAACTTCGCATTATCAACAGTCATAAGATAAACCAAATTTGTTTGCTTATTCCCTAATCTTAAAAGCGAAATTGCTCCTGCTGTTTGTGCCATAGCTTCTAAAATCAACACACCAGGCATAACTGGTTTTGCAGGAAAATGTCCCACAAAATGCGGCTCGTTAATGGTTATATTTTTAATACCAATAGCCTCTTGTTCGCCGTCAATTTCAACAATCCGATCAATCAATAAAAACGGATAACGATGCGGTAATATTGAGAGCAATTTTTCAATATCTACCGTCTCTAAACTTTTAATTCCTTCGGTGGTGACCATATTAGCGTTTCTCCTTTTTCACTTTGCCAATATTACGCAAAGCAGCGACTTCACGGAACCATTGTTTAAATGGTCGCGCAGGACTACCTCCCCATTTTTCACCATCCGGAATGTCATTCATAACACCACTCCCAGCAGCAATCTGAACATATTTACCTATGACGATATGGTCTGCCACCCCAACACTGCCGCCAAGTTGAGACATATCACCTATGGATGTACTTCCAGCAATTCCACATTGAGCGGCAATAAGACAATAACGACCAATCTTTACATTGTGAGCGATCTGTACTAAATTATCGATTTTGCTTCCCTCACCAATAATGGTATCCTCAAATGTTCCACGATCAATTGTTGTATTGGCACCAATTTCTACACCATTCTCAATGATAACACGACCAAGCTGCGGAACTTTTTCAATTCCAGAAGCACCACCGACATAACCAAAACCATCTTGCCCAATGCAGGCACCAGGGTAAAGATGAACTTTATCACCTATCAAAGAATACTGAACCGTTACCTTGGGAGCAATATAGCAATCACGCCCAATACGGCAGTTTTCACCAATGACAGCAGTCGATGCAATAACAGATCCTGAACCAATCTCAACATTTCTCCCAATAACAGCTCCTGCTTCAATACATACATCCTGTGCAAGCTTAGCACTTGGATGAATATGCGCGTGCGGAGAGATCTCTCTCTGTCCAAACCAAGGCATTGGCTTAACAGAATCAGGAAATAAGATGCGACCAATCTGAGCAAAATCACGCTGAGGCGTCGATGTCACCAAAATTGCCATAGATTCCGGAACTTTAAAAACGATTTCATTCGTACAAAAAACAGCAACAGCAGAACTTCCCACCAAAGCATCAGAAAACTTCCTATGCTCCACAAACACAAGAGAACCTTTTCCAGCACTTTCAAGCGAAGAAAGAGTATTTATAACTGTATTAGAAAACTCTGGATTAAGAAGTTTTGCACCTGTTAACTCCGCAATATTGGCAACTGTCAATCGCCGGGACGGCGTAAAAAAAAATGTATCCGCCATCAAAACACTTTCTCTCCCAGCTTACCCCATTCTCTTTAAATTGTTCCCTCTAAAGGAAATTTAAATCAGAATTTCGTAGAAATACCAAAGTTCAATTGCTGCAAACGATCCCCTTCTTGCTTTTTTATTGGCCAAGCATAATCAAAACGCAGCGGACCAAATGGTGAATCCCACATCAAACTCACCCCTGCAGAAGAACGCAATGCACTTTTAACATTCGTAACAGGCGTTTCACCCTGCAAAACAGGTTTATAATTATTGCCATAGAGCGTTGCAATATCGGCAAATAACGCACCGCGGAATCCTAATCCTTCAGGCACAACAGGTATAGGAAACTGTACTTCAGCAGTTGCATTCATATAGGTCGTTCCCCCTAAGAAATAAACTTCACCTTTGTTGGAAACCTGACGTGGACCTATGCCGTTATATTTGAAGCCACGGATCATATCAGTATTTACTTTAAACATATCGAAAATACGCACACCCTCTCGGCCTATTTCGTGGATATAACCACCACCAAAAGAAAGTAAACCGACAAGATCCATCCGGTCAGAAAGCGTTTTATACATCATCGCTTTACCCGTTGTCTTCAAGAATTTCGCATTGCCGCCAAGTCCTGCATATTCCTGAAGAACACGCACATACCATCCATCATGGGGATTTTTCATATCATCAATACTATTATAGGTTAGACCATAACTAATTGATGAACGTTTCCAAGGGCTATGCTGTGCTGCTTGAACAATTGCACCAGAATATTTCCCATATAACTCTCTTATATCAGTCTCTTTGCTTAAGTCATATTCTTTACCAAAATCATATTCTTCCTGCACATAAGAATAAGCTAAATTAGCAGACAACTGGTCATTAACAGGCATCGAAAACCGAAGTGACCCACCCGTCTGTCGTACATCATATGCTTTATCAGCACGGTAAGTACTGCGAAAAATATCAACCCCAGCAGATAAACGATAACCCAAGAAGTAAGGATCAACAAACGACAAATTGTAATTACGCGATTTCTCTTGCCCAGCACCTAAGCCTAAGCGAACATACTGACCACGCCCCCCTAGATTACGCTCGGTAACAGATACCTCAAGTGACATACCAGGACTTGTACCACCGGTTGTATACCCTCCAGAAAAAGAAAGATCTCCTGTTGGAGCCTCAACAACATCTACAACCAAAATAACCTGATCGGCTTGATCGGTGGGAACCATCGAGATATTAACAGCTTTAAAAAAGCCTAAACCTTCTAGACGAAGTTTCGCTCGCTGCAATAAGGTCTGATTGTAAGCATCACCTTCATTTAAATCAAGCTCACGGCGAATGACATAGTCACGTGTCTTTTCATTACCACGGATCTCAATACGCTGAACATACGCCCGAGGACCTTGTTCAATGTTATACAAAATAGAAATTGTGTGATTTGCCAAATCACGATTGCCCCGTGGCTCAACTTTAGCAAAAGCATACCCCGAATCAGCAGCCCTATTGTTAATAATTGCAACAGATTGTTCAATATTCTCTGCACTATAAATATCACCTGGATGGGTTTTAAGTATCCCTTTCATAGATTGAACATCAATCCCATCGATATCACTTTCAATCTTAACATCCCCAATTTTGTAGCGCACCCCTTCATCGAGAACAAAATCAATTTTATAAGCATTATGTGCTTCATCAAAAACTGCTTTAGAGGAAATAACGCGAAAATCCGCATAACCACGATTATAGTAAAAGCGACGCAGCGCCTCTTCATCAGCAGCCAAACGCTCTTCACTATAAACATCACCTCTCAACAACAACGAGAGTATTCCTGAAGGCTTTGTTGAAATTACATCACGTAAACGGCGACTTGCAAACGCATGATTTCCTTTAAAAGTTATATCACTAATCTTTGTTCTGCGACCTTCAGCGATATTAAAGACCACATTTACGCGGCCTTTCCCAAGGTTAATAGTTTGAACACTAACAGCAATATTATTACGACCAACAGTTTTATAAGCTTCACGAATCACATTAACATCAGCTGAGAGCTTAGCAGAATTAAAAGGCTCATTGGGCTTTAAAGAAATAAACCGCTTAAGATCAGGATCTTTAAGAGATTTATTTCCTTGAAACAGTACTTGATTGACAACTTCGTACTCTTTGACAAAGACAACAAGCTTATCGCCTACTTGGTTTATTTTAACATCATAAAATAATCCTAGTCCAAAAAGACGCTTTACAGCAGAATCCACATCACCACTAGAAAAATTCTTGCCAACTTTAATATCTATATTATCTCGAACTGCCTGAGCACTGACAAATTTATTTCCGTGAACGTCAATGGAACGGACAACAGATGCCTGCACCCCTCCAACCATTGCAATTGATACAAAGGCTGTTGTTGGGGCAATAACCCTCATACCTAACACCAACACAGATGCTGCATTTAAAAACCTTGAATTGATAGTCATTGGTTTTTTACCTTATCTTATTCCCTGAACACAACGCCTCAAAAAGCCAACTGCCATAAAAATTCCTTTACACAGCGAGACTTTCCACCCCTTAATTACTCATTATAGTGCACGATGCCACAATATTTTGTGGATATGGTAAACAACTTTTCATTTATATCTTTCTATTATTACCTAATTTGTAAAATATTTTCCATAATTTAATTAGCTAAACCAACAAAAATAATCATTAAAGAGCGCAAAAAACATAAACAAGAGAACAATACAAAGGCCCAAGCGAAAAATAATCTCCCGAATTTTAGCTGATACTGGCTTTCCAGTAACGATTTCAACAACATGAAATAACAAATGCCCACCATCAAGTGGAGGAATTGGAAAAAGATTAATAAGTCCAATACCTATCGAAAGAAAAGCTGTAAAATTCAACAAAGAGAGGAAACCTGTCTCACTCACTTTCCAAGCAATTTTAACTGTCTTAGAAGGGCCACTTAGACGACAATGATCTTCTTTTCCACCGAGTAAACGCCCCACGAAAAAAATTGTTTGGGTAACAATAAATGTAGCACGTTTTGACGCTTCTCTCAAAGCTCTACCAAAACCATAATGAATGTGTTTTACATAGGCTTGATCTAAACGTGCAGGATTATTTGGATCAACAGGAACCCCCACACCTATCAGTCCACTCCGAACCCGATTACCAAATCCATCATCTCTCTCGACCACTTTTGGTGTAATCACCGTCGTAAATAGCTGCCCACTACGTTCCATTTTAAATTCTATAGGCTCTCCACCGTGAAACGACACATAGTTCATCAAATCTTCAAAACTCTCAACCTGTTGACCATCCATTTCAATAAAACGGTCGCCTAATTGTAAACCAGCCTGAACAGCAGGAGAATCTTTTACAAAAGACCCAACAACTGGCTCAATAGCTACACGACCATATGTAAAGAAAAAAAATGTTAAAATAACAACGGTAAAAAGAGCGTTGAATAAGGGACCAGCAAAGACAGTCGCTGCTTTTTTCCAAGCATGCGCACTAGCAAATGAACCGTCAACAATTGGACGTGATTGGAAAGATGCTCCACACCCATCCTCCTCATCCCCTATAAATTTTACGTACCCCCCCAAAGGAATAAGTGCTAAACGCCACTGTGTACCATGCTTATCTTTGTACCCAACTATTTGTGGTCCAAACCCAAGCGAAAAAATTGATGCCTTGATACCGCACCACCGCCCAATAAGATAATGCCCAAGTTCGTGAACAAAAATGATCACTATAACGACGAAAAAAACGCTCAAACTTCTCAAAAGTAAGTCGCTCAAAGCACTTATATGATTCAAAAAATCCAAAATATCTTCTCCCGATTAAACCATAGAAAAAAGATTAAAAGGTGTATCCATATCAGACATAAAAGAACCAATTAAATAAAGAAGAAAAGCAGCCCCTACTAACCCATCCATACGGTCCATAAACCCACCGTGTCCAGGCAATAAAGAACTAGAATCTTTAACAGAAAATCGCCTTTTGAGCCACGATTGCCCCAAATCACTCATTTGCGAAACAATTGATAAAATCAGTGCAAGAAATGGCACAAAAAAAAATTGCTGAATTTAAATCAAAAAAACGAAAAGCAATCAATAGACCGCCAGAAACTCCGACAAATGTACCACCAATTGCCCCTGCCCATGTTTTATTAGGGGAAAATTGTGGTGCTAATTTAGGACCACCAAATGCACGTCCACTAAAATATCCAGCAATATCGGTTCCCCACACTATCGCAAATAAGAAGAGAACAGCCCAGAATCCTAACGGCTCATGACCACGTAAAAAGCACAAAGCCAAAACCGGAAAACATACATATAAAAAACCAGAAAAAACCCAAATAGTCCTTCTCAACGGCCCGATAGCTAACAGTGCTGAAAAAGCTAGCAAAAAACAAAAAATTAATGAAGCAGAAGCGTTCGATACAAAAAAAGCGCCAAAAACTAAATAAAAAATACTCGCTAGTATTTTTTGTGAAACATGCCACTTTTCTTTCGTAATACTCACCCATTCGTAAAGAATAAAACCGCCAATAACCCACACAAATAAAAAAAATACAATGCCCCCAACCCATGTTAAATACAAAGCAATAAATCCAAAAACAAAAGCAGTCAGAATACGAGAAATCAGATTAGACAAAATAATTTCCAAACATAAAATTAAAAAGACAAACCTCAAAAGCCCCTGCAAACAAAAAAGTTCGGCTTTGCTACACAGTATTTTTATATTTACATTTTGCAAACTTTACCGATAATTTACCATAAATGATCGACTCTACCAAGAGAGTTGTTCATAAGACCAATAAACAGTGATAACAACTTGAAAAGTTTACACATAAAAATCAATCCTAAAACATATGTTCCAATATATCATTCACTTTCAAAATAAAAAAATGCGCTTCACTCACCATATACCCCATGAAGATCCTGTAGGATAATTATCTGATATTAAAGTTTTTTTTCTAAAAGATCACTCTTCATTTGTTCAAAAGTAAAAAACATCAAACAAACGCTCAAGACAACCATCCTTTATCTCTTCCATTGCTTCATTTGTAACGGAAAGTCATATCAAAATTAAGATTAACTCTTTGACAAATAATCGCTTTTCGAAATTTTCCGTGAAATATTCGAAAAATCTTTAATCATGAAAACATTATTTTTTATCATACAACCCAAAAAACTAGACTTTGGCAAAAAACCTTCATTATCTAGTTAAATAATTGCGCTCCAGAAGATATCCTCACAAAGTGTCAATAAAGTTTCAAAAAATATCTGCCACTTCAAATCAATCTTGCCTATAGCGTACAATGCGATAAAATACATCTTTTCTCACTTTATGCCTTGCTATCAACAACACATATAAAGCCGCTTCCTCCCAATAAAAATAATCTTGTAAGATAGGAGCGTGATATTCTCTTTTTGATGAAAAAACCGTCTTAGACGTGCATAATTTCAGATTCTTTGACAGCTAAAATCTTATCAATATCGGCAATGGTTTCATCCGTGAGTTTTTGAACTTTTTCGGACAAACCATGTGCTTCATCTTGACCTATCTCGCCTTCTTTTTCTAACTTCTTCAAATTATCCATACCATCTCTGCGAACATGGCGAGTAGCAACACGGGCTTGCTCTGCATATTGATGGGCAATTTTTACCAGTTCTTTACGCCGTTCTTCATTCAATTCAGGTAGAGGAATACGCAAATTCATACCATCAGTAATAGGATTTAAACCAAGACCAGAATCACGGATAGCACGCTCCACAGCTCCTACCATCGCTTTATCCCAAACAAAGACTGAGAGCATTCGCGGTTCGGGAACAGAAATATTTGCAACCTGATTTATATGTACAACAGAACCATAAGCCTCCACCGTTAATGGCTCTAGTAAACTGGCTGAAGCTCGCCCAGTTCGCAATCCCCCTAATTCATGTTTAAAAGCCGAAATAGCACCGTGCATGCGACGTTTCAGGTCATCCATAATTGATGTAACATTCATATTTCTGTCTCCTTTAATTACGCCTTGAAGATTATCTTCATTCCGATACTATTGTAAACCGTCCTGTTCCATTCAAAACCCTAGCTAAACCACCTTTTTCATGAATGGAGTAAACAATGATCGGTACATTGTTCTCGCGCGCTAAAGTAACTGCGGTTGTATCCATAACGGATAACCCCAATTGCAAAATCTCGACATGTGTTAGCTGATCAAAACGCTTAGCCGTAGGATCTAACTTTGGATCTGCAGAATAAATACCATCTACTTGCGTTCCTTTCAGAAGAACATCTGCACCAATTTCTGCTGCACGTAAAGTAGCAGCAGAATCAGTCGTAAAGAACGGATTACCAGTACCGCCTGCAAAAATAACGACCTTTCCTTGATTCATATAACCTATCGCCTTACGCTGTGAGAAACTCTCACAAATTTGCGGCATGGCAATCGCAGATAAGACAACCGTCTCAACACCTAGTTTTGTCAATGATGTTCGCAACGCTAAGGAATTAATAGCCGTTGCCAGCATTCCCATATGATCACCTGTCACACGATCTCCACCATGCGAAGCAACAGCAACACCACGAAAAATATTACCTCCACCGATAACAATAGCGACCTCTACCCCCATCGCCCGCACTTCAGCAACATCAGCAGCAATACGGTCCGCAACGGAAACATCAATTCCAAAACTCTGCCCTCCCATAAGAGCTTCACCAGAAACCTTTAAAAGAATACGTTTATATTGAAGCGCTAATGTCATTGATAATCTCCCCAAAAGCATATTCACTTTTTGCTTTTGACACCACTAAGGGCACCACTTTACTCTGTGACGCCCTCTTAATAACTATACTCTTTCGCTCTCAGTGATTTTACAATCAATGTTATGATTTAAAATCTCTGGTCAATCATTAATAAATGGTTATCCTTTTGCAGCAGCTGCAACCTCTGCAGCAAAATCAGACTGCTCTTTTTCCACACCTTCACCCAGTGCAAAACGAATAAAACCTGTGATTTTTGCCGGTGCACCAATCGATTTTTCAGCATCCTTCAAAGCAGCATCAACAGTTATATCAGGATTCATCACAAAAGCCTGAGAAAGCAAAACAACCTCTTCGAAAAACTTACGCATACGCCCTTCAACCATTTTCTCAATAATATTTTCAGGCTTTCCAGATTGACGCGCTTGTTCTGAGAAGATCGCTTTTTCACGCTCAATGGCATCGGCATCAACATCTTGCGCTGTTAGCGCCAACGGATTGGTGGCTGCGATATGCATTGCAACTTGCCTACCAAAAGCTGCTGCCGCCTCCTTATTTCCTGTTGTTTCGACAGCAACCAAAACACCAAGTTTGCCAAGTCCCTCAGCTACACTATTGTGCATATAAGTGGCAACGACACCATCCTCAACAGAGAGTTTAGCAGAACGACGAAATGTCATATTTTCGCCAATGGTCCCAATTGCATCCTTAATTGTAGCCTCTACAGTCTTCTCAGAACCGGGATAAAAAGATGCACAAACAGCATCAACACTTCCCTCTGTTCCCAAAGCAGCTGTCGCCACATTGCGCACAATATCTTGGAATACATCGTTGCGGGCAACAAAATCTGTTTCAGAATTGATCTCAACTAAAACCGCGCTTAAATCTTGTGATACAACTCCAACCAATCCTTCAGCTGCCGTACGCCCAGCCTTTTTATCGGCTTTAGCTATCCCTTTTTTACGAAGCCAATCAACAGCAGCCTCCATATCACCGTTGGTCTCTGCCAGCGCCGCCTTACAATCCATCATACCAGCGCCTGATAATTCTCGAAGTTCTTTTACTTGTGCAGCAGTAATGCTCATATTTGCCTCTTTATTCTGTAACTGTAAAAGGCGTGCAAAAAGAAAATCCTGTGCACGCCTATAACTTTTTCTCTAGAAAACAAGCCCTAATAGGCGTTTTTAATATCACTCAGAAACCGGAACAGCATTTTCCAAAACAGGCTCCATAGGTGCATCAGCTTGAGCTCCCAAATCGATACCCATCGCACCTTGCTGACGAGCAATACCATCAAGAGCCGCACGAGCAAAAAGATCACAATAAAGAGAAATAGCTCGCGAAGCATCATCATTACCGGGAATCGGATGATCAACGTTATCAGGATCGCAGTTGGTATCAATAATAGCAATAACAGGGATACCTAAACGCTTCGCTTCTTGGATAGCAATATTTTCTTTATTGGTATCAATAACAAATATAAGATCTGGAACAGACCCCATATCCTTAATACCACCAAGTGCACGATTAAGCTTTTCACGATCACGTTCAAGATTTAAACGTTCTTTTTTGGTAAAACCTTGCGCTTCAGCAGCAAGGATTTTATCCAGCTTACGCAAACGATGTATCGAATTGGAAATTGTCTTCCAGTTTGTTAGCATACCCCCAAGCCAACGTGCATTAACATAATATTGCGCTGAACGATTCGCTGCATCGGCAATAATATCAGAAGCCTGTCGCTTGGTGCCAACAAAGAGAATACGACCACCACGGGCAACAGTATCTGAAACAAGTTTAAGTGCTTGGTGTAAAAGTGGAACAGTCTGAGCAAGATCAATAATATGAATATTATTACGCTGACCATAAATATAAGGAGTCATCTTCGGATTCCAGCGATGAGTCTGGTGACCAAAGTGTACACCTGCTTCTAAAAGCTGGTGCATAGTAAAATCTGGTAGTGCCATAAATTTATCCTTTCCGGTTTAACCTCCGCGGAAAAAGCAGGAAAACCTACTACCGGTGGACATTTACTAGACTTTATCTTGCAAATACCCAAGCTCCGCGTGTGGAATGAGATAAACATACTAATATTTGACTCTTTTTCAAGTTATTTTATACAATCATTTAGCATTCGCCATTTAACATTTGCATTGACATTTAATGTTTACATTGATCAAGGCTTTTCTCGCCGTTAAGAAATTCAAGACTATGCAATTTTGCGCGCACCGCAAAAGCCCCATAATCTATATAAAGATCGCGCGTTACACCATTCTCATGTAGGAGAAAGCTGGTACGATAAACAGGCAAGCCATCCTTCTTTTCTACATCATCAAAATAAGAAATCGTAACGGGCCAATAGCCCTCCTCATCCAATTTTCCCAACTTTTCTGTTTCATCATTAGAGAGTTGCGTTTTCTTTTCACCAATAATTATACTTTCTTTTATAACTTTGTCTGCTTTATCTGTTCCGTCAAATACAGTAGTATTGTAAAAGTGACGACCCGCTTTTGCATGCCGTATGATACTTTTGAGTTGCATAATGGGAAACTCAGCCATTGCAAGTTTATACTCTTTATCCTTTGGCTTTTTCAGTTTTATTATAATCCCGTCTTGAGTACGCTCAGCTAAACCTTCAGAATTATGTGCAATCTCTTGTCCAACCTGATCTTTAACGCTAAAATGAAAGGTCCGACTGTCCCCTGTTTCATAACTTGTCGTTTGTTGATCAGTTAAGCGCATTGGCATATCTTCCATATGGAGACGACTGATAAAACGAAAACGTGTCGTATACCCCTGACAGACTGAACCTGTGAGCTCATAAACCATTCGTCCAGTCATCCCCAAAATTGCCATATCATGAGAAGCGCTATCAAGCTGAAAATCGTAAATCGCTCGATGAGGAGCAATAAAAATAGACTCCTCAGCTCTCGCGGTACATAAAAAAGCAATATATAAAACTATTATAAATAATAATCTGCTCATTCCCAATTTCCAATTTTTTGCCATTGCATACCATCATCAACGAAGACAAAAAAGGTCACCCCCTTAATTAACCACAAATTTCCTTCCATCGAAAAATAGTTTATGCAACAAATGTATGATAAAATAGCTATGGAGTTTAAATTATGACCAATGCAATTGAAAACCATCTCAAAAATTTTGGAATAACTCTGCCTGAAGCCACACAACCTCTTGCTAATTATGTAACAGCTTCACAAAGCGGCCATCAACTCTTTATTTCTGGACAGTTGCCTCTTTTGGATGGAAAGCCAGTAGCAACTGGTAAAGTTGGTGCAACAGTTAATACGGAACAAGCAAAAAAATCAGCTCAAGTCTGTGCACTCAATATTCTCGCACAAATTAAAGCAACTCTGGGTGATTTAAAGAGAATAAAACGCGTAGTAAAAATTACTGTTTTTGTTGCTGTAGATCCTCATTTTACTGATATTCCTCTTGTAGCTAATGGAGCTTCTGATCTCTTCGTCAATATCCTTGGTGATGCTGGAAAACATGCCCGTTCCGCTGTTGGTGTTGCTTCTCTTCCTATGGATGTTCCAGTAGAAGTCGAAGCCATTATAGAAATCTAAACCTTCATCAAATGATAGAACATTATAAAAAGCAAAAACTGAATACAAAATCCCTCTTTCTTACCCCTGCCATCTTTTGCATTGTCCCGTATTGAATTAAAAGTGTAAAATCAAAATGCATAAAAGGAAATATTTGTATGGAACAAACTTATGATGATAACAATGTTTTTGCGAAATTGATTCGTAATGAAATCCCTTCCGTTCGTGTTTATGAAGATGATGATGTCATTGCATTCATGGACATTATGCCACAAGCACCAGGTCACACGCTGGTTATTCCTAGAAAAGGCTCTCGAAACTTACTGGATGCAGATACTGAAACATTGTTTCCAGTTATCAAAGCTGTCCAAAAAATCGCCAATGCTGTCAAAAAAGCTTTTCAAGCAGATGGCATAACAGTTATGCAATTTAATGAAGCTGCTAGCCAACAAAGTGTCTACCATCTCCATTTCCATATTATACCGCGTATGGAAGGAATAGAACTCACCCCCCATAATAATATTATAACGCCTACAGAAATACTTGAAGAGAACGCAAAAAAAATTCGAGCGGCCCTTTAAAAAGCACTCTTTAAGTTGCTGAACTTTTTCTTCCCAAACGTTTTTTGTTCAAACGTGGTGTTTTTCTGTTCTTTAAACCAACAAATTCGTCAGAAGATAAAATTTTTAACTGTAGCTTCTCTTTTCCTCCCTTTGGTTTGTGCGTTAATACGCGCACCATGCCGCCATTGCGCAATTTTCCAAATAAAATTTCGTCAGCAAGCGGTTTCTTAATATGCTCTTGTATAATACGAGCCAAGGGGCGCGCACCCATCTGAAAATCGTATCCTTTATTGGCAAGCCAGACCATTGCAGAAGGAGTTAATTCAAAACAAATTCCCTGATCAGCCAATTGTGCCTCAAGTTGAAAAATAAATTTTTGTATAATTTGATTAATGATTAACTGAGATAAAGGTGCAAATGGAATGATTGCATCTAACCTATTACGAAATTCTGGTGTAAATAAACGATTGATCGCTTCTATATCGTCACCATCGCGATGCACCTTACCGAATCCAATAGCCGATTTTGCCATATCTGAAGCACCAGCATTGGTTGTCATAATTAAAATGATATTGCGAAAATCAATTTTTTTGCCGTTATGGTCTGTTAACTTTCCGTAATCCATTACCTGCAATAAAATGTTAAACAACTCTGGATGGGCTTTTTCGATCTCATCCAACAATAAAATTGCATGGGGTTTCTGATCGACTGCATCTGTAAGAAGTCCTCCTTGATCAAAGCCTATGTACCCAGGAGGAGCTCCGATTAAGCGTGCCACCGTATGCCGTTCCATATATTCTGACATATCAAAACGCAATAATTCAATTCCTAACGACAATGCGAGCTGTTTTGCAACTTCGGTTTTTCCGACACCTGTTGGCCCTGAAAATAAATAACTTCCTATTGGTTTATCCACATCGCGCAATCCTGCTCGCGCCAATTTAATGGATGATACTAATGCTGAAATCGCTTGATCTTGTCCATAAACAACATGTTTGAGTTCCCTTTCAAGCTTTCTAAGGATTTTCTGGTCATCGCCAGAAACTGTTTTTGGCGGAATTCTGGCCATAGTAGCAACAGTTGCTTCAATTTCTTTGATACCTATGCTCTTTTTTCGTTGTTTTTTTGGCAAAAGCTTTTGCGGCAGCACCGCTTTCATCAATAACATCAATTGCTTTATCAGGTAATCTGCGATCAATCATATAACGTGAAGATAATTCTACGGATGCCTTCATCGCCTCATCCGTATATTTGATCTGATGAAAATCTTCAAAATAAGGCTTTAATCCCTGCAAAATCTTAATTGCGTCAGCAACAGAAGGTTCATTAACATCAATCTTCTGGAAACGACGTTCTAAAGCTCTGTCTTGTTCAAAAATTTTGCGATATTCTTTATAAGTCGTCGAACCAATACATCGAATAGTTCCGGAAGATAATGCAGGCTTTAAAAGATTGGCTGCATCCATATTCCCTCCTAATGTAGCCCCTGCTCCAATCAATGTATGAATTTCATCAATAAATAAAACAGCCTCTGAATATTGCTCAAATTCTTTAATAAGTTGCTTTAGTCGTTCTTCAAAATCACCACGATAGCGTGTGCCAGCAACAAGCCCTCCCATATCAAGGGAAAATATCGTTACGTTTGATAAAACTTCAGGCACTTGTCGATCAACAATGCGTTTTGCCAACCCCTCAATTATAGCGGTTTTTCCAACTCCAGGATCACCAACCAAAAGCGGATTGTTTTTTGATCTTCGACATAAAACCTGAATCATGCGTGAAATTTCCATTTCACGACCAATTAATAAATCAACTTTTCCATTGCGTGCTTTACAATTGAGATCAATACAATAAGCAGTCAGTGCACTTGTTACCTTTGCATTATTGTCCGATATCTGATGATCCAATTGCTCTTCAAGATCTTCAAGTAACATAGATAATCCATCATCACGCGTGATACCATGTGAAATAAAACGCACCACATCATAGCGTGTCATACCCATCTCTTGAAGAAAATATGCCGCATAACTTTCACGTTCAGAAAAAATTGCAACGAGAACATTTGCCCCCGATACTTCATCTTTCCCAGCTGACTGAGCATGAATCACTGCACGCTGAATAACACGCTGGAAAAATGTTGTCGGCTTCGTATCCTCATCATCTCTTATTTGTGCACCTAACTCTGATTGGATATAGTTGGTTAAGCGCTCTCGTAATTCCTCCACATCTACCTGACAAGCGCGAATGACTGAATTTGCATCAGCATCATCTAGAAGAGCAAGGAGAAGATGCTCTAATGTCGCATATTCATGGCGCGCTTGATGAGCAATTGTTAATGCGCGATGAAGAACTTCTTCAAGACTAGGCGTAAAAGATGGCATAAACCCTCACTTCCATTCCATCACATATTGTCACGGATGTTCATTTACGTACGCACTCCCTCACTTGTACTACTACTTTCATTTCAGCTACTTCATAAATTATAATTTTCGCCTTCACCTATTCCATTTTTATGAACATTGAACATAATACGCGTTGCTTTTTCGAAGTCTATTTTAAAAAAGTTATTTAAAATAAAAACAATAAACTCCATAGCTGTATAATTATCCTTTAGTAAGAACACACAATATAGCTTAGGCTTTTAAAGTTTTGATCTCATTTTAGGCTATTACAACAGTATCATGTCTCTATTCATCCCTATTCTTGCCCTTTTCATAGTGCATAATATGGAGTATGGAATTTTTTATTAGCTTTTTTACCATCATCCTTTCTCTTGCAGCAGCCCCTTTATTACTCTTAAATTCTTTCATAACTATTGCAACAACTGTTTATGTAAAGAACGAAAAAAGCTTTCTTTTATGATAAGATTACGTCAAATATGAAAACTCCCAAAATAGTTTCTGTAAACAAATTAGTAATACCATTCGTCTAAATTGTATCAACAAGCTGCTGTGCAAAAAAGTTTTACAGATTTTTTCAGGGTAAATGGAAAAATAGGATACTAAAAGTGTATATTAACCGCCAAAAAGTTATGTGTTGTTATAAAAAAATAGCAATTGCTTTTATTGTTTTAGCTCTTTCTTACTCTCAGGCATTCGCTACTCCTCAAGAAGCCTATCCTGATAAGTATGCTGCTATTGTTATAGATGCCAATACAGGAAAAACCCTATTTCAAGCCAATTCAACGCTAAAACGTTATCCTGCTTCTTTGACAAAAATGATGACGCTTTATATGCTTTTTGAGGCTATGCATATGCGTCGTGTAACACCCAATACACCAATCCCTGTCTCACGTGATGCAGCAGCACGACCACCAACAAAACTTGGACTTAAAGAAGGTCAAACAATTTCGGCACAAGAAGCCGCTAAAGCACTCATTACACGATCAGCAAATGATGTTGCTACTGCAATTGCCGAATATCTTGGTGGCAATGAAAAAAAATTTGCACGAATAATGACAGCGAAAGCCCGCAAACTTGGCATGATAAATACTCATTTCGCAAATGCTTCAGGACTTCCGGATGTACGCAATTATTCTACAGCACAGGATATGGCCACTTTGTCATTGGCTCTACGCAAACATTTTCCACAACAGTATAAATTGTTCAAAACAAAAAGTTTTATTTTCCGTGGACACACCGTGAACAGTCACAATAAATTAGTCCAAACAATGAAAGGCGTCGATGGAATTAAAACTGGATACACACAAATGTCAGGTTCTAATCTAGCAACCTCTATGCGTACTGAAGGGCGCTCTATCGTTGCTGTTGTTATGGGAGGTAAATCCTCTAACGCACGTGATAAGCACATGGCCAGCTTATTGAGCCAATATTTACCCAAAGCAAGCCGTATGAAAAATGGTGAACATTTAATAGCTTCTGCACACTATAAATTACCCACTGGCGCTAACACTCCTATACCACTTGTTAAAGCTGCTTCCACCGATTCCGATGATGAAATTTCTACTCTTTTGACAGCATTTGCAGAACAACCTACGAACTCCAATATAGCAATAGCCGCTGTTAACCAAGCGATTATACCAATTCCTAATCCTCAGAAAACTACACCTGTTAGAACCGAGAAAATTGTTACCGCCTCTTTGTCGACCAAAGCCGGATGGGCAGTCCAAATCGGTTCTCTTCCCAGTAAAGAACAAGCAGAAACTCTGCTTTTAAAAGCAAAAAATACAGCCTATAGCGCTTTAAAGAATGCATCTTCACACATGCAACTTTTTGAAAAAAATGAACGTCGTTATTATCGTGCACGGTTTATAGGATTTCAATCAAAAAAGGCTGCATTTAATGCTTGTTCTCTATTAAAGAAAGCAAATTTTAACTGCTATACTGTAGCTTATTAAAAGTTTTTGAATTCTGCGTTAAGGATAGTACCATGACACATAATGCTCTTGCTTCATCTACCGAAAAAGAAAAATTATTGAAGCAATCATTTCTTCTCTCGTTGCGTTCTCTTCAGAATGCTGCAGCAAAACTTGCTGGCTTAAAGCACACTCCTGCTCCCCTCAACACGCAGTCTCTTGTAAGTCTTCTCATTTGTCAAACAATGCGCAATCGTCGTCTTACCATGCCTCCTGTACGCATTCATTTACGCGTTGCAAGCCAAACAAATAACGTGCCTATTAAAATCCGTCTTGGTGCAACAAATGTCTAATTTTATAAATTTTCCATAAGGATTATTTTGTTAATAAGAATTTTCCTACATAATCGTCTAAAATCTCTAAAAACCACAAACGTATTTCTTGCTTAAATTTATAAGAGTTGCCCTGCAAATTTCTATCAAACTCTCTCAAGAGGTATCTGCAGCTTTTCAATAAAACCATCTTTTTAAAATACGTCAAAACACTGCATGTTAGGATTTAATATCAAACGATAAGCATTGGGGATCTTTTCATCAAAAAACACGCCTCCATTAGATACAAATCTCTCTCATTTAGAAAGCAGTTTTGTAATAACTCAATAAAGAAAAGGCTCTTTAATAAAGTTCAAATTTATTCCAACAATATAACTGTTGTGCAAAATTCCTTAAGCTATTTCCTAAACTGATATTTTTTTCAAAATACAAAATAATTTTAAGGTATAATGACTCTTTATGAGCATATCATTCTTTATAGTCCCTTTCCTTGTTTGTCGCCACCGTCTCAAGAATGGTATAATATAATCGCTACCGAAATCCTTACATTTTCGCGCTTATACACCTAGAGCTTTGCACCATCATTATATTTTACAGCATTTACGTATCATCACAACTCTCGCACTCAAACAATTTTTGCATGCCATATGCCTGTCCGCATTTCGCATTATGATTGAATAAATTCTGTTGAATACGAGTGACAGTGTATAAAATAAAAATAAGTTTGATATTAAATATTTTGATATGATGTGAAGATAATAATTTGCAATAAGGTACCAATTGGCTATCTCTTACTCAAGACATCTTTATCAAGCTAATTCATCGTTTAAAACTTGAATGAGAGGCACGAATATATAAAAGTAAATCAGTAAAAACCGCTTGTTCGCACATCAAAAAGAGAATAGTTCTACGGATAAAGTCATTTAAAAAAGAGTTCAATATGCCTCTTTATGAACTGTCTTAATACAAAAGCTATTTCCAATGTTGGAAGCTAACAAAAACAGCAGTGTTGTCTATTTTAACTCCATAGACAACCAATAAGTCGTAAAAAATTTACCCGATTAAATATCGTTGTCATACTTTAACAGGATATTGCATTAACTGCGAGTCCAGCTTTACTCGTTTCTTTATAGCGTTCACTCATATCATGCCCGGTCTGGCGCATTGTCTCTATACAAGCATCAAGAGAAACAAAATGCTTCCCATTACCATGCAACGCAAGAGAAGAAGCTGTTACCGCCTTTACAGCCCCCATCGCATTGCGCTCAATGCAAGGAATCTGCACAAGACCTGCAACTGGATCACAGGTCATTCCCAGATGATGTTCAAGTGCAATCTCTGCTGCGTTTTCAATTTGAGCTGGTGTACCACCTAACGCGGCTGTCAATCCAGCAGCTGCCATTGAAGATGCCGTTCCCACCTCACCTTGACACCCAACTTCTGCACCAGAAATAGAGGCTTTATGTTTGATGACACCACCAATAGCTGCTGCCGTTAACAAAAAATTATGTATTCCCTCTCGATCGGAATCATCATGAAACTGAAGATAATAACGCAAAACTGCAGGCAAAACACCAGCTGCCCCATTTGTTGGTGCTGTAACAACACGACCACCGGCGGCGTTTTCCTCATTCACTGCTATAGCATATACTGAAAGCCAATCATTCGCCCAAAGTGGATAATTGCGATTTCTCTTTTGGTTTTTCAAAAGTGTTTCGTATAGCTTTTTAGCACGCCTTGGAACATGCAATCCACCTGGTAACTCACCTTCTTGTGAAAGACCTCTCTCAATGCATTTTGTTATAGCTGAAAAAATTTCATCAAGACCTGCATCAAGTGCAGAACGTTCCATCTTTGTTTCTTCATTTAAACGCTTCATTTTAGCAATTGACAGTCCTGATTTTTCTGCCATTGACAACATTTCACGTGCACTATCAAAGGGATATGGTACTTCAGAGGTTTCTGATTGTATATTACCATTCACAGAGCTTAATTCCTCCTCAGTCACCACAAAACCACCGCCGATAGAATAATAAATCTTGCGTAAAAGAACATTCCCATCAACATCAAGCCCTTCAAATGCAAGTCCATTAGTATGCCCAGGTAAAACTTCCTTTCGTTCAAAAATAAGATCACGTTGCAAATCAAACCGATAAGCAGGATGGCCATCTGGTTGCACTTTTTTTTCACGTGTAACCTTTTCTAACAACATATCCATGTTATCAGGATTAACAGTTGCGGCTTCTTCTCCTAAAAGTCCTAATATAACAGCTCTATCTGTAGCATGACCAATTCCCGTAAAAGCTAATGAACCATAAAGAGAGACACGTATATGAGAAACCTCAGTATGAGGTAACCTTAGAAAAGGGCGTCTCATAATCTCTTGCAAAAACATATTAGCAGCAGTCATTGGCCCCATTGTATGGGAACTAGATGGACCAATACCAATTTTAAAAAGTTCAAAAACAGATAAAAACACCACTCGCCTCAAAATCAAATATGAATTTTGGGTGTTCGCTTTTTTATCACTTTTATCCCATTTAAAATTAAATAGCGAGATAAGCTAAAAAAATAACAGCAATAAAAACGAATGTTGCTCGTCTTGCTACTATCCAACACTTTCTTTCTATAGCGCTTTCCATAGCCAACCTTCAAAAAACTGACAATGACCCCCGACACCCCGAACAATCATTCTCTTGATGCCTTAAACGTAGTAAAATAAGTGTTAAGATGCAATATTAAAATGAAAGAAAAAGGAGAATTCCCCACCGAAATATTTTTCATATGGACTTCAATGTCTTTAAACTTTTTTATACTCAATTATATGATAACATATCTACCGATCTGGTTCAATAAAACGTACAAAATTATCGATTGGTTCGCGTTCAGTCTCAAAATTGTTTTCTGGTGCCTTCACATCGCGATAACCAAGTGCCATACCACAGATAATATGCCGATCAGAAGGTACAGATAAAAGTGTATGAATTTGTTTATGATAATCGGCAAAAGCAGCTTGGGCACACGTATCTAAACCAAACCCACGTGCTGCTAACATAAGAGTCTGCATAAACATGCCTAAATCAAGCCAACTTCCCATTTCCATGTCATGATCTATTGTGAACAATAATCCTACAGGTGCACCAAAAAATAAAAAATTTTTTGCCTTCTGATAAAGCATTTTTTCTTGATCACCCTTTTGAATTCCAAGGCTCTTATAAAGATCTAAACCAACTTTTCGACGCCTTGAAAGATAAGGTTCACGCCACTGACGTGGATAATAATGGTATTCACGCTCTCCTTTTACTCCTGAAAGGACAAGTTGTGAAAGTTCTTGGCCTACTTTCTGTAATATTTTTCCTGTCAAAACAATCACTTGCCAAGGTTGGAGATTTGTTCCAGATGGCGCACGTGCTGCAAGTTTTAAAATTTCTCTAATCGTTTCCTGTCTAACAGGCTGGTCAGTAAAAGCCCGTATTGACTTTCGCGACAAAATAGATTGAAAAATATCAATAGGAGCATCCGCCATTGTTTTTACTTTCTTTTTGAAAAATAAATTTGAATATTATTGTTTTCTCATTTAACATCAATGCATTGTAAAAAACCTTGCAGCTCTTTTATTCAGACGACTCCTCACAAATAACTGATACATTTCACACTCTGTTCATGCTTATCATAAGAGAATAATAAAGCCTCTCTCTTTTAAGAGAAAGGCAATCCTCAAAAATGAGTAAATGAAATACATTTTAAAATCAACGATTAATCCCCAATTCAGCTAAACTTTCAAAAAAAGTTTCCTCAATGCGTTCTAAATCATGCAAAAGATCATCAATATCGCGCCGCATCTGTTGCAAATTAGCGCGTTTTTATTAATCCCTGCAATTAATTCCTTAAGCTTTTTCTCATCATTCGGTGGGTTTCCGACTACGCTTAACATATCCGATATTTCCGACAAAGAAAATTTAACTCTTTTAGCACGCAGTATTTATTTTAATTTATGATGATCTGTTTGCGTATAAAACCGTGCAGCTCCACGCAGAAAGGACACAAGAAGCTCTTTTTTTTCATAATAACTTAGCGTCCGAGCCGTTATTGAAAATTCTCGTGTCAATTCACCAATTAAATAATATCCGTACATTCTATCATTCTGTTTTCACAAACCACACTGTTCACATAAATATATCTGTTTTTTATAAAATTTTATTTAGCGTTTTATCCTCTACTTTCTCACATTTTTAAATAGAGGAAAGATAAAGCTTTCTAACTACGCAAGCATGGTAGATGAAGAAAATCAATTATTTTAATAAGATTTTCTGAGTGTTCATTATAATGTCTTTTCAACCTTTATAGAAGATATTCAAAATCAACACTCACCTTGTTTTTAGACAATCTCCCTTTTTTTCTTAACACATGGCAGCTTATCATATTAACTTATGCATTTTTAGACTTTAGAATCTATTGAAAATAGAACTTTTTAGCTGTTTGCTATAATGAGGAACTTTATAAATGAAGCCACAAAAAAGATTCTTCTCTCAGCAAGCATCATGACAAATTATTAGATTTATCAAAGAATGAATATTACAAAGCTTTGCTCTCTAAAATGTGACATTGCCATTGCCAAAACCATGCCCTCCTCATCTTGGTAAACAAATTACCCAATCTGGTAAAATCGTATTGTATGTGCGTACTGTTCATGGAAAACGCATTAGAATACGTGGAACCTATGGAACACAAGAGTTTGTTGATAATTACAAAACTACACTTGCCGAATTACAAGGCATCATACCTCCTAAACTCAAACCCGGTAAACTAATTTAAGATTTATTTTACATGGCTGTTTAAACAGTCTTTTAACAACGTTAATTGATATAGCCTTGCTTAAAGGTACAAAAAGACAAAGAGAACTCATTCTGGTGAAAATTGCTGATACCATAGGCAATATTCCATACAAAGAAATAAAAAAAGTCACATATTACAGCAGAGAAAAGAAACACCAGCAATGGCTGATAGTTTTCTGAAAATCCTTAATGGACTTTTTAAGAAGATGTTGAGAAATATTATCAACTATAGACTTTAGGAACCCATGAACATGTTTGGATTAATGTTCTTCTGTGTACGGGCTTGCGTCGTGGTAATGCTGTTCGCATTGTCTGGAAGGACGTTAACGATAATATCATTCATCTCAAGACTGAGAAAAGTAAATTCCAAACAGATGTTTTTCTCCCCATTCTACCGGAATTAGCCAAAACACTTGAAACTGGTCCTATCGGAGATGAAACGTTCATTGCACGGCTTAACGAAAATTAGTAGCAACCCGTGCTGCCAATTCAGGAGAAATGATAACACAACTTAAAGCACTTTTGGGCTGGACAGATGATAGTATGGCATCTCTTTATATAAAAAGCGCAGATCGTAAAAAACTTGCCTTGGAATCGATAAAAAGCTCCCAAAAATGAGGAATAGAGGCAAAAAAACACAATAGAATCAATAACTAAATAACTCCCTCAATTAGTTAATAGATTGATTTTATTATAAAATAAAGCGCGTCATAAGGAAAATGCCATGAGCACAATAAGCTTCCAAAGTGCTTGAAATAACTCTCACCTTATCGTTTTTATTGTCATATATTTGTCAGAGAAAAACTGTTTTTGCATTTTAAGACTAAAAAACGCCCAAATTCTCTATTTGGACGTTTTTATATCACTACTTTATATAAGTACTGGCACTCATTTAACTTTATTCAGCAATTGCACCAGTTGTCATGTTCGTTAACATCGCTTTCGCCATTTCGTTATTACCAGATTTGCGCTGTTCATCAATAATCAGATCATCACGAACTGAAGCAATACGACGGATTTGAGCAATCGTCCCTCCTGTACCTGCAGGAATAAGACGGCCGACAATAACATTCTCCTTAAGACCTTGCAAAGTATCAATCTTTCCAGAAACCGCTGCTTCTGTAAGTACTCGAGTTGTTTCCTGAAATGATGCCGCAGAAATAAAGGAGGGTGTTTGAAGAGACGCTTTGGTAATCCCAAGCAGTATAGGATTACCAGAGGCTGGTCTCTTTCCTTCTGCAAGCAAATTATCATTGATCTCATCTAATTCAATACGATCAACATGATCCCCTGGAATATAACCAGAATCCCCTGATTCAGTAATTTCAACTTTTTGCAACATCTGACGAACAATCACCTCTATGTGCTTATCATTAATTAAAACACCCTGCAAACGATAAACTTCTTGAATTTCATTAACTAGATAAGATGCCAAAGCCTCAACACCCTTAATCGCCAAGATATCATGAGGGGCTGGATTGCCATCGAGGATATAATCCCCTTTTTCGATTTGGTCACCTTCTTGGAAATGAAATAACTTACCCTTTGGAATCAAATATTCTACTGGCTCAAGAGTTTCATCATTGGGCTCAATAATAATACGACGCTTATTTTTATAACCACGACCAAATCGGATTGTACCACTGACTTCAGCAATGATGGCGTGATCCTTTGGACGCCGCGCTTCAAAAAGCTCAGCCACACGGGGAAGTCCCCCTGTAATATCTTTTGTTTTGGCACTTTCCATTGGCAAGCGCGCAATAACATCACCCGCCTTAACATGAGAACCAGGCTCAACAGAAAGAATAGTCTCCACTGACATCATATAACGGGCTTCAGCTCCCTTATATTTGGCAATGGTTTCGCCTTTTTTATCTGCATGAATGATAATGGCAGGTTTTAGATCAGCGCCCTTTGGATTAGCACGCCAATCAATCACTAAGCGCTTCGTAATCCCTGTTGATTCATCAGCGGTTTCAGTAACTGATAAACCATCAATCATGTCTTCAAAACCTACATACCCCTCAACTTCAGTGAGAATTGGACGTGTATAAGGGTCCCATTCTGCAATACGCTGGCCACATTTCACAACATCACCATCATCAACAAAAATATGCGCACCATAGCTAATACGATGGACAACACGCTCTTTTCCAGATGCATCCTTGATAAGGATAGCCATATTACGTCCCATAACCACCAAATGGCCTTCAGAATTGCGAACCACATTGCGATTACGAATCTCTACCGTACCTTCATAAGAAGCTTCTAAATGAGATGAATCAACAACTTGCGCTGTTCCTCCTAAGTGGAAAGTACGCATAGTAAGCTGAGTTCCAGGTTCTCCAATCGACTGAGCAGCAATAACACCAACTGCCTCACCCTGATTAACTGGTGTCCCGCGCGCCAAATCACGACCATAGCATTTGGCACAAACACCAAGGCGCGTTTCACATGTCAAAGCAGAGCGGATTTGAACAGATTGAATTCCGGCTTCTTCAATCCTAGCAACATCAGCCTCTTCAATCATCGCACCACCTTCAAGAATAACTTCTCCAGAAACTGGATGCAGAATATCAACAAGCGCTGTGCGACCAAGAATTCTTTGCCCAAGAGAGGCAACAATTTGTCCAGCATCAACAATTGGCTGCATAGTCAGGCCTTTTGCAGTACCACAATCAACTGCCGAAATAATAGCATCTTGAGCAACATCAACAAGACGCCGTGTGAGATAACCAGAGTTAGCAGTTTTTAATGCAGTATCAGCAAGTCCTTTACGTGCACCGTGAGTAGAGTTAAAGTACTCATTAACAGTAAGACCTTCCTTAAAGTTTGAAATGATCGGTGTTTCAATAATTTCACCGGAGGGTTTTGCCATTAACCCACGCATACCAGCCAACTGTTTCATCTGGTTAGCAGAACCACGCGCACCAGAATGCGACATCATATAGATTGAATTCATGGGCCGCTGACGACCTGTTTTAGGATCAAATTCGACAGCTTGAATGCGTTTCATCATTTCATCGGCAACACGATCGGTACATTTCCCCCAAGCATCTACAACTTTGTTATATTTTTCACCTTGTGTAATCAAACCATCATTATATTGTTGTTCATACTCCTTAGCCAAAGCTTCCGTTTCTGCAACCAAACGCAACTTGCTATCAGGAATAACCATATCGTCCTTACCAAACGATATCCCCGCACGACAAGCATGAGAAAAACCAAGCTGCATAATACGGTCACAAAAAATAACCGTCTCTTTTTGTCCACAGTGTCGATAAACCTGATCAATCATTTTAGAAATGTTCTTTTTAGTCATTTCTTGATTAACAATATCAAAGGAAATATTCGAGTTTTTCGGTAAAAGCTCTCCAATAATCAAACGACCAGGTGTTGTATCATAAAGTTTAGCAACTTCTTTTCCATCACTACCGATATTTTTAACGCGGCCTTTGATCTTCGTGTGAAGAGTTACAACCTTATTTTCCAAGGCGTGATGAAGCTCACCTATATCGGAAAAAGCCATTCCCTCACCCGGTTCTTTTTCAGAGACAATCGAAAGATAGTAAAGACCAAGAACCATATCCTGTGATGGAACAATAATTGGAGCACCATTGGCTGGATGAAGAATATTATTGGTCGACATCATCAAAACACGCGCTTCAAGCTGTGCTTCAAGAGAAAGCGGAACATGAACCGCCATCTGATCTCCATCAAAATCCGCATTAAAAGCAGTACACACCAATGGATGAAGTTGTATAGCTTTCCCTTCAATCAAAACAGGCTCAAAAGCTTGAATCCCCAAACGGTGCAATGTCGGTGCACGATTAAGCAAAACAGGATGTTCACGAATAACCTCATCCAAGATATCCCAAACTTCTGGATGCTCTTTTTCAACAAGCTTCTTTGCCTGTTTTACAGTTGATGAATACCCCTTTGCATCAAGCCGTGCATAAATAAATGGCTTAAATAATTCGAGAGCCATTTTCTTGGGAAGACCACATTGATGCAATTTTAATTCAGGACCTGTCACAATAACAGAACGCCCCGAGTAATCAACACGCTTCCCAAGTAAGTTTTGACGGAAACGTCCTTGCTTCCCTTTTAGCATATCTGAAAGAGATTTTAGAGGACGCTTATTGGCTCCAGTAATTACACGCCCACGCCGACCATTATCAAACAACGCATCAACAGCTTCCTGCACCATACGCTTTTCATTGCGCACAATAATTCCTGGAGCCCGCAACTCAATCAGCCGTTTCAATCGATTATTACGATTTATAACCCGCCGATAAAGATCATTCAAATCGGACGTAGCAAAACGACCACCATCAAGTGGAACCAAGGGACGTAAATCCGGTGGAATAACCGGAATGGTTTTCATAATCATCCATTCTGGTCTATTGCCAGATTCAAGGAAATTCTCAACAATCTTAAGCCGCTTAATGAGCTTTTTCTGTTTTAACTCCGAAGTTGTCTCGGACAATTCGGCACGCAAATCATTGGCAATTTTCTCTAACTCCATGCTGGCTAAAAGTTCGTAAATAGCCTCTGCACCAATCATGGCTGTAAATTGATCTTCCCCGAACTCATCAATAGCAAGCATATATTCTTCTTCAGAAAGAAGTTGATGGAGCTTAAGGGACGTCAATCCTGGTTCTGTTACAATATAATTCTCAAAATAGAGAACCCGCTCGATATCTTTCAAAGTCAAATCTAAAAGTGTCGAAATGCGACCTGGTAATGATTTAAGGAACCAAATATGCGCAACAGGTGCTGCAAGGTCAATGTGCCCCATACGCTCACGACGTACACGTGAAAGAGTAACCTCTACACCACACTTTTCACAGATAATGCCCTTATATTTCATGCGTTTATATTTACCGCATAGACATTCGTAGTCTTTAATGGGACCAAATATACGCGCACAGAAAAGACCATCACGCTCTGGCTTAAAAGTCCTATAATTAATAGTCTCAGGCTTCTTGATCTCACCATACGACCAAGACAAAATCTTCTCAGGACTCGCAATTGAAATACGAATAGAGTCAAATGTCTGCGCCGGTGACTGAGGATTGAAAAGATTCATGACCTCGTGGTTCATGCTGTTCTCCTTCAAAGATTCTTAGAACCTGTTATAATATCTCATTAATTTTATTACAGACTTTATTTAAAACCTGTTTTTATTTTAAACTGTCTACACTCGCTTAATAGAAATTCCTTTATTTAGCCTTTTAAAGACACTCAGAGCGCACTGTTTCAGCGCGCTCGTTAAATTATTGTTCTGCTGTATCAGACAATGCGCGTTGTGCAATAAGCTCACGTGCATCATCAAGTTCTACATTAAGAGCGAGTGAACGCATCTCTTTCACTAACACATTAAAGCTCTCAGGTATACCTGCCTCAAATGTATCATCACCGCGTACAATCGCCTCATAAACTTTCGTTCTCCCAGCCACATCATCTGATTTCACTGTCAGCATCTCCTGCAAAGTGTACGCCGCACCGTAAGCTTCAAGTGCCCAAACCTCCATTTCACCGAAACGCTGACCACCAAATTGTGCCTTACCACCTAATGGCTGCTGCGTAACAAGCGAATACGGCCCAATCGAACGCGCATGAATCTTATCATCAACAAGGTGATGCAATTTCAACATGTAAATATACCCCACCGTCACAGGACGATCAAAAGGCTCTCCAGTACGACCATCATAAAGCGTAACCTGCCCTGAGCTATCCAAGCCAGCATCTTCCAGCATCATGTTAATATCAGCTTCATGCGCTCCATCAAAAACAGGAGTTGCAATTGAAACACCTTTCCGCATCTGTAGTGCCAATTTGTAAAGGCTCTCATTATCATACTGACGGACTGGTTCATTATGCTCATTATCAGGCATAAGATTCTCAATCCGCTGCCGTAAAGGAAGTATATCGCCGGTTTCTTGATACAAATCTACCAAATCGCCAATCTTCTTGCCCATACCTGCACACGCCCAACCAAGATGTGTCTCAAGAATTTGACCAACATTCATACGACTAGGCACACCAAGCGGATTCAAGACGATATCAGCATGCGTTCCATCTTCAAGAAATGGCATATCTTCTATTGGAAGAATACGTGAAACAACACCCTTATTCCCATGGCGTCCTGCCATTTTATCGCCTGGTTGGATTTTGCGCTTCACAGCCACAAAAACCTTCACCATCTTCATGACGCCAGGGGGCATTTCATCACCTCTTTGAACTTTTTCAACTTTATCCATAAAACGACGTTGCAAAGCTTCTTTCGATTCATCATACTGATTGCGCAAGGCCTCAATTTCACTCTGAAGCCTTTCATCTTCAACCGCAAATTGCCACCACTGAGACCGTGGATATTGCCCCATTATTGTAGTATCGAGCTTTTTGTTTTTCGAAAAGCCTTTTGGCCCCTCTATCGCAACTCTCCCCACCAACATATCGGTAAGACGCGCATAAACATTGCGGTCCAGAATCGACTGCTCATCATCACGGTCTTTCGCTAAACGTTCAATTTCTTCGCGTTCAATCGCCATCGCACGTTCATCTTTTTCCACACCATGGCGGTTAAAAACACGGACTTCAACAACAGTTCCAAAAGCCCCAGGAGGCATTCTCATAGAAGTATCACGAACATCTGAAGCCTTTTCTCCAAAAATTGCACGCAGAAGTTTTTCTTCCGGTGTCATAGGACTTTCACCCTTTGGAGTAATCTTACCAACCAAAATATCACCAGGCTGAACTTCAGCACCAATATAGATAATTCCTGCTTCGTCAAGATTCCTTAATGCCTCTTCTGCAACGTTAGGAATATCCCGGGTAATTTCTTCAGGACCAAGCTTTGTATCACGTGCTGCAACCTCAAATTCCTCAATATGAATCGAGGTAAAAACATCATCAGCGACAATGCGCTCAGAAAGCAAAATGGAATCTTCATAATTGTAGCCATTCCAAGGCATAAATGCCACAAGAACATTCCGACCAAGAGCAAGATCACCAAGATCTGTAGATGGACCATCTGCAATGATATTGCCTTTCTCTACTCGATCACCGACATGCACAAGAGGACGTTGATTAATACAAGTGGACTGATTGGAACGCTGAAATTTCTGCAAACGATAAATATCAACACCAGATCTTGAAGGATCTAAATCTTCTGTCGCACGGACAACAATACGAGTCGCATCAACTTGATCAACAATACCACTCCGCTTTGCAGCAACAGCAGCCCCTGAATCACGCGCTACTATTGACTCCATTCCCGTACCAACAAATGGTGCTTCAGCACGTACAAGCGGAACTGCCTGACGCTGCATATTCGACCCCATCAACGCACGATTGGCATCATCATTTTCCAAAAATGGAATAAGAGCAGCAGCTACCGAAACCAACTGTTTTGGTGAAACATCCATCAAATCAACATGCTCACGCGGTGCCATCAAGACTTCACCTGCATGACGGCAAACAACAAACTCTTCTGAAAAACGCCCTTCAGAATCTAAGGAAGAATTAGCCTGAGCCACATAATGTTTTGACTCTTCCATAGCAGAAAGATAAATAACCTCTGTTGTCACTTTGCCGTCAATAATTTTGCGATATGGACTTTCAATAAAACCATATTTATTAACCCGCGCAAAAGTTGCTAAAGAGTTAATCAGACCAATATTAGGACCTTCCGGCGTTTCAATCGGACAAATACGACCATAATGTGTAGGATGTACGTCACGAACTTCAAAACCTGCTCGTTCGCGAGTTAAACCACCTGGACCAAGAGCAGAGAGACGACGCTTATGCGTAATTTCTGACAATGGATTGGTTTGATCCATAAACTGCGACAGTTGTGAAGATCCAAAAAACTCGCGAACAGCAGCTGCAGCCGGCTTTGCGTTAATCAAATCTTGTGGCATGACAGTATCAATTTCAACCGAGGACATACGCTCTTTTATCGCACGCTCCATACGAAGCAAACCAATGCGATATTGATTTTCCATCAATTCCCCAACAGAACGAACGCGACGATTGCCAAGATTATCAATATCATCAATTTCACCACGTCCATCACGCAATTCAACCAACATCTTAACCACAGCAAGAATATCTTCTTGACGCAAAACCCTAACTGTGTCTGGACAATCAAGATCCATACGCAAATTCATCTTAACACGCCCAACAGCGGAAAGATCATAACGCTCTGAATCAAAAAACAACGAATGGAACATAGCTTCTGCTGTATCCATTGTTGGCGGCTCACCTGGACGCATTACCCGATAGATATCAAACAGCGCATCTTGCCGACTTTCATTTTTATCCACTTTTAAAGTATTGCGGATATATGCTCCAATATTCATATGATCAATATCAAGAATATCAATTTGATCCGCATGAACATCACACAAAACCTTTAATGTTTTTTCGTCAATTTCATCCCCAGCTTCAAGATAAATCTCACCTGTCTGGTAATTCACTATGTCTTCTGCAAGATAGGATCCTAATAAATCGTCCTCACTGACTTTAACTGCCTTTAGACCTTTTTCTGCCAAAGTCTTTGCTACACGAACCGTTAGTTTTTTACCAGCTTCAGCAACAACTTCACCACTGTCCGCATCGATAAGGTCAGAAACAAGTTTCATGCCTTTAAAGCGCTCAACAGAATAAGAAGTACGCCACCCATCTCCATCTCGCTCATAGGTGACTTTATTATAAAAAGTTGACAAAATATCCGACGCATCCATCCCCAATGCCATCAAAAGACTGGTAACAGGAATTTTGCGTCGCCGATCAATACGAGCATAGATAATGTCTTTAGCATCAAACTCAATATCAAGCCAAGAACCACGATAAGGAATAACACGAGCAGCAAAAAGGAACTTTCCTGATGAATGCGATTTTCCTTTATCATGATCAAAAAAGACACCGGGAGAACGATGCATTTGTGAGACAATCACACGCTCTGTCCCATTAACAATAAAGGTACCATTCGCCGTCATTAAAGGCATATCGCCCATATAAACGCCTTGCTCTTTAATATCTTTGATATCTTTGGAACCTGTATCTTCATCAACATCAAAAACGATTAAACGCAATATCACCTTTAATGGTGCAGCATAAGTCAAATCACGCTGACGACATTCTTCAACATCAAATTTTGGGGAATCAAATTCATAACCAACAAACTCGAGCATAGCTGTACCGGAAAAATCCGAAATAGGAAATACCGATTTAAAAACAGCCTGCAATCCTTCATCTGGACGCCCGCCTTTCGGTTCCTCAATCATGAGAAACTGATCATATGATGCTTTTTGAACCTCAATAAGATTTGGCATTTCTGCCACTTCAGGAATCTTACCAAAAAACTTGCGTACGCGCTTACGACCATTGAATTGAGACGTCATTGCTAGGGTCTGAGCCATCGTCGCTCCTCGATCTTTACTCTTCAAGGTAGACTAAACCTTAAAAGCTTTACATCATTAACCTGCACATGCAGACCAGTTCATTCGATACCCGATAGTGAGTATCACCAACTTGCCCTATTACAGCGAATCAGCTGTTGGAAAAAGGGCTGCACTAAACACTTCTCCTCTTTTAAGGAGAAAGAAAATCGGCGAACATAAAGAGCCGCCGATAAAATCAAATTTATTTAAGTTCAACTTTAGCTCCAGCAGCTTCAAGTTGAGATTTAATTTTTTCTGCTTCATCTTTAGAAGCGCCCTCTTTAATAGGTTTAGGCGCACCCTCAACCAGATCTTTCGCTTCTTTAAGACCAAGCCCTGTAAGAGCACGAACTTCCTTAATAACATTAATTTTTTGTGCACCACCTTCAACAAGAATAACATCAAATTCTGTTTTTTCTTCAGCAACGGGAGCAGCAGCACCAGCAACAGCAGCAACCGCCACAGGAGCGGCAGCCGAAACCCCCCATTTTTCTTCAAGTAACTTAGAAAGCTCAGCAGCTTCCAAAACGGTTAGGTTAGAAAGGTCTTCTACGATCTTCGCTAGATCAGCCATTTTTAAATTCCTTTAATTAAAAGATTTGAACCATTGTTTAGAACTTATTTAAAAAATAGAAAAGCATTATAGCTCTTCTATCGCCACGAACACAAAACAGCCCTAAGCCGCCTTACCCTCCCGAGCATATGCGCCAACGACACGTGCAACCTGACCAGCAGGAGCATTAACAACCTGTGCGATACGGGTCGCAGGGGTAGAAATCATACCCACAAGTTTTGCCCGCAACTCGTTGAGTGAAGGCAATGAAGCTAAAGACTTCACAGCATCTACACTCAAACTTGTTGCACCCATTGAACCGCCAAGGATAACAAATTTGTCATTGGTTTTCGCAAAATCAACAGCAATTTTCGGTGCTGTAATTGGATCTTCTGAATAAGCAATAAGTGTCTGTCCACTAAACAAATCCACTATTGATTCAGATTCCGTGCCCTGAAGAGCAATCTTAGCAAGACGGTTTTTGGCGACTTTAACAGCACCGCCAGCTTCACCCATTTTTGAACGAAGATCATTCATCTGTGAAACCGTCAGACCGGAATAATGTGCAACGACAACAGAACCAGACTTTCGAAAAGCCTCGTTAAGCCATGTAACAAATTCGCGTTTTTCCGCTCTATTCACTGTCTCTCTCCACTTAACAGATTTGCTTAAAACAAATCTGTTGGTTACCTTTGATAACATAAAATACTTTATGCTATCGATGAGGATCCTGTCCCCTTTTCACGCAAAACGGTCAAAGGTAACCTTGGCTCAAACCCTCTGAGTCTTCAGACTCTACAGTTCTTACCCCAGTCTCATGCAGGCTTTTTTTGATTAAGATACTAAAAACAGTATCACCCACAATCTCGGACAGGATATTTCGGAATTTCTTCCGTCATAACCCAAGCTCAATAAAGCTTAGATAGAAAAATGTCGAAAAACCGACACCTTAAATACATTTTTGATATCACATACCCCAAAATAGAATGATAAACCTGCCCATACCTACTCTGAACGAACGGTCGCAGGATCAACTTTAATTCCAACCCCCATAGTAGAAGAAACGGCAACACGCTTAATATATTCGCCTTTTGCACCTTGCGGCTTAGCTTTAATAACAGCACCAGCAAAAGCTTTAATATTCTCTACTATCTTCTCAACTCCAAAAGACGCCTTACCAATACCAGCATGCACAATACCAGCTCTTTCAACACGAAACTCAACAGCACCACCTTTAGAAGCCTTAACAGCACCAGCAACATCAAGTGTCACAGTACCAACTTTTGGATTGGGCATCAAATTCCTTGGCCCCAGAATCTTACCTAGACGTCCGACAAGAGGCATCATATCTGGCGTTGCAATACAACGATCAAAATCAATAGCACCACCATTAATGCTCTCAAACAGATCCTCAGCCCCCACAACATCTGCACCAGCTGCCTTAGCTTCCTCAGCTTTATCCCCACGCGCAAAAACAGCAACACGAACATTGCGTCCAGTTCCATTAGGCAAATGAGCAACACCTCGCACCATTTGATCTGCATGACGAGGATCAACCCCTAAATTCATTGAAATTTCTATGGTTTCATCAAACTTCGCAACTGCACGCTCTTTAACCATTGAAACCGCATCTTCTAAAGCATAAATTGCATTAAAATTAACATCTTTGCGGATATTTTTTATTCTTTTTGCTACTTTTGCCATAACATTAGCCCACCACTTCCAAGCCCATAGAGCGAGCAGAACCTTCTACCATGCGCATCGCTGCATCAAGATCATTAGCGTTAAGATCCTTCATTTTTGCTTCTGCAATTGAACGAACTTTATCCCGAGAGATACTCCCTACAGAAACCTTACCAGGCTCTTTCGAACCAGATTTCAAATTCGCTTCCTTTTTTAAGAAAAACGATACAGGAGGTGTCTTTAAAGAAAATGTAAAAGATTTATCTTGGTAATAAGTGATAATTACAGGGATCGGCGAGCCCTTTTCCATTTCCTGCGTAGCAGCATTAAATGCCTTACAAAACTCCATGATATTAATACCACGCTGACCAAGAGCAGGACCAATTGGTGGAGACGGAGTAGCAGCCCCTGCGGGAACCTGCAACTTCAGCTGACCTATACTTTTTTTTGCCATAATAATCTGCCTTCAATTTTACTGGTAAGCCGACAAATCATCTTGCCTGCCAACCGCTGCAGCTTAAGTGGTCCGGATCATCAAGCCGACAAAAGCCATAACTCACCTCCCACCAGTTAACTTAAGGTGATTAAAACCACCCTAAATTTAATCAGAGTTTTTCAACCTGATCAAACTCCAAATCAACAGGCGTAGGACGCCCAAAAATCAATACCTCGACCTTAAGACGAGAACGTTCTTCCTCAACCTCTTGAACAACTCCATTAAAAGAAACAAAAGGACCATCAGCAACCCGAACTTGCTCTCCAACTTCAAACAATACGGAAGATTTTGGAGACTCAACCCTTTCCTGAACTTGCTTAAGAATTTGCTCCGCCTCTCGATCAGAAATTGGAACAGGGCGTGAATCTGAACCTAAAAAACCTGTCACTTTAGGTGTATTCTTAATGAGATGATAAACTTCATCTGTCAATTCAGCACAAACAAGAACATAACCAGGAAAAAACTTCCGCTCAGCATCAACCTTACGACCACGACGAATTTCAATAACACGCTCTGTCGGAACAAAAATTTTCTCGAACAAATGATCAAGCCCTTTTTGCTTTGCCTCCTTATCAATAGCTTCCGCTACTTTCTTTTCAAAATTTGAATATGCTTGAACAATATACCAACGAGCAGCCACAGTCACACTTCCTTGCACTCTCAACTAAAAAGATACTTCAGGAGATCAATAACACGCCAAACACTAAAATGCATAAACTGATCCACAATAAAAAAGAAAGCTGAGGCTAATAACGTCACCAACAATACCATGAAAGTAGAAATCACTGTCTCACGACGCGTAGGCCACTTCACCTTAACTGTTTCTGCATAAACCTGCTTAAAAAAGGTAATAGGATTGGTTTTAGATGCCATCAGTCACACTATACTCTTTCTAACCTTATTGTGATTTATACAACAAAATAAATAGGAAAACGCAAAAAGCCCATCTCTAGCCTTATACAATTTCCTCATTCTTTACTCAATACCGATTCATGCACAAAAAAACAAGCCCCATAGAAAAAAAAGAAAGGAAGGCAGAAACCCTACCTCCTCAGCAATTAGAACCCTAACGGTCCTGGCAGGGGCAGCAGGACTTGAACCCGCGACCTGCGGTTTTGGAGACCGCCGCTCTACCAACTGAGCTATACCCCTAACTCTGAAAATTAAAATAACTTCAATACACCTTTAACAATA
>NZ_HE997540.1:70127-127445 GCF_000312545.1 Bartonella senegalensis OS02
TTTTGTACGTTCAAACTTGCTCTTCGCCATCGCTGCAATCTCTTGTCTTAGCACCTAGAAACAGACATGGAAAACTGAATTAAACCAGACTGGCAGATCAATCTAGCTCTTACAACTCTTAAGATAGGAAGTCCTGTTTACAACTGAAACACCCTCCCATCATACTCATTCACCCAACTATCCACAACTCTTAGCTATTAAAAACCGTCTGGAGCGGGTAGCGGGAATCGAACCCGCATATTCAGCTTGGAAGGCTGCTGCTCTACCATTGAGCTATACCCGCATACCATAAACTCTCCTTTATATGAATGGTGGAGGGGGTTGGATTCGAACCAACGTAGCATACGCAACGGATTTACAGTCCGCCCCCTTTAACCACTCGGGCACCCCTCCATTCCATCAGCAAAGCTGTGCGATAAGGCATCACAGCAACCAAATTCCGATCAACTATCTCAAATCGGCTGCGGTGTGGTTATGCCGATTACTATCGTCTCTGTCAACAGAATAAATACAATTCCGTACAAATTTCTTGCTCATAATTTTAAACCACAGCTTTTTTCTCTCCACTTTTGTCATTAACGCGCTATAAAGAACATATGAAAGAAAAAATGTCGAAAAATTTTTACCATACTCGCTTACAGCGTCGATCTTACAATAAAAAAGGCTTTTCTTCTCCTCATACAGTACACGTAAAACAGAAAGCTGTTCCCGTGAAGCACGGAACAATCCATCTTTATGGTCTTCATTCCGTTCATGCAGCTTTAAAAAATCCCAAAAGAGTTTTTAAGCGTCTCTATCTTACACCAAATGCCTTAAAACGATTAAATATACCCGAATCAGATTTACCGTGTTCCATCACATTATGCTCTCCCAAACAACTTGATTTGCTCGTTGGAAGTGATGCAGTCCATCAAGGTGTTGTTTTGGAAACTGAACCTCTCAAGCCGTGCCAATTATCCGAACTCACCAATACTGATCTTGTCATTGTAATGGATCAAATTACCGATCCCCATAATGTTGGCGCCATTATGCGCTCTGCAGTCGCATTTAAAGCTGAGGCACTCATTACAACTTGTCGCCACTCTCCTCAAGAAAGCGGCGTTCTTGCTAAAGCCGCATCTGGGGCTTTGGAGATGATTCATTATATCACCGTACGAAACCTCGCAGAAACGCTCCAACAACTCCATAAAGCAGGTTTTACCAGTTTAGGACTCGATTCGGAAGGCGATCATCCTCTTGAAACAACATTAACAGGAGAAAAAATTGCCCTTGTTCTAGGAGCAGAAGGTAAAGGCTTACGCAAAAAAACACGTGAAACCGTTTGTGCCTTGACACGCCTTGATATGCCTGGAAATATTAAATCGTTAAACGTTTCAAACGCTGCAACAATAGCGCTCTATGCCGCTTATAAATATCTTAGAGCCTAATCTTTTCTTTACCGCGTGAAACCTCAAAAAAACCAACCAATAAAAATCCCGAAACAAGCCCGCCAATATGAGCCTCCCATGCAATTGAAATGTCTTCTCTTTCAAACAGAGAGGAGGAGAAACCTATAATCAAATTAATCAACAGCCATACACCAATATAAACAAGAACAGTCTTTGAACAAAGTGCTTTTCTAACCGACCACAAAGGCCCAAAAAATCTCCCATTTTGCCGACTAATATCAAAATGAACAGGAGAAAAACCGTAACGTGCAATAGCTCCCATCATTCCAGAAACTGCACCGGAAGCCCCAACAAGTGACGCTATACTATTTTGATGAAATGCAAAATAAGTTAACGCAGAAATAGCTGCCGTTAAAACCCAAAAAATTAAAAAACGTAAACTGCCAAAATGTCTTACCAAAGGAGACCCAAAAACCAAAAGCCAAGCCATGTTAAGAGCAGTATGTTCAAAACTTCCATGCATCAATGAATAACTCATAATAGTATGAGCAAATGCTAAAGGTGCAGCTTTGAATAACACTGGTGTAAATGAAAAAAACTCAAGGCTTTCAATATAGAGCTCATCAGAAAAAAATATTGAGTAACGCAATAAATAAAAAAACAAAGTGCTATCAAAATAACTATAGTCAAGGGAACATTCAACAGTGGTTCCCTGGGCTGTTTTGGTAGCAAAAGAGCGTTATGAAATTGGCGGTCTACATCTTTCATTGTATAAGATCTCGTACTCTTTACAAAATTAATAGTCTATTTGTACAAAATAAATATATCAATTTTGATAATGAAAAACCAAACCTTTTAATTTACAATTTTCTGTTTTTTTACTCATAAAGCCAAATATTTTTATGTAAAAAGATCTTTATAGCTATACAAAAGATTTTTAGAAAAATGGATCTCAAAAACATCATCCACAAAATTTCTGCACCATGCAAAATCGAAACTCAAACTATTTAAGTTAAATAAAACTCTTCCTTCAAGATAATCTTGATTATTAAACTCTTTAATACACATATCAAAATCAAAAGATAAAACGGTGATTAAAATCAAAACTTATCCTCTCATTTATCTTTTTTCTTGATAAGAATGAAGCCTAATAGTTTAGTAATTTTATAGTCAATATCTCCACCAAAATCATCATACATGCACAGTAGAGACTGCCTAGAGATGAGAGATTACAAAATATCAATAAAGCTTTGATCTAGCCTCTTGTTGCTATAATTTTAAAAGATATTTTTATGAAAGATTTATAAAAAAATGAGCTCAGTATATAGTTTTATATAACAAATCACTGTTTTATATAACAAATCACTGAAGGGGCAAATTTTGAGAATTCTGCTTACAATCTTTTAACCATATGTCATAAATAGGATGCTCTACAGCATTCAAGCCAGGACTATCTGCAAACATCCATCCTGTAAAAATGCGCCGAACCTTTTTATCTAATGTTATCTCATTCACTTCAACAAAACCAGTTGTACGCGTTGGTTCATCCTTAGAATTCGTATAGCATACTCGCGGTATCACCTGCAAAGCACCGTATTGATAAATTTCACCAAGAGAAACTTCAAAACGCGTAGTTCGACCAGTAATTTTATCAAGCCCCGCAAAAACAGCAATCGCATTGCTAACACGCTCTGCCTGCACTCTACCCATTGAAAATAATGCCACTGTAATTCCCATAAAACAAGCGTAAAAAATACACCTTAACCTTGGCAGTAAAAAAAAAATCATAACCTCAAATCAATCAAGTATAAAAAACAATTCAAACTAAAAACAATGAAAATAAGAAAAGAATACACTCACGCATTAAAATACTTCATGTTTTAGGAGACCATGCATCATAGTCTTCATATACAGAGGGACGATTATCCTTATGAACGATCGAGCCCTTTGGTCGATAAGCTGCGCTTGTCCCCGTCATGTTAGCAATATGGGGTCTTTCCCATTCATATGGCTGATAATTCTCCTGCACAGGTGGAATATCACAGCGATGATGAATCCAACCATGCCAACCTGGTGGAATAGTAGAGGCTTCAGAATAATCTTTATAAATAACCCAACGACGTCGATAACCATCTTTATGATAGCCACCCTCATAATAAATATTTCCAAACTGGTCCTCCCCTACAGGTTTGCCTTTCCACCACGTAAAAAAGCGCGTATTGATGGTATTTCCACTCCACCACGTAAAGAATTGCTTTAAAAAACTAGCCATCCTTTATTCCACTTCTTAGCATATCTACAAAATCAATCACTGGAATAAACCTGTTACGACGCTTGAAATTACTTGAGACAAAAATTACCTGTGAACTCAGTGAGGATTTCATTTGACATAAAAACCTTAAATTTATCTCGCTAAGCTCTAAGAGGATATCATATTTACAGATTTTTCTCCACCCCATAATATTAATCTATACCAAGTTTTCGTTTAACCAATTCATTAACAGCTTGAGGATTTGCCTTACCACCTGTTGTTTTCATGACCTGCCCAACAAACCAACCAGCTAAAGCAGGTTTCTGTTTTGCTTGCGCAACTTTATCAGAATTATTGGCTATAATCTCATCAACAGCTCTCTCTATAGCCTTTGTATCTGTCACCTGCTTCATATTGCGCTCTTCTACAATCTGACGCGGCTCCCCACCTTCATGCCAAATAATTTCAAAGAGATCTTTGGCAATTTTCCCAGAAATAGTCCCTTCCTTAATAAGATCAATAATACCCCCCAATTGATCGGGTGATATTGGTGTCTCTTCAATTGCACGATTGTCTTTATTTAAAGCACCCAAAAGATCATTAATAACCCAATTGGCAACAGTTTTTCCATCACGCCCATGTGCTACTTTTTCAAAATAATCAGCAATGGCTTTTTCTGTTACAAGAATGGAGGCATCATAGGCCGTCAACCCCATCTCTTGGATAAAACGCATCTTTATATCATCAGGCAATTCAGGCAATTCAGCTGCCAAAGCATCTACAAATGCTTGATCAAATTCTAAGGGCAAAAGATCAGGATCAGGAAAATAACGATAATCATGCGCTTCTTCCTTTGAGCGCATAGACCTCGTTTCACCTTTTGCAGCATCAAAAAGTCGAGTTTCTTGATCTATGACACCACCATCTTCTAAAATGGCAATTTGACGGCGCGCCTCATACTCAATCGCCTGACCAATAAAGCGGATAGAATTCACATTCTTTATCTCACAACGCGTTCCAAAGCTCTCTCCAGGGCGACGAACTGATACGTTAACATCGGCACGCATAGAACCTTCATCCATATTGCCATCGCAAGTCCCCAAATAACGGACAATCGTGCGCAACTTGGTCATATAAGCCTTAGCTTCATCTGCTGAGCGCATGTCCGGTTTAGAAACAATTTCCATAAGAGCAACACCAGAACGGTTCAGATCCACAAAAGACATTGTTGGATGCTGATCATGCATAGATTTTCCAGCATCCTGCTCAAGGTGTAATCTCTCAATCCCAACTTCAATATCTTCAAACTGACCATTCGAACTCGGACCAACAGATATGACAATCTTCCCCTCTCCTACAATCGGATAACGAAATTGAGAAATTTGATACCCTTGCGGTAAATCTGGATAAAAATAATTCTTCCGATCAAAAACAGATTTCAGATTAATACGCGCCTTTAATCCCAAACCAGTTCGAACGGCTTGACGAACACACTCTTGATTAAGAACAGGTAACATGCCAGGCATAGCTGCATCAATCAGTGACACGTTATTATTTGGCTCCGCACCAAATTTGGTCGATGCACCAGAAAAAAGTTTTGAATTTGATATAATCTGCGCATGAACCTCCATGCCAATGATGACTTCCCAATCACCTGTAACTCCAGAAATAAAACGCTTAGAATCAGGAGTGCGCGTATCAATGATTCCCATTGCCAATCCACTATCAATATTTAAAAAATATATTTGATGGCTAATCTAAAACTGCTCTCAGTGCAAGACTAGAATATAACTCTTATAAAAAAAGCCCGATTTCATCGGGCTTGTTTTGTTCATATAAATATTAACCTTTTTTAGGTGCCTTTTTTTTAGCGGAAACTTTCTCTGCAGCTTTTTCCTTCACTGGGGATTTTTTCTTTTCTGGTTTTTTTTCCGTCAAATCTGTTTCATCATATTCCTTCATCAGCTCTTCAACTGTCACTTCTTTATCTATGACCTTTATTCGTGCTAACAAATGATCAATAACTTTTTCTTCAAAAATCGGGGCACGTAGATTTGCAATAGCTTCAGGAGTATTACGGAAAAAGTCCATAATTTCTTTCTCTTGTCCAGGATACTGACGAACTTGATCAAAAACTGCAGCTTTTAACTCATCTTCACTTACTTTAACGCCAACATTCATGCCAATTTCAGAAAGTACCAATCCAAGACGAACACGACGCTGTGCAAGCACACGATATTCTTCCCGCGCCTGTTCTTCTGTGACACCTTCATCTTCGAAACTGCGCTCAGCTTTCTTTAAATCATCATTAACCTGAGCCCAGATATTGTTAAATTCAATTTCTAAAAGTCCTTCAGGAATCTCAAAATTATAATCAGCATCTAAAGCATCAAGAATTTGACGCTTAATTTTCTGACGTGTCATTGAACCATATTGGCTTTCAATCTGCCCACGAACAACTTCACGCAGACGCTCTAAAGATTCCAAACCAACTTTTTGTGCTGCTTCATCATCAATTTTTAGCTCGTCTGATTTGCAAACAGCTTTAACGGTGATATCAAATTCTGCATCCTTACCAGCCAAATGGATAGCACTGTAATTGTCAGGAAATTTAACAGAAATTGTTTTTTTATCTCCTGCTTTTACACCAACTAATTGCTCCTCAAAACCAGGAATAAATTGCTTTGATCCCAGAATCAATTGCGCATCATTATCTGCTCCACCCTCAAATGGAACGCCCTCAAGCTTACCAAGATAATCTATCGTAACACGATCACCTTCTTCAGAAGGACCATCTTTTAAAGAATAATTACGGGCAGAGGAAAGCACGCGCTTTATTTGATCCTCAACTTCTTGTTCAGGAATAGCCGCAATTTCACGGACAATTTCAATATGATCAAAGTTCTTAATTTCAAACTTTGGCAAAACTTCATATTTTAAATTAAAAATAAAATCGGCTTTGCCATCGAGAATCTTTTCATCTTCATCTATGTCAATTTGCGGTTGCATCGCTGAACGTTCACCACGCTCGGACAGAATAGAACGAGGCACATCACTAACAATCTCATTGAGAATTTCCGCCATGAAAGATTTGCCGTACATCTTTCGTAGATATCCAGCTGGCACCTTACCGGGACGGAAACCATTAAGTTTGACTTTACTCTTGGTATTATCCAACCGTTCATTCAATTTCTGTTCTAAATCTCTCGCCGGAACCACGATCTTAATTTCGCGCTTCAGTCCTTCATTAAGCGTCTCGGTAACCTGCATTCAAAAACCTTTATTCTTCCTAAAGAGAGGGATACCCCACTCTGATAACTACATTCTAAAACTTGAGTGTTAAATCACCATGAAGCGGAATTCCAAACACAGAGACATCCACAGTGCTCAAAGAACCCCTTTGCCTTTGGTGCGGATGGAGGGACTCGAACCCCCACGGTCTCCCGCCAGAACCTAAATCTGGTGCGTCTACCAATTTCGCCACATCCGCTCAAATTTATAAACCACTATCCTTATAGCGGCGTTTCTATACCATTAATTAAAGAAAAAAAGCAAACAAATATATTTAAAAAACCAAATACATATCATTCCTACGAATTACAAAAACAAAAATCTATACTTTTCAGAGAAGACAGCTTCCGCTAAAAGCAAATTATGTTAAAGAAATCTAATACTCCAATTCATATCATCGGTGGCGGTCTTGCTGGATGTGAAGCAAGCTGGCAAATCGCTCAATCAGGAATCCCCGTTATTGTGCATGAAATGCGGCCAAAAAAAAATCCGATGCCCATAAAACCGATCAGCTTGCCGAACTGGTCTGTTCAAACTCATTCCGTTCTGATGATTCCTCAACAAATGCCGTAGGACTTCTCCATACTGAAATGCGATTAGCAAAATCCTTGATTATGAAGGCTGCGGATACCAATAAAGTCCCAGCAGGAAGCGCGCTTGCCGTTGATCGTGAAGGATTTTCAAAAACCGTTACGGCAGCACTTGAAAATCACCCTCTTATAACGATAGAACGTGAGGAAATTCAAGAGATTCCTGATGATTGGCGTCACATTATCATTGCAACCGGTCCTCTTACCTCACCAAAACTCGCTAAAGAAATCCAAAAAGTAACTGGAATAGAAGCGCTCTCTTTTTTTGATGCTATCGCCCCTATTATTTATACCGATACTATTGATATGGATATTTGTTGGTATCAATCGCGCTATGATAAAATTGGTCCTGAGGGAACAGGAAAGGATTATCTTAATTGTCCTCTTAATAAAGAACAATATGAAATATTTATTCAAACATTGAAAAATGCGGAAAAAACAAAATTCCGCGATTTTGAAAAAACACCTTATTTTGATGGATGCTTACCAATCGAAGTTATGGCGGAACGTGGACTTGAAACCCTTAGACATGGTCCCATGAAACCTATGGGATTAACCAATGCCCATAATCCCACAGTAAAACCTTATGCCGTTGTCCAATTACGCCAAGACAATAAGCTTGGAACCCTTTATAATATGGTAGGCTTTCAAACAAAATTGAAATATGGCGAACAAGTCCGCATTTTTAGAATGATTCCTGGTCTTGAAAACGCAGAGTTCGCTCGCCTTGGTGGACTTCACCGCAATACCTATCTCAACTCACCAAGCATTCTTGATCAAACCCTTCGTTTAAAACAACAACCCAGACTGCGTTTTGCTGGGCAAATTACCGGGTGTGAAGGTTATGTAGAATCATCAGCAATCGGGCTTCTCGCGGGGCTTTTCGCCGCTGCGGAATATCACCATAATTTCCCTTGCCTGCCACCATTAACCACAGCACTCGGCGCTCTTTTAAACCATATTACCGGTGGACATATCGTGAATGAAGAAACAGGAAGGAAATCTTTTCAACCGATGAATATCAATTTTGGACTTTTCCCTCCTATTGCTTCTGATTCTTACTCAGGAAAACGCTTGCCAAGTAAAGAAAAAAAAATAGCCAAAAAACAAGCGATAACTACCAGAGCTCTCGATACTTGCATTCAGTGGCTAACCAATGGAGAAACAAACAAACTCTAAATCAATCACCCTAAACCACTTGTTGTCTTTATTTGCAATCAGACAGTTTCTCTCTCACCCTCCAGTCTATGAATGTCATTATTCTCTCAAAAACAACAGAATTGTTATTTTAAGACTCTTCGCACTAATAAAAAATCATATATAATTTATCATTTAATATAGTTTTGGAGGCTTCAATTTTTTTCTTATGACAAAAGAACCATTCTTAAAAACAGTTTTAAAAATAAACTTTAAGCATCAAAAAGAGCTATGATGGAAAATATGCGGCAATAGTAAATGCAATTAAATGGATAGCAAACGCTTACACACTAGCAGATATCTGATCAATGCCATAATTTGAAAAGCTTTGGTGTTTTTTGTGATATAAAGTTAAACTCTCTCCTTAAAAATCCACACCAACTCCTATAATCAAATATTTTATTTGAAAATGCCGAAATAAAAATACATTGCTCCATAGACTATTCTTTTTAAATTTTAAAAACATTTAAAAAAATACTGAATAGTCGAAACAGAGACATGCCAGAAAATTTGGCATGAAAAGCGTATCCATAACTCTTCTAGAAAATCCCGGCTATAAATAAACCGGGTTTTTTCGTGCGGTTTAACTTATTATTTGTTAACAGCTTCTTTAAGACTTTTCCCGGCAGAAAATTTCGGCACAGAACGCGCTGGAATATTAATTTCAGCCCCAGTTGAAGGATTACGCCCCTTTGTCGCAGCACGATGAGAAACTTCAAAAGAACCAAAACCTGGAAGACGAACATCTCCTCCTGAAGCCAAAGCTTCTGTTACAGAAGCGATAAAAGCATCGAGAACAGAGCCAGCCTGCGCTTTTGAAACACCTGCCTTTTCAGCAATGGAGCTAACCAATTCACTTTTATTCATGGAATATTTCCTTTCCCTATATTACCAAATAACACAACTTAGCCGTGTCATTGGTTAGTTTATTGAAAACTATAGCAAACAGAAGCCTTATTTTTATTCAAAACATTGTTTTTTTAGCAATAATCACAGTTATTCACGGAATTTTTTACTTTTTTTTCAAAATAAACAGAAAAATAACCATGAAAATGCCTTCTGCTGCTTTTAAAATGCAGTAAAAAATGGAAAGTGAATCAGTGTGCAATCTGTATTCCCTCATTCTCATTTTCTGTCCTGATAGGCACAGACACCGCAGAAGGTTCTGTCCACCCAATAGGATCAGGGAAACGAACCAGAGCATGTCTAAGAACTTCACTGACATGACTGACTGGAATGATTTCCATATTATTTTTGACATCATCGGGAATATCAATCAAATCTTTTGCATTTTCTTCAGGAATAAGTACTTTCTTTATACCTCCTCGAAGAGCTGCAAGAAGCTTTTCTTTCAACCCACCAATCGGTAAAACACGCCCACGTAAAGTAATTTCACCAGTCATCGCAATATCCTTATGAACAGCGATCCCTGTAAGTATCGAAACAATTGCCGTCACCATTGCAATTCCAGCTGATGGTCCATCTTTTGGTGTAGCACCTTCTGGAACATGAACATGGATATCACGCTTATCAAAAAGTGGAGGTTCAATACCAAAATCAACAGCACGAAAACGCACATAAGATGCTGCTGCTGAAATTGACTCTTTCATGATATCACGCAAATTTCCAGTTACAGTCATTTTGCCTTTACCAGACATCATAACACCCTCAATGGTCAAGAGTTCTCCCCCAACCTCTGTCCAAGCAAGTCCGGTCACAACACCAATTTGATTTTCACCTTCAATCTGGTTATAGCGATAACGTTTCACACCCAAGAAATCATTAATATTATTTTCTGTAACTTTTACAGATTTTTGCTGTGTCTTAAGAATCTTGGTTACTGACTTACGTGCTACCTTCATTAATTCACGCTCAAGGTTGCGAACACCCGCTTCACGTGTATAAAATTGAATCATCGATCTTATAGCACCATCAGAAACACTGAACTCTTTTTTAGTTAAACAATGATCTTTCAATGCTTTGGGTAAAAGATGTTGTTTAACAATCTCCATTTTTTCACATTCAGTATAACCAGCGATACGAATAATTTCCATCCGATCCATTAACGGTCCTGGAATATTCAGGGTATTGGCAGTTGTAATAAACATGACATCGGAAAGATCATATTCGACTTCTAAATAATGATCAATAAAAGTACCATTTTGTTCAGGATCAAGCACTTCCAATAAAGCGGATGAAGGATCACCACGAAAATCTTGTCCCATTTTATCAATTTCATCAAGCAAGAAAAGCGGATTAGACTTTTTCGCTTTTTTCATAGACTGGATAATTTTTCCAGGCATAGAGCCAATATATGTCCGACGATGTCCACGAATTTCTGCTTCATCCCGCACACCTCCCAAGGAGATACGAACATACTCACGCCCTGTTGCCTTTGCAATAGAACGGGCAAGTGACGTTTTCCCTACACCAGGAGGACCCAACAAACAAATAATCGGACCTTTTATTTTTGATGCACGACTTTGTACTGCTAAATATTCGATAATTCGCTCCTTGACTTTTTCAAGACCAAAATGCTCATTATTCATGACTTTTTCAGCAAAGTCTAAATTGTTTTTAATCTTCGACTTTTTGCCCCAAGGCATTGCTAATAACCAATCAAGATAATTACGCACAACTGTTGCCTCTGCAGACATAGGAGACATATTGCGTAATTTTCTCAGTTCTGCTCCAGCCTTTTCGCACGCTTCCTTCGAAAGTTTTGTCTTCGTAATGCGTTCTTCTAGCTCAGAGAGCTCATCTCGGCTATCATCCCCTGCTCCCAACTCCTTCTGAATAGCCTTCATCTGCTCATTGAGATAATATTCCCGCTGGTTTTTTTCCATTTGCCGTTTAACATGTGAACGAATACGCTTCTCAACCTGCAAAACAGAAATCTCTCCTTCCATGAAAGAAAGTACACGTTCAAGACGATCACGTACAGGTAATAGCGCTAATATTTCTTGCTTTTCTGAAAGCTTAATCATCAAATGCGAGGCAATAGTATCAGCAAGCTTAGAAGGATTATCGATCTGACCAATTGCATTAACAACTTCAGGCGAAATCTTTTTATTAAGTTTTACATAATTTTCAAAATAAGCAATCACTGACCTTGAAAGAGCTTCAATCTCAACATCATTTTCTCTAGGCTCCTCCGTAAAAGTTGCAATAGCCTGATGATAATTTTCATTCGTAGTAAATTGGCTAATTCTTGCACGCGCTGTCCCCTCAACCAAAACCTTTACAGTTCCATCAGGCAACTTTAAAAGTTGAAGAATATTAGCAAAGGTACCAATATCGTAAATATCTTCTGATTTTGGATCATCATCAGAAGCATTTTTTTGCGTGACCAATAAGATCTGTTTATCAACCGCCATCGCCTCTTCAAGAGCTCGAATTGATTTTTCTCGACCTACAAAAAGTGGAACAATCATATGTGGGAAGACAACAATATCACGAAGAGGTAAAACAGCGTAAACTGCTCCTGTTACCCCATCTGCCTTTTCATCAAAATATTGCATAATTCTCCTTTCTGGAGCCTATGATCCATCCGCTACACAAGCCCACCCTTTAGAAAATCCTCCAGTTCTCCATAATACATGAAGTGGGAACTGGGAACATATAAATCAAGCACTATGACTATAATATCCAGAAACATCCATCCTTAAATGATGTTTATTCTTACTTTTCATATTGCACAATATTTATGCCGATACATTTTCTTTATCTTCACGTTCTGAATAAATGTAAAGAGGACGTGCTTTCCCATCAACTACGTCACTCGAAATAACTACTTTTTGAACACCTTCAAGAGCCGGAAGTTCAAACATAGTTTCAAGAAGTATCTTCTCCATAATAGAGCGTAAACCACGCGCACCAGTTTTACGCTCTATCGCCTTCTTCGCAATAACCCGCAACGCATCTTCATGAAAGGCTAATTCGACATTTTCCATCTCAAAAAGACGCTGATATTGCTTCACCAACGCATTTTTGGGTTGTGACAAAATTTGAACAAGCGCATTAACATCCAAATCCTCTAACGTCGCTACAATGGGAAGACGACCAATAAATTCCGGTATCAAACCGAACTTTATAAGATCTTCAGGCTCTAAATCACGAAAAATCTCACCAACACAACGCTCATCAGGCGCCTTAACGGTAGCAGAAAAACCGATGGAAGTTTTTTCGCCACGTCCTGAAATGATCCGCTCCAAGCCAGCAAAAGCTCCTCCACAAATAAATAAAATATTTGTTGTATCGACCTGGAGAAATTCTTGCTGTGGATGCTTACGCCCACCCTGAGGAGGAACAGAAGCTATTGTTCCTTCCATAATTTTTAACAACGCTTGCTGAACACCTTCCCCCGAAACATCTCTTGTAATAGAAGGATTATCAGCCTTACGAGAAATCTTATCAACCTCATCGATATATACAATGCCACGTTGTGCACGTTCAACATTATAGTCAGCAGCTTGAAGAAGCTTTAAAATAATATTTTCAACATCTTCACCCACATAGCCTGCTTCCGTTAAGGTGGTTGCATCGGCCATCGTAAAAGGAACATCAATAATACGCGCTAATGTTTGTGCTAAATATGTTTTACCACACCCCGTTGGACCAACAAGAAGGATGTTTGATTTCGCCAACTCAATATCATTGCTTTTAGACTGATGTGCCAACCGTTTATAATGATTATGGACAGCAACAGAAAGAACACGCTTTGCATGCTGTTGACCAATAACGTAATCATCGAGAACTGTTATAATTTCCTGTGGAGTAGGCACACCATCACGTGCTTTAATCCCAGAAGATTTATTTTCTTCACGAATAATATCCATGCAAAGCTCTATACATTCATCACAGATGAATACAGTAGGTCCCGCGATGAGCTTACGCACTTCATGCTGACTTTTGCCGCAGAACGAGCAATAGAGAGTATTTTTTGATTCGTTCCCGCTATTGCCAAGTTTGCTCATTTCTCTTTCCTTTCACCACGATATATGAATACTTCGCCTTTTCAAAGGAAGTTTTTCATAATGAAAAATAAAAGACATATAAAAAACCATGCATGTCTCAATATCTTTAGATGTTTTTCTCTTATTGTCGCGATATTTTTTACAAAAATCTTTCTTAAATTAGCGGCTTTTTCTATAAAAAATCTTAATCTTTTTCTTCTTTTTCAGTTTCCGCACGATATTGTATAACGTCATCAACCAAACCAAATTGTTTAGCTTCTTCCGCTGTCATAAAATGATCACGATCGAGCGTTCTTTCAATAACCTCATAATCCTGACCTGTATGTTGAACATAAATCTCATTTAAACGCCGTTTCATCTTTATAATATCTTGCGCATGCCGCTCAATATCTGAAGCCTGACCTTGAAAACCACCAGATGGCTGATGCACCATAATACGTGCATTAGGCAAAGTAAAACGATGCCCCTTCGCTCCAGCCGTTAAAAGAAGTGACCCCATAGATGCCGCCTGCCCCATGCAAAGTGTAGAAACAGGAGGGCGAATAAACTGCATAGTATCATAAATTGCCATACCAGATGTTACGACACCACCTGGAGAGTTTATATAAAGGCTAATTTCTTTCTTAGGATTTTCCGCTTCTAAGAAGAGCAATTGTGCACAAACAAGCATCGCCATCCCGTCTTCAACAGGACCATTAATAAAAATAATCCGCTCTTTTAAAAGACGAGAAAAAATATCATAGGCCCGTTCACCACGATTAGTTTGTTCAATAACCATAGGCACAAGGCTCAATGCTGTTTTTATTGGATCACTCATATTTTTACTTTCCATTCATATAATAATCACTCTTCACACATTTAACGCTTTATCCATAGGCTAACACTAGTCTCTTACGCAAGCCACAATCAACAGTCCCTCAGGCAAAATTAAAATCCCAATGGTTAAAATAGCAATAACAATTCTAACTGAACAAATCATGAGCACCAAGAATACGAGACACTGCCCAATGGTAAAAGCTTCCTTCTTGAGGTTTTTGAGTGGTCTTTGCCTTTCTGTGGATATGAAATCCTATAAAATAGGGATCGGTGAGTGGTTCAACACCAAAAGCTGGATCAAAAATATGTTCACTTTTTCGCCCCGTCCAATAATAAAAAGTTTCCTTTTTCTTTGCTTCATGAAAAAAACCATACCGTTTAGCCAATCGTGAAATACCATCATTGCCAAAGATCGTAACTCCAAGATTTGCAGGTAAAATAGGCATTTTTTTCCTCTTTAACCAAAATGGCTTCCAAACACGACGTTTAAACCCAAGCCACTCAGGTATCATTTCTGTGCCTGCCAAATAATCTTCAAACACCTTTATAATAGGGTTATCGGGTGGAAAATAAAGTGCAGACACACCAACCCTTAAAGCATTTTCTCTTGCAAACCAAATTTTATTCACATCTGGATGAAATTGTTTAACCAGATAAACATCTGTATCCAACCAAACACCCTGTTGATATTTCATCAACATAACACGAAAAAAATCCGAAAACTGAACAATTGTACACCCTGGTTTACTCTCAGAAAAATTGGGGTCAAGGCGGTAAATTGCCGAACGTGGTAAAATTGATTCGGCTTCATGCAATTCAACACCGGCAGGTAAATTTTCTACTTTATCATAGCTAAAGAGCTTAACACGCTGCCCAGTTTTTACCATTGAAGACAAACAAAGTCTGTCAACTAGTCTCAATTTTCCACCGTACCAAAAAGTGCAAATATCCATAAGCAATATATTAAAAATATTCCAAACTTACACGAAAAAGTTGTTCAACATCACGAACACATTCAGCCAGAGCAAAAATCACGATCCGATCGCCAGGCAAAATACGCGTATCTGCTGAAAGCTGTATGATTGTTTTATTACGATAAATCGCACCAATCCTTAAACCTTCTGATAAACCAAGCTCTGACAATGACTTACCAACCAATGAAGAGGTTTGCATCACTTCAGCTTCAATAATTTCTGCTTGACCATTAAAAACCGAATGAACAGCACGAATACGCCCACGACGCATTTGTTGCAAAATTCTCGATATTGTCACACTATGTGGATTAAGATAGGCATCTACACCAACTGTGCGGCTAAATTCCTGATAAGCAACATTATTGATCAACACCATATTGGCTTTGCATCCCAGTCTTTTAGCAATAATAGCACTCAAAAGATTGACCTGATCTTGATTAGTCAATGTAATCATTAAATCGGCCTGCTCAATTCCAGCATCCTGAAGAATCACTGTATCTAATACATTGCCATATAAAACAGTGGTTTTTTCCAGTTGATCAGCAATTGTGAGCGCTCTCTCTCTTTGCGATTCTATAATTTTTAACCTTAATTTATGGAGGCGCTTTTCAATAGCTTGAGCAACATAAAGACCTATGTGACCACCCCCTGCAATAATCATGCGATGGGCATCTTGTTCTTTATGACCAAAAAGCCCAACTGCACGGCGCACCTGATCACGAGCAGCAACAAGATAAGTGATATCGCCAACCTGTAATTGTGTCTCTGAATGCGCTACTAATAATTCTGAGCCGCGTTTAATAGCAGTAACCGTCGTGCTAAGATCTGGAAAAAGCTCCGTTAACTGACGCAAAGGTGTATTAATAACTGGACAATCTTCCATACATTCCAAGGCTAACGCAACAATATCATCGTTACAAAAATAAAGAACATCTATTGCACCGGGCAGTGCAATACGACGCAGAACCATCTCCCCAACTTCAATTTCTGGCGAAATAACTACATCAATGGGGATATTTTCTCGCGCAAAAAGCATCTTATAGCGTGGCTCTAAATAGGATTGCGAGCGAATACGTGCAATTTTTGTTGGAACATTGAACAATGAATGCGCCACCTGACAAGCCACCATATTGACTTCATCAAATAAAGTTACTGCAATCAACATATCAGCTTTGTCTGCATCAGCAGCTAAAAGTACCTCAGGACGAGAACCATATCCAACAAAACCTCTCACATCTAATGTATCGCGAATTTTTTCAATTAATCTCTCTTCAATATCGATAACAGTGACATCGTGATTTTCAGCAGCAAGACGCTCTGCTATCCCATAACCAACCTGTCCCGCCCCGCAAATAATAACGCGCATAATCTATGAAACTCCAAGTGCCTTAAGCTTACGGTGCAAAGCTGAACGTTCCATACCTATAAATTCAGCTGTACGCGATATATTCCCCCCCAAACGCCCAATCTGCGCCTCTAAATACTTCTTTTCAAACAATTCTCGTGCTTCACGCAACGGTAAATCCATTATACTCTCATCTGTATCCATTTGAAGGCGCGGCAAAGAATCACTTACTTCACTAGGAAGAAATTCTGCTGTTATTGGGTCATCACCATCACGTACAAGAATCAGAAGACGCTCAATATTGTTGCGCAATTGCCGCACATTACCTGGCCAAGCATGTGCTTGCAAAATAGCCATGACATCATCACTAATTTCACGTGGTTTAATACCAACCTGCTGCGATATCTTTTTAACAAAATGGTGGACAAGTTCTGGAATGTCTTCACGACGTGCTGAAAGTGGTGGAACAGAAATAGGAACAACCGAAAGACGGTGAAAAAGATCTTCCCTAAAACGCCCATCAGAAATGAGATTTTCAAGATTCTGGGCTGTTGAAGAAATAATGCGAACATCTACCTTGACACGCTTTGTCCCACCAACCCTTTCAAATGTCTGCCCTGTCAATACTCGAAGAATCTTACCTTGTGTCTCACGTGGCATATCGGCAATTTCATCAAGATATAATATTCCACCATGAGCTTCTTCTAATGCACCAATCTTACGCTCTCCTCCCTCCGTTTCGCTGCCAAATAATTCTATTTCCATTCTTTCAGGAGTAATCGTTGCAGCATTTATTGTGACAAATGGCCCATTTGAACGGGTTGAAAGCGCATGAATAGCACGTGCCACCATCTCTTTTCCTGCACCTGAAGGACCTGTAATCATGATGCGACTATTGGTGGGTGCTACTTTTTCTATGATTTGGCGTAAATGTTTTATAGCAGTCGATGTTCCAAGCAGTTCCAATGTCTCATTCGAGCGCTTTCGTAATTCTAAAAGCTCACGTTTTAAATTTGAGTTCTCAAGAGTTCGTTCTGCAACCAAGATAAGACGATCAGCTTTAAAAGGTTTTTCAATAAAATCATATGCTCCTCGTTTTATTGCAGAAACAGCTGTTTCAATAGTACCATGACCAGAGATCATAACCACTGGAAGAGCAGGATATCGCGTTTTAATTTCATCAAGCAGCGCTAATCCATCGAGACGACTTCCTTGCAACCAAATATCCAAAAAAATCAGCTTTGGAAGACGCGCACTAATTTGTGATAAGGCTTCATCAGAATTACATGCAACACGTGTTTCATAGCCCTCATCATCTAAAATGCCAGCAATAAGCTCACGAATATCCGCTTCATCATCGACAATTAAAATATCTGATACCATTTTATTCCCCTATCTTATGATTTATGGCTTGTATCACATTACTCTGCTTAGCCCCATCAGCTGGAAATATTAAACGGATCATCGCTCCACGACCTTCATAAAAGTTTTTTGGTGCGTCATGCAATTCCATGTAACCACCATGATCTTCAATAACTTTGCGCACAATAGCCAATCCAAGCCCTGTGCCTTTTTCCCGCGTTGTGATATAAGGTTCTAATAATTTTTGCCTTTGCTCTTTAGGAAGTCCTTTACCATTATCAATCACATCCACAACTATAGACCCTTCTTCATGATAAGAACGTACAAAAATGTGACCATGAATGCTCTCTTCTCGCGTGACTGAGTCTATAGATTCGCTTGCGTTTTTGATAACATTACAAAAAGCTTGCACAATGAGACGGTTGTCAAATGCGCCCATAAGCGGTGCACTTCCTAAGTCCTGTTCAAAATGAATATCATGTCGCGTAACTTCTATCAAGAAACATGCTTCACGCAGTAATCCACGTATATCTAAAATATTCATTTGAGGTTTGGGCATACGTGCAAAAGAAGAGAACTCATCAACCATACGCCCAATATCTCCAACTTGGCGAATAATCGTATCAATACACCGGTCAAAAACTTCTCGATCTTGTGTAATAACTTTATTATAACGTTTACGAATACGTTCAGCTGATAATTGAATAGGAGTCAGTGGATTTTTAATTTCGTGTGCAATACGGCGTGCAATATCTGCCCAAGCCGATGAACGCTGTGCTTCAACAAGGTCGGTGATATCGTCAATCGTTAGAACCCAAGATTGCCCTTGTCCATCATTCTCTTCCATTGTAATTTGCACATTACAAAAGCGTTCTTGTCCCGCAACACTTAAAGTAACCTGCTCACGATGATTTTTTCGAGCTAATGAACGTGCAAACTGAAAAACCTGATCAATTTCAGCACTTAACGATAAAAGACTATGTCTAATAACTTGTTCAGAGCGAATATCAAACATCGTTTCCATAGACCGATTAATAATTGTAATATCCCCATTATCATCAATTCCAGCCACCCCTGCTGTTACACCAGACAAAACAGCTTCAGAAAAACGTCGCCTCTCATCAATTTGATCACGAACTGCAATCAACTCATTGCGTCGACTTTTCAGTTCACTGACCATGTAATTAAAAGTTTTTGATAACTGCCCAATATCTCCATCCCTGGCACGGACTGGCACAAAAACTTCCATATTTCCAGACGCTACATCATCAGCAGCACTAATAAGAAGGCGAATAGGACGTACCAAACGATCAGCAACAGCAATACCCGCCCAAATAGCAGACAAGAATAAACTAAAAAAAAGACACAGATAAAGCATACCAAATGCGATTTGCGTCAGCAGACGGTTTTCATTTAAATCACGATAACGATCTGTATTAACTTCCGTCAAACGCAAAGCAGATAAAACGTCTTTATCAACATCACGCACCAGATATAAAAATGTGTTTGGAATATTGGTAAATTTTAAAATAATGCCAAAATAATCATGAACACCCGGTTGAAAAGAAAAAGGTCTTGCACTCGTTGCACGCTCAATAAGATGGGAAGGGGGTATAGGGAGTTTATCCTCATCACCAAGATCACTTGATATAAAAACAGTTCCACTAGAACTTAACAAAAACGCCCCACGCAGATTGCGCCCTATAGCATGACGCGTCAACTGCATCCGATATTCGGCTGGATTATGCTCTAAAAGCTTTTTGTTATCAAGTGCGAATGCCATAGCGTAGGATAAATTCTTCAAATTTTGCAACATTTCATCTGCATAAGCATTGGCTAAATCAATAGAAGAACCTACAATTTGCCGTGTCGTTGTATCAAACCATCGATCAAGACCTAAATTGAGAGCAGGTCCCGATACAAGAGCCACTGCAACGGCTGGCATCGTTGCAACAAGCGCAAATAATGAAATAAGGCGCACGTGAAGACGCGAGCCCGCACGTCTTGAACGCCACGCACGAATGATGGGAGTCATCTCGTAAAAAACAATGATCACAAGCCCTAAAACCCAAACACTATTAATCCCTATAAGAATGAGGGTTACAGCTCTGCTGGGAACAACAGGGGTTAATCCAATAAGAATAATAAATGAAACAGATGCTGTTAATAAAGCCAACACAATAATTGTGATACCTAAAAAGATATACACCTTACTTAAGCGATACAATTCATCGTTATGAGTATTTTGTTCTCTATCATTCGTCACAGATGTTGTATTCATAATTCGCTTATACTACCTTATCCCATTGTCTCCATATAACCTTTTGTGACAAAAATTGACAAGACCACATTTAAAATATAGCCAATAAAGAGACTTCTACATTTTCCGAAATTTCTTTAACATAAAGCGCATTCGGTAATATTTTACAGAGGAGATGAGATGCGGTTAACAAAACAGACAAATTATGCCTTCCGGATTCTCATGTATTGTGCAGATAATCAGGAATCTCTAAGCCGTATCCCAGAAATTGCCAAAGCATATGCTGTTTCTGAACCTTTTTTATTTAAAATTCTTCAACCCCTTGTTGAAGCAGGTTTTTTAAAAACAGTACGAGGACGTAATGGTGGCGTTAAATTAGCTAAATCTGCAGCAGAGATTTCGGTGGCTGATGTCGTAAAAGTAACAGAAGATAACTTTTCCATGGCAGAATGTTTTGATACTGCAAAATCTAACTGCCCATTGATCGATTTTTGTGGCTTAAATACCGCACTTCAAAGAGCATTAAATGCTTTTTTTGATGTATTATCTGTAATATCTCTTGCTGATCTGCAACGCCCCTCTTTTCGAAATCAATTAAAGATTGATAATCGTGAAATATTCAACTCAAATCATACAAAAGGCAACTGAGTAACACATAAGGAAAATCAATCATTTCTATTGCAGCAATTATATTAGCCGCTGGACGCGGTAAAAGAGCAGGGTCGCTCCTAGAAAAACCAAAACAATACCGACTTTTAGGACAAGAGCCGGTTATTTGCCATACTGTGCGTTGTTTTTGCCAGAATCCAGCCATCACAACGATTATCCTCGTTATTCATCCAGAGGACCACCAAATCTGTGAACAGACCCTTACCGATTTTAAAGAACGGCTTATCATTGTTGAAGGAGGCAACACACGCCAAATATCTACCTTACGTGGGCTTCAGGCACTTAAAAAGTTTAAGCCTAAATATGTGCATATTCATGATGGTGTACGCCCCTTTATCGAAAACAAGCTCCTCGAGCAAATCCATATCACCATCAACCCTCAAGAAGGCGTTCTCCCCATTCTCGCCATCTCTGATACTCTCAAACGTGTCAATAGCGCTCACTATGTTTTAGAAACAATTCCACGCGCAGATCTTTATAGTGCACAAACTCCACAGTGTTTTCCTTTTGAACGTATCTTAGCGGCCCATGAAAAAGCAAACCAAGCTTGCAAAAAAGAATTCACCGATGATTCTGCAATTGCGGAATGGTTTGGTATTCCTATGCGTACCATTCCTGGAGACCCTCACAACATAAAAATCACATGGCACGAAGATTTTGATACTGCACATTTATACCTTCAGAAAAAAATGCAAATATTTCCTGATATCCGCACCGGCAATGGTTACGATGTTCATTCTTTCGAAGAAGGAACTTCTCTTATATTATGTGGCATAAAAGTTCCTTTTCATAAAAAATTAAATGGACACTCTGATGCTGATGTCGCTCTTCATGCACTCACAGATGCCCTTCTTGCTACCCGAGGAGCGGGAGATATTGGCACACATTTTCCACCCTCTGATCCTCAATGGAAAAATGCATCTTCAGAAATTTTTCTCCTTCATGCTCTGGATATTGTTAAACAAGCAGGTGGTCGTATCGCCAATGTTGATATCACACTGATCGCTGAAGACCCTAAAATCGGCCCCTATCGCCATGCAATGATAGAAAATCTTATGAATATACTCACACTTTCACCCGATCGAATCTCCATAAAAGCCACAACAAATGAAAAGCTTGGATTTATTGGTCGTGGCGAAGGGATTGCAGCTTTTGCAACGGCGAGTGTCCTTTACCCAGGAGAAATTCTCTCATGACATATTTTTGCGAAAAACAGGCACGCGAAGTCCTTACAGCTTGTCGCCAAAAAGGTTTACGTTTAGCAACTGTCGAGTCTTGCTCAGGGGGCCTCATTGCTGCAAATCTTACCAATATTGCAGGATCATCCGATGTGCTCGATTGTGGATTTGTTGTTTACTCAAATGAAGCTAAAATGCGCCTTGTCGGTGTACGTGCTGAACTTATAAATACCCATGGTGCCGTTTCAAAAGAAGTTGTGCTTGCAATGGCCGAAGGCGGATTAAAATATTCACAAGCTGAAATTGCAATCGCTGTAACAGGAATTGCAGGACCAGAAGGAGCGTGTGTCAATAAACCGGTAGGACTTGTGCATTTCGCAGTTGCTTACAAAAACCATAAAACTCTACATAAAGAAATGCGCTTTGACAAGCTTGAGCGCAAGGCTATCCGTCATGCAACCGTTGAAAATGCTTTGAAAATGATCTTGGAATCTCTGCAATGACATTCTTTCCATCTGATTTCCATATGACACAACACTCCCATCATGGTCCATGACATTATAATAAGTATCATAAATTCAACTGAATAAATTATGTTACCGGAGTACCATAAACCCTATGAGCACGTCTTTCAAAAGCATCGGTAAATTTATGAAAAGCAACATCAAACATTGAGCCCATTATCAGCCCAAGCATTTTGTTTTTAAATTCATAATCAATGAAAAATTCTATATTACAAATGTCGCTCTTCTCAGTATGATAAAAGGCCCAACGATTTTCAAGATATTTAAATGGACCATCAATATATCGAACCTCTATGATTTTTTCCTTTGGCCGAAGAAAGACTTGGGTTGTGAAAGTTTCTCGGATCAGTTTATAGCCAACTGTCATATCAGCAAGAAGTAATGTCTTTCCCTCACATTCCTTGCGAGAACGGATTATCAAAGCTTCACACATCGGTAAGAATTCCGGATAGCATTCAATATCTGCAACAAGATCAAACATTTCACGAGCACTATGGGCAATTTGCTGATGTGTTGTAAAAGTTGGCATAACTATCTCTGTAAAGCAAATTTTTCATCACGTGCTTTTTGCAAAATTGCAAAATCATCGCCTGCATGATGCGATGAACGCGTCAGAGGATTGGAAGCCATGTGTAAAAAACCTTTCACTTTACCAATTTTGGCAAAAGACTCAAATTCTTCAGGTGTTACAAAACGAATAACTGGATGATGCTTTCGAGTAGGCTGCAAATACTGCCCAATTGTCATAAAGTCAACATCAGCGGAGCGCAAATCATCCATCAATTGGAGAATTTCATTTCTTTCTTCTCCAAGACCAACCATAATCCCTGATTTTGTAAAGATTGTCGGGTCAAGTTCTTTAACACGTTGTAAGAGACGAATCGAATGAAAATAACGGGCTCCTGGACGAACTTTTAAATATTTAGAAGGAACTGTTTCTAAATTATGATTAAAAACATCAGGTTTAGCAGCAACAACAATTTCTAAAGCTCCATCCTTATGGCGAAAATCAGGTGTGAGAACTTCAATTGTTGTTTTAGGAGCTTTTTGACGAATCGCATAAATAACTTTCGCAAAATGTTTAGCACCACCATCAGGAAGGTCATCACGATCAACTGAGGTAATAACAACATGTTTTAATTCCATCCGTGCAACAGCATCTGCAACACGTTCTGGCTCGTTCTCATCAACAGCGAGTGGAATGCCTGTTGCAACATTGCAAAATGCACATGCCCGCGTACATATTTCACCCAAAATCATAAAGCTGGCATGACGCTGGCTCCAACATTCACCAATATTGGGGCAACCTGCTTCTTCACATACGGTTACTAATTTATGAGCACGGACAATACCATGCGTTTCCTTATAGACCTGTGATGTTGGTGCTTTTACACGAATCCAATCCGGTTTTTTTTGAACGCTTGTATCAGGACGATGCGCCTTTTCAGGATGACGCAAACGTCTATTTGTAACTCTATCAACAACCGTAACCATTTAAGCCTTTGCCTTATCAATATGGAATGCCAATAAAAAATGAAACACAAAATTTTTCAGACAATCCAGTCATCAAGCATTTAAAACTTGACCATAAGCATCCAACACACTCTCTTTCATCATTTCCGATAATGTTGGATGTGGAAAGACAGTATGCATCAATTCCTCTTCGGTTGTTTCAAGATTCATAGCAATAACAAAACCTTGAATCAATTCTGTTACCTCTGCCCCCACCATATGCGCCCCAAGAAGCTGTCCTGTTTTTTTATCAAAAATAGTTTTTACTAATCCCTGATCTTCACCCAAAGCAATCGCTTTGCCATTCGCAGAAAAGGAATAACGACCAACACGTATATCATAGCCTGCTTCTTTTGCCGCCGCTTCTGAAAGCCCTACAGAGGCAACTTGCGGTGTACAATATGTACAACCTGGAATTTTCCTTTTATCAAGCGGATGAATATTCTCCAATCCTGCAAGACGTTCAATGCATATGACACCTTCTTCTTCCGCTTTATGTGCTAACATAGGAGGACCAGCGACATCACCAATAGCGTAAATACCCTCTACACCTGTCCAACTCCACTCATCCGTAACAATGCACCCACGATCGGTTTTGATGCCCAAGGCTTCTAATCCAAGATTTTCAATATTACCCTGAACCCCAACAGCTGAAATCAGCCGATCCGCTGTTATTGTTTCTGTTTTCCCGTTAACATCAAGAGATGCAGTAACGGAATCGGAAGCTTTTTTAACCTTTGTCACTTTTGCCTGGCTAAGAATGCGAATGCCTTTTTTCTCTAACTGTTTACGAGCAAATTTTGAAATCTCAATATCCTCAGCTGGCATGATGTGAGGCATCATTTCAACAACAGTGACCTCTGCCCCCATATCATGATAAAAAGAAGCAAATTCAATGCCAATGGCCCCAGATCCCATGACCAAAAGTGATTTCGGCATGGCATGGGGAATCATAGCTTCAAAATACGTCCAAATGAACTTCCCATCTGGCTCAATACCAGGAAGGATACGAGGACGTGCACCCGTTGCAATAATGACGTGCTTTGCTTGATAAGTCCCTTCTCCCAATGTGCCTTTTGGTACTGGATTTTGCGGTTGCATAATCGGTTTTGAAGATGACGAAACTCTAATTTCTAAAAGCTGGCTCCCCTGCTCTTTCTTGGTAAGCTTTGCTTCGCCCCAAATAATATCGATTTTGTTTTTTTTCATCAAAAAACCAACACCAGCATTTAAACGTGCCGAAACTGCGCGCGAACGTGCCACAACATCTTTGATATTGGCTTCAATTGAACCGTTAAGCTTTAAACCGTAATCCTTCAAACGTTCAGAAAAATGCTTTATTTCCGCTGAACGTAAAAGTGCCTTTGTTGGAATACAACCCCAATTTAAGCAAATCCCTCCTAAATGTTCACGTTCAACAATCGCAGTCTTGAAGCCGCATTGCGCCGCACGAATTGCGGTTACATATCCGCCAGGACCCGATCCAATCACAATTACATCATAAAGATTCGCCACAGTAATCCCTCCATGGATATACACAAAAATGGATACGCATTCTTTGCGCTTAAGACCAAAAAATATGACAGAATTTTCTGGTGACTTTCATTCGACGCTTCATATAAGTGCCTTTACTAAATCAGAAGCAGCAATAACATAGCCCTTCAAACTCTTTAAATCCGCTTTTACCATATTAAACTCACCATACTCACACACACTTTACGTGAAGCATTTTTAAACAGCTCAAATGAGCATTGCTATTGGATTTTCAATCATCTTCTTAAAAGTCCGTGCAAGCTCTGCTGCTAGTGCACCATCAACAGCACGATGATCAGCGGAAAGTGTAACCGACATAACTGTCGCAACTGCTAATGTACCATTTTTAACAACAGCACGTTGCTCACCTGCACCAATAGCAAAAATCGTCGCATGCGGTGGATTAAGAATAGCAGAAAAACTTTTTACACCATACATCCCCATATTCGATACAGCTGTCGTTCCCCCCTGATACTCTTCCATTTTTAATTTGCGCTCACGTGCACGCTTTGCAAAATCCTTCATCTCATTAGAAATAATCGATAAAGATTTCTCCTCTGCATGGCGAACAATTGGTGTAATTAATCCATTCTCAACAGAAACAGCTACTCCAACATCACAGTGTTTGTGATGAAGTATTCCACCCTCAAGCCAAGAAACATTCGCATCAGGAACAGCCTGCAAAGAAAGTGCTACAGCTTTAATAATCATATCGTTAACGGAAAGCTTATAAGCAGGCTTAGAACCTTCTTGCATTTTCATTACTGGTGCAGCAGCATTCAATTGCGTACGTAACTGTAATAACGCATCAAGTTCACAATCAAGTGTTACATAGAAATGTGGCACTCTCTGCTTAGATTCCACCAAACGTTTGGCGATTGTTTTACGCATATTATTATGGGGCGTGAATGTATATTCATCCTCTTTAAAGAGTTGCAGTATATGTTTGTCAGAAGTACCTGCACCTGCCAGCTGTTCAATTTGTGAAGAACAAGAAGCCGTTAAAACACCACCTTTCATGAACTTTTCTACATCTCGCTTGATAATACGCCCATGAGGACCACTTCCAGAAAGACGTGATAAATCAAGACCAGCTTGAGCTGCTAATCGCCGCGCTAAGGGAGAAGCAAAAAGACGTATTTTCTCTTTCCCTTGCTGCATTAATTGCTGAACTGATGAGACAGGAGAGATCTGTGCTATCTTTGAATCTCTCTGTTTTGCATCTTCTGATTCTTTCATTGCAGAAGAAGAGGTTTCCTCTGCAACCTTTGCCACTTCAGCTAAATCTTCTCCTTCTTCTGCTAAAACAACAATTAAACTGTTCACTTTAACGCCTTGCGTTCCAGCAGGAACAACAATCTTAGCAACAGTTCCTTCATCAACGGCCTCTACTTCCATTGTTGCTTTATCGGTCTCAATTTCAGCAATTATATCACCAGAAGAAACTTTATCCCCCTCCTTGATATTCCATTTTGACAAGTTGCCTTCTTCCATTGTTGGGGAAAGCGCAGGCATTGTAATCTTAATGGGCATAGTGCTTTCCTCCCTTATGCGTTATACGTCACAGCCTTAACGGCTTCAACAATTTCAGCGGTATTAGGCAAAGCCAATTTTTCAAGATTTGCAGCATAAGGCATCGGAACGTCTTTTCCAGCAATTGTAGCAACTGGTGCATCAAGATAATCAAAAGCCTGCTGCATAACACGCGTTGCTATTTCAGTGCCAACAGATGACTGCGGATATCCCTCTTCAATTGTTACCAAACGACCTGTTTTTTTAACTGAAGAAATAATTGTTGGAAGATCCATCGGACGAATGGTCCGTAAATCAATCAATTCAACATCAATATCCAATTTTTCAATTTCAGGCAATGCTTGAACTGCATAATGCATACCAATCCCACACGCAACGATCGTCACATCTTGTCCAGATTTATGAATACGCGCTTTTCCAATAGGTAAAACAAAATCATCTATTTGTGGAACATCAAATTGATGACCATATAAAATCTCATTTTCAAGGAAAATAACGGGATTGTCATCACGAATAGCAGCTTTTAGCAAACCTTTTGCATCGGCAGCACTGTAAGGCATAACAACTTTAAGACCTGGAACATGACTATACCAAGCAGCATAACATTGAGAATGCTGAGCACCAACACGTGCAGCAGCCCCATTGGGACCTCGAAAAACCATAGGAGCTGTCATTTGCCCACCAGACATATAACGAGTTTTCGCTGCAGAATTAATAATCTGGTCAATTGCCTGCATAGCAAAATTAAATGTCATAAACTCGACAATAGGCCGCAGCCCTCCAAAAGCAGCACCAACAGCCAACCCTGCAAAACCATGTTCTGTAATTGGTGTATCAATAACTCGGCGTGCACCAAATTCTTCCAATAAACCTTGGCTAACCTTATAAGCACCTTGATATTGCGCGACTTCTTCCCCCATGAGGAAAACCATTTCATCACGCCGCATCTCTTCAGCCATAGCCTGATTGAGTGCTTCACGTACCGTCATCGTAACCATTTGTGTGCCCGCTGGAATATCAAAATCAGGAGGAGTAGTCATAATAGGATGCTGTGGCACTGATGAAGAAAAAGAATAAGACGCGCTCCCATTCTTTTGATGCGTATTTACAGAATCTGCAGTCTGTGAAATATCCTCAACAGTTTCACCTTCTTCCAACAAGACCGCAATAACGGTGTTAACCTTCACCCCTTCAGAACCTTCAAGCACACAAATTCTCCCAAGAGTACCTTCATCGACAGCCTCTACTTCCATCACTGCTTTATCTGTCTCAATTTCAGCAATAATGTCACCAGAACTCACTTTATCGCCTTCTTTCTTGAGCCATTTAGATAATTTACCTTCTTCCATCGTTGGTGAAAGCGCTGGCATCAAAATATCAATAGACATACTCGCTTCCCTCGCATCAAACTAAAACATCAGTATAAAGCTCAGAAGCATCTGGCTCTTGATCACTTTGCGCAAAATCTGCCGCATCCGCGACAATCGCACGCACCTCTTTATCAATAGATTTTAAATCGTCTTCGCTTGCAAAACCTTGTTTAAGAATTCGATTTTTTACCTGATCAATCGGATCCTGCTCCTCTTTTATTTTTTGGACTTCTTCCTTTGAGCGATATTTTGCTGGATCAGACATGGAGTGACCACGATAGCGATAGGTCTGCATATCAAGAAGAAGCGGTCCTTTCCCTGAACGTGCCCAAGTAATTGCTTCATCCGCAGCTCCTTTTACTGCTCGAACATCCATACCATTAACAACAATACCTGGAATTTCAAAGGAAAGACCACGACGAGAAAAATCCGTTTCTGCCGATGCACGGGCAACTGATGTCCCCATAGCGTACTGATTATTTTCAATAATATAGACAACGGGAAGCTTCCATAGAGAAGCCATGTTAAAACTTTCGTAAACTTGCCCCTGATTGGCAGCACCATCACCAAAATATACCAATGTTACGTTATCTTTACCAAGGTACTGATTCGAAAATGCCAAACCAGAGCCAATCGGAACCTGTGCACCAACAATGCCATGTCCGCCATAAAAATTCTTTTCTTTAGAAAACATATGCATCGATCCCCCTTTCCCCTTGGAAAATCCGCCTTGACGCCCTGTTAATTCTGCCATTACACCACGAGGGCTCATCCCAACCGCCAACATATGTCCATGATCCCGGTAAGATGTTATAACCTGATCACCTTCTTTGGCTGCCTTTAGCGTTCCAACAACAACAGCTTCCTGCCCAATATAGAGATGACAAAATCCACCAATAAGCCCCATACCATAAAGTTGCCCTGCCTTTTCTTCAAAACGGCGAATTAAAAGCATCTCACGGTAAGCATCCATTTCCTCTTCTTTTGTAAAACTGGCTATTTGTGCTTTCTTTGTGGTGTTTGATAATGCATTATGCCCCACCAACGCAGAATTTTTTTTAGATCGTTCTGCCATATTAAACTCCCTTTTATGATTATTTAGGAATAACCTTTACGAACAAAAGTTACAAGCATTATCAATCAAGCTTAAATAATATCACGGGGAATTGTTTGAAAATATTGTTTGAAATTAGGTGATTTTTCATTAACTCTTCATATCATTTAAAGGAGTTAAAATCGTCAATTCATTCGGCTTAGAAAAGTCTAAATTTTTCCTCACATACTCATCCAGCATGTCCTTTTCAATATGCCCATTGCGTAAAAGAGAAATACGCTTTTCAATGAGCATCCGCTCAGCTTCTAATTTCTGAAGTTCCTCTTCTAATGCAAAAATATGTTGATTCACTTCACTGCGTGAATACAATCCATACTCACCATGATAAATGTGATAACTGAAATAACTTAACACTCCTACCGTCATCAGTGGGAGCACAAAGCGTATTTTGATTGATCTGCGTTTCTGCTTTGTCCACATAAAATAATAGCACAGTCTTTACAGCATAATCCTCTTAATATTTGACCCCACTCTGCATTATTTTGATTAATACCTCATTACCAAATGTATACATGTACACATTTATTACTGTATGTGAGTATCCTCCGATACTATATCATATTACCCACTTCATATTACAGCACATAAGCCTCTACCAATTTGTAATTTGGTACCCATCTTCGTCAGTAAATTTGCCAGCTATAATAACTATAAAATCAATAATTATCCAAATCACAGACACAAATGTCCCTACAAATGAGAAAGTCAGAATAAGCATTAAAAAACCAGACCCAATTTTGCCAACCATAAAGCGGTGGGCACCAACCATCCAAAAAACCAACAAACAAGTGCTAATACCAATTTTGATTGTTTTGACTGTTGTTGACTCAAGAGAGGGAAAACAGATTTAATGACATCACCCTCACACACAAAATCAACGGTATCACTGACTCTTGGTGGATTTTTTCCTAACCAATCCCAAGTCACAAATTGATAGCGCTTACCATCCTCACCAGCAACGAGATAAGCCCCTCGATCCTGACTAATAATCTCACCTTTCATTTTTACTACCTCTGAAATTGCTACTCATGTGTTATTCACAAGAAGCTGTCCTTCTTATTTGATAAGTTGGTGAATTTGACTGTGTGAATACAAACTGTATTCACCAGAATAAATGAATAATGAAAATAGCTTAAAATCCCCCATTGACTTAAAATTCCCCACTAAAATAAACAGCAATACAAAACACCCTGAATGATTTGCATTACTATTTTATTGATATAAAATATGCACAGTCTTTCTTATATTCTTTGTCAACTGTACATGTCTTTTCAATATCTTAACAAATATACAGACCAGATCATTCTTCTGTTATATACTTGATCTAGTTTTTATCAACGACGTGGGGACGGTAATTATAGGTGTTATTTGATCTTTCTCTTTTGTTTGTAATGTAAAAGTTTCTACCAACGTGTAATTTGCTTGCCATTTTTGTCAGTAAATTTTCCCGCCGCAATCACTATAAAATCAACGATTGCCCAAATCCCTGTAACTATCAAGCCAAAAAGTGTTAAAGAGAGAATAAGCATTAAAGCGCCAGTTTTCACTTTACCAACCATAAAACGGTGAACACCAAATACGCCAGTGAACCAACAAATGAGTGCTAACATTGGTTTTGAAGGCTCTAAACCTTGTTGTAGCAATGGGAATACAGAATTGACACTATCCCCTTCACACACAAAGTCAACAGTATCACCCACCATCGGCGGATTTTTTCCTAACCAATCCCAAGTTGCAAACTGATAACGCTGACCATCATCACCAGAAACAAGATAAGTCCCCTGATCTTGACTAATAATTATACCTCTCATCTTTTAACACCTAATAATTGTTGTTCCCACGTCGTTGATAAAAAATTAGATCTCGTAATTGTGTTCAAATGATATCATAATCTAAAATCTTGCATTCATCCCCATCAACAATACCAATGTCCCGCATAACATGCCTGATCTCCCAGCATTTCTTCAATACGAATAAGCTGATTATATTTTGCTAATCTATCTGAACGAGCAAGAGAACCCGTTTTAATTTGTCCACAATTGGTTGCAACGGCAAGATCCGCAATAAAAGAATCTTCTGTTTCACCTGAACGATGAGATATAATGGCGCGATAACCTGCTTTATGGGCTGTCTCTACAGCATCAAGCGTTTCACTCAACGTGCCAATCTGGTTTACTTTAATAAGAATAGAATTGGCTGCTCCCCTTTTGATACCATCACGCAAACGTGCAGAATTTGTTACAAATAAATCATCGCCAACAAGCTGACATTTTTTACCAATCGAATCAGTGAGCAACTTCCAACCTTCCCAATCATCCTCAGCCATCCCATCTTCAATCGTAATAATAGGATAAGTTTTAATAAGTCCTGCTAAATAATCTACTTGTTCACCCACATCACGACACTTCCCCTCGCCTTCATAAAAATACGAACCATTTTTATAAAATTCAGTTGCAGCACAATCCAAACCAAGAGCAATTTGTTCCCCTGGTTTATACCCACAGGCTATTATAGATTCCATCATAAAATCAATTGCCTGCTCAGCGCTTTTCAATTGAGGTGCAAAGCCACCTTCATCACCAACATTGGTATTATAACCTGCATCTTTCAAACGTTTTTTTAACGTGTGAAAGATTTCAGCACCATAGCGAACAGCTTCTTTTAACGTAGATGCCCCTACAGGAATAATCATAAATTCTTGAAAATCAATCGGATTATCAGCATGGACACCCCCATTAATAATATTCATCATTGGTATTGGAAGAACATGTGCCCGTGTTCCACCAATATAACGATATAGAGGTAAAGATAATGACTCTGCTGCCGCTTTTGCAACAGCCAATGAAACACCAAGAATTGCATTAGCCCCAAGGCGTGCCTTGTTTGGTGTTCCATCCAAGGCAATCATTGCTTGATCAATGCCGATCTGATTTCTGGCATCCCGCCCACCAAGTTCCTCAAGAATCTCACCATTGACTGCAGCAACTGCTTTTTCAACGCCCCTCCCTTGATAGCGCTTACCGCCATCACGTAGTTCTACAGCTTCATGTGCCCCCGTCGATGCTCCAGAGGGAACAAGAGCACGACCAATAGCTCCATCTTCTAAATGAACATCAACTTCTATCGTTGGATTACCTCGGCTATCTAGTACTTCCCGTCCAATAATATCGACAATTATAGTCATTTGCGTTTCCTCATCCAACAAAAGTCTTAATCACTTTAAACACCATAATGAGAAATATCTTCTCTATTCAATTGATCTTTTTTGACAGATAATCAAATTCCATTAAAGTCTCAAGCAGTCTTTGTAAATGATCAATTTTAACCATATTGGGTCCATCAGAAGGGGCATTATCTGGATCTTGATGTGTCTCTAAAAAAATACCGGCGACCCCAACCGAAACAGCTGCACGCGCCAAAATCTCAACAAATTGACGCTGTCCACCGGATGAATCACCTTGACCACCTGGCTCCTGAACAGAATGCGTTGCATCAAAAATAACAGGAGCACCAAAAGACCGCAAAATAGGCAATGAACGCATATCAGAAATAAGCCGATTATAACCAAATGAAGTGCCGCGTTCACAAAGCATAACATTCCGGTTCCCGCTTTGCGTAACCTTCTTTAAAACATTTTTCATATCCCACGGCGCTAAAAACTGACCTTTTTTAATATTAATAATACGCCCCGTTTTGGCTGCGGCTACCAAAAGATCTGTTTGACGACATAAAAAAGCAGGTATTTGCAAAATATCGACTGTTGAAGCAACAACAGCACAGTGCTCTTCTGTATGCACATCAGTCAAAATCGGACAACCAAACTCCTTCTTCAAATCAGAAAAAATAGTCATGGCTTTTTCAAGACCAACACCACGTACTGCACTTAGAGACGTTCTGTTGGCTTTATCGTAACTCGATTTATAAACAAACCCAATACCAACTTGATCTGTAATTTCCTTAATTCTGCCTGCCATTTCAAAAGCGTGATCACGACTTTCTATCTGACATGGCCCTGCAATTAATGAAAAAGGCGCTTCATTTGAAAAAATAACATTTCCAACTTTCACAATCGCATTTGGGGTATTTGGTTCAGACATTTTATCCCTCAAAAAGCAAATAACTCAATTTATCAAACTAAACCAATCGACTTTGTTCTATAGTGGCTTCAATAAAAGAAGAAAAAAGTGGATGTGGATCAAATGGACGTGATTTTAATTCTGGATGATATTGAACAGCAATGAACCATGGATGATCTGCATATTCTATCGTTTCTGGTAAAACACCATCAGGAGACATACCAGAAAAAACCAAACCACACTGTTCTAGCTTTTCTTTATAATCAATATTGACCTCATAACGATGACGATGTCGCTCGCAAATCCTTGTCATGCCATAAATTTGGGCAATATGGCTATTTTCTTTTAACTCTGCGGCAAAAGCACCAAGACGCATGGTACCACCAAGATTGCTATAGTGTGTGCGCTTCTCAAGAACATCCCCTTTGGACCATTCTGTCATTAAACCTACAATCGGATTTTTAGTTGCGCAAAACTCACTTGATGAAGCATTCTCAATCTGTGCAATATTGCGCGCTGCTTCTATACAAGCCAATTGCATCCCAAAACAAATACCGAAAAATGGAACTTTACGTTCTCGCGCAAATTGAATTGCTCGCATTTTACCTTCTGCACCACGCGCCCCAAAAGCACCAGGAACCAAAATTCCATGAACTTTTTGTAAAGTGGACGTAGGATCTTCTCTTTCAAAAAGCTCCGCATCAATCCATTCAATATTAACTTTGACTTTATTAGCTAAACCACCATGCGCAATCGCTTCGGTAAGAGATTTATAAGCATCTTTTAAGCCCGTATATTTCCCAACAACAGCAATTGTCACTTCCCCTTCGGGATGGTGAATTCGATGTGTAATATCTTCCCAACGATCCATGTTGGGTTTATGTGTTGGATGCATTCCAAAAGCAGAAAGAACTTCTGAATCCAATCCCTCTTTATGATATGCTATGGGAACATCATAAATCGTTGGCATATCTAATGCCTGAATAACGGCAGTGGGACGAACATTACAAAAAAGTGACAATTTATTCCGCTCTGTTTCTGGAATAGGCCTATCTGCGCGCACCAACAAAATATCGGGAGCAATACCAACTGATTGTAATTCTTTAACAGAATGCTGCGTTGGTTTGGTTTTTAATTCACCAGCCGAAGAAATATAAGGCATTAATGTAAGATGCACATAAATAACATTCTGTCTTGGCAATTCATTGTGAAGCTGACGAATCGCTTCAAGAAAAGGCATCGCTTCAATGTCACCAACGGTGCCACCTATTTCACATAAAACAAAGTCAAACTCTTCGTTTCCGGTAGTAATGAATCTCTTGATTTCATCAGTAACATGAGGAATCACTTGGACTGTTGCACCCAAATAATCACCACGTCTCTCTCGTTCAATGATATTGCGATAAATACGCCCTGTCGTAATGTTGTCTTGGCTATTTGCACAACGTCCGGTAAAACGCTCATAATGACCAAGATCAAGATCTGTTTCCGCACCATCGTCGGTGACAAACACCTCACCATGTTGATAAGGCGACATGGTACCTGGATCAACATTTAAATAAGGATCAAGTTTGCGAAGCCGTACGCGATAACCACGAGCCTGCAATAATGCAGCTAAAGCTGCAGCTGCGATGCCTTTTCCAAGGGAAGAAACCACACCACCAGTAATAAAAACATAACGTGCCATGGGCTTATAGTGATAAGCAGTTTATAATGATTTTTCCAGCAAAAAATGCAAAAAGAAACATTTTTTTCTATAAAATAAAAAAAGGTGAAAAATCACCTTTTTTCAATCTACACTCTCTTGAAAAAACTACTTTGTATCATTACCAGGAACTGGGTTTTCAGCTGCGGGATGATCTTTAGGCTGATTTTGTTCCTGAGATGAAACCGAACCATCACCTAGCTTCTCAAGAATAGAGGGTTCAGACTCACTCTCTGATGATGGTGTCGTTTCTAGAGTGTCTTTATTTGTAGAATTTTGTTCTTTATGAACCGGAATACGCTTGAGAATATCAGAACTGGAGTTCGATATACTGCCTACCACAGTAAGTCCAATGGATACCGCAAAAAAACAGCAGGCTAAAATAGCCGTTAAACGAGACAGCGCATTTTTACTCCCACGGGTTTTCATCAACCCCGAACCACTACTCACACCAAGCCCGCCACCTTCCGAAGGTTGGATTAATATAATACCAACCAAAGTAATAACAATCAAAAAATGGATAACAATAAGTACTGTTTGCATAAATCCTGCTCTTCAAATAACTCTTCATGGCTATTTACACATAAATTGCACATAATCCAAGGAAAAACCAAGTTTCTCTCTTATAATTTACGATAAACATCGCAAATAGTTAAAAAATCAATCGCTTTTAAACTTGCTCCACCTATCAGAGCACCATTCACATGAGCAGTACTAAGAAGCTCGAATGCATTGGATGGTTTTACTGATCCACCATAAAGCAAACGTATCTTGCTCCCTTCATCACCAAAACGAGAACGCATTTTATGATGAATAAAATCATGCACCTCTGCAACATCTGCTGAAGTCGCTGTATTGCCTGTTCCTATAGCCCATACAGGTTCATAAGCGATAATGATACTTTCTGCTGTTGTACCATCTGGTAAAGATCCTTCAAGTTGCCGTGTAAGCACCTCCAAAACTTTATTACTTTTGCGCTCTTCCAATGTTTCTCCAATACAAACAAGAGCAACAAGACCTGCTCGCCACGCCGCTTGCACTTTAGCACAAACAATTGCATCACTTTCTTGATAAACTGTGCGACGTTCTGAATGCCCAATAATAACATGGCTTGCTCCTGCTTCTTTAAGCATAAAAGCTGAAATATCTCCAGTATAAGGACCATAATCATCAAAATGACAATTTTGCCCCCCTAGGAGAATATTTTCTCCACCTAGAATATCAGAAGCACGGGATAAAAGCGTTGCTGGAACACAAATAAGCGCTTCAAATAAACGACCTAAATCAGAGCTAATGCCAGCGGCAATGGCACGCAACTCTCCAAGAGATTCACCGGTTCCATTCATTTTCCAATTTCCAGCAATAAAAGGGCGGATATTTGGAGACATATTTTTACCTCAAGAGCGATCACAACATATTGTTTATCTTTAGGTATCAAATTATAAAATGAAAGCAAGTCTTTAAGCTTGCATCTTGCGCATCTTTATTGCAAATTCCGCTATTGCTTTGATGATAACTCATGCCAAAAATGGAATTGAACGATGCTTGACATCTTAAGAAACGCTACTAACTCTTGGATTGTGAGAATTTTTCTTGCTATTTTGCTTTTATGTTTCATCCTTTTATGGGGGATACCACAGTTACACACAAAAAGTGAAAGAGATCTTATCTCTTCTGGAGAATCGACAATAACTGTTGATGATTATCGTCTCGCACTGGCTGACCAAAGCACACGTTTAGCACTCTCTTCTCATCTTGGACGAATGTTCACACCAAGTGAAATGCAGCAATACCAAATCCCCGCTTTTGTTTTTAATCAGTTACAACAAGATGTGTTGTTTGATGAACAAACCCGCCAAATGAAAATCAATCTCTCAAAAGATGCAATAGCCCGTAGCATTGGTGCGGATAATATGTTTAAAAGAAATGGCGTCTTTAACCATGATTTATTTCGTAACTACCTTCAACAATTACATATCAGAGAAAGTAATTTTCTCGACTATTACACAAAAAAAGAAAAGCGTAATCAGCTCCTTTCAGCATCACTATCTGGCATGAAGGCACCAGATCTTTTTTATAAAGCACTCGCTTCTTATCAAGGAGAAACCCGCATTGCCGATTATCTTATTCTTGATCTAAAGGGAAAAGAAGCAGTTTCTGAACCTCATCAAGAAACGTTGCAAAAATGGTTTAAAATGCATAGGAATGAATTTCGTGTTCCAGAATACCGTACCGTTTCTTTCTTATCCATGAAACTCTCTGAGTTTGTAAAACCCGAAAACATCTCAAAAGATGAGGTGAGGGCTTATTATACTCAAAATGCTTCGCGTTTTATAACACCTGAAAAACGTACGATTGAAGAATTGCGATTCCCTACACGTGAGGCTGCTGATAATGCAGCAAAAAAAATAGCCGATGGATTAAGTTTCGATGACTTAGTTAAAGCTGAAAACAAGACTCTCAATGATATAAAAAAGGGGCCTCTAACAGCAAATGAACTTCCCAATTATCTGTCCTCTGAGATTTTTGAACTTCAACAAGGACAAGTCAGTGCTGTAATCAATGATTTACAAGGTCCTGTTATCGTTCGTGTTACAGATATTATACCCGCAGGTCCTACTCCCTTCGAAAATGTAGAAGACGATATTCGCCAAACACTTGCTCAAAATCGTGCGGCTGATGATATACGTAACAATTATACAGCAATTGAAAATGCACGTTTTGAAGGAGCTTCTCTCAAAGAGCTTGCTGACCAATATAAATTGCCTCTGCAAACAATCACTCTTGATAAAACAGGAAAAACAATTGAAGGCACAATACTTACAGATTTACCCCAAAAAGATCTTTTGCTGAACTCTATCTATCAATCAAACGAGGGAGCTGATCTTGATCCGCTCTCTCTTCCAAAAGGTGGATATCTCTGGTACAAGGTCGAAGCTATCATCCCTGCACGCGATCAAACATTTGAAGAGGCAAAACAAGAGGTCATCGATCAATGGAAAAAGGAAGAAATCCAACGCCTTCTTGATGAAAAAGCTAAGGATGCTCTCAAACAACTCACTGAAGGAAAAGGTTTTGTTTCTCTCGCCCTTAGACTTGGTGTTACAAAACAAACGACGCGGCCCCTTCGGCGCCAAGATTCATCTGAAATCCTTGGATTTGAAGGCGTTAAAGCATTATTTTCTGGTCCAAAAGGTCACTATGGCATAATAAAAGGTCCCGTTGCAACAAATCGTATCCTTTATCAGATAAAGGAAGTCACTCTGCCTAAAGACATCTCCCCTCATACCCTTTCATCTGATATTCGTAGCAATATAGATATGGGGATAAGAGAAGATCTCAAACTAGAAATGCTGCACATTGCCAATAAGGAACATCCTTTAAAAATTAATAGCGCTAACTATAATCAAATTTTCCAAGCTCTCCAATGAAAATCAAGCAAACGATCTTAAACATTGCTTCGGTAAAGTTACGCTTAATATTTTATCTGCAATGTAAAACTCAGGCAAAATTCTTTTTGCCTAGTTTTGCAACATGTAACATCTATCTAATAACAAGCTTTTTTTCAAATTTGTGCTATTTCAGAAAAGTAAATGCATCACAGCTTTATCAAACGGAGATAAACTTTTATCAGAAAGACAAATGAAATTTAGAAAAGCGTTTTTGAGTGTATTTTAAAATGTTCTCAACCCCAACTGAACTGTAAATGTTGTTGTAAAACAGTCATCACTTATTTCTTCATAGTCTCTCCATAGCTGAAAATTTTCTTGTAAACAGCAAAGAGAATTTTCCTTGTCAAAACAAGAAATTCTGCTTTATCAGAAAATAAAAAAATCAATAAATTCAAAGCTCTAAGTATTACAATTCCAATATCTAATATCTCTAGAGCCTGTGCTTTTAACTCTCAAAACGAGAGGATGATTGAAAAATGACTAGGAATTTTATCAAAGAAGAAGCTTTTCTATCGTGTCACTAGGAGATAGGTCTCAAATCTCTGAGTTTTCTGAAGAAGATTTTGATAAAGGATAGTCTTCTGTAAAGATGTTCCTCATCGTTCTAACCTGTTTTCTGAGTTGAGCAGAAGAAAAGAGAAGTAATTTTACTTCTTCTCCAGTTTTCTTGAATGTCTCTAAACAGAGCCTTTATTGGTAAGAACTTAATGTGTTTTCATCCCCTTCAAGAAACTGAGATGCTGGAACAATATCATTCCAAATCCCTGTTTAAGAAAAAAACGAAAAGACCGGTTCAAGATGACTTCTTTAGGAGTAATCTTGGCTTGCTTTTTTGCATTTTTCTTCTCAATGCTTCTCTCTCATGCTAAGATTCTTTATAGCTTCCAGCACAACCTCTAATCCACAGCATAGCGATACGTCTGAATAAAGGTGACATCGAATTCTCTATAGATCATCATTATAACCTGTATTGATAAGCTTTTCAAAATCGAAATCCAAGCTTCTTTCTGGTACCCATGCATCATAAAGTCCAGAGATGTTAAGCCTCTTTTACCTGAAGGCAAAAGAAAAATCCTCACCATTGTAAAATAAAATGAATGCTTTCAACAAAATGATGCGTAAAATTATAAGTCCTCACTTACATCTGAAAAACTTATTCTCAATAAATTCTTAATCTTTTGCCAACTCTTGGCTAATGAGATATTTTTCCCTGATAATATTTTTTGTTCTTTACCGATGGAACGTTGGCTATCACTGCAGTTTTACTCTCCAATTTTACTCGGATACATAAACCGCAGAAAACTAGCTGATCTATGGCATGCATTTAATCTTATGTTTTGTGTTCTCTACATTTACTGATACACGATCCTTTTAATAAGGAGCATAATCAATGAGTCAATATGCATGATTATCCAACATTACTAAGTCACAATTTTAACTGTTTTAAGAGCATCCCGCACTTATCATCGCTGTTTCTAAAATGACAAAGAAACGAATTGAAATCACAAGAGCGCTATACTTTTCAATATAAAAAATCTATCCGTCTGTTTATTGATTCTCTCGTTATGAATTCTTTTTTATTCTACAATATCTTTGGAAGATTACCGCTTATCGCTGCTTTGGCTATCAACCAATAGCGCTGAAGTAATGGCAAAGCTGCGTTTTCTTGAAAAACTGCTGCTCCCAATTCTACTGCCTTTTGAAGAGATGCTGGTATAATTGCCAATGGAAGAAACGCCGGTTTAAGGGTTTTAGGCATCATATTAAAATGCTCGTAAAACTTAGTGTAATGCTCTCTTGATAAAGCTACCATAGCCTCAATGATATGGCATTTTTGTTCATGACTGACACGATGAGACTGCAACTCTTCCCTCTTCACCCCTACAGCTGTAAGCATATCAGTAGGCAAATAATAGTGATATCGTGATTGCATGAATGATAGGAGACGCAATACACCACTTAGCCCTTGGGCAATCCCTCCATGTTGATAGGAATCTGTGAAATTTGCTGCAGCATCTGAATCTAATATCTGACAAGAAAGCTGTAAAATTATACTTGCTGTCTCACTACAATAGAATTCGAGATCGTAAAGAGTCGCTATCGGATTGTGGTAAAGATCTAAAATCTGCGCATCGCAATAACGTAAGAAATCTGTCTTAGGTAAATTAAAAAGAGTCATCGCCGTAAACAAATCACTCAAAATCGGATTGCTTTCACTCTTTTGCATTTCACTCTGCGCAATCGAATCATACCACCAGCGCAATCGTATCTCACCGATAAGGGGATCGTGCACACTTTCACGAATACGGGCAATTTCCGCATTAAAGGCATAAAGAGCAGCCAATGCTCTACGCTTTTTTTTAGGCGCAAATAAAACTGATATATAACGATCACGATCTGTAGCACGTAAAATATCAAGACTATAGGGCAGAAAATTGATCATTCTACAGCAAACAATAAAGCCGCAACTGCACGATCTTCAGCTAACAGAACATTAAATGTACGTACTGCTGCTCCTGTACTCATTGTATCCGATGAAATACGCTTTTCCCATAACAGTATCCTTAACTCTTCAGGTAATCGCAATAATTCAACTCCTGTGCCTATTAATAAAATCTCAATTTGATCTGACTCTTCTAAGACACGAGAGATATCCTCTTGAGTTGGAATAGGTCCTGCCATATCTATACCATAAACACCTGATGGTACACAAATAATAGAACCTCTATGTGACATATCAGCGAAACGAAAACCACCATTTCCATAAGCATCAATAGGTGCGCGTCCTGGGAAATGTGCCTCGCGGACTTGAATTGCATGAAACATCAGTCAATGTCCTTTATTTTGAAAGCTCAATTGCGTTTTCCCACTTCCCCCTCAACGTCAACAAAAAAACAATAATACCCCGCATTGCAAAGTTAATGCAAAATCTTTCATACAAAAATTATCCCTGACAATGTAACAGCAATATATAAAAACTCTCACAAATATTATGGAAAAGTTTGCAATAAAACGCAGTCAAATACCATATCCGTTTAAATATATTCATTTAAGAAAAAATATCTGAGCCTATTTGCTCAAAAACAAGCAATTTTTGTCATATAGAATAATGACCTTGTTCAAAGAGCAGTTAGAATTATCACAATATTGAACAGATAAAATAACTATTTTTTAAAACAAAAAATATTAATATTCATTTACCGACTATAAGACCACTCCTACAATGAAAAGGCTTTTATATATTTATATAAAAGCCACCCATTTTCATAAAAATCAGTTTTAAAAGAACATGATAACTGTAATCATACTTTAAGATTGCTCTTCCTTTGATACAGATTCTTTTTCTTTAGAGGAAACCACATTTTCCTTCTTTGCAGTTTTAGCTTTCTGCGATGTTTTTACTTTAGCATTCAATTTTGATTTTTCTTCCGGAACTGGTTCTCCTTTAACACGAACATCTGATAACATTGAACGTATAACGCGAATACGCGTACCATCACAGATTTCAACCTCTAATTCACCGCTCTCAGCGTAAACTTTCGTAACCTTACCGATAACACCACCACCCGTTATCACTGTATCACCACGACGTACAGCATCCAGCATTTCCTGGCGCTTTTTCATTTGTGCACGCTGTGGACGAATAATAAAAAAATACATAATTCCAAAAATCAGAATGAACGGGACGAAAGTAACAAGTGAGGGCCCGTGGGAAACACCGCCTGCAACTTGAGCATAAGCGTTCGTAATAAACATTTTTATCTCCTATAGATTAAACTTCAGGTATTTCCTACTCTCTTAAAATAAGCTTTTGGTTGAAAAAAGCCTTCCTAGAGGATCATCATACAAAGCAATAACTGCACAATTGTAATTACAGTTTCACCGAAAGGTGATAAATCCTTAAAAGACAGAAGGCAACGAGAAAAAACTTTAAAAAAACAGATTTATTTCTCTTTTCGAGAAAAAATGATACCCAATAACTTTCTTCCCTTCTCAATGAGCTTAACTGATCGCTTCCCTCAAACGTGTAAGCTTTTTTATTAAAAGAGCATTGATTTAAGCAGACCGATTGTTTTTTGAAATCCAGATAAATTGCAGATTTTTAGAAGAAAGTCATCTCGCCTTAGTTTTCTAGATATTTAATAGGATCAACAGGTGCAGAATTCTTGCGCACTTCAAAATAAACACGCGGAGTTTTAACATCCCCTGAAACACCCGACTTCGCGATCTCATCACCCCGGCGTACTCTTTGTCCTCTATTAACAACAAGTTTGCTATTACAGCCATAAATAGTGATAATATTATTTTCATGTCGGATCATAACAACATTACCAAGCTCTTTTAGTCCATCACTTGCATAAATCACGATACCGTTTTCTGCTGCCTTTACTGATGAGCCTTCAGGCACGGCGATATCTATTCCCCGACTCGTTGCTGTCCCTTTCTTTTGACCAAACTGGCTTAGTAGACGCCCCCGTACTGGCCAACGCATCTTAGAAATTCCTGTAGACTGTGGTGTTACACTATTATCTTTATTCATCACGGTGTCTAAAACACCCTTTCCATCATGCAATGAGGACATCTGTGTAGAAGACTTCTGCTCAATATTTGACTTATTTATCTTTGCAGAAGATTGAGTTGTGATAAAAACTTTCTCTGAAGATGAGTCCTTCTTTTGTCTTATGGAAGATGCAACTTGAGACTGCGATATAGACTGTTTTGATGCAATCCCATCATTATTGTGAGCATTCGAATTTCCTCCTGGACGCCCGCCTGGGATCATAAGGACCTGGCCGATATAAATGGAATTACTCCTTATTCCGTTTACTAATTTTAAGTCCTCAATACTGATCCCTCTCTGCCGAGCAATGCTTAACAGCGTATCTCCACTTTGAACAATATAAGAGTTTTGCCGAAAAAGAGGATCATTCTTCATGTGTGAGCGAGAAAGTATTCCAAGATTGCGTGGCGGTGTTCCCATAACTCGACTATCAAGAGAAGGTGCTCCATCTTTTCGTGGAGAATTATACGTAGCACTCTCATAGGTTGATAAATCATTACTTGGCTCTACAGGTGGCAATTCAGTACTTTGTATCATACCATCGCCGTACGACAACGCTGGCGAATCGTGAGACATCGACATCGTTGTAGACATATTTGACTGATGAGAAACCGTAGGATCAGAGAAAGGATTAGCGAAACGCTGCATACCAGAACTACACCCCACAAGAACCACTATCATCGCTAAAAGCGCTGTACCCTGATTACACTGGAAAACATTACCCAAAACTTTTAAACACATCGTTCTGCTCACTCACCAATACTCAACACAACCTATTAAAGCTTTGTAATATTACCTAAGAGTTAAAATAAGGTATTTTATTCAAAAATATCTTTACAATAAAATCAAAATGAATTTATCATAAAGTGAAGAAGCAGATATTTTGGGTGTAGCTGTAGTCTGAAAATCAAAGCGTTTCCGCAATACCTTCAATAAAAGGTTGATAACGCACTTGGAACATTTCTAAGCATTCAAACCGGCTCGCAATTTTTGTATAATGTGTGATGATTTGTACCCCTTCATCAGGTCCTATAGCTTGAATGAGAATTCCGTTTTCAGTTAAAAGCTCTAAAAACTCTTTCGGTTCATCAGAGCGTGATGGCCAAATAAGAATACGATCAAACGATCCTAAACCTGTAACAATACGACTTCCATCAACCTGCCGTACAACAATATTTTCAATGCCTAAAGTTTCAAATCTTTGACGCGCCAAATCAACAAGCGTTTTATAGCGATCAACTGTTATCACACGGTCACTAAGGTGTGCCATAAGAGCCGTACAGAAACCAGAACCTGTGCCAATCTCTAAGACACGATGTTTTTTTTCAAAGATAAAGCATAAAGAATCAAAAGCTGCTCTTCCAAACGCTCAATATATTCACCACACTCAATTGGAATAACTTTATTATCATAAGCACTCTGAAACCAAGGAGAACCGACAAACTGTTGACGAGGAATTTTCTCCAATGCCGCAAAAAAGCGAACATCATCAATTCCTTTGCTGCGCATTTTTAGCACAAGACTAGCTAGCTCCTCATGAAATCGTAAAATACCCTTTTGATCCATAGTATCATTCGATCTCCAACAGAGTCGTTTTCTCATTATATGTACACTTTATTTTTTTTAGAATGGCACACCTTTGTGTTTTTATGCTATCATTTGTCAATAATAAACGTCTATCTGTTCTCTTTTTGCCAATTTAAGCAGTAATGCAATGCATGCCCCTCATATAAGGTTGTAAAACATCAGGTATAATAATTGACCCATCGGCCTGCTGATAATTCTCAAGAATAGCAATAAGACAACGACCAACAGCCGTACCGGAACCATTAAGACTATGAACAAAGTGTAATGTTTTTTCATCTTCTTTACGATAGCGTGCATTCATGCGTCGCCCTTGAAAATCTCCACACAATGAGCAACTGGAAATTTCACGATAGCATCCCTGACCAGGAAGCCAAACTTCAATATCATAAGTTTTACGTGCAGCAAATCCCATATCACCCGTAGAAAGAACCACGGTACGAAAAGGCAAACCAAGTCGTTTTAACACATCTTCTGCACATTCTGTCATACGTTCCAATTCAATTAAAGACTGTTCTGCCGTGGTAATTGATACCATTTCTACTTTCCAAAACTGGTGTTGACGCAACATACCACGTGTATCACGGCCTGCAGATCCCGCTTCAGAGCGGAAACAAGGAGTCAAAGAAGAAAAGCGCAGTGGCAAATCCGATATCTCAAGAATTTCATTGTTTACCAAATTGGTTAACGGCACTTCTGCTGTCGAAATAAGCCATCGACCATCTGTTGTGCGAAAAAGATCATCAGCAAATTTAGGCAACTGCGCTGCTCCATAAACACTCTCATCACGAACAAGAAGAGGAACAGAAACTTCTGTATAACCATGCTCATAAACATGTACATCAAGCATAAATTGGCCCAATGCGCGTTCAAGCCGTGCTAGCGCCCCTAAGAGTACTGTAAAACGTGTACCAGACAAACGGCTTGCCCGCTCAAAATCCATCTGTTTGAGATTTTGACCAAGATCAAAATGTTCCTTTGGTATAAAATCAAACGTCGTAGGTGTGCCAAAATGCCGAAGAACAACATTATCGCTTTCATCTTTACCCTCTGGAACATCATCTAATGGAATATTCGGCAGCGCTGCAAGAGCATTCTCACAGCTCTCCATTAATCGCCTTTCTTCTGCTGTAGCAGAAGAAAGAAAGGCTTTAATCTCTTCCACTTCAGCTCTATAGTGTTCAACCATTTTCTGATCACAGACAGCTAAAGCCTTTCCTATTTCCTTTGAAACCACATTGCGACGCTCCTGTGCAGATTGTACTTTAGCAACATGTGACCGACGCTCAAGATCAAGTTTGATTAACCTTTCAGCTTGTGGCTCAATGCCTCTCTTTGCTAACGCTTCATCTAATTTCTCAGGGTGTTCACGAATCCACTTAATATCAAGCATCAAAATTCCTCATTTGCATCATTTCTTCTCGTTTTCCTATCGCATAAGTTATAAACTTCTCTTAAGGGACTTTTTTCTTTTCCATACAGTAGGCAATTAAAATTGAAATCTCGTAAAGAGCTATCGTTGGTAATGCTACTGCAAACATAGTAAAAAAATCCGATGGGGTGACTATTGCCGCAATTATAAAAGAGATGAGAATAGCCCATTTTCGTTTAGACGCTAAACTATGAGCAGTTAAAAGTCCAACTTTCGTTAAAAGACTGGTGACAAGAGGTAATTGAAAAATCAAACCAAAAATCAAAATAAACGATGTCATAAAACTCAAATAATCGGAGATACGCACTATGAACTCTATTCTTAAATGAACATCCGGAAGAACTTGCTGAGAAAGGCTAAACCAAAGCATAATCGGTGCTAACAGAGCATAAACAAATGCTCCACCAAGACAAAATAAAATCGGTCCACCAATGAGAAATGGTAAAAAAGCCATACGCTCATTTTTATAAAGCCCTGGTGCAATAAAGCTATAACACTGAAAAGCCGTATAAGGAAAAGACAAAATTGCCGCCCCAAATGCAGCAAGTTTCATCTTTGTTAAAAAAGTTTCCCATACTTGTGTTGATTGCAAACGAATACTTTCAGGATTACCACTCGATATTTTCATGGCCCACTGATAAGGCCATATCAAAAAATTTAAGATATAATCTTTAACAAGAAAACATATAATAAAAGCGGCAAAAAATGCGATCAGAGCGGCAATAATTCGCTGACGCAATTCAATCAAATGCTCTAAAAGAGGTGCTATATTGGCATCAACTTCATCTCTCTCAACATTCATGACGCATCTTCTTTATCTTTAGAAGTTACAGATACGTTCCCAGAATTATGAGAATCAACAGGTACGGCTAAGTCTTCATCAGTTTTGTTCTGATCACATTCCAAATTTTCTTGACCTTTTTCTAATTTATGGTGCATTGTATTGACATCAAAATTACCCGGAATATCACCTCTTATATCCTGCATGGGGTTTAAAATCCCTGTTAACTTTCTGTCTGGATTAAAATTGTCCATATCCGATAATGTCTTTTGCAAATCACCGAGCTCAGCTTGTTTTATTGCATCATCAAACTGGCGGCGAAATTCATTGGCTGTTGAACGCACATACGCTACTGCCTTTGACATTGCTCTTAACATTTTAGGCAAATCTTTTGGTCCAACTACAACGATGAGAATAATTAAGATTACGAGAAACTCTGGCCCATCAATCCCGAACATCGTTTATACTCAACTTCCTCATTTCAATAATAACGATTGTATCTTTGTTATTTTATACGCTGTTTTTTAACAACAGAAGTTTTGCCTTCTCTAGTGGAAGAAGAACCTTTTGCGCGCATGGCTGCAAGCTTTACCGATAAAGACTGAGATTTTTGAGGCTCAACATCCATTTTTTCAGAATAGTCAGCCATTTCAAGCTTATCCTCGAGCATGTCCTCTTCGTCTTTCATATTCTTTTTGAAAGCTTTGATCCCCTTTGCAACATCGCCCATTAATTCAGAAACCTTACCACGCCCGAAAAGTACAATGATAATCAGTAAAATTACAATTAAATGTGTTGGTGAAAAAATATTACCCATCACTCTCTCTCACTACTTTTAAATTTGATTTCACTTATTTATACTGGCTCTGTAAGGAATGTAGCAAATATAATCATATTTTACTTGTATATTTTCTTCTCAAGTTAAAGACAATCGCACATCTTTTTTATTGTAAACTACCTTTTAGACTTTCTCCAGCTTTTCCTTAGCATATTACAATAAGCATAGATAAATTAAAAATGACAAACCTCTTCAAATAAAAGTCAAAAGGTTTGAAAACTCTTCTCTCAAGGCAACTTCATCTGAGCTGTCTTCTTGCAGAATTCGCCTGCTAGCCCTATGCACACGTTCTAATGCCTTACCTTTTAAAAATGGCGCTGTATGCGCAATCGCACACATCTCTTCTAAATGACCATTACAATGTAAAACAATATCACAGCCGGCAGCAAAAATTTTACGTGTTAAATCAGAGAAATTTTCCGAAAATGCATTGTTCCAAAGAGCTTTCATTGATACATCATCTGATATTAAAAGCCCATCAAAACCTATCTTTTTACGAATAACATTCTCAATAACTCTCTTAGAAAGTGTTGCAGGAAACCTCTCGTCAATTGCTCCGTAGACAATATGCCCAGTCATCGCAGCTGGCAAATCAGCTAAATTTTTAAAAGGCATAAAATCATGCTTCTCCAAAATATCAAGGAAGGCATCAACATGTGCTAATTCAAAATGCGTATCGCAAAGCGCTCTACCATGTCCGGGAATATGTTTCATTACTGGTAAAACACCCCCATCCAAAAGCCCCTTAGCAGCTGCACTCCCTAAAGCTGTCACTGTTTCTACATCTTTAGCATAAGCACGCGTTCCAATAACATCGTGTGCTCCACCCACCGGAATATCTAAAACAGGAAGACAATTGGCATTTATACCAAGCTTTATTAAGTCAAAAGCATGAAGTCGAGACATAATCCACGCAGCGCGAATTCCTTTATCTTGATCCTTTTTATAAAGTTTCCCCAAAGTTGCAGCTGCTGGATAATGAGGTACCAGAGGTGGAAGCAAACGTTGTACTTTTCCTCCTTCTTGATCAATAAAAATAAAAACGTCATCACGCCCACTTACCTCACGTAAAGATGTCGTCAATGCCTTAATGTCATCTGCTGACCCAATATTGCGAGCAAATAGAATAAAAGCCCAAGGCTTATACTCAGCAATAAAGGCTTTTTCAGCTTCTCTTAGAACAAAACCAGAAATACCAGTAATTATAGCTTTTATTTCTGACATTATCGTCATACCTTAACATTGATTCCTTCATAATTTCTCATTTGATTGAGACAGTTCGCATATCTCATGTTAATTTTTTTAAAGCTCTTCTTTCGAGATTCTATACAAAAATCTCTCCATTTCGCATATGTAACGTGAAACTTGCGCCCCAAAGAAAGCCATTTCTTAAATGCTTCCGTGAGAAATCTATCAACATAGCATGCAAAATTTTTATTCTTATTGTTTATAGAATTTATCATTGATAAGTTTAACTGATTTCTGAGATATTCAAAATGGATCATCTTCAAATACTTGGCTGTCTTATTAATAACTGTGCACATTGCGCTTAGAATCTTTAGCATTCTCCACTGGCACGTTAATTAACCTGTCGCTTTCATTCATTTCCTCCTGAAAAGCGATAAAATAAAGAAATTCTTTATAATCTGCCCAATGCCTTACAGAATATTTTCTCCTGTTCTCACTATGTTTTGTCAAAAGATTTAAAATTTTAGTGATTAATCCAGTTTATACAGATTAGATTAATATAAAACAGCATAGCCAATTACTCATTTATAACATTGGCACTCTGCCAAACAGATATGCTTTTTTGATCAAAATATAATTTTCTCTCTGCTTGACAGGGCTTTTATGAATAGAAAAACTGTCATTTTATGTTAGTAAAGGGATTTGGTGAGCAGTCTGAAATAGGATAGAGTTTCGTCATGAATTATCGGCATATTTATCATGCTGGCAATTTTGCTGATGTTTTTAAACATATTATTGTCACCCGCATCATAGAATACCTCAAACGCAAGGAAAAAGCTTTTCGCGTTATAGATACCCATGCTGGAATCGGTATTTATGATCTTTCTTCTTTGGAAGCACATAAAACCGGAGAGTGGAGAGAAGGCGTCCACCGATTTCTTTCAGCACCTATACCAGAAGACTTAAAAGAACTTCTTTATCCATGGTGCAATATCATTGAAACACTCAATGAAGGGGAAAAAGACATCCTGTTTTATCCAGGCTCTCCTGTTCTTATTCGCCAATTACTGCGTAAACAAGACCGCCTCACAGCAATTGAATTGCACTGTGAAGATTATCACATTTTAGCAAAAAATTTTGCCGGTGATTATCAAACAAAAGTCTTGCATTTAGATGGATGGCTTTCCTTAAATGCTCATCTACCACCAAAAGAAAAACGTGGTTTTATTCTCGTTGATCCTCCTTTTGAAAAACCTGGTGAATTTTCCCGTCTTATCGAGGGGTTAATGAAAGCATATCGCCGTTTCTCTGGAGGAATTTATGCTTTATGGTATCCCGTTAAATATGACAAAGAAATTGAAAATTTTCTTCATGCATTGCATCAAACAGAAATTCCGAAAATTTTACAACTTGAACTGCGTATTCGAAAAAGCTCCATACCACCTACAATGAATGGAAGTGGTATGATCCTTATCAATCCTCCCTATCTCCTTGAAGAAGAAATCAAAAAGCTCAGCCCCTTTCTTATCACTCGTCTTGGGCAAGATAAAAATGCACAAATAACTCATAAATGGATTCAAAAAGAATAGCTGTTATGTTAAAATTACTTTTCTATGCTCCCTAAATGAGGCTCCTTGTGAGGGTAATGAAAGAAGATTAAACTCCTTAGAGGCTGAACAAGAGTTAAATCTTTTGCTCTACAATTGACACAAAATGTACAGAAAAGCGAAGGGTATGGTTTTTTCTTTGAAAAGAACGTCTTAGCTAATTTTTATTTTATAACAAATTTATCAATTCATGAATAAAGTTAGCTGACTGGTAAAACTTTTTTCTGGGGTTTCCTTCGTTGTTTTTTATAAAAAGTAATAATTCCAAAACTGTATAATCTCATGCCATAATGCGTTATTTATTAAGACAAAACTATAAACACATAAAAGACAAGAGTTAATGGAGTAGAATACCTCGCATAAAAAAGCACAAAACACCCTTGGGTAAACTGAATGATCTTTAAAAATAAAACAGCTTATGCAGAAGGTGAGCAAGAAAAACTCTCTTTTCTTACTCATATTACGTGGGATAATGCTGATCAAGGAAATGAAAAAAATCAATTTAAAGGTGCCAAACTCATACAAGAGTTTGTCAAACATCTTCCGCATAAACCAGGCGTTTATCGGATGGTTGATGAAAATGGTGAAATTCTCTATGTTGGCAAAGCACGTAATCTTAAAAAACGTGTCTCAAACTATACACGTGAACAGGGACATAATAACCGTATCACCCGCATGATTCGTGCGACATCTCATATGGAATTTGTCGTTACTCATACAGAAACAGAAGCGCTCCTCTTGGAGGCTAATCTCATTAAAAGGTTGCATCCACGTTTTAATGTGTTACTACGTGATGATAAAAGCTTTCCTTATATCATTATTACTGATGATCATCGTGCACCCGCACTTTACAAACATCGCGGCGCCCGAACACGAAAAGCCCATTATTTTGGTCCTTTTGCTTCTTCGAGCGCTGTTACACAAACAATCAATGTTTTGCAACGCGCTTTTTTATTACGCACCTGTACGGATTCAGTTCTTGAAAACCGTACACGTCCTTGTTTGCTTTACCAAATCAAGCGGTGTTCTGCGCCCTGTACGCATGAAATTAGTGACAGTGATTACAGAGAACTTGTTAAAGGAGCAAGATCTTTCCTTTCGGGAAAAAGCCAATCCGTTAAAAATGATATGGTTCAAGCTATGCATAAAGCTGCAGAAAATCTTGATTTTGAACAAGCGGCAGCCTATCGTGATCGTTTATCGGCGCTCTCTCACATACAAAGTCATCAAGGCATTAATCCCCAAACAATAGAAGAAGCAGATGTCTTTGCAATTGCGCAAAAGGAAGGGATAACCTGCATTCAAGTGTTCTTTTTCCGCATGGGGCAAAATTGGGGAAACAGAGCATATTTTCCTAAAGCAGATCCATCTTTTTCCAGTAGTGAAATTTTAGCAAGTTTCCTTGCCCAATTCTATGATGATAAGCCACTTCCAAAACTCATCCTTTTATCTGAATCCATTGAAGACAAGACACTTCTTGCAGAAGCATTCAGTCTAAAAGCAAATCGTAAAATATCCCTCTCTTTACCAAAACAAGGTGAACGCAAAACCTTGGTTAATCATGCCTATATCAATGCCCATGAAACACTTGGACACAAACTTGCTGAAACAGCCACACATACAAAATTGTTTCAGGGTATTGCAGAAATATTTCAACTGCCTCATACCCCATGCCGTATAGAAATCTATGATAATTCCCACATTATGGGGACAAATGCAGTAGGTGCGATGATTGTGGCAGGCCAAAATGGATTTATTAAAAATCAATATCGCAAATTCAATATTCGCTCAACCGATATTACACCTGGCGATGACTTTGGCATGATGAAAGAAGTCATTAAACGAAGATTTTCACGCCTTATCAAAGAGCATGGTCTGCCTCATGAAAGCAAAAAAATACAAGGTAAAGATGATATTTCTTTCCCTACTTGGCCTGATCTTATTTTAATCGATGGAGGCAAAGGACAAATAAATAGTGTGCATACAATCTTATCTGAATTAGGATTGGATAATTTTATTACGGTAGTGGGAATAGCTAAAGGTGTTGAACGTAAAGCGGGACGTGAACGTTTTTTTATAAAAGGAAAAACACCTTTTACACTTCCCCTACGCGACCCTATTTTGTATTTTTTACAACGTCTACGTGACGAAGCACATCGTTTTGCAATTGGAACTCACAGAGCAAAACGAAAAAAAGAAACATTGAAAAATCCGCTTGATGAAATCGAAAATATTGGTCCGACAAGAAAGCGTGCATTGCTTCATCATTTTGGAAGTGCTAAAGCCGTTGCCGGCGCCTCATTAGAAGATTTAACAAAAGTTATAGGAATTTCTCTCACGATTGCACAAAAAATTCACAACCATTTTAATGAAAAATAGGCTTGTTTCATAATCTTTGCCTTGTTACGTTTATAAAGTATATTGTAATTTCACAAAAAAATTGAAAATAGTTTTATGAAAAATCATACTTTTTCTTTTCCAAATATTTTAACTTATGCACGGATTATTGCTGTGCCAATGGTTGTTGCGTGCTTTTTTTTAGAAGGACGACTGCAATCAAGCGATATTGCACGTTGGGCTGCCGTTTCTATTTTTGTGTTTGCATCTATTACTGACTTTCTTGATGGCTACCTTGCCCGTATTTGGGAACAAACATCCAATATCGGGCGCATGTTAGATCCTATTGCAGATAAACTTCTTGTCTCTGCCTGTTTACTCTTACTTGCAGCAGACAGTACTATTGCGGGGTGGACATTATGGGCAGCTATTATTATTCTTTGTCGGGAAATTCTTGTATCAGGATTACGTGAATATTTGGCTGAACTGAAAGTCAGTGTTCCTGTCTCTCGTTTTGCAAAATGGAAAACTTTTGTACAAATGATAGCTATTATTTTTCTTTTAGCGGGACCAGCTGGCAATAAAATTATTCCTTATACAGTGGAATTTGGCATCACTATGTTGTGGATTTCTGCTCTTCTTACATTGTGGACAGGATGGGATTATTTTCGCGCAGGTTTAAAACATGTCATCACATGAACAGTGATAAATTCTGTATTCCTTATTTTTTAATCTATAACCTCATAAAAAAATTCCAAAACAAGCTGTTTTGGAATTTTCTACTTCTTAGATATGCTTTTTATTAGCCAACAATTTCTACTTCGGAAAACCAAAAAGCGACCTCTGTCTTTGCCGTCTCAGCGCTATCCGAACCATGAACAGAATTTTCACCAATCGACAAAGCATGAACTTTACGAATTGTCCCTTCCTGTGCTTCTCCAGGATTTGTAGCCCCCATCACTTCACGGTTTTTAGCTATTGCATTTTCGCCTTCTAAAACCTGCACAATGGTTGGACCAGAAGACATGAATTCAACTAATTCAGTAAAAAATGGACGTTCTTTATGAACAGCATAAAATTTTTCAGCTTCACGTTGGCTCATCCACACACGTTTAGATGCGATAACACGCAGCCCCGCATCTTCAAGCATTTTTGTAATTGCACCTGTTAAATTACGACGTGTTGCATCTGGTTTAATCATTGAAAAAGTACGTTCTATAGCCATTTGACCACCTTTATTTTATTATAAATATTATCTGGCTCTATAGCGAGCAAGACGTCTCTTGCCAAGTGACTCTGAGAAAATCCGCACCAATTTTTAGAATTGTACAGTTTTGGGTTGATTTTAATAAAAAATCTCAATTTAATGTATTGCCTCATCATAGATACAATAAATTGACGTATAATGATAAACTATCTCTCTTCAACTTGAATAAGAACCCCAAATAACGTAAGTTTTTCTCATTCAAGCCTTCTTATCTAGTGAATTCATCAAAATCATTCTCTCACACCACAAAGAGGCACATCGCAAAGAGGTTGGAGTGTGGGGATAGAAACGCTTCAAGAAAGGACTAAAATGCCTCTCATAAACTGTTTCACTGTAAGAGCTGTTGCAACATTTTGAGCTGGCAAATAGAGGGTGTCAACTTGCACCAAGCATAATGACAGTGGTAGACAGTGGTATATAACGGCATACATACTTCACCTTCAAAAATTAAATCCACTTGCACTTATTTTTAAAATATGCAAGGGGGGTTTTTCATTATGTTAGTGTTGAATGATATTACAATACGGATAGCTGGGCGTCTTTTAATTAGCCGTGCTAATATTGCTCTTCCTGCTGGTTCAAAAACTGGGTTTGTTGGCTGTAATGGCACAGGAAAATCAACTCTTTTTCGCGCCATTACAGGTGATATCTCACCTGAAAGTGGCGATATCCGCATACCCAAAGGTACAAAAATTGGTCAAGTTGCTCAAGAGGCACCTGCAAGCAAACATTCTTTGCTTGAAACTGTCTTAGCCGCCAACACAGAACGCACCAATCTTCTCCATGAAGCAGAAACCGCAACTGATCCTCTGCGTATTGCTGCCATTCATGCACGCTTAGCCGATATTGATGCCCATTCTGCAAAAGCACGCGCCGGAAAAATTCTCTCTGGTTTAGGATTTGATTCTCATACACACCAAAAACCGCTCTCATCCTTTTCCGGTGGATGGCGTATGCGAATTGCGCTAGCAGCCGTATTGTTTACTGAACCGGATCTTTTACTCCTCGATGAACCAACAAATTATCTCGATATTGAAGGAACTCTCTGGCTCACCGAGTATGTGCGTCACTACCCCCATACAGTGATTATCATCAGTCATGATCGCGATTTTTTAAATCATACAGTTAACTCTATCATGCATCTCGAAAATAACCAAATTAGTTTCTGGCGTGGTAATTATGATCAATTTGAACAACAAAAAGCTGAAGTTATTAAACTTCAACAAAAACAAATTGAAAAACAAGAAATGCAACAAAAACATATGGAAGATTTTATCATCCGTTTTCGTGCTAAAGCAAGTAAAGCACGACAAGCACAATCACGCCTTAAAGCGCTTGAAAAACTTAAGCCTCTTACAACATGGAAAATTCAAAATACTCAACCTTTTATCTTTCCACAAGTAGAAAAGCCTGTGGCCTCCCCTATTCTTGCACTCTCAAACGTAAGTATCGGTTATGAAACAGGAAAGCCAATTTTAAAAGAATTAAATTTAAGAATTGATAATAATGATCGTATCGCCCTCTTGGGTTCAAACGGAAATGGAAAATCAACTCTTGCTAAATTGCTCGCTGGTCGTCTAAAATCAGAAAAGGGAACAGTTACTCTTGCTCCACATCTGAAAATTGCTTTTTTTGCTCAACATCAACTTGATGATCTGAGACCTGAAGAAAATGCAATAGATCACATGCGTCCTCTTATGCCAGGAAAAGCAGACGCTAAAATACGCGCTGCAGTCGCTCGTATGGGAATATCAACGGAAAAAATGATGACAAAAGTCAAAGAGCTTTCAGGAGGTGAAAAAGTTCGCTTGCTTATGGGACTTACTGTTTTTGAAGGTCCCCATCTTCTTATTCTTGATGAACCAACCAATCACCTTGACATCGATAGCCGTCAAGAACTGATACATGCACTCAATCATTTTAATGGAGCAGTGATACTTATTGCCCATGACCGGCACCTTATTGAAGCAACAATGGATCGCTTATGGCTTGTAAAAAATAAAACTGTGCTTCCTTATGAAGGTGATATGCACACTTACCGTAAAGAGATTCTTGGACTTTCCCCCAAAAAAGAAACAAATGTATCTGTTAAAAAACAACTTTCCCCTTCTAAAAATGATCAACGAAAAAGCAACGCTCAAAAACGTGCTAGTCTTGCTCCATTACGCAAAAAAATAGCTGAAACTGAAGCATTGATAGAGCACCTTCATAAACAAATTACACGACTTGATGAAGAACTCATTTCTGTTTCTTTCCATAACAAAATACCTGAGAAAATAAAAGAACGTGCTAAAATAGCCCACAAATTAGAAGAAGCCGAAACGCTCTGGTTTGCATTATCTGATCAATATGAAACACAAATGATGTAAAAATAAACTCTTATCACTTATAATATTTTTGCTTGATTGGGAACTCTAGGATAATAGCCATAAGCAAAAAATTCATGCCTGTCATAAAAATCATGGACCAAATGATAGAAGAAAAAACACTCCCTCTAACGACCTAATAGAGAAAACCCTCACTCTCATCTGTTAGGAGAATAGATTGACATTCTGTCACAGAAAACTCTCTCATCGTTGATGTGTGCGCTGAGAAAAAAATGATCTC
>NZ_HE997540.1:127980-133165 GCF_000312545.1 Bartonella senegalensis OS02
GTCTCTATGATCTGCAGCGACATTGTCTTTGCTTTTGATTGCATGCACCCAGAAAGCTCCATGCTTCTTACTTCTGTCTACAATTCCTCTTCCCGTACGTACAGTTTGCAACTCATGGTGAAAAATAAGCGCTGGAGCCACAGATATCGACAACACCGAATCAGTAGAAGGGGTAGTTAAAAAACGAGGTACCGGCATTTCCTCACGCGATTGGGAAGAAGATTGATCCTGTTGACTTGGGCGCATAGTCATCTGATCTGCTAAAGATTGACCATCTACAGAAACAACAGTCTGCTCTTTCTCATCAGAATAATGATGATGACCTGTTGAAAGGGAAATACCATCAGCCGGATTTTCTAGAGATGGAATCGTCGGAGGAACAGGAGGATGCTGAGCTTCTCTCAAATGCCGTGGAGGCCGTTGCTTAGGTTTCTGTCCACTATTTTTATTACTAGTAGTAACCTGAGAATTGGAATTTCTATTCTGAGAAGAAGAGGAATTCCTATTGGACTGCGCACCCATATCACTAGATGAAGCAACAAAAGGAACACGAGTCTTCGATTTATTTTTTACACACTGACCGTGACTATTCGAACGGTCTGAACTCTCAGCTCGTGCAGCTAAATACCAAACTGTGGCATCACCACTAGACTCTGCACATCTCTTCCTTTTGTGCAAAGAATACATATAAGCTCCACCATCAACGGCTGGAGTTTTTGTGCCAAAGCCATCTGCCAAGGTAAAATTTGCTCCTTCACCTGGGCTTCTATCAGTAACTAAATTAAGCTGAGTCATGATATTCTTTTTTTGTGAAAAAGGATCTGTGATCTCAGATCCAGAATCGGTAACATGTATTTTGTGATCACCTGACCCACTGTCTATCCATAAGTAATCGCTACCATAGCCTCCAGTAGAACTCATATTGAAATGAAAAGTTAAACTCCCTGAAAGAAGTTGAACCTGGAGTGAAATATGTCGTGGTTCATACGGAATAGAAGCAAAAATAACATGCCCTCCATTACCACCTAAGTCCTCAATTGCAACCTGAGGTTTTTCTTTGTTATTCCGCTCACCAACCAAAAATAATACTTCATCGGTTCGTCCTTTCACAGAAAGCTTTTCTTTTGTAATACTATCTATGCTATCACCAGCATAAAGATAAAGATGTCCCCCATCATTGACCTGTATCTCTCCAATCAACTCTGCACCAACATGTATCCACGAACTGGCAGAACCGTTAATCGTTAGACCATCCAAAATTCCACCAGGATATACAACTTGAACAGCACCATCCTTCAAAGTAGTCTTAATGGCCATCCCTTCTTTTAAAACGTTCTGCCTACCATTACCTGAAGCTATTGTACCTTCTGCAATACCCCCATCTTCTCTTTGCCCCATATAAATATTTTGTTCCCCTCCTTCCATAACTTTAGTATACCAAGCCTTTCCACCATCATATATATTCTGCTGCCCTACTGCTCCACCAACACCAGTAACTGTAGCAGTATAAGCACTGCTTCGCTTCTCCAAACCTTCAAGATTTATAATACTCTTGTCCTCGAAAATAAACTGTTTACCACCTTGGACTTTAGTATTCATTGCTGTTGATCCATGCGTAACTACTTGCATCCCACCCTTTTTAATAGTAGCATCTACGGAAGTTCTACCATTCTCAACAATTTCGACACCACCATTTTCGATCGTAATATTACTGCTGATAGGAACTGCATTAGTAACCAACGCTGAGCCTTTTGGCACTTTTTCTCCATTCCTCACACTCTCTAGTTTTGTTAGCGTCCTACTCTTATTCTCAGTCGCACTTGAAACTTGCGTGAAACAACTACTGATCATCAATATTGAAAAACTTAATTTGTATTTATGCCGCATGATTCACACTCCATTATCAATAATGAAACAAACATCCCGCGACTACAGAAGTAGTTTACTTCAGATTAAATCATAATGTGTTTTATTTATGTTGCAATTACTTTGTATTGCGCACCATAAACTTTAAATATGAATAGTAACTATATGAATTAAAAGACTATTATATTCAGCTAAAAAGAATTATGATAAAATTCAAATTGTTTATTATATTCAAGGAAAATTTTGCAATGCTTGCAATAGTAAATGAAAAAATGAGATTGCTCTTAAAGAGAACATAAGCGCATCAGCAGTGTCTACATCCCTGAAGAATATAGAGACACTGCATGTTTCACTGATAAAAAATAAGCAGATTTCTCAGATTGATCAGAAAATAAATACGTAGACTTAAAAACTATAGCGTAACCCCAAAATACCTTGAAGTGCTTGCTTAATCTTATGTCCTTTAAGATAATGCGCTTCTGCATAGAGCGTTAATTTATCATTGACAAAACTGTTTAAACCTATTCCCAATTTACCGGCATTGCCTGACAAATCAGTAATAAATTTATGGCGGTTATTAATTGTCGTATGATTATTATTAACATTCTCACGCAGCCAAGCGGCTGTGATGTAAGCCTTTAATGAAGTTTCTGCATTGACAATAAATTCATGCCCTGCAGTTAATCCAACTTCACTACGCAATGACGTTAATGGACTTATATCAGCTGTCATTTTATTGGAAAGTGTGATTTTTTTACCTTCAACCTGCAAACCCGTTAATTTGATATAAGGCTGCATCCAAGTGCTCTGCGCTGGCTCAAAACGACAGCCCACTTCAAATGACCCACCTATTGCCCACTGATTATAATTGCCTTGAACGACTAAACCATTCGTTGAAAGAGCTTTTAAATTATCACGGTAATAATTATATTTCAAAACACTATCTAGATACCATCCGCGATGATCAAAATACGTCGCATAAGCTCCAACACTATAGGTGTTGAGATTGCTGTCACCCCCTCGTGCATGCGCGACGCGTCCTTGATCGTAGCTGCCAAAACCACCAACATACAACTCTCCATGCGTTAATTCGCTTAACTGATCAGCACCAACCACTATACCTGTCTGCTCAAGCTTAAAATGCGTATGACCTGTAGCAACACGTTCTCTGCTCTTAATCGCATAAGACCATAAATCTACATCTCTCCTGTTTTTGTCCAAAACTCCTCTACCAGTACGCACAATTTCCAACTCATTATTAAAAATAAGTCCAGAAGCTACCCCTGTAGAGAGCACAGCATCAACTGAAGGTGTTGTCAACTGACCACCAGGAGTTAACGGATCTGTCGGATCAGGAAGTGAAGACTCTGGTCCACTGATGCGGTTCGCAGATAAAAACCAAACTTTTCCATTTTCGTCCTTTCTCTGTTTCAAATCATACATATAGGTCCCACCATCGATAGCATGAATTTTTTCACCAGAGAGATCTGTCAAAGTAAAATAAGCTTCACCACTTCGATCCGTAATTAAATCACGCTTATTGGAAAAAGGATCCGTGATTTCAACCCCAGAATCAGTAACACTTAGCGTGTGACTCCCTTTGCCATCGTCAACGAAAAGGTAATCACCACGATTTTGTGCGAGAGTAGTATTAAACTCAAAATGTAAACTTCCTGAAAGATGATTAACATGAAGCTGAGAATAATACGGATCTGAGCCGGTAAATGCAAAAAGAACACTCCCCTCACCGCTTAATTTCTGAATGAAAGAGCTTTTGCCATCAAACTCATCGGTTATAGAGTACAGTTTTGTCTCTTTTCCATTTAAAATAACCTCCTCTACTGTAGTACGATGTTGCTCTTTTCCAGCATAAAGATGAAGCTGTCCAGAATGACTGACTAGTGTTTTTCCTTCTAATTTACCCCCAGCATATACAGATGATTTTGCTTCATCATTAATTGTTAGATTTTTTACAGATCCATCAGCATATATTTCCTGGAGAGCGGTTTCATTTAAAGTAACTCCTATAGCTTTACCCCCTTCTAAAATACGCTGTTTACCGCCACCAAAGACTTGTGTCTCAAATACAGAACCACCATTTTTTGCGCTTTGAGTCTCTTTTGCAATTTCTTGCACACCTCCTCGCATTACTTTGGTATTCCAAGCTATCCCTCCATCATATATCTTTTGTTGTCCTAGTGTTTCACCTTGACCATAAATAACGGTATCAGAAGCACTACTTCCTTTAATCTGTCCTCTAACATCCCCCTCCCCAAAAACAAACTGCTCTCCACCATAAATTTTGGTCCCTTCTACTTTTCCTCCACTCTCAACACTTTGCTGTCCGCCTTCTTTAACGATAGCATTTTTTGAAAAGCCTTGTTTTCCTTTTAAAGCCTGAACATTTTCAGTTCCACCATGTTCAATGGTACTATTCTCACTGAGACCTCCTGCATAAACATAAATCTCTGCACCATTCCTCACCGTGTTATTGATGGATCGCCCTGGACTATCTATCTCACCATCATTTGAAATGTAAGCTTTTCCATTGTGATCGAGGATAAAATTTTCTAGAAGTGCCCCATCTTTAATAAAGATGAGTTCAGAATTTTTACGCATCTGAATATTTCTTCCTTGCGCATTTTGCACAGCTTTACTATCATTTTCTGGCTCAAGTCGCTGTACCCTGCTGACCAACATTGCCGTTCTGTTCTCAGTGGAAAAACCTCTCAGTCTTTCCAAAGAGCCTGTCCCCTCATGCATCCCTAAAAAAATATTCCTGTTAGATGCTCCAAGTATGCAATTTCCTGTTTTTATATCCTCATGATATTGAGCATGAACTGTTTTCTCATTTTCATTATAGCTTGAAGGCTGACAAAAAAGCCATCTCCCCCCTTCATCAGCGACAGCTGCTTGCACAAAACAACTGCTGACTATGAGTACCCAATAGCTCGGTTTCCACTTATACTGCATAACTACACCCTCCCCCTTCAGTCTGGACAGACACAAAACGTAATTAGCTCTGCAAAACCTGTTTTCAACCTAAAATTGTAATAATTCTCTTCAACGTCCTCTTTATTTGGCTAAAAAATGCCTTTCGCGTCCTTTCGAAGGCTTTCTTAACTGAAAATATGAAGGAGTTTCTCTATTGCTCTTTTCGCATTCCCCCCACGGTTTTTCATCAAAGAAAAACAGTAAAGTACAAAAAAATAACACACTTTTAAGTGTACAGCCTATGATACATAAGCGTATCAATATTCCTTTAAAAACTATTCTTTAACCATAAATTGAATATTTGGTTTTTAAAAGTGATACTCTT
>NZ_HE997540.1:133907-208060 GCF_000312545.1 Bartonella senegalensis OS02
TCTCTATGATCTGCAGCGACATTATCTTTGCTTTTGATTGCATGCACCCAGAAAGCTCCATGCTTCTTACTTCTGTCTACAATTCCTCTTCCCGTACGTACAGTTTGCAACTCATGGTGAAAAATAAGCGCTGGAGCTACAGATATCGACAACACCGAATCAGTAGAAGGGGTAGTTAAAAAACGAGGTACCGGCATTTCCTCACGCGATTGGGAAGAAGATTGATCCTGATGACTTGTGTGTAAAACCATTTGATTGACTGGCAATGAATTACCTTCTGAAACAGCGGTCCGTTGTTTTTCATCAGAATGCTGATGATTATCAACTGGACGTGAGACCTCAACAGCCTGATTTCCCTGAGACGAGACAGTGGAAGGAATGAAAATCGGTTGATTTTGGTCTAAATTTCGGCGAGATCTACTCCTACGTGGCAAATTATCAATGTATACTGCAGACAAATACCAGATTTTTCCATGTCCACCCTCACTGTTTTTCTCTTTCAAACCATAGGTATAGGTTCCACCATCAACATTACCAATTTTTGCCCCAGAAAATTTTTTCAAAGTAAAATGCGCTTCTCCACTTTGATCAACAATTAAATCAAGATCTGTTGAACGATCGGCTATTTCAACTCCAGAATCTACAACGCTTACTGTATGAAAGCCACTGCCACGCGTAATAAAGAGATAATCACCTTTTCCTTCTGCAAGACTCACATGAAACTTAAAATGTAAACTTCCTGAAAGCTCATCAACATAAAGGCGAGAATAGTGTAAATCAGACCCTGCAGACTTAAAAATAACCCTACCCACACCGCTCAACTTCTGAATGTGAGTACTCGTGTCATCATCCCCACTAGCAATAGAGTATAATCTAGCTTTTTCACCCTCTAAATTAATATCTTCTGCTGCAGTCTGATCCTCATCATCTCCAGCATAAAGATGGAGCTGTCCAGAATCATGAACTGTTATTTGTCCTCCTAACGTCGCACCAGCAAAAATCCACGAATTGGCTCCGCCTTCAATTGTTAGATTTTTTACCAATCCACCAGCATGCACTTCTTGAGCAGCATGGCGATGTAAAGTAACAAGATCTGCTGTTCCTCCTGCTAACACACGCTGTACACCATTCGCAAACACTTCAGTATTAAATGCTAAACCACCACTCTTTTCCGTAAAATCATCCTTGTCTGGAAACCATTTAGAAAGAACTTGTATCCCTCCACTCATAATTTTTGTTCCAACAGCCATCCCATCATCATACACACTCTGGTATCCTGATGTTTCACCTTGACCATAAATTATGGTGTTATAAGCACTACTCCCTACAATCCCCCCATTCACATAACCATCTCCGAAAATAAGCTGCTCACCGCCATAGATTTCAGCTTTCAATACAGATCCTCCACCCTCCACACTTTGCCTCCCACCTTCATAGACAATAGTAGATTCTGAAATGCCTTGTTCTGCTACAATCTCAGAACCACCATTCATAACTGTCGTATTCTTACTGAAACCACCTGCCTCAACATAGAGTGTGCCAGATTCCTCAACTGTATTGTTAATGGACCATTTAGGAGTATACGAATCTCCATCATCAGAAATATAAACGCTATCCTCACTGATTATAGAACTTTGCAGAATTTCTTCTTCTTTTTCCATAATGAAATCATCTGGATAAAAACTGAAATTACTTGCATAAGAACTGACTATAGGATCCTGGAAAACTGTCATATCCTCTTTTTTCCCAAAAGATCCAGTTATAGGTAACTGTGTATGAGATGAAGGGGATGAAGAAGTATAAATCTTCTCTGCAGCAGCCAAATACCAAATTTTTCCTTCTCCCTTCCCACTATTTTTCGATTTCAAATCATATACATATGTTCCACCATCAACGGCATCAGTTTTTTTATCAGAATGGTTTGTTAAAGAAAAATGTGCTTTTCCACTTTTATCCATAATTAAATTAACTGAGTGGAGTGAAGAACTGGTCATTTCAGTACCAATATCCATAACACTTACTGTATGACTCCCCGCCCCTTTCTCAATGATAAGGTAATCACCATAGCTCTCTGCAAAATTAACCCTCAAATTAAAATTTATATTCCCTGAAAGCTCACCAATATCAAGCAGAGAATGATACGGATTAAGCTTTGTAGAACCCGTAGAGACAGAGGTAGAAGTGAAAATAACACTCCCCTCACCGCTTAACTTCCCAATCAGAGAGCTTGAACCATCAGATTCAGTGGCAATAGAATGTAATTGAGATTCTTTTCCCTCTAAAATAATTTCTTCTGCTTTCGTTTGCTGCCCCTTATCTCCAGCATAAAGGTGAAGCTGTCCAGAACCATTAACTTTTACTTCCCCTTCTAATGTCGCCCCTGCATATACCAATGCATTTGCTGTGCTATTAATTGTTAGAGTTTTGACATATCCACCAGCATAAACTCTTTGAAGAGCTCCTTTTTCCAAAGTAACGGTATTTGCTCTACCACCAGCAAAAACATTCTGCACCCCAGCTTTATAAACCACAGTATCTACTGCTAAGCCCCCCTCATCTCCAAGCCATTTACTGAGATTTTGTTCCCCCCCACTCATAACATTGGTGAAGAAAGCTGCTCCATCACCATATACATTCTGTTGCCCCGATGTTTCCCCTTCGCCATGAACTTCAGAATTATAAGCATAGCTATCATCTCCTAAAACAATTTGTTCACCACCACGAACTGTAACATCCTCTGTTTGTCCTCCATACTCAACACTCTGTAATCCGTATTTATTGATAAGAGTCCCCTTTGAAGTTTTTCCATTCTTGACAATCTCAATTTCACCACCTTCAATTGTAAGGTTCTCATTAATGATATTCTTATCTATTTCTCTTAACTGTTCACTTATACCTATCGCTCTTTGCGATCTGTTTTTTGAATCAATAACTGCCTCTGCATTTATAGTCTTTATAAGAAAACTACTGGTCGTCAATAATGTCCAAAAACTCAGATTCAATTTACGTTGCATTCTCCAAACTCTACAATTTCAAATAAATTCAGCCTCTTAAAACAAAGTGGATAGAGAAAAACATCGCTACACTGCTGCTCACACCTCTGTCTTCAAGATAACGAGGCATCCTCTATAAAGCATTCAATTCAGTGCACTAAGCTCTGACACGAAAAATTTCACACTCTGTGCCTTAAAAAATTATACAATTAAAGATTTATGCTTTATATTATACACTTTAAAAGTGTTTAAATTGCAGTCATACACGCTTTTTTAACACTCTTGAGATGCTAAAAAACTTGACTACCAAACAAGACTGATCCCTCAATAGACAAAATTAGGGATGCGTTTTAAAGACATTGCATCATCTCTTTGTTAAGATACTTCTCCCTGTTAAATGGTGTTTTTACTATCTTCAATTCAGATAGAGATACAATGTTCCTATATGTCTATTCATTATTCTCATGCATTGGGATCATAATAATATCGACTCGACACTTGCCTCAAATTTTTATAATTATGGGAGTTTAGTGTCATAATTTGATTTGTCATATACTGAAAGGGACATTCTATTCATGTCTATAAACTCAGAAATACAAAGTATAAGCAAACAAAATTCTCCTTGTCGCATTCTGTTTGCGAGCCTTATTGGCCCAACAATTGAATTCTTTGATTTTTACGTCTTTGCAACTGCTGCAGCTCTCATATTTCCTCATGTGTTCTTTCCAACGCAAAATGATCAAATTGCCATTTTGCAATCTTTTCTAATCTTTGGAGCAGCCTTTTTTTCACGCCCTCTTGGATCAATTATCTTTGGACATTTTGGAGATAAAATTGGACGAAAAGCAACCCTTATCGCCTCTCTTCTAACGATGGGGCTATCAACCGTTATTATTGGTTTCCTTCCCACTTATGAAACAGCTGGATGGTGGGCACCCTTTTTCTTAACCTTGTGCCGTATTGGGCAAGGAATGGGATTAGGAGGCGAATGGGGGGGAGCCGTTTTGCTCGCAACAGAAAATGCTCCTCCAGAAAAACGCGGATGGTATGCGATGTTTCCTCAATTGGGTGTTCCAATTGGTTTATTCTTGTCTATTGTTGTTTATTTAGGTCTGTTGCACTTCCTTGATCACGATGAACTTTTAGCTTGGGGATGGCGCATTCCCTTTATTGCTTCAATCATTTTTATGATTGTAGGATTGTGGGTTCGTCTTTCTATCAATGAAACAGTGCAATTCAAGAAAACCCTTGAAAATAAAGAACGTGTCAAAGTTCCTATAATTGATGTCTTTTTAAAATGTCCACGAATCCTATTTCTTGGAATATTTTCTGGTATGGCGACATTCGTTTTGTTTTATTTAGTCACAGCATATTTATTAAGCTATTCAACAAATCACCTAAAACTGCCATATCATCAGGCTCTTCAAGTAGAGGTGATTGGTGCTATTTTCTGTGGAATTTTTACCGTTATCACCGGAAAACTCGCTGATCGTATTAGGCGTAGAACTTTGATGATTTGGGTCACAATCATTACTGGTATCTACTCTTTCGCAATTCCTTATTTTCTAAATTCTGGAATTATAGGAGTCCTTGTGATGTCTATCATTGGCTTGTCGATCATGGGAATGGTGTATAGCCCCCTTGGTGCTGTTTTAGCTTCGCCATATCCAACAGAAATTCGATACACGGGTTCTTCTGTAACATTCAATTTATCTGGTATCGTAGGTGCATCTCTTGCACCTTATATTGCAGAATATCTGGTACAGCATTTTGATACTTCTTATATAGGCTATTATTTACTTCTTGCCTCTTTTATTTCACTCCTTTGCTTCGTTGGGTTTAAGGATGAGGAAATATCAAACTAAAATGTAATGAAAAAGAATAAAATTAACACTGGCAGCAGAAATGCTGCCAGTTTTATTTTCAAAGTCATTGGTTGAGGGACATTCCACCATAATATTCCAGCAAACAATGCGCTCAAAAAAAAGAACAAAATATCCGCTATATTGTTAATATAAGCAACAGAAACTATTTGTGATAAAATATGTGTTGTTCCTAGCCATGAAACGCAAAAAAAAGCTAACATTACAGCCCATAAAATAAGCAAAATGCGATCAATGATCATCATCACTCCGTTTGAATATTTTGTCAGAAAAACAATGATGAGTAATTGTAGACCACATCTTTTTTATTGCTTCCAGAAGAAAAATCATAATAAAAACCCGACGTCCCCTTCTGATCCTTCTGCAATAAAAAGTATCAGATTAATCATTTCTCCCAATCCTATAAAAGTCAAAAATAATAGATGTGGCGTACATCAAACCTGTTTTTTCCAACAGCGATCTTCAGTCTGCTGCCAATAAGTCAAGTTATGATTTTCCATTTTATATTTTTTCCACTGTGCACGAGCAAGATTCAACTGTTCCTCACTCTGACCATCAAAGAGCACTACAAGTCTTTGATAAGCATCAATATCCGAACAAATCGCTCCCTCTATGAGAAAACGTATTTTTGAATCGTTCGGATTCTCCTGCCCTGTAGTAAGAAATACAGGCTGAAAATTTGGATATCGATCACACTCCGTTCCGTGCCCAATAAATGCTTCATCAGCATAAACCCATAAACGTGTATCTATAGCATCACGTCGTTCTTGACTCACACATTGGACTGTTACCCTACCGAAACGTTCTAGTGCACGTTCCACAAGTGTTGGTAAAATATCTTCCAATGTTGACTGCGTCAAATGATAGAAAAAAATATCCACCCTCTTCGCCCTTATCATTCTTTATAAAAAAGCTAATATCTTTCTGAAAAAACTTCTCTATCCCTTATACAAATACAAAAAGAAATATTTTAAGATAAAGTGATTCCTTTTTTGCATTTCTGTATAAAGCTTTTTCGCCTGTGTCTTAACTGTGTATTAAAGAGAGAAAAAGAAAAAAGACAATTCTTCATTTTTACAGTTAATAAAAGTTCTATTTTAGTCCATTTTTTAGCTTCTCTGTAGAATAGAATTGAAAATGGAATATAATGTACGCCAGAATGTGTAGAAATTAACTAACTACTTTATACTCTTTATTCGTAAAAATGCACAAGATAGTGAGGGGGGAGTAAATTTTGGTTATCTTTTTTAACCTAAGTCGTAGAGAGTATCTACTCTCTCATTAAATTTTAAGGATGTTATCCAATCTATGCGTATTATTGAGTTATACATCCTGAGGCGTGTTCTTATTCTGTTCAGTGCGGTCATGGTTGCAGCAGTTGGTATCAGTTGGACAGTGCAAATTCTTGCACGAATAAATTTTCTTACAACAAGTAGACAAACGCTTCTAACAGTCTTACAATTCTCGCTCTCATTGGTTCCTTCTGTTGTTTTTCTTGTTATTCCATTTGCCTTAGTCATTGCAATTACAAGCACCCTTTCAGCAATGAATCAAGACTCAGAGCTTGCTATCATCAGTGCCTCTGGTTTTCCCAAAAGTACTGTTTGGAAACCAATTCTTCTTCTTGCTCTTATTGCATCATGTGCATCCTTTTTTATAGCCAATTTTGTCGTTCCTCAAGCACGTCTTAATATGCGACAAATGCTGGCAAATACTCATTATGATCTTATTAATCTTTTTATCAGTGAGGGGAGCTTCCAAAAACTTGCCAATAATCTTTACATAGAAATTGGCCAAAGAAATCCAGATGGCACCCTTGGACGCCTTTTCATTGCCGACCAGCGTGATCCTAAAATTGATCTTTTTTATTATGCAACAAAAGCATCGATTGTCAGCAATAAAAATGGCAATTTTTTAATCCTCAAGAATGGTGAAATAGAAAGAAACAATCATCAAAATGATAGCGTTTCAATCGTTCAATTCAGTTCATATAGCTTTAGCCTAGGTGAATTCATCCCCAACGATAAAACACTCACGCTTTATCCAAAAGATAGACCTCTTTCTTATTTGCAAAATCCTAATCCGAAGGATCCGTACTATCAGCGTAAACCACTCCAATATAGAGCTGAATTTCACCGCAGACTTACAGAATGGCTTTATCCTATCGTTTTTTCACTCATTGCATTAGCAGCAGCAGGAGATACGCGCTCATATCGGCAAGTAGGTAATTCTGCAATTTTCTTAGCAATTGCCTTTTCTTTTCTAGTTTATTGGATGGGATATTTTGTTGCTGAAAAAGCAAAGAGTGATCTTGCATATGTCCCTCTCCTTTATCTGATACCAATAGGAATGAGTATGCTGGTTTTTTTCATGCTTTTAACAAATCGTACAATTGGTATTCCCACAAAACTTAATGAAGCTATTCAAATTGTTTTTCAAAAAATAATCAGTAAATTTGAACATCGAAAATCTCAATCTTCCTCGGATGAGGTATCATGATTGGATGGACGCTTGGGAGATATTTCTTTATACGATACCTCAAAATGACTTGTTATTTTTTGGGAGGGATTTTTGTTCTCGCTCTTTTAATTGACTTTACAGAAAACTCTAGTCGATTATCCTCTCTGTCCCAATATACTGCTAAAGATGCATTCCTTATATCCGTTTTACGCATCCCTTTTATCATGCAGCAACTCATCCCCTTTATTGCACTCTTTTCTGCAATGGCAATGTTGATCTCACTTAATCGAAAATCTGAGCTTGTTGTGACTCGTTCAATCGGTGTTTCTGCGTGGCAGTTTCTCATGCCTGCTTGTTTTGGAGCTTTTCTTTTTGGATTATTTTCAATTCTTCTCGTTAACCCTCTTGCCGCATGGGGATTTTCCCAAGCAGAAAAAATGATGACAGAATGGCGCAGTAGCAATAATGTGCTTACATCTCTTTATAACACACGCATTCTATGGTTAACACAACGCACATCCTCAGGCAGAACAACCATTGGTGCTAAATCTATCACCGATCAAGGGCTTTCTCTTATCGATGCAACCTTCATACAATATAATGACAATGCAACAGTCAAAAATTGGATTAACAGCAGAAAAGCAACATTAATCAATGGGGCTTGGCTGTTAACAGATGGAACAATTTATAAAATAGGGCATCCTCCTAAAAAGTTTGCTGAATTTCAGATAAAAACCAATCTAAAGCCTGAATTTTTAACTGAACGTTTAGCGAATCCCGCGACGATCCCATTTTACCAATTACCAACAAAAATTATGATTGCACGCTCATTTGGCTATTCTGCCAATAATTTTGATATGTATTTACAATCTTTGATTGCATTACCAGCATTGCTTATAGCAATGACTCTGATTGCAGCAACAGTATCTTTAAACTTTACGCGCTTTGGACAATCTAAAACATTGATTCTTGGTGGCATAATCGCCGGATTCTCCCTTTATGTCATTTCCGTACTGGTTCAAGCTTTTGGTAATGCCGGATATATTCCGCCAATTATTGCAGCTTGGACACCAGTTTTTATTGCATTATTTTTAGGAATCTCTTTTTTACTCCATAAAGAGGATGGCTAAGTGAAAGCGTTAGTAAGTAAGAAAATGATTCTGATAAAATTACCTGCACTTGCCTTTAAAATTATTATGGGCTGTGTCTTAAGTCTATTTTTATCCTGTTCTACAAACGCCAAAAACCCTACTCTTCTTGCTCAAAATCACAGCCAAAATCCTGTAAGTCCTCTCTTGCTTTCTGCAGATGAACTCATCTACAATCGTGATGAAAATACTGTTTCTGCACAAGGAAATGTGCAAATCGAATATGATGGCAATAAAGTTATCGCAAGAAAAGTCACTTATAATCAAAAAACAGGGCGTATTATCGCACAAGGAAACGTTGAAATTGTTCAAAAAGACGGTAATAAAATTTATTCAAATCAGATTGATATGACCAAAGATTTTGGCGAAGGCTTCGTAAATGCCTTACGTATCGATACAGCTACAAACATCCATTTTGCGGCAACAAGTGCTACGCGTAGCAATAACCAGATAACAGTCTTCGACAATGCCACCTATACAGCCTGTGAACCTTGCTCTTATAAACCAGATAAAGACGTCCTTTGGAAAATTAAAGCAAGAAAAATTATCTGGAATAACATTACAAAAAAAATTCGCTTTGAAAATAGTCGTTTTGAAGTTTTTGGTGTACCGATAGCACAGCTTCCAACTTTTGAGCTCTATGATCCAACGGTACGGCGTGCTAGCGGTTTCCTTGCGCCTCATTTTTTTTATACTGATTATCTCGGTATGGGCATCAAAAATTCTTATTTCTGGAATCTTGCTCCCCATTATGATTTCACGCTTTCCTCCACAGTCTATAGCCAACAAGGTCTTTTAACCGAGGGGGAATGGCGTCAACGTTTTCAAACGGGCAATTACAACATTCGCTTCGCTCATATAGACCAAATGAGACCACAAAACTTTGATAATGATATGATTGATGCACAGCATAAAAACCGTTATATGCTTGCAACAAAGGGGGATTTTCGTCTTAATTCACGCTGGACTTATGGATGGGATATTCTTGCCCAATCTGATCGACATTTTAGTCGTGCTTATAAACTTGAAAATTATAGGGATCCTATACAGCTCTCTCAGCTTTATCTTAATGGTCTTGCAGGTAAAAACCACTTTGACATGCGTTTTTACCATTTCAAGGTTCAAGATTTGATTTTGAATGACCCTGATCATGAACGCCACTCTCGACAAGCGTGGGTTCTCCCTCAAATTGACTATTCTTTCACTCCAGATGAATCAATCTATGGCGGATTGCTTACTTTTCATAGTAATATGCAATCAATTTATCGTCGTCATACTGACTTTAGCGCTAGTAAATGGAACAACCATTCACTTAATTCTTTTAGACTTTCTGGTCTCGCGGGAAATAGTTTTCGTTTAACAAACGAGATCGAGTGGAAAAAACGCTTTACCATGCATGGTGGTCTCATATTAACCCCTCTTCTCTCTTTACGTGCTGATATCATAACAACAAATATGCACGACAACGAGAATGCTCATATAATAAATGACTCCTTATCAACACTCCGTGGTTCAGCACTGCGCGGCATGGCAAATGCTGGTTTAGAAGTACGCTATCCATTCCTCATTACATTTGATAGTTCTACGCATATTATAGAACCAACCGCACAAATTTTTATACGTAATAATGAAAAATATATTGGACAAATCCCCAATGAAGATGCGCAAAGCTTTATATTTGATGCAACCACTCTCTTTCAACGGGATAAGTTCTCTGGTTATGACCGCGTAGAAGGTGGGACAAGAGCTAATATAGGACTAAGATATTCTGGAAATTTCAACAATGATTGGTCCCTCTATGGTGTTATTGGACAATCCTTTCATCTTGCAGGGAAAAACTCTTTTGCAGAAAGGGACTTTGTTAATGTAGGCACTCATTCGAGCCTTGAAGCAACACGTTCAGACTATGTTGCAATGTTTGGTGCAAATCATAAGAATGGTTTTTCCTTGGAAGCTCGTGGGCGTTTTGATAAAAAAACGGGAGCAATTCGCCGTAGTGAAATTGAAGCGTCACAGAAATGGCAAAATTTCTCAGCAGCTGTGCAATATGCCTATATTGCCAGCCAACCAAACTATGAACATCCACAAGAACGCCAGGAGATTTCTTTTCAAACTGGTATTAAACTGGCTCACTTTTGGTCTCTTAATAGCAATGCCGGTTACGATTTAATATCCAGTACATTTGTAAAGCGAGGAATCAGCTTGAGTTATGCAGATGAATGTTTCGGGCTAACATTTGGTTATCAGCAAGTAGCTCATCCAGGGGAAAAAACACCTTTGCAAAACTTTAATTTCTCTCTTTCATTGCGTACAATTGCAGATATCGGAAAAAAATAAAATCAGATTTATAAAGAGAATGTACAGGGAATGTAACTTATCATTGTTTTTATAAAAAAAACGTATATTTTAAGTCATTGGTGAGAATTGATAAACAATGCGAAAGCCTAATTCTATGAACAAGTTGAAAAAGCGTATTCTTGCTTTATTTTTTATTGCATCTTTAAGCGTGAGCAACCTAATGGTTAGTGAATTTTTAATTTCACCGGTCTTCGCACAGACTGCCATTGTTGTCACAGTCAATGGTAATCCTATCACAAATTATGATATTCAAAGACGAACAGCTTTTCTCAGATTGCAACAAAAGCAAGGCAATCTCTTTGAGCAAGCTAAAAATGAACTTATCAATGAAGCCCTCAAAAATACCGAAATAAAGCGTCGAAATATTGAGGTGAGCAATGATGAGGTTGATAAAGCTTTTGAAAATTTTGCAATACAAAATAATATGGCTGTTGATCAACTCAATCAGATTCTGATTCAAAATGATATCACAGTACAACATTTTAAGGATTACATCCGTGGACAAATAGGATGGGGACGCCTTGTTAATGCACGTTATCAAGCTGAAATGGGTATGATCAGCGAACAAGAAGCCGTACGCAGAATATTAAAAAATGGTGGTGTCAAACCTTCAACCAATGAATATACACTACAGCGCATTATTTTCGTCATTCCTGCGCATCGTCGTTCAGAAATTTTTGAAAGACGCCAAAGGGAAGCGAACAGTTTCCGCGCACATTTCCGTGGATGCGCGAATTCTCAGAAGCAGGCAAAGGGCATTTTAGATGTTACTATTCGCCACTTGGGAAAATTTCTCGAACCACAGCTTCCTAGTGCATGGGAACAAGCTATTCTTGCAACGCCTGTTGGAAAAATGACTCAATTTCAGGAAACAACGGATGGAATTGAAGCAGTTGCTGTTTGTAAAATAAAAAGAGTTTCTGATGATTACGTTGCTCGACTCATCTTTTCCCTTCAAGATAATAAGCAAAAGAGCCCGCAAAAACTTGAAATGTTAAGTGAAAAATATTTAAAAGAATTGCGGCAAGTAGCGCTTATTAGAAGTTCATAATGGCTGCACTTGTTGTTAGTGGTGGTGATCCTGCCGGAATTGGTCCTGAAATAGCACTGAAAGCGTGGAATTTGCGTGCCACACATCAAATTCCGCCTTTTGTTCTTATCGCTGATCCAGATGTTATTCGTGCACGTGCGCGTTTCTTACAGATTGACGTCACAGTAGAATCTGTTTTAACAGATAACCTTGCGAAAAACTTCCAAGAAGCTCTTCCTGTAATACCTTTAAAAAACCGGCAAAGTGATCAACTAGGATTGCCTTCACATGGAAATGCTGCTGGAATTATTGAAGCGATCAAGCGTGGCGTTCAGTTGATTCAAAGTGGTCATGCTTGTGCACTTGTCACTTGCCCTATTGCAAAAAAAAGCCTTTATGATACCGGATTTGAATTTCTCGGTCATACAGAGTTTTTAGCCGATTTAGCCCATCAAACTTCCGATAAATGTTATCATCCGGTTATGATGTTATCTGGACCTCGATTAAAGACAGTGCCTATTACCGTTCATATTCCATTCAATAAAGTTCCCTCACATCTTAGCCAGCATTTAATCATAGAGACGGCACTCATTACTGAAAAAAACTTAAGAACGCGATTTAAAATATCTTCACCCCGTCTAGCTGTTGCTGGATTGAATCCTCATGCTGGAGAAGAAGGAGCAATAGGAAAAGAAGAGTTTGAAATTATCATTCCTGCTATTGAAACTCTTAAAAATAAAGGACTTAATATTGTAGGTCCCTTGCCTGCCGATACAATGTTCCATGAGTGCGCACGAAAAACATATGATGTTGCCCTTTGCATGTATCATGATCAAGCCCTTATCCCTGTTAAAACATTAGACTTTGATGCCACTGTCAATGTCACTTTAGGGCTGCCTTTTATTCGTACTTCTCCAGATCATGGAACTGCTTTTGATATTGCTGATAAAGGAATAGCCTCTCCTGAAAGCTTTATTGCTGCTCTTAAACTTGCACATCAACTGGCAAAAAATAGTTTTACACCATGCCAATAGATAACCTCCCTCCTCTTCGTGAGGTCATTGAAACATATGGATTGCAAGCGCATAAATCCTTGGGTCAAAATTTTCTTTTTGATCTGAATTTAACATCTAAAATTGCCCATCAAGCAGGAAATATAGAAGGAAAACCTGTTATTGAAGTGGGACCAGGTCCTGGAGGATTGACACGCGCCTTGCTTGCAAAAGGTGCCATTGTAACAGCAATCGAGCGTGATGAACGTTGTATACCAGCTCTTTTAGAGATAGAAAAGCACTATCCACAAAAACTAAAAATCATTTGTAATGATGCTCTAAAACAAGATTTTTCAAAACTGTTTGAAACATCTCCAGAAAAACCACGCATTATTGCAAATCTTCCTTATAATATTGGAACACAACTCTTATTAAATTGGTTGTTAGCTGAACCATGGCCTCCTTTTTATGAATCCATGACATTGATGTTTCAGCGTGAAGTTGCACAACGTATTACGGCAAAACCTCAATCCGCCCATTACGGACGTCTAAGTGTCTTAACCGGATGGCGTACCGTTGCTAAAATTGCTTTTGATGTCCCTCCTCAAGCCTTTACACCAGCCCCTAAAATAACTTCTTCTGTTGTTCATATCATGCCGCGAATACAACCTCTCACCTGCTCCGCACAAAAATTAAGCTTTGTAACAAAAACCGCTTTTGGACAAAGACGAAAAATGCTTCGTCAAAATCTTAAAAAGCTTGGAGGTGAAGTGCTTTTAGAAAAAGCTGGTATCGATGCAGCACGCCGTGCGGAAACGCTCTCAATTTCCGAATTTGTGACTTTAGCTAATTTGGTGACCTAAAAAGCTTAACTTTATTTTTTCCAAAACAATAAGGACATTAATCAATCTTTTCAGCAATAAGCCCATTAATAAAAGATTCAAGAAAGGTACAACGTTCGCGTTTTACTGTTTCTGCTAAATAAATCGATTGAATAAGTGAAATGGATTGATTTAAATCTTCGTTAATAACTACATAATCATAAGAACACCAATGCTGCATTTCCGTTCGCGCATTTTTCAATCGTAAATTGATGATCTCTTGGCTATCTTCTGCTCGACGATGTAAACGTGAAATGAGCTCTTTCATTGATGGTGGAAGAATAAAAACAGAGACAGTGTCTCCTGGCATCTTTTTTTGAAGCTGTTTTGTGCCTTGATAATCAATATCAAATAACATATCTCTCCCCGCATTCAACACATTTTCAACGCTTTCGCGTAAAGTGCCATAATAATTCCCATGAACTTCTGCCCATTCAATAAACTCATCACCATCACGTTTGCGTTCAAACTCTTTTTTTGAAATAAAATGATAATGAAGACCATTCACCTCACTTGGACGTCTTTGTCGTGTTGTCATGCTTACGGAGAGTTCTAATTTTCCATCTTTCAAAAGTAACCGAGAAAGAGTTGATTTACCAGCACCTGAAGGCGAAGAGAGAATAAATAAAAAACCGCGGCGTTGATTTGTTTTTTTAGTACTCAATGCATTCTCAAAGAAGGTCATCATATCGTTCTACTTTTTAAACTTTTCTTCAAACTTCAATAACACGCTTTCTACAGTCCCCCCCAAAAAATTAATGCGTTGCTTTTAATGCACGCCATTTGCGGACATTTATATTATGCTCCTCTAAAGTTCTAGAAAAAACATGCCCTCCAGAACCATCAGCTACAAAATAGAGCACATCACTGCTTGGTAAACGCGCCACCGCTTTCAAAGAATCTTTGCCTGGATTGGCAATAGCTGTTGGTGGCAAACCCTTAATTTTATATGTATTATAGGGTGTTTCCTTCTCAAGATCTGAACGGTAAATTGCACGACCGGATGGCAGTCCTTTTCCACCAAAGAGACCATAAATCACTGTTGGATCAGATTGAAGACGCATATGTTTTGCAAGACGGTTATAAAATACCGCAGCAACCTTTGGTCGTTCTGCTGCAATTCCTGTTTCTTTCTCAACAATTGATGCCAATATAACAAATTCATCAATAGATTTGATTGGTAAATCAGGTGAGCGTGTAGCCCATATAGCATGAATGAGTTTTGTCTGTCCTTCACGCAGTCTGTTTATAATTTCCTTACGCGTTGTTCCCCGAATAAAACGAACAGTATCCGTCATCAAACTGCCTTCTGGAGGCAAAACTCTTGGAAGATCTCCAATCAAGATTTCATTAGCAGCTAATCGATCAAAAACTTGTTGAACCGTTAACCCCTCTGGGACTGTAAATGTATATTCAATAGATTTCCCCTTCACTAGGATATCCATAATATCTCGCATAGAAGCATATGCTGGTATTAAATACTCACCAGCCTTAAGATGTGTTGTTTTTTGATGGTAACCAACTCCATAAATAAAAACATCAGATGATCGAATGAAACCGTGTTTTTCAAGAAGTAAAGCAATTTCACGAATTCCTGTTCCCGGATAGATTAGGACAACTTGTTCTTTCTGCATCATCCCCTTTTCTTCAAAAATAATTTTTCCAATATAAAGAGGAATACTTATGGCCAAAACAAAAACCACAATAAGCATTAGAAAAAAATGACCAAGAATAACCAACGGATTACGAACGATAGACGACTTTCTCCGTTTCTTATATGCTAACAGACTCTTACTATCTACTCTATGATTCGAAGAGGAATCATTTACGTCCTTCAGCGGTCTTTGATTGTTCACATCGGACACAACTATCACCCTCAACAAATTTTAAGTATTACAATTATAATCTTCTCGCTTAAATTTTTATAATAAATTAGAAAATGCAGAAATAAATAAAAATATTTATTATTCTGCAAAACGCCGCATCACTAAAGAGGCATTTGTACCGCCAAATCCAAAGGAATTGGACAAAACCGTATCAATTTTTCGTTCGCGTGGTTTATGTGGAACAAGATCAATTTTCGTTTCAATTGATGGATTGTCAAGATTAAGTGTTGCTGGAGCTATATTATCTCGTATAGCTAAAACGCAAAAAATAGCCTCAGCTGCACCAGCTGCACCAAGTAAATGCCCTATCGATGATTTTGTTGATGACATGGAGACTTTTGGTGCATAATCGCCCAAAACACGCTCAACAGCCGCCAACTCTATAACATCAGCCATTGTTGATGTCCCGTGGGCGTTAATGTAATCAAGGTCGCTCACATTCACTTGTGCACGCTTAAGCGCAGCCATCATACTACGCTGCGCACCCTCACCATTCTCTGAAGGTGCTGTGATGTGGTAAGCATCACCAGATAAACCATAACCAACAATCTCAGCATAAATACGAGCACCGCGTTTCTTTGCATGTTCAAGCTCTTCTAAAACAACAATCGCCGCTCCCTCCCCCATCACAAAACCATCACGATCAGCGTCATAAGGACGTGATGCTCGTTCAGGGTCATCATTACGACAAGTAGAAAGAGCTCGACAAGCAGCAAAACCAGCAAGAGATATTCGATTTATCGGGGATTCAGTGCCGCCTGCTAGCATCACATCTGCATCCCCCAACGCAATCAAACGTGCTGCATCACCAATGGCATGCGCCCCTGTTGAACAAGCCGTTACAACCGAATGATTAGGACCACGCAAACCGTATTTAATAGACACATAGCCAGAAGCAAGATTGATCAAACGCCCTGGAATAAAAAAAGGAGAAATACGCCGCGGACCTTTATCACGAAGCGTGTAACCGGCCTCAACAATTCCTTCAATGCCTCCAATACCCGAACCAATTAACACACCTGTGCAAACCTGGTCTTCATCACTTTTTGGAAACCACTCAGCATCTGCAAGTGCTTGGTCAGCAGCTGCCACTGCATAAACAATAAATGCATCAACCTTACGCTGTTCTTTAGGCTCCATATGCAAATCAGCATTATATGTGCCATTTGTCCCATCCCCTACGGGGATACGTGCAGCAATCTGGCAAGATAAGTCGGATACATCAAATTCACTAATGCGTCGAGTACCACTTTTTCCTTCAAGAAGTCGCTGCCAACTATATTCAACATCACCAGCCAATGGAGACACCAATCCTAAACCAGTAATAACAACACGCCTCATGATTCTGTAACCCTGAATTGAGATTCACTCCTCAAAGCTTCCTTCCCCCAATAGCCGCTAAAGAATAGAGGCAAAAGCATCTTAACTTTACACCTTTGCCTTTTAGAAATTATGCAGAAGCTTTATCAATAAACTTGACTGCATCACCCACCGTGAAAATCGTTTCAGCAGCTTCATCTGGAATCTCTACACCAAATTCTTCTTCAAAAGCCATAACAAGCTCAACCGTATCAAGGCTGTCTGCCCCTAGATCATCGATAAAACTTGCATCTTCTACAACCTTATCTGCATTAACCCCAAGATGCTCTACGATAATTTTCTTAACGCGCTCTACTGTATCACTCATGTTGAAATCCTCAAATTTATAATATTTCCCATAATTTGGTTAGCTCTATCAAATCGCTTCATTAAGCAATAGATGCTTTAATTGTAAAGATTTTAGCAGCAATTTAAAACATCCTGTGGATATCCCCTAAAAAATGAAACAATCTGACCTTCCGACACCAATTGATTAACTCCCCTGGTAAAGAAACGGATGTTTTTTCTATTTTAATTGCCCCTATCTAAAATAATACGACTTATAAATCAATGTGGAATAACGTAAATACTCAGATCATTGCCATCCCACCATTGACATGAAGTGTTTGCCCCGTCACATATGCCGCTTTATCGCTGGCTAAATAAACAGCAGCAAAAGCGATTTCTTCCCCCATTCCCATACGTTTCATTGGAATCATAGTCATAATGGCTTCTTTTTGCTTTTCATTTAGTTTGTCGGTCATTGCAGACTTAATAAACCCTGGAGCAATACAATTGACAGTGATATTTCGTGAAGCAATTTCTTGTGCCAATGCTTTAGAAAAACCTATCAAACCAGCTTTTGCAGCACAGTAATTTGTTTGTCCAGGATTTCCAACAACACCAACAATAGAGGTTATGTTAATAACCCGTCCATAGCGACGACGCATCATTGTGTGTATCAATTCACGTGTCAAAATGGAAGCAGCTGTCAGATTGATCGCTAAAACATCATCCCAATCTTGATCCTGCATACGAACAAAAAGACCATCTCTTGTGATTCCAGCATTGTTAACTAAGATATCGACACCCCCCATTTCTCTTTCCGCTACTTCAGCCAGTTGTTTAATAGATTTACGGTCAGAAAGATTGGCAGGAAATACAAAAACATCTTTTCCTAAATCTGCAGCTATTTCTTGCAGCTTGTCTTCACGTGTCCCATGGAGTCCAACAATTGCCCCTTGCGCATGGAAACAACGCGCAATTGCCTCACCAATTCCTCCCGTTGCCCCCGTCACAAGAGCTTTACGACCTGTTAATTTAAACATTTTTTCAGACTCCTTAATAGACTAAATACCAAGCACCTGTAATGCTGCTTCTATTTCCTCCGCTGTCCCAACTGTTAATGCCTTTACATCCTTATTCATACGACGCGCTAAACCCGTTAATATCCTTCCAGAACCAATTTCAAAAAGCGTATCAACCCCATTGGCACTGATCCACTCAATCGTTTCACGCCAGCGCACTCTCCCAGTTACTTGTTGGACAAGAAGCGTTACAATACGCTCCGGATCACTTTCTGGTGTAACAGAAACATTGGCAACGAGAGGAACAATAGGAGCTGTTTTGTTAACAGTCAAAAGTGCATTCTTCATGGCATGAGCAGCAGGCTGCATTAAAGCCGAATGAAAAGGTGCAGAAACAGGAAGAAGAAGTGCACGTTTAGCACCTTTTTGTGATGCAATCTCTACCGCTGTCTCAACTGCTTTTGCTGCACCTGAGATAACAATTTGCCCACCACCATTATCATTAGCTATTTGGCAAAGCCCTTCCTCAACAACAGTTTCACAAATTTCTTCCACATCTTTCTCATCCAAACCAATAAGTGCTGCCATAGAGCCCTCACCAACAGCAACAGCATCCTGCATGGCATTTCCACGAATCCGCAAGAGCCTTGCCGTATCAGTAAGACTAAATGTACCAGCAGCACAAAGAGCCGAATATTCCCCTAAAGAATGGCCTGCAACAAATTTTACCTTCGTTTCTATATTAAGCCCTAATTGTTCCATCACACGAATAACAGCCATGGATACAGCCATTAAAGCTGGTTGCGCATTTGCTGTTAACGTTAAAACATCTGCTGGCCCTTCAAAAATGATCTCTGATAATTTCTCACCTAAAGCATCATCCACTTCCTCAAAAACCATTCGCGCTGCAACAAATTGCTCTGTAAGAACTTTTCCCATACCAATAAGCTGACTCCCCTGCCCTGGAAAAGTAAAAGCTGCACCCATCAATCGACTCCTAAATTGTTTAATGAAATTGTTTTCTTTTGAGCTGATTTATGGGCACAAATCAAGACAAAGTATCTTATTGGGAGCGAGTATTCCTCTTAAAATTATATTTTAATGGCGGAATTTGATACAAAAACTGAGGAAAATACGGTACTATAAAATGAATAACACCCCAACTGGTAAGACATCCTAAAATTGTACCAGCTAAAACATCAAAAGGATAATGTACACCAACAAAGATACGCGCCCAACAGATTAAACATAAAAATATCGCTGCAAACTGAGCAGCGATTTTGTATCGGTAAAAATAGAGACACGCCACATAAGGGGCAATAGTTAAGGCATGATTACTAGGAAAAGAAGCTGTTGCACGATGCTTTATCAGCGGTGTTGTCAAACCCACAACAAAAGGGCGTGGACGTAAATAAATAAGAGAAATAAGATAACCTATAAAAAGAGCCATAAAAATGCTCACACAAGTGCTGAGCACTACGCGTCGTTCCCTCTCTCCACCGCAAAACCACAACGTACAAAGATGTAGTGGGATAATATAAATTAAAAACTTTGCACAAAAAATACTCAATAAAACTAAAACAGACCATGATTGATGATGACCCGCAAACATTCCAAAAAGTGCAACATCAATCTGATTTAAAAAATCCATTCTTCTCTCCTTCCTTGTTATAGTTTTACAGCATTGTCTTTTTATGAAGAAGAGCAAAATGCATAAAAAATATATCAAGATTGAATAAATCACATTTTTTATGCGCGTAAACTTGCTATTTTAAAAGATAAGCTGTAAACACTAAGCGTTTGTTACCGGCACTTTGGCTGGAGATTGAACGGAGGACTGAAAAATACCAGTAGGAAATGCAATATTTCCGACCTCCTGTGTCTCCGCTCTCGAATGTCTCAAATGATAAACGCGTCCTTTCTTCTTTGGATTTCCAAAAAAGACAAGTCGCAGAGGCTTTGCGCTAAAACCGGTAAAGTTTAATTGAAGAAAGGCAAAACAATGGCTCTTTATGAACATGTGTTCCTTGCCCGACAGGATATTGCACCGCAGCAAGTTGATGAACTTTTGAATCTCTACAAAGGTGTCATTGAAGCGTATGGTGGAAAAGTTGGGCGTGTAGAAAATTGGGGTCTTCGTCCCCTTGCTTATCGTATTCGTAAAAATCGTAAAGCTTATTATGTATTGGTTAATATTGACGCACCAGCCACAGCAATTGCTGAAGTTGAACGTCAAATGCGAATCAATGAAGATATTTTGCGCTATATGACTATTCGTGTAGAAAAACATGAGAAAGAAAAGTCTGCTATGCTCTCGCGCCTTGATCGTAATAATCAGATTGGTCATGATGAAGAGCGTCCTCGTTCTCCACGTCGTCAACGTGAAGATGTTATAGAAGGAGTAGAATGATGACTGAAATTAATCAAACTGCAGCACGTCGTCCTTTTCACCGCCGTCGTAAAACATGTCCGTTTTCAGGTGTCAATGCTCCAAAAATTGATTATAAAGACATCAAATTATTACAGCGTTATATTTCAGAACGTGGGAAAATCGTTCCTTCACGGATTACAGCGGTTAGTCAGAAAAAACAGCGCGAATTGGCTAATGCCATCAAACGTGCGCGTTTTCTTGGCTTGCTTCCATATGTTATAAAATAATATCAAATGTGTTTTGCAGCTGGGGGGACTTCCCAGCTGCTTTTCTTATATGATTCAGCAATAGGTTTAATTGTATACTATAGGAAGATATAAAATATCAAAGTTGGGGCGTGATAATGCTCCTAACTGCTGAAAGCAGGACAGCAATAAATGAAAAACTTTCGTACTTATGAAATAATGACTGGTATTTTAGCTGGATTGTTTGCTGTTGTTATAGGAATGGCAATCATCAGTGTTATAAATATCGCACCTTATTTTTCTCTTCTTCTTGGTTGCTTTCTTTCACTGCCAATTTTTATTGTTGCATTTGGTCGAGGAACATTAGCCAGCCTCGCTGCCTTAATAAGTGCCACTGTTGTTCTCGTTATAGTAACAAATCTTTACATTGCTTTTGGCTTTACGTTATTGTTCTTTCTTCCTGCTGTCTATGCTTCTTGGCTTCTTGGGCTTGCAAGACCAGCACAAAAGGAAAATTCACTGATATGGTATCCCTTATCATCGGTTATCTTTCATTTAACCAACTTTATTGCTCTTATCTCAAGCTTTATCGGATTCTATGTTGAAACTCATCCATCAACGTCTCTTATTGCGAAAAAAATCACTGCAAACATAGCACAAGCTATGCAACAGTCACAGTCACTAAAGGAAACTGATATAGTTGCCTTTAGTGAACTTTTAATGACACATGCAGCAACTTTAACAGCTATTATTTTGACTGTTTATAGTCTGATTTTTCTCATTGGTAATCTTTATTTTTCAATGATAACAGCACAGCATATGAAGTGGCTCAAAAGACCTCGCGATGATTGGAGCAAAACCCTCCGACTTCCAATTTCGGGAATTGTTATTTTTATTGGTGTTTGTATAGCATCTATGATTGAGTTAGGCTTTACTCTTAATTTGAGCACGCGTGTCTTTAGCACTGCATATACTGTCGTCCTATCAATTAGTGGACTAGCATATCTCCACAATATTACAAAAGGGATAAACGGTCGGATCATTATACTCTCTCTTGTTTATATTGCTATTTTAACCGTCGTTTTTGCTCCACCTATTTCTTTCATGATGCTTTTAATGGGTATTTGGGCAGCTATTCAATACAACTTTCAGTCACGCAACAAACTTCATTAATTTATTTATTCGAAAGGAAAAACTATGGATATTATTCTACTTGAGCGCATTCCTCGTCTTGGTCAGATGGGTGATATTGTCTCAGTTAAAGATGGTTATGCACGTAACTTTCTTCTGCCTCAAGGGAAAGCTTTACGCGCTAATGAAGCGAATAAAAAGCATTTTGAAATACAGCGCGCGCAACTTGAAGCTCGTAATCTTGAACGCAAAAGCGAAGCAGAAAAAATTGCTGAAAAACTTGATGGTAAATCCTTCATTGTCGTCCGTTCAGCTGGTGAAACAGGACAACTTTACGGATCTGTGTCAACGCGTGATATTTCTGAAATCATAACAAGTGAAGGCTTTTCTATAGGACGCAATCAGGTTGAACTTAATCATCCAATAAAAACGATTGGTCTTCATAACATCACGCTTAGCCTACATCCTGAAGTTCAAATTTCTGTGATCATTAACGTTGCGCGTTCAGCTAGTGAAGCACAACGCCAAGCAGAAGGTGAAACTCTTACCTCTGCCGAAGCAATCTATGATGTTCAGAAAGAGCTCTTAGCAGAAAATCAAGAAGAAATGTTTGCTGAAAATCAGCAGAAAGCATTAGCAGAAGCAATGAATGACAACGATGCAAACAGCATCAATGAAGAGGCTTAATTGCCATTTTTTTCTGTTTTGCATTTTTTATTTTTCTACCATTTAAATTGGTATGTCATAAAAATACTCAGCTCCAAAAGCTGAGTATTTTATTATTACCATAATTTAAAAACTAAGTTCTTGTTACAGAATCAGCCTTTGATGTGTTGCTGTAAAAGCATAAAACCCCATATTATACAATATATTGTGACAAGCAATTTACATTAAGAAAACCATCACCAGAAAAAGAGAGGATAAAGTCACTTCTGGAAAGATAACGAGCTTGTTCAAGCACTTTCAGTGTGCTTTTGATGTAAAGGCACACGAAACTTTGTGTAGTCTATCACGTCTTCCTTTTTATATTTTCAGCAGGAATTATCCATAGATCGGTGTCAATCTGCTCTTTATAGATATGACACAAAGAATTTGCACAAACACTTATAAGGATAAGCAAACGCAAAGCTATATGTGTTAAGGTCGTCGTTTAGCAAAGTGCTTTATAAACAGCAGAGATATCTCTCCAATCCACATAGCCGGCATATTTCTCATTTTATGACGTTATTTTCTTAATTAAAGCTTTTTTTGTTATCTATGAATCAGCATTTAACTCTAGCGCAATAGCATGCTTGAGACAAAATTAAGATGGGTTAAGATCATTACATTACGATCTATATCAACTTTTGTATGCTAGATTGAAGCCAAGGTATTATTCTATTCGATTTATCTCCGATAATAGAACAGCATAATTTGGGGAGAATATAAAGCCTTAAAGGTTAAAACCAATTGCATTTTTACCCTTATCCCTTCATTTAGCCTTTTGTAACTTTCAAAAATATCTAGAGCAATATTTTTTAAATAATGGAGATTACGCGTTGCCTCACACTTTTGTTTCTCATATTCTTTAAGGGGATCATACCCCTCACACAAAACAGAGTGCTATTGTGTTTCGCACTCACGTGTTTGTTTTAAAAAGACACCTCCCTAATGCCCCCAATCTCATTTCACGATAGTATCTACGAAGAGTATAATGGAAAAGCCATTGTGCACCACCATCTTTACACCTATAATGGAGAAAGATGGCATCATTATTCTCTTTGTTAACTCTCAATGTTATGACAATCCTTGTATTGATGCAGTTTATAAGGAGCATTTTTACTTACTTAAGTAATTTTTAGTCACACTCCTTCCCTTGTACATATAAGCAAATAAGCGAATGATTTTGATTGATTCACTCTGATAGGATTTGAAATGAGAAAAGCTTACGATATTCTGATCTTTCATTGACATTGAAAAATAATAAATTATCTTTATAAATCAATATGATGTATATATTTTAAACCACGTAATTTCCTCATACCCAAAACAACAGTAGCATATTTTTTAGAAAAACAGAAAAAACAATTTTGAAAATTACCTGATACTCTTACCTGAAATTTTTAATTAAAAAGGTAAAATATAAAGAAATATGGTACGGCTTATATTGTTATTAAGAGATAAGAGATTAAAAACTGAAAATATGATTTTAACTTAACAAAAATTTATAATTCTATTCTTAACTCTTAATATGCATCACTCGGTTTGTTGCTTAAAATAGCTAAACATAATTTTAGTGGAAAAATGTTATGGAAGAAACAAGCATTGTTAATTTCAGCTCTTTGCAAAAAGAAGAAGCTTCTTTTCGGGAACTTCCTCATAACATTGAAGCTGAGCAAGCATTACTTGGAGCGCTTCTTATTAATAATGATGCGCTCGATCGCGTTTCAGATTTTCTCAAACCAGAACATTTTTTTGAGCCATTACATCAAAAAGTCTATGAGGTTTTGTCTCACCTTACACAAAATGGAAAACTTGCAAATCCGGTTACTATAAAGCCCTTTATTCCAGCAGAAGAAAAAATTGGAGAGATTACCGTATTCAATTATATTATTCGTTTAGCGAAAGAAGCAGTAACAATCATTAATGCTGAGGATTATGGACGAGTTATCTATGACCTTTTTATCCGACGGTCCTTGATTAACATTGGGAACCAAGTTGTTAATACAGCCTTTGATGCTCCTGTAGAGCTTACACCCTCCCAACAAATTGAAACTGTTGAACAGCAGTTGTTTGAACTAGCAGAAAAGGGAAAATATGGCGGTGGTTTTGAAAATTTTAATGAAGCCGTCAAAAAAGCTATTGATATGGCAACCGCTGCCAAAAAGCGTTCTTCACACTTATCAGGGATAGCTACCCATATTAAAACACTTGATGAAAAAATGGGAGGATTACAACCCTCTGATCTCATTATCCTCGCTGGTCGCCCTGGTATGGGTAAAACGTCACTGGCTACCAATATTGCCTTTAATATTGCTAATGCTTGCAATCGTGATGCTAACACGCAAGAGAATGAGGGAGGTACTGTTGGTTTTTTCTCACTTGAAATGTCATCAGAACAGCTTGCAACCCGTATTATTTCGGAACAAACAGAGGTTTCTTCTTCTGATATTCGGCGTGGATCTATTTTAGACGAACAATTTTCCAAAATCATCCGTGCAATGCATCAACTGCAAAAAGCCCCTCTTTACATTGACCAGACCGGTGGGATATCAATTGCCCAATTAGCAGCACGCGCACGGCGTCTTAAACGGCAACATGGTTTAGATGTCTTGATTATTGACTATATACAACTTATGACAAGTAATTCAAAGCGTTCTTCTGAAAATCGTGTTCAAGAAATTACAGAAATTACGACAGGACTCAAGGCGTTAGCTAAAGAACTGAATATTCCCATTATCGCTCTTTCACAGCTTTCGCGCCAAGTTGAAAATCGCACAGATAAACGTCCACAACTTTCAGATTTACGGGAATCTGGCTCGATTGAGCAAGATGCCGACATTGTCCTTTTTGTGTATCGTGAAGAATATTACCTTAAAAATGGCGAACCCAAAATAGGCACTCTTGAATATGAAAGATGGCAAGAAACAATGGACAAAGCTTTTGGAAAAGCCGAAGTTATTATTGCAAAACAACGTCACGGACCAACAGGAACCGTTCATCTTGCCTTTCAGTCTGATTTCACACGCTTTAGTGATCTGGCAGACAGTCATTATCTTCCAGAGCAATATGGTTAATCACTATGGCACGCATCCGTGTTCAATTTATCTGCCAAAATTGTGGAACTGTCCATTCACGTTGGGCTGGTAAATGTAATTCCTGTGGTGAATGGAACTCCCTTATTGAAGAAAATACGAGTAGCGGTATTGGTACTGGCCCAAAGAAAAATGTTCATAAGGGGCGTGTAGTTGCTCTTACGTCTCTTTCCGGAAATATCGAAGATGCTTCACGCATCCATTCTGGCATTGCTGAACTTGATCGGGTAACTGGAGGTGGTTTTGTACGTGGATCAGTCTTACTTGTTGGTGGTGATCCAGGTATTGGCAAATCAACATTGCTTACACAGACGGCAGCAGCCTTATCGCGAAAAGGACATCACGTTATCTATGTTTCAGGAGAAGAAGCTATTGCACAAATCTGCCTTCGTGCTCAAAGACTTGATGCTGCAAATACAGAGGTTAAGCTCGCTGCTGAAACCAATGTTGAGGATATTCTTGCAACCTTAAATGAACACAAAAACCTTGATATGGTTATTATCGATTCCATTCAGACCCTATGGTCAGATGCAGCAGATTCATCACCCGGCACTGTCACACAAGTGCGCATCAGCGCTCAAGCAATGATCCGCTTTGCAAAAAAAACAGGAGCGGCTGTTGTTCTTGTTGGACATGTTACAAAAGAGGGACAAATTGCCGGTCCTAGAGTTGTCGAACACATGGTTGATGCTGTTCTCTATTTTGAGGGGGAAGGTGGACATCATTATCGAATCCTTAGAACTGTAAAAAATCGCTTCGGACCAACGGATGAAATTGGTGTTTTCGAGATGTCTGATAAAGGATTACGGGAGGTGATTAATCCATCTGAACTTTTTTTGGGTGAACGAAATGAAAAAGCACCAGGCGCTGCGGTTTTTGCAGGAATGGAAGGAACACGCCCGATATTAGTAGAAATTCAAGCACTTGTTGCTCCCTCTTCACTTGGAACACCAAGACGTGCTGTTGTTGGATGGGATGGTAATCGCCTTTCAATGATTCTTGCTGTCTTAGAAGCCCATTGCGGCATTCGCTTTGGACAACATGATGTCTATCTGAATGTTGCAGGCGGATATCGCATATCAGAACCAGCAGCTGATTTAGCTGTTGCCGCAGCTTTGGTATCTTCTCTCACAAATATTCCTCTCCCAACAGAGTATGTCTATTTTGGTGAAATAAGCCTTTCAGGAGCTATCCGCGCAGTTTCTCATTCAGCACAGCGTATCAATGAAGCCCAAAAACTCGGATTTCAAGGATCTGTTCACCCCACTGCAACACCCAAAATGATAAAATTGCCAACCTTTCAACAAAAAACATTCTCTGAACTTCCTGAGTTGATTGCCGCCCTTGCAACAGGTAAAAGGCGAACTCCCCCGCATACATCATAATAAAGAAAAAACTCTATAAAATGAAAAAGATCCTTGCTATAAGAATAAAAAATGGCATAACCACAAAATACTTGTATGCTATTTAAATAAAACGCAATTTATATATAAGGAATAAACAAATGATCATAACAGTTCTTGATGGAATTGTCGTAGCAGTCATCCTGTTTTCTGCCTTTCTCGCCATGCTCCGAGGATTTTCACGAGAAATATTGTCGTTGATTTCTTGGGCAATTGCCGCTGTCGTTACGTTGTTTTTATTTAAACCCGTATTACCTTTCTTTGAGAAGTATATTTCTAATAAAATGGTTGCGTTGATCACAACATTGATTGTGATTTTTATTATTGTTCTGATTATTACTTCCATCATTACAATGAAAATATCCGATTTTATTATTGATAGTCGAATTGGTATATTTGACCGCACTATCGGTTTTATTTTTGGAGCACTGCGCGGCTTATTAATCATGGTCATTGGCATGTTACTCATTAATGCACTTGTTAAACCTGAACAACAACCTGACTGGTTAAAAGACGCAAAAACAAGGCCCATCATTGATTCACTGGGACAAAAAGTTTGGGACATATTGCCTAAAAATCTCGATACTGTTCTCGAAAAAGCAGAACAATTCTTTAAAAAAGACGATACAAATACAATTGATCAACATTCTCATGAAAATATGTCCCCTAAAAACGGAAAATAGTTTGTCATTGAGGAAAAAATTCAGATAATACTAAAGCCATAATACGAACCATTTCTCACATCACAAACGAAAGAATAGGATGACAAAAATCGACATTCCGTTTCAGGATTTCTCACTGAATGACGATACCCTTCATGAAGAATGCGGAGTTTTTGGTATTCTTGGCCATGAAGATGCCGCGACCTTAACAGCTCTGGGGCTTCATGCACTTCAGCATCGTGGACAAGAAGCAGCTGGGATTGTTTCTTATCATAATAAAGTGTTTCATCAAGAAAAGCATCTAGGTCTTGTTGGTGATCACTATACAAATCCTGCAACGCTTGCTCGTTTACCAGGAAATCGCGCTATTGGGCATACCCGTTATTCAACAACTGGAGAAATAGCACTACGCAATGTACAGCCCCTTTTTGCTGAGTTAAAAGCTGGAGGTATTGCTATTGCCCATAATGGCAACCTCACCAATGGTCTTACATTACGCCGAGAACTCATTGCCTCTGGTGCCATTTGTCAATCAACATCAGATTCTGAAGTTTTTCTTCACCTTATCGCACGTTCACGTTATGAATCGTCATCGGATCGCTTTGTTGATGCTATTCGACAAGTGGAAGGTGGTTATGCCATGTTAGCACTCACACGCACCAAGCTGATTGCTGCGCGTGATCCGATAGGTATTCGACCTCTGGTGATGGGTGAACTTGATGGTAAACCAATATTTTGTTCCGAAACCTGTGCTCTTGATATTATTGGAGCAAAATATATCCGTGATGTTAAAAATGGTGAAATCATCATATGTGAAATACAAAAAAATGGTGAAATTACTACAAAAATTATAAAGTCAGAAAATAATAAACCAGAAAGACTTTGCCTTTTTGAATATGTCTATTTTGCTCGTCCTGATTCAATCGTTGGAGGGCGAAGTGTTTATACGGCACGTAAAAATATGGGTATTCATTTGGCGCAAGAGGCTCCCTGTGAAGGTGATATTGTGGTTCCTGTTCCTGACGGGGGAACACCCGCTGCAATTGGCTATGCCCAAGAAATTGGAATTCCCTTTGAGCTTGGTATTATTCGTAATCATTACGTTGGACGCACTTTTATCGAACCAACACAACAAATTCGCGCTTTTGGGGTTAAATTAAAGCATTCTGCAAATCGTCCTGTTATCAAAGGAAAACGCGTTATTCTGGTTGATGACTCCATTGTACGTGGAACAACATCCGTTAAAATTGTGCAAATGCTTCGCGATGCAGGAGCAAAAGAAGTGCATATGCGTATTTCTAGCCCTATGATTTTCCATCCCGATTTCTATGGCATTGATACACCTAAAGCTGAAAGCTTGCTGGCTAATCAATATCCAGATTTAAAATCGATGTGCAATTTTGTTGGAGCTGATTCATTAGAATTTCTTTCAACAGATGGTCTCTATCTTGCTGTGATCGGGGAAAAACGAAATAATGCTGATCCACAATTTACTGACCATTATTTTACTGGAGATTATCCTACACATCTCGTCGATCAAGAAAATATTCCTGAAATTCATCAATTATCTCTCCTTAAAACAAGAGATTAAGGATGAAAAAACTTGATTTTAGTCTCTTTGGTCGTGTTGCACTCGTTACCGGTGCCTCAAGGGGAATTGGGTATCATTTAGCACTAGAACTTGCAGAACGTGGCGCTCACATTATTGCTCTGGCACGAACAATCAGTGGGCTTACTGAACTTGACAATCAAATCCGCAAAAAAGGTGCTCGTACAACACTCATCCCAATCGACTTACATCATATGGAAAACATTGATTCTCTTGCTGTTTCAATTGCTCAGCGCTGGGGAAAACTCGATATTATGATCGCAAATGCAGGAATACTTGGAACACTTTCGCCAATAGCACACACAGAAAATAAGGTTTTTGAAGATGTTTTTCAAATAAATCTCATCAGCCAATGGCGCTTAATGAAAGCTGTCGAACCCTTGTTGCGTCAATCTGATGCTGGACGAGCAATCCTGTTATCCTCAAGCGTTGCTCATATTGCGCGTGCTTTCTGGGGACCTTATGCAGCCTCTAAAGCCGCTCTAGAGATTATTTCCCGCTGTTGGGCAGAAGAATTAAAGCAAACTCCAATCAAGATTAATTGTGTTGATCCCGGTGCAACACGCACGACCATGCGCGCACAAGCTATGCCTGGAGAAGATCCTCAAAATCTTCCTTCACCACAAGAGGTTGCAGCAAAAATAGCATATTTATTCTCACCTGACTTAAAGGAAACAGGCAAACTCTTTAATGTGCGGAAAAATCGATTTGTGGATTATCATGCACCTCATTAAAGCAATAAATTGATTTATACAAATAATTCATTTTTCTAGTGAATTAGAAAAGTCTTTTGAGAAAAGAGGAAATATACCTCTCATGAACCACCTAAATTAAGAGCAATCATAACATTGAAAATTGGTAAATAGAATGATGGTGGGGATTTCGTGTCTTTAATTGTAAACAGGATAGTGCATAATCAATTCTTGCCCTACTCTACACCCATCACCATAAAGTGGATTTGAAAATAGCAAGAAATATTTTTTAAAAAGCAAATTTATGAATGAATAGCATTCCTGGCGTGCTTTTCTTTGTTATGAAGCATAGAAATGACCAGCCGGAATTAGATTTCTTTTTATTTCTCATGTGCTTACAAAAAAATATGAAACTCTACGAATTTGAAAGAGCTTTAACATTTGTCTTTTTTTCTTCCAAAGCAGCTCGTTTATTATAAGCCACAAAGCTACAGGGAAGAAAAATCATATAGCTAACAGCTGTGATCAATAAAGTGTGCCATGTATAAGTTGCCAGAAAACCTACATAAATAACAATACCCAGCATACACGGTACAACGATATCGCGTCTCAAATTTTGATCAATTGTTTTTCCACTCCACACAGGTAAACGACTGACCAAAAGAAAAGCAATAATGACAGTATAAAGGCTAAAAAACAATGCCCAACTCCAACTTGGTACCAAACCAAGCGCTCCTAAATACATAGGCAACAAAAGCAATAATGCCCCTGCTGGAGCCGGAACACCAACAAAATAATTTCCCTGCCATTTTGGTATATCTGGATTATCCAGCATCACATTAAAGCGTGCTAAACGCAAACAACAAGCAACACAATAGACAAGTCCTGCGACCCAGCCAACTTGGTGAGCTTGATTCAAAACAAAGGAGTAAACAATCAATGAAGGCGCAACACCAAAATTAACAACATCGGCAAGAGAATCCATCTGCGCTCCAAAAGATGAACTCCCATCCATCAAACGGGCAATGCGACCATCAGCCCCATCTAAAATGGCTGCCAAAAGCACCATTAAAATAGCAGCTTCATAGCGGTGCTCAAAAGCTAAACGAATACTGCTCATCCCTGCGCAAATCGCTAAAATAGTAATAATATTGGGAATGATGTATCGCATCGGTGTGGGTGAACGCCACCGATTTCCAGCATCATCATGCTGTCCTTCAGGATTAAATGAGGAAAATAGGGAAAAATTTCTCATTGCTCATCCTAATCAAATCTAAATTCAGTTGTAGCACTTTTATCGTCAAAAGAGCCTAAAACTGTTTCTCCAGCAATGGCTGTCTGACCAACTGCAACACGCAATTTCACTTCAGCTGGTATATAAATATCAAGACGAGAACCAAAACGAATGAGCCCAAAACGTTGCCCAGTAATAACGGAATCATCTTCTTGTGACCAACAAACAATCCGGCGAGCAATTGCTCCAGCTATTTGTACCACACCAATTTTACCATGCTTACTACCAATCACCAGCCCATTTCGCTCATTAAATTGGCTGGCTTTATCAAGCTCAGCATTGGCAAACCGACCTGGATGATAGACAATAGATTCCACTGTACCACTTATAGGAATACGATTGATATGGCATGAAAAAATATCCATAAACACAGAAATACGAATCATTTCTGTATTCCCTAATCCCAATTCTTCAGGCGGAATACAAGTCCCTGCAAATGAGATACGCCCATCAGCAGGAGATATAATCCAATTTGGATTCAAAGGAACCACGCGATCTGGATCACGGAAAAAATATATACACCATACTGTGAGGACAAGACCACACCAAAACAAAGGACTCCATACCCAACCAAGAATAAGCGAAATAACAAAAAAAGCTATGATAAAAGGATAACCCTCTTTATGAATTGGAGCAAAGCTATTATGGACAGATTGTAGAATACTCATATAATTTCCTATTCATCAATATGATTCAATAAGTAATAAAGCTTTTTGTTCCTCCCATCTTTTTCTATACTTAATCAATCACTTTCTATAAAGCTAAAGATCATTTCACGCAGCTTATTTTTTACGATTAACAACACCAAACTCATCTTTTTCACGCATTTTACGTAATTTTTCTTCTGCTTGCGATGCTTCAAGTTGCTTATTCCACATTGAAGCATACAAACCTTTTTTACGCAAAAGTTCTGTATGTGTTCCATTTTCAATAATACGACCATTTTTGAGAACCAAAATTTCATCAGCATTGATAACAGTAGAAAGACGATGTGCAATGATCAATGTTGTACGCCCACGGCTTACAATATCCAATGCTTGTTGAATTTCTTGTTCTGTTGCTGTATCAAGCGCCGCAGTTGCTTCATCAAGAATAAGAAGTGGAGGAGCTTTTAATAATGTCCGTGCAATGGCTACACGTTGTTTTTCACCACCTGATAGCTTGAGTCCACGCTCACCTACCATAGATTGAAAACCTTCCGGAAGTATCTCAATAAATTTTGATATCTGTGCCATTTCAGCAGCTTTGCGCATCTCTTCCTCTGTAGCACTTGGACGCCCGTAGCATATGTTATAGGCAATTGTATCATTAAATAACACTGTGTCCTGCGGGACCATACCAATAGCTTCCCGCAAGCTTTTTTGTGTGACATCACGGATATCTTGTCCATCAATTGTTATAGAGCCTGCATCAACATCATAAAAACGAAAAAGTAATCGAGAAATAGTCGATTTACCAGCACCTGATGGACCAACAATTGCAACGGTTTTGCCTCCTGGAACCTCAAAATCAATATCTTTGAGAATCTGGCGATTCTGATCATAGGAAAATTGTACCTGATTAAACCGAATGCTCCCATTATTAACCACTAATGGTTTGGCATCTAATTTATCACCAATTTCCTGCTGAACATCGAGAAGATCAAACATAGCTTCAATATCCGTTAAGCCTTGTCGAACATCACGATAAATTGAACCAATAAAATTCAACGGAATAGAAAGTTGCATTAACAACGCATTAATAAAAACAAAATCCCCTAAGGTTTGTGCCTTATGAAAAATTTCGTAAGCCGACATCAACATCAGGGTCGTCATTCCAATACCAAAAATAACGGACTGACCAAAATTCAGCCAGCTTAAAGATGTCCAAATTTTTGTCGCAGCTTTTTCATAACCTGCCATAGAAGCATCAAATCGATATGCTTCTAGAGTTTCATTGCCAAAATATTTAACCGTTTCAAAATTTAAAAGAGAATCAACAGCACGTGTATTGGCCTCAATATCTGCTGTATTCATTTCTTGCCGAATACGAATACGCCAATCACTCGCTTTAATTGTGAACCACGTATATAAAACAACTGTTATTACAACTATAAGAAAATAATGCCAGCCATAGCTTATGTAAAACACAAATGCCGTCAGAGCGAATTCTAACACCGTTGGCACTGTATTAAGAATTGAAAATCTCACAATAGCTTCAATTCCCTTCGTACCACGCTCAATTACACGAGATAGTCCACCTGTTCGCCTTTCTAAATGAAATCGCAAAGACAGTTCATGAATATGGACAAAGGTCTTATAAGCCAACCGACGAATAGCATGTTGACCAACCATTGCAAAAAGGGCATCTCGTAATTGGTTTAGTCCAGCTTGAACAATACGTGCGACATTATACGCCAAAACGAGCATGATAGGCACAACCCAACTGGATGGAAACCATACAGGGAAATCTAAGCTTACATCGAGCGCATCCGTAGCATATTTAAAGAAATAAGGGACAGATATGAGAATCAGCTTGGCTAAAACAAGATAAAATACCGCCCATATTACACGTATCTTCAGATCACGCCGATCTGCCGGCCACATATAAGGCCATAAATTATAAAGCGTACGGAGAGTTTGTCCTGTATCTGACGAGACAGTTTTTACCATTTTATTATGTTTCATAAAACCCTGACTTCTCTGTCATCCATTCAGCAAGTATCATAATATTTCCCCCTCTTGTCGTTTACAGGTTATACTCTTTTTCTATACGCTTGTCGTAAACTATACTGCTTAATAGTTTTAGGCTAGACTGTTTTTGAAAAAGGGACAAGAAATAATCCTTGAGAGGATTTATTCTTTTGATCTGTATTCTTCTCATACCACTCTGCTGCAAATAAATTTTCAACCTTTACATGCTTTTTTTTCAATTCGGCTTGCAGCCATTTCTTCGATTTACCGATCTCTTTAAGACCATCATCGAGAATTTCGCCACTTTGCACTAAAATGGTAGACTTTTTTCCCTCTTCTTTTTTAATAACAGTACAGTCGCCATTGGTCTCCAAACGAACAAAAGCTGCTTCATGTAAATTACAACCTTTAATACGTAACATTGTAATTAAATCATTTACATTGATACCCAACTTCTTAATCTCATCCATTTGAAAAATACCATCTAAAACTAATGCAATACTCCGCCCCATAACAAGATGACGAAAAAAGACTGAATGGCGTCCCCATACATTAAGAGAGGTAATCAAAGTTTGCCAAGTGAATAAGACAAGCAATAATTGAATGATACTGATATTTTGATTATAAATAACACCCCCAATGATACTCCCCATCACAAAATTGCTTACCAAATCAACCGGTGTCATTTGTCTAAGACTACTACGACCTGTCGTTCTTAAAATTAAGAGGAAGGCAACAAGGCCTACAACCAATTTAAGTGCAACATATCCATAATAAGATAAAAATTCCATCAAGCTTCCTCCCTGAGTTATGAAAGCTGCTTGCTAGAATTCGAGACTCAGAACCGTTTTATTTCCCACAGAGTCGTACGCTCACCAGTTTGTGGATCCTTGATATCTTTTAAGATAATCCCCTCGGCTGCAAGCTTATCACGAATTATATCCGCAGCTGTCCACTCTTTATTATGGATAAGTTGCAACCTTTCGGCAATGCGCTGATCAATAAATTTTGCATCAAGAGCAGTTTTTCTCATAAATAATGGGCATCCTCCATCCCTAACCCATTCTCGCCGCAAGAGTCCAAATAAATTCATCCCATTTGCAAGAGCAACAACATTCCCTTGTTTATAAAATTTTCGTAAAAGAGTAAGTGCTTTAGGAGTGTTGAGGTCATCACTAAGTGCATTTATCAAAGAGTCATCAATAACTTCATTCTTCTTCTCTATCTCCTTCTTTTCACAACGAAGCAACTCATACCAACGATACAATTCGCTACTGGATTGCCTTAAACGCTGAGCGGTCCAATTTAACGGTTCACGATAATGCGTTTGTAACATCGAAAAACGAGCAGATAAACCAGCCCAATTTTGTTTCATTTCATTTGTCAAAATATCATTGAATTCAAAAAAATCACCCTCTAAAATGGAACGAATGGTGATGAAGTTGCCAAGGCTTTTAGACATCTTCTTGCCTTCAATTTGCAAAAAACCATTATGCATCCAAAGATTAGCCATGCGCTCAGTCCCGAAAGCTGAACAACTTTGTGCAATCTCATTTTCATGATGAGGAAAAATCAAATCAAGTCCACCACCATGGATATCAAAAACATTCGCTGTTGGATCATCACATGTTAAACCACCGCCATAGGGTGCTAATAGCTTTGCCATGGACATTGCTGAACATTCAATATGCCACCCCGGACGCCCCAAAACAGGAATTCCTGCCGGCGATGTCCAACCTGGTTCCCCTTCAGCAGATGGCTTCCATAAAACAAAATCCATCTCCTCCCTTTTATAAGCTGCAACATCAACACGTGCCCCTGCTCTCATTTCACCTAATGAACGTTTTGCAAATGACCCATAATGGGGATTATTCTTTATACTGCTTACTGAAAATAAAACATGATTTGCCGCTTTATAAGCGTGCCCCTTTTCAAGTAATCTTTCAATTAAAGAACGCATCTCCTCTAAATGATCGGTTGCGCGCGGTTCACTAGTTGGCTTGAGACAACCAAGTGCCATTGTATCTTGCTGAAATTGAGTATATGTGAGCTGCGTTAATTGGCGAATAGCATCGTTTAGCGCTAATTCTGGATATTCATAAGCTGCACGTGCATTAATCTTATCATCTACATCTGTAATATTACGGGCATATATAACGTGCTCTTTGCCATAGATATGGCGTAATAAGCGGAATAAAATATCAAAAACAATGACAGAACGTGCGTTCCCTATATGCGCGTAATCATAAACTGTTGGACCACAAACATAAAGGCGCACTCTCTTTTCATTTATTGGTATAAAATTCTCTTTTTTACGTGTAAGCGTATTATAAAATCGCAGCTCTTTCATCCTTATACTCCGTTAGCGATATTACTCGCCGCTTTTCAAAATAAAGCTTACCCAAAATCATTGTCTTATGTAGATTGAGATTCAAACTTTTTCATTTTATGGAAATTTTCATCACTGCTCCACTTTATAGATTTTCTCCATCATTTATCACAAATAACAATCCTTATTTTTATTTGATCAAGCAAAAGCATTTTCTTGATAAAGATCTCTCATCCCCTTTCTTGATGATAAAACTTTTAGAGAAAGAAATTTTCGATGCAGCAAAAATAACGTGCATTTATACAAAAAATCTGAAATTTTTAATCACACGAAAATTTATAAAAATTTTCAATATTCCCATAAGTCTTTCCTTACTGTCTCTTATGCCCTAAATTTTATAATAAGTCCCGATGCTCGTCATCATGCATACGTCATTTTGTCCGTATTTTTTAACATATACTCAATGACAAAATGACTTTCTCTGCGATTGTAATTGTATAGAAATTTATTCAAATGGAGTCATAAAATAATGCGCAATACATTGATAAAAATTGCTCTTTTAACATTTTATGTAACTCCAATGCCAACTTTTGCGCAGCAATCTCCACCTTATGATGCAAAATTGTTACGACTGGCAGAAATTTTGGGAGCCCTACACTCTCTACAAAATCTTTGCAGTACTCCAACAAACCACTGGTATGACCACATGAGTGCACTGATTGAGGCAGAAAAACCGTCTCCACAAAGACGTGCTTATTTTTATGAAGCCTTTAATGAAACTTATCGTGCTTTTTCAGAAAATTATCATCGTTGTACACAATCAGCAATTGAAGCAAACCAACGATACATTAAAGAAGGAAAATTCTTATCCGAAAACCTTCTTACACCTCTTAGCAATTAACCGCCTATAAAAACAGGAAACCTTTAAATTTTTGCTATATTCATGATAATAATTGAAAAAATAAATGAACTAATCAACAAAATCTAACATAAAGAACTATTTCAATTGCTAAAAAACAAATCCGCAAAAGACTTTTATTTATGGGTACTAATTCATCATGAGAAGTTTTTCCAAACAAAAAATCATCCCATAAAACCTCTCAATTTTTATCTGTTCACACCAAAACTTCCGTAAATTTAACAGGCTGTCCCTGTGAAGGGGTCACAATTTCACCTTCCCACATAACCCGCATGCCACGAATAATGGTCCCAACGGGCCAACCTTTAACCTTTTTACCATCATAAGGTGTCCAACCCGCGCGTGAACCAATCAATGCATTTGTCATAATCTCTTCCCGTTTAAGGTCAACAATAGTTAAGTCCGCATCATATCCAACAGCAAGGCGTCCTTTACAACTTATACCAAAAATACGACTGGGGCCATGAGACGTGAGATCAACAAAACGTTCAAGAGATATCTTCCCTGCATTGACATGGGTTAACATAATTGCTGCTGTTGTCTGCACACCTGTCATCCCTGAAGGTGAAGAAGGATAAGCTTGAAGCTTTTCTTCAAGCGTATGGGGCGCATGATCAGAACCTAAAATATCGATAATACCCTGCTGAACACCGTACCAAAGAGCTTCACGGTGGTGACTCTCACGGATAGGTGGATTCATCTGAATCAACGTGCCCAATTGCTGATAATCATCAGACGTTAAAGTCAAATGATGGTGCGTGACTTCAATTGTTGCGATATCCTTATGATTTTTCAAAAAATTAATTTCTTCCGCAGTAGAAAGATGTAAAATATGGATACGCGCCTTTATTTCATGCGCGATTTTCACCAAGCGTTGCGTACATTTTAATGCTGCAACCTCATCACGCCAAACCGAATGTGATGATGCATCCCCTTCAATACGTAACATTTTACGCTCTTTAAGCCTTGCTTCATCTTCAGAATGAAAAGCCGCTCGACGGCGTATATTTTTCAAAATAAGACGGACACTTTCATCATCATCCACTAAAAGATCACCCGTAGAAGACCCCATGAAAACTTTAATTCCGGCAGCACCAGGAAGTCTTTCCAACTCAGCCAATTGATGTACGTTTTCACGTGTTCCCCCAACCCAAAATGCAAAATCACAATGCATCCGGTGAAATCCGCGTTTTACCTTATCAGTCAATGTTTCTTCCGATGTTGTCAATGGATCAGTATTAGGCATTTCAAAAACTGCTGTCACTCCCCCCAAAACCGCAGCACGAGATCCACTTTCCAAATCCTCTTTATGTTCATTACCCGGCTCACGAAAATGAACTTGGCTATCAATGATACCAGGCAAAATATGGAGCCCTGTACAGTCAATCACCTCCCCAGCAGACGTACGTGTAAGATCACCAATTTCAGCAATACGACCATTCGTGACACCAATATCACGTTTGCTACTTCCGTCATGATTTACAACTGTTGCGCCTTTAAAAATTGTATCAAATGTTTTAAACATGATCGTACTCTTTCAATGTTCCCTTGTTCATCGATTATGTAACTTTAAGCAGAAAGGCAAGAACCATGATCGAAAAGCCAAATGCCATTCGCTTTAAAAACCGTAACATTATTAAAGTTACGGGTGAAGAAGCAACACATTTTCTGCAATCCCTTATCACAACAGATGTCAAAAAAATCGGTCCACAAGAAATTTTTCCTGGAGTCCTTTTATCCCCACAAGGAAAGGTTGTTGTTGATTTTCTCATCGGCAAAAGAGATGACGGCTATTTTATTGATATTTCTTCATCTTTATCTGATACTCTCTACAAGCGCCTGCTTCTCTATAAGCTACGCACAAAAGTAGAAATTATGCAACCATTCCAAGAACTTGTTACAGTTTTTTGGAAAAATGAAACAGATACTTCCAATTTTGATTCAAGTTTTATTGATAAACGGTTTCCAACAAAAGAAAAAATAATACGAATCTATGGTGAAACACCCTTTTTGACTCCAGAATATCATGACAATTGGAATCGATTGCGTGTCCGTTATGCAATTGCTGAAAGTGATAAAGACTATGAAATAGGTAAAGTCTTTCCCCATGATATTAATTATGATCAAATTAACGGATTAGCATTTAACAAAGGGTGCTATATCGGACAAGAAGTTGTCTCACGAATGCATCATCGGCGTGCAGCACGGCGCCGTATTTTACTCATAAAAAGTCCACATGAATTAACTCCAGGTTCCAACATTGAAGCAGAAACAAAAATTCTTGGTTCTTTAGGAACATGTGCTGCAAATGAAGCTCTCGCTTTAATGCGTATTGACCACGTTAAAGATGCGATGGATAATAATATCCCCTTTACAGTAAAAGATATTCCCGTCACTATAAGAATTGCTGAAAATATGAATTTTACCTTCCCTGAAAGCACCGTGGAAACGCATTAATGGCTAAAGTTCATTTATCACAAAATGGAGAAGCACGCGCTTGGCAAAGAATGCTTTCGGGTCGGCGGCTTGATCTTCTCAACCCTTCTCCTTTTGATATCGAAATTGAAGATATTGCCCATGGACTGGCGCGTGTTGCACGTTGGAATGGTCAAACACAAGGAGAATATGCCTATTCTGTTGCACAACATTCACTCTTGGTAGAACAAATATTTCAGAAACTTTTTCCGCAATCGCAGAGCAATGAATGCCTCTGTGCTCTTCTTCATGATGCACCAGAATACGTCATCGGTGATATAATTTCACCCTTTAAAGCTGTTATAGGAAAACAATATGAACTCATCGAAAAACGTATCCAAGATGCTATCCATATGCGCTTTTCTCTCCCCGTTGATCCCTCTCAAAAGCTCTTAAAAAAAATCAAACAAGCTGACCGCATTGCTGCATTCCACGAATCTATCGCTCTTGCCGGATTTAATACAGAAGAAGCTATTCGCTATTTCGGTCACCCGGATAATATCTCACCCGAAGGACTCAATTTGCAACCATGCTCGACACAGAAAATTGAGAACGCTTTTTTAAAACGTTTTCATGATTTTGATATCGAGAGGTCACATTGATATCGTTTTTGATTATTTATCTTTTGTTACAAGTAAAACACTCCATAGTATCTTAACTCCATGATTTGAATCTTTTGATATATGTAAAAGTCTTCATGTAATTCTCTATAAATTTCATAGAACATCATCTTTACTTTTATAGGAAAGAATATTCAAAAAACACTGTGTATATTAAATCGTTACGCTTCGTATAAACAACTCTTTGCATTTAGCTTATGAAAAGAATTTTTGTCCTGAGAGGAATGTATTCGATAAATGGCGCAAAACAGTGCTGAACTCAAATACTCACTCGCTACCATACGCTCTCCACAACACCGCAGAAAAGCTATGATCCCATTCGCTATTATATGAATCCCATAAATAAACTAATAAATCAAATTAGTTTCTGTGCACCTTACTTCTCTTAGCCAGAAAATGATTGAAGAGTAAATATAGAAATCCCATAAGAAAAAAGAAGAACAAAAGCATAGTCCTACTTTTTCATCCCTTCTGTTCATACACATTGCCTTTACGCTTTTTTTTATCGCATTCTTTAATCGAGCTATGCCCCTCAGCAAAACAGAACGCCATTGTGTTGCCAATACACGCGCTTGTTTTAAAGAAACATCCCTCAAAGCGCCCACCACCCATTTCACGGGGCGCTCATGAATGGTGTAACGTAAAATCTCTTGAGCACTGCCATCTTTACCACTTATGAAGGAGTAATCCGACACTATCATTCTCTTTTCCAGCTCCTTATGTTGCTACAATCCTTGCATTGAGATGGTTCATAAAAAGAATTTTTATTCCTTTCTAAATAATTTTATTCCCACACAAACCCCGCTTTTGACGTGCAAGTGAATGGTTTTGATTGATTCAACATAAACGGATTTGAAATGAGAAAACCTTATAGTATCAGGGGATCTTACCCAACATGAAAAAGATTAATTATACTTATAAAACAATATCTTATATACATTTTTAATATAACTATTATCAGCAATAACTTATGTATTTTCACCCCATTTAACAAGCTCAACTGTTCTGATTATAGCATTTCAGTTCTACCAAAGTAGAGACAAAAACGTAAAATTTTTCTCAAACCATCCTACACAACATGACTCTTATGGATCAAATTTTTAGTTTATGTCTTACAAAATCTTCTCTCTCATACTGACCTTCTTGATAGGCTATTGCACAATCGATAGTCTGCAAGAACAAGGATGTGAGAACAGGAAAGACGATATCAGCCCTTACAATTTTACTATCATAGTCTACGTCTATAGTTCTTCATATACTCTTCCAAAACTGGATGCCAAATCCCTTTCTGGTACTAGTTTCTATAACATTAGGGATGCTACGTCATTTTTCATAAATGAAGCGACCAAACATCATTCATCTCAGAAGTAAAAGAAAAAATCTCCCTATTTTTAAATAAAATCAACTTTTTCAACAAAATAAAGTTTTGAAACCATCACATGCATCTGAGAGAATTATCTTCAAATAAACGCCAAATCCGTTACCAATCTTTGGCGAAGGTGATACTTCTCTCTGATAACAGATTGTTCCTTACAAGTGAAATGTTACTAGCATCCAATTTGATCAAATCTTGGGCTTAGTTGCACAAAACCTAAGTAGAAGAAAAATTCCTATAAAAGAAATATCCGTTTCTATTAATCTTCTTATAACTTAAGCATTCTCTGGCAAAGTTTTCGTCTTAACCTAACTTTTGTTTGAGCTTATAAACCTCTGAATCACATGGAAAAGCACGTGATTTAACATCATCCGCATAATTCTTGATCGCCGTTTCTACCTCCTGTTCGAGCATACCATACCGGCGTACAAATTTAGGTATCCAAGTGCCATAACCTAACATATCCTCCATTACCAATATCTGCCCATCACACTGATTAGATGCACCAATACCAATGGTAGGAATAGAAAGCATCTGTGTAAGTTTTACTGCTAATGGTTCTACAACCCCTTCCACAACAACAGCAAAAGCACCAGCCTCCTCAATCGCCGCCGCATCCATTTCAATCTGTTGCCAATTCCTTTCACTGCGCCCTTGTGTCTTAAAACCACCAAAACAATTCACAGCTTGGGGTGTAAGACCGATATGTCCCATAACTGGGATACCGCGTTTACACAAAAAGTCTATCGTTTCTGCTATATAAACACCACCTTCAAGTTTTACTGCACCACACCCTGTTTCTGCAAGAATACGCGATGCATTGGAAAAAGCCTGTTCTGGACTTTCTTCATAAGAACCAAAAGGCATATCAACAACAACAAGAGCCCTCTTAGCCCCACGCATAACCGCCTGCCCATGCAAAATCATCATATCCACACTTACTGGAAGCGTTGTCTCAAACCCATGCACAACCATACCAACGCTATCACCAACTAAAAGAAAATCACAATAAGGATCAGCAATCCGCGCATTGTAAGCCTGATAAGCCGTTAAAGAAACTATTGGTTCTTGCCCTTTTTTTGATCGTATTTCAGAAGCAGTAATACGCTTTGCAGTCTTATGAATACTCATTTTTAGCCCTTCTATTGCAATATATATTGATCAATAAGCCTAACATCACCAAAGCGGACAGTTAGTAATAAAACTGCGGGTTTATTCAACCTTCCCTTCACAATAGATAAAGTTTTCATATCCCGAAAATCTATTGCTTCAATGATCGCGCGCGATTCTTGCTGTAAAGTATCCCGCACAATTTTGCATAATTTATCAACCGAACGTTCTCCTTGGCGATAGAGATTTTCAGCAGCGTTACCACTTTCAGGAATAATTTTTGCCGCTTTACGATCTTCTAATGTTAAAAATTGATTACGGGAAGAACTTGCTAAACCATCTGCTTCGCGTAAAGTAGGCACTCCAACAATTTCAATAGGAAAAGCTAAATCTTCAACCATACGACGAATAATCGAAATCTGTTGAAAATCTTTTTCTCCAAAAAAAGCCTTATCTGGCTGAACAATGTTAAAAAGCTTCGCAACAACGCTGGTCACACCATAAAAATGCCCTGGACGCAACTTCCCTATCAACATATGTGACAATTTCTCTACCTTTACAATTGTCTCATTTCCAGGTGGCCACATTTCCTCTACAGAAGGTGCAAAAACATATTCAACACCTGCTTCTTTTAACAAAGCACAATCGCCCTCTAAATCTCTCGGATATTTATCAAAATCCTCATGAGGACCAAATTGCTTGGGATTAACAAAAATAGAAACCAATATTCGATCACACATTGCCCTTGCTTGCTGTACTAATGCAAGGTGCCCCTTATGCAATGCTCCCATAGTTGGAACAAAACCAATCGAAAATCCCAGACGACGTTCTTCTATGAGACATTGGCGTACTTCAGGAATTGTTTTTAAGACTCTCATCTTCATTTTCTATTTATTTTTTCAAATCAATAAACTTATGCTCACATCCGAACATGTACTACCCATCTATTTCGACAGAACCAATCGAAAGTCCTACTCATCGTCCTTCTGCAACACACTCCTCAGAAATTGTTTTTAAGATCGATATTTTCACACTCTATTTATTATCTTCAAATCAACAAATGAATGCTTGCATACGGAATCGCCGTTCAAATAATTGAAGCAAACTTATACGCACCGATGGCTGTTTTATACTTCGTGGTTCCCAGATATGACGCATTAAAAAGAAACCTGTTAGAATAAATCCATTCTTTATGTCACTAAAATCAACAGGACGAATAGTTCTTTGCACAAGAAACTGGGGTAAATTTAAGAGCTTTTCCCTCCAAGGGTGCCCTGCTTCCTCGCATACAGCACGTCCTGATTTTGGCGATACATAACAAAGTTTTTCTAAGCGACCTGTTGCAGCACAACGAGATAAATCCAGACCGAAGCCAAGTTCTTCAAGAAATCGCATTTCAAAACGTACAAGCAATTCAGCGTTTATAAACGGCTCATCAAAATTCTGTATAAACAGATGTAAAATATCATATAAAATAGGATGCGGATCACGCTCAGGAAGAAGACGCAAATGGAAAGCGATTAACTGCAAAGCATAAAGTGCCTCTGGTAAAAGAATTAATCGCGCAGCATGTAAATCAAGCGCTTCAAGGCGAAAAAGTCCTAAATGTTCATCTAAACGTGCCCACCATTCAGCCTCTACAAAATTTCCAGGTTGAAGAAGAGCCGCCATACGATGCGAACGTCCTCCTTTTACTACTCCCATATGACGCCCATGCTGACGTGTCATTACTTCAAGAATAACACTTGTTTCACCATATTGGCGTCTACCAAGAATAATAGCTTGTTCTTTCCATTTCATGTTATTTTAAAAATCTAGTCCCATTTCACGATAACGTTCTGGATCGCTATCCCAATTATCACGCACTTTCACAAAGAGAAACAGGTGAACTTTCTGATCCATGATTTCCATCAATTCTTTGCGTGCTGCCTGACCAATTGCTTTAATTGTATCGCCTTTCGCTCCTAGAACAATTTTTTTCTGACTATCACGCTCGACATAGATAACCTGATGAATTTTAACTGAACCATCTCGGCGCTCTTCCCAGTTTTCTGTCTCAACTGTTGAAGAATAAGGAAGTTCGTCGTGGAGACGAAGAAAAAGCTTTTCACGAGTAATTTCAGCAGCAAGCTGACGCATAGGCATATCTGAAATTTGATCTTCTGGATAATACCATGGTCCTTCCTGCATCATTGCGCTTAGCGCATGAAGCAAATCCTTGCAACCAGAGCCATTGAGAGCTGCAATCATAAATGTTTGCAAAAACTTTACGTGTTCATTAATCTCAGCTGTTAAGGCTAAAAGGGATGACTTAGCAACTGTATCAATCTTATTAAGAACAAGAATTTTATCTTGTTTCATATTCGCTACAATATCTAACATCTTACAAACTTCATCCGAAAGACCATTCTGAGCATCAATCAGAACTAACAGGACATCAGCATTCTTAGCACCTCCCCAAGCAGCGGACACCATCGCGCGCTCTAACCGCTTATGAGGAGAAAAAACACCTGGTGTGTCAATCAATATAATTTGCGCGTCATCATGAATGACAATACCTCGGATTAAAGTTCGCGTCGTTTGCACCTTATGCGTTACAATTGAAACCTTCGTTCCAACTAACTGATTCACCAATGTTGACTTCCCAGCGTTAGGCATTCCAATGAGGACAACAAAACCAGAACGCGTTTTCATAACGTCATTCATGATCCGCTTTTTCCATTGTTTCCCATATGCCTTCTCGTCGTAAAATTTTTTCAGCTGCCATTCTTTCAGCACATCGTTTAGAATTTCCTTGTCCAATTTCAGACGCAAAACCAGGAATGCTTACCTCTACCATAAAAACAGGGTCATGATCTGGACCAGAACGTTTTACAACCTGATAATGTGGTTGTACACCACCTTGTACATGCGCCCATTCCTGTAACTGTGTCTTGGCATCACGCCGGCCAGCTTCCATCTGCTTTGCTCGACTTTGCCAATATCTTTGAATAAAGGGGCGAACACTCTCCAATCCCCCCTCAAGATACATTACAGCAATCAAAGCTTCAATCACATCAGCATACATATTTGTCAGCCTGCGACCCTTTAAGTTTTTCATTTCAAAACCAACATGGATCATACTAGGCAATCCCATTTCTAGCGCAATATCAGCACATGTCTGCGCATTCACCAAACCATTTAAACGCACCGACAATTCACCTTCACTGGCCTGGGGAAAAAATTGATACAGCATTTCTGCAATCAAAAGCCCAAGAACCCGGTCACCTAGAAATTCCAGTCTTTCATAATTTCCCTGTTCTGAATCTTGTACACTTGAATGTGTTAACGCTTTTTTTAATTTCTCTTTATTTTTAAAGTAATGCCCCGTTAGCTTTTCAAGCTGATCAATCATTGGAAGCTTCATTATTGATTCCTTGCTTGATAAGCGGCAAATCATGAACAGTATTAATAAGAGAAAATAAACGATTCCAACGCACATCAAATGGCCAACGCCAAATCTGCCAAGCACTTGAACCATTACTGATAGAGAAAAAAATCACACTTGCTCGACCAATAAGATTTTCTTCTGGAACATATCCCACATCCAAACGACTATCGTCTGAATTGTCACGATTATCACCCATCATAAAATAATGACCCTGTGGCACTTCAAAGACCTTTGTGTCATCAACTTTCGGTATAAAAGCTAAATCAAGTGTATCGTAGCTAACACCATTTGGCATTGTTTCGCGATAAACATCAACAGGATAATCAACCTCTGTTATATCAGAATTTTCAATCTTGCCCAAAAAGTGGCGTACAACCGGTTCATCATTAACATAAAGGACGCTTTGACGAACTTGTATACGATCACCGGGCAGCCCAACAACACGTTTGATATAATCAATATCCGGATTACTCGGTAAACGAAAAACAACAACATCTCCACGCTGAGGTTGAGATGCGAAGATACGTCCGGAAAAAAGAGGAGGAGAAAAAGGCATAGAAAAACGAGAATACCCATAGGCATACTTAGAAACAAACAGGTAATCTCCCACTAGCAAAGTAGGACGCATAGAACCAGAAGGAATACTGAAAGGCTGGAAAAAAAGTGTACGAATAAACGCTGCTAACAACAAAGCCTGTATCAAAACGAAAATAAATTCAAGAACTCCGTTCTTTTCTTTATTCTTATGCATTTTCTCTTTCTGAATCATCATCAACTGCCTTCCCATCACAAATATAACTTTGTTTATCATAATGTTTCAAATAGCAAAAGTACAATCTCCCACGAAACCTATCCACGTGGAAGTGCTTCGATAATAATAAATGCTTGCGCCCAAGGAAAATCATCCGTCATGCTAAGATGAATGACAGCATCGTGATAAGAAGGCAATAACTTTTGAAGTTGTATTTGCGCACGATTTGTTAATTTCATAATTGGTTTTCCAGATGGCAAATTGATCACCCCCATATCTTTCCAATTTACACCGTAAGCGATTCCTGTGCCTAAAGCTTTAGCACACGCCTCTTTAGCAGCAAATCTTTTGGCGTAAGAAGAAGATTTTTTGGGAAAATTTTCAGATCTGTTCCGTTCAATATCTGTAAAGATACGTTGGATAAAACGATCGCCATAACGAGACAACATTCTCTCAATACGTCTTATATCAATCAGATCACTGCCAAGACCAACAATCATAAAATATCACCGGAATTTTCTTGCCACAAACGCTTTTTTTTGTAATCTGCTGGTATCTTTTTTGTTGAAAGCGAGTGATTGCTCTGTAAGCACCTATATAAGATAAACTCCCAAAAATAGAACCTAAAAGAGTACCGCCTAAGATCGTTGGTCTCATGATTGATTGCCATGCACCCTTGAAAAGAAGAGAAGAATTTGAAAGCGTCAAACCATCAAACAGAGCACGAATTTGAGAAAGAGAAATCTCATTTACATTACTAAAAAGTGATAAGCAGAAAGAGCCCACCTTATAATCAGCCATAATAATCAGCAAAAATGTAAGGGGATTAGAAAAAATCGTACCAATAATCGCTGCGGCAAAATTTGCGCGCAAGATCCAAGAAAAAAATATCGCCAAAACGATATGCATGCCAAAGAGAGGCGAACACGCTAAAAAAATGCCTATAGCAAACCCCAAAGCAACTTTATGGGGCGTTGCTGATATACGCAAAATGCGTTTACGTATGTAACAAAACGAGCGAGAAAATGAACGACGTGGCCATAACCAAAGTCGAATACGCTGTACAAAATCTATTGGTTCTCGACGACGAAAAAGCATATGATTCTTAATATATATTTTTTGATAATAAAACAATCCGTATAATTCAAATTAACTCCTCCAAGCTTTTGTGCAAAAAAATAGAAAGACAATTAAATATTTCGACTTCCTGGCTTGACCGCTGGAAGTGCGGCAAGTTCAGCAGGAAGAGCATCACTAGCATAAGATGCTATCTCATATTCAGCAAGTGAAATCAACGGAACTCCGACATCAACCTTACCGCCAGAACGATCAAGAATACATGCGCTCGCCAATACATCTGCTCCTGCTGTCACCAGAGCCTCAATCGTTTCACGAATAGAAAGACCTGTTGTCACAATATCCTCAACAATGACAACCCGTGCGCCTTTCTTGATTTCAAAACGACGCAGCTCAAATATGCCATTTACACGCTCTACCCAAAGAGAAGGAATACCAAGATGACGTGACGTTTCATAGGAAGGAATAAGACCACCAATTGCGGGACCAACTACATAATCAATTTCTCCCTCGACAGATTTTTTGATTTTTTCAGCCAATCCACGACATAACTTCTCCGTCAAATCAGAGTGCATAAACACTTTTGCCTTCTGCATATAAGTAGCACTATGACGGCCTGATGTTAAAATAAAATGCCCTTCTAAAATAGCCTCTGCTTGCTTAAAAATATCAATCACATCTTGTGTATTCACTGCAAAATCTTCCTTTTTCATCCATGAACTCGCCTTACTGTATTCACCGAACCGGCCTCTTTTAACTGAGAAAAAATACGATTCAAATGTTTTAAATCCCACACTTCCAGATCAATCATAATTTCTGTGAAATCCGGTGCTGTCCGGATAAAAGATAAATTTTGAATATTTGCATCATTAGCAGAAATCACTTGCGTAATTTCAGCCAAAGAACCGGGACTATTAACAGCCAAAATATTAATCCGAGCAGGAAAACGTTCACTCATTTGAGCATCAATATCCCAACGGATATCAATCCATCGCTCAGGCTGATCATCATATGCCATCAACGCCGAGGACTGTATCGGATAAATAACGATCCCCGCCCCTGGTTGCATAATACCAACAATCCGATCTCCTGGCACTGCCCCTTCAGGAGAAAATCGTACAGGAATATCTCCACGGGTCCCTCGAATAGGTAATGCTTTGGATTGATGCTTCTCTGTCGTTGAATCCTTTTCATTTTCTGGAACTTTGAAAATCATACCTTGAGCATTTTCAATGTTAAACCAACCCTCTTCTCCAGGTTTAAAAGAGGACTTTTGGACCACACGGTGATCTTGATAATCAGGATAAACCGCTTTAATCACATCAGCCGAAGGCAATTCACCACGCCCAACAGCAGCCAATACATCTTCCACATCTTTATGTGCCAAACGTGGCAAAACTTGCTTAAGAACGTCTTTTGAAAATTGTTTTCCCATATATTCAAACGAACGTTCGAGTATACGATATCCCAACCCTGAATATTGCTTGCGCACTGCTGTGCGGGTGGCTCGACGAATGGCTGAGCGTGCTTTACCTGTTACAACAAGAGATTCCCACGCTGCTGGTGGAATTTGAGCTTGTGAACGTATAATATCAACTTCATCACCATTTTTTAACTTTGTCATTAAAGGCATAATACGACCATTGATTTTCACTCCAACACAAGAATCACCAATGTCGGTATGGACTGCATAAGCAAAATCAATAGGGGTAGCGCCTTTTGGAAAGGCAATTAATTGGCCTTTTGGAGTAAAACAAAAAACTTGATCTTGAAAAAGCTCAAGCTTTGTATGTTCTAAAAACTCCTCTGGATTATCTCCATCCGACAAAGATTGAATTGTTTGGCGTAACCATGCATAAGCATTGGTCTCATTCGATAACTTCGAAGTCGAATGATTAGAACCGTGATCTTTATAAATAGAATGTGCAGCAACACCGTATTCTGCAATTTCATCCATAGCAGCAGTTCTAATCTGTAGCTCTACCCGCTGCCTCGAAGGCCCTACAATCGTTGTATGAATGGAACGATAATCATTCTGTTTCGGAATAGAAATATAATCTTTAAAACGACCAGGTACCATGGGCCAAGTAGTATGAATAACACCAAGAGCACGATAACAATCATTCACTGTTTCAACAATAACCCGAAATCCAAAAATATCGGATAATTGTTCAAAAGATAACGCCTTATTTTCCATTTTGCGAAAGACGGAATAAGATTTTTTTTGACGGCTTTTAACATCTGCTTTAATGCCATTTTCGGAAAAAAGTTTTGTTAGTTCATTTTCAATCCTAGAAAGTAAATCACGGTTACGCTTTGATAATTCAGAAAGTCGATTAGTAATCGTACGATACCCTTCTGGATTTAAATAAAAGAAAGAGAGATCTTCTAACTCCTCGCGCATATCCTGCATACCCATACGCCCCGCAAGTGGCGCATAAATATCCATGGTTTCCTCAGCAATTCGTTGACGTTTTTCATCACGCATAACACCAAGGGTACGCATGTTATGAAGACGATCAGCAAGTTTCACTAAAAGAACACGAACATCATCAGAAATGGCGATAAGAAGTTTGCGGAGATTCTCCGCCTGTACTGCCTTCTTCGATACAAGATCAAGCTTATTAAGCTTTGTTAGCCCTTCAACCAATTTACCAATTTCAGAGCCGAAAAGCTGATCAATTTCAGCCCGTGTAGCACTTGTGTCTTCAATTGTATCATGCAAAAGGGCAACGGCAATTGTTGCTTCATCCAACCGCATATCCGTTAAAATAGCAGCAACTTCTAAAGGATGAGAAAAATAAAGATCCCCCGAAGCACGCTTTTGGTGACCATGCTTGCGCATTGCATAATCATAGGCCCTATTTAAAAGAGCCTCATCCACGTCAGACTTGTAACGTTGAACACGCCCAACAAGCTCACACTGACGCATCATACGAGCATATCCTTTATCTTTTTACAAACCTAACCTTATTAAACATGAAGATTTCATCAATAAAAGACCAAAAAATAACCGCTCTCGCATGACAACGTATACCCGCTCTCGATAATATAAATTGCCGCAATTAATAATCGTCACTCTTCTCTGGAACAACCAAACCTTCGATACCTGCTAAAAGCTCCTCTTCAGACATATGATCGAATGAACCTCTCTCTTCTTCCGAAGAAGTACCCAAAACACTTTCAGTTTCACTTGAATGAGTGATAAATTCGCTTGCCATTTCTGGCTCATCTACTTCCACATGCTTTTGCAACGAATGAATAAGATCCTCTTTCAAATCAGCAGGAGAGAGCGTTTCCTCTGCTATTTCACGCAAAGCAACAACGGGATTTTTATCATTATCACGATCAACCGTAATCTGGGCACCCTGTGAAATTTGACGCGCCCGATGTCCAGCTAAAAGCACCAATTCAAAACGATTATCGACTTTATCAATACAATCTTCTACCGTTACACGGGCCATTTATGCCTCTTTCTTAAAGATTAAAAATTTCATAACGAGTATCAAATATATACAATAATCAAAATAAAACACAAGAAAAACAACACAAACTTTAATATTTTTTATTCAAAAGCTTATTAAAGAAAATTCTTGGAAGCTTTATAAAAAGCGCATAACCTCTTTGAGATCATTATCAGTACCACTTAAAAAAATTCAAGAAAAGCTTATTCAAAAAAGAACTCCCCTCATTTGACAAAATGACTCGCTTTAGAGACTTTGTCTTTAATATAGGGAATATCAACCATTCTAAATTCTTAAAAGTTCCTGCGTAAATCACAACAGTTTTATGTACACTTTTTATGATAAAATATTTATTCAGAATAAAGGGTTTTTATCCCATTAACACCTTAATTCATCGAATACATCACTAAAAGAGTGCTTCTCTTTGTAAAATAACCGGCCAATGATTTTCTGTTAAACTCTCTTAAAAGAAGAGCGCGTGATTTATTATTATAGGTTGTTTACAAAGACACAATCGGTCATAAAGCTTATAAAAAACTGGAAAAATGTCTATAAAATGATTGATAGCTTCTCACATGAATAACCAATTAACATCGCTTTGCCCAGAACCACCGCAAAACTGCAATTTATGCCCACGTTTACACAAATTTATCTCTGACTGGCGTGTAAAAGAACCGAGCTGGCATAATGCTCCTGTGCGTCCATTCTTTCCCTATAAAGGGGCAGAGACAACACGTCTTCTCATTGTCGGTCTTGCTCCTGGATTACGCGGCGCAAATCGAACTGGACGCCCGTTTACTGGTGATTATGCTGGATACCTGCTTTATTCTACTTTGAAAAAGTTCGGTTTTGCCCAAGGAACATTTGAAGAAAGAGCTGATGACACCCTTGAACTGATTGATACGGCAATTGTGAATTCAGTTCGTTGTGTCCCCCCAGAAAATAAACCTACTAGTGCAGAAATTAACACTTGCCGATATTTCTTTTCACCTCTTTTAACAAATCTTCCCAAACTTAAAGCTGTTATCACCCTCGGTACCATTGCACATCATTCAACACTTCGTGCCCTCAATGCAAAAATTCTAGCCCATCCCTTTGGACACGGACAAATAAACAACATCGGCAGATTACGCATCTTCTCAAGTTATCACTGTTCACGCTATAATACTAACACTGGTCGCTTAACGGATGCCATGTTCCATCAGATTTTCGAAGCAGCAAAAACATATCTCGATCACTGCTGACATCTTCTTAAAAGCGTTATAATAAAGGACATACAAACCAGTCCTGTCATCCATATCTTTTTAAAAGTCTTGCTTTTTCACGCCCCCAATCACGTTTCTTTTCCGTTTCACGCTTATCATGAAGCTTCTTCCCACGTGCCAAAGCAATCTCTAACTTCACGCGCCCTCGTTCATTAAAATAAAGCTTAAGCGGAACAAGTGTCATTCCTTCACGAGAAGTTGCATTAAAAAAACGCGCCATCTCACGTTTTGAAATTAATAATTTACGCAAACGACGCGGCTCATGATTAAAACGATTAGCCTGCGTATATTCAGGAATATAGCTGTTCACTAACCATAATTCCCCATTCTCAAAGCTGGCATAACTTTCAGCAATATTGGCATGATTGGAACGCAAAGACTTCACCTCTGCTCCCTGAAGTACCAGACCTGCCTCAAGATTATCGAGAATTTCATAATTAAAACGGGCTTTACGATTATCCGCAATTATTTTTCGTACTGGCGCGTTATTTTTTTTGTTCATGGCTACAGTATATCACTTCATTCTTTAAGCAAACCTGCATGGTGCAAAGCTGCATCAATAATCTGCTTTGTGGTATCCGAAAGTGGAACAATGGGTGAGCGAACACCAGCGCCACAAAGCCCTAATTTTGCAGCGGCATATTTAATACCGGCAGGACTTGGTTCAATAAACACCGCACGATTGAGAGGCATGAGAAGATCATTTAATGTGAGGGCTGTTTTATAATCACCACGCAAACAAGCCGCATGAAGCTCTGCACAAAGTTTTGGAGCAACATTGGACGAAACAGAAATACACCCCACACCCCCATGCGCATTAAAGCCTAATGCTGTACAATCGTCACCAGAAAGCTGGACAAAATCTGTACCACACTTTTCACGTTGTTCACTGGCACGTTCAATTTTGCCAGTTGCATCCTTCACACCAATGATATTTTTAAAATCGCGACAAAGATCTTTCATCGTCTCCCCAGCCATATCGATCACAGAACGACCGGGAATATTATAAATTATAATTGGGATCGAAATCGCTTTCGCAATAGAGGAAAAATGTGTGTATAATCCCCTCTGATTAGGCCTATTATAATAGGGAGTGACAACCAAGACTGCATCTGCACCTGCTTTCTCTGCATGCTGTGCAAGCTCTACAGCTTCACTTGTGCTATTTGAACCTGCTCCAGCAACAACTGGAACACGCTTAGCAACCTGCTCGACACATAATTCTATAATCCTCTTATGTTCTTCATGAGTTAATGTTGGTGATTCACCCGTTGTACCAACAGGACTTACACCATGAATACCCTGCGTAATCTGCCATTCGACAAAATTGCAAAATGCTTTCTCATCAATAGCGCCATTATCATCAAACGGTGTGATAAGCGCGGTCACAGCTCCCTTGAGCATGATAAACTCCCTGTAATGTTCGCTTTATTTTTTAAAATCGCCTTGTATAAATTGCCCCTGATAGAGCATAATCTTGCTCTCTCACTGAAGCAAGATGAATTTCATAAAAGCTTTTACAAGATCAGCATTTCTCTCCTTTAATTCCGAAAATTTCTTTAAAATATCAGTCAGCATTAACGCGTTTTTCATGCTTGTATCCTATAAAGATTTGAGTGTTTCAAAAAAGTAAGCTCTCAAGGTCTTTATCTCTATGCATGCATTCTTCGCCTCTTTTTTCGTATCAACCTTTACTGCACTTATACTTGAAGCAACAATTTTATTTTCAAGTGCCTGTGCACAAACAACTGTTTTACACCAAAAAGTACCAATCCCTCTGGTTCGCCCTACCGTCTTTGTCATAGACAAAGAAGATATAAAACCTTTTAGACAGATTCACACAACAACCCATAATATTCTTACATTCAATAACACTTCCACACTCAAACAACTTAAAGAGGGCTTAGATGCACTTTCAAACAATAATATTGCAAAAACGATCAGTCTTCGTAATGCAATGGAAAAGAACAACCTTGATCGGCATATTTTGACATGGGCAATCGGGATATCAAGCCAAACCAATGTGCCCAGCTCTGAAATATTCAGTGCAATCAATGAATTAAAAGGATGGCCAGGCATAACTACGATGCAACGCAATGCTGAACTTGCTTTTATCAATGAAACACATTTGGCGTCGGTGATTATCCAAAAATTTACTCATCATTTACCGCTTACAGCACAAGGTATGGCAACATACGCTAAAGCACTTATCACAACTGGGCAAACTGCTCGTGCTCGGCAAATCATTGCGCCATGGTGGTATAAAACGAAGCTCAACGCACAAGAAGAGGAGTTTGTTCTTAAAAATGCAAAGACAGCGTTACAGCCTATTGATCATCTAAAACGCATGCAATTTATGCTTTATGCAAATCGGTTTGATGCAGCTGAACGCGTTGCAAAATTAGCTCATGCTCAATCTCTTTTAAAGGCTTTTGTTGCAGTTGAAAAAAATGATCCTCAAGCAGCACAAAAATTACACGCTGTAGAACGATCCTGGAAAAAAAATCCCCTCCTCCATTTTGCTCACGTTCGTCATCTTCGTCGAACTGGACAATATAATGAAGCCGCAATACGCATGATGAGAATACCAAAAGATATCTTACGTCTTATGAACCCTCACGCCTTATGGAAAGAACAACGCGCCCTTTCTCGCGAAATGCTCGATCTAAACAAACCTAAAATTGCTTATCAACTCGTTGCAACACATATTGCTATGCCCTCTTCATTGGCAGTCGATGCTGAATTTCATGCAGGATGGTATGCACTACGGTTTCTTCATAATCCTCAATTGGCAATGCAGCATTTTTCCCGTATTCCTCAATTGTCTTCTGCACCTCTTTCCGCATCGCGTGGGTACTACTGGATGGGACGAACAGCGGAGATTCTCGGTGAACATACAAATGCCCAGCATTATTTTCATCGCGCTGCCCATTTTGGTGCAACTTATTATGGTCAAATAGCGGCTTCACGACTTAATCAAAAGGAGCTCAAAATCTCCTTTCCCAAACCAACAATCGCTGAGCGACAACGTTTTAACGCGCGAAAAGCCATTCACGCAATTCAACGTCTTGAATCAGCTGGTTATGCTGATCTTGCTAAAATTTTTTATAGAGAACTTGGAGAAAAGATAGAAAGTCCTGGTGAATTAGCTCTTCTGGCTGTTATGGCAGAAAAAAATGGTGACTATTATACAAGCCTTAAAATTGGGAAAAACGCTGTTGTTCAAGGGAAAAATGTCGGTGCACTATCCTACCCTCTCGGTGCTATAGCAGCCCCTGCCAATATCCCCGTAGCAGGAAAAGCGCTTATCTATGCCATCGCACGCCAAGAAAGCGAATTTAACCCAACAGCCATATCAAAAGCAGGTGCAAAAGGTATCCTCCAATTACTCCCCGCTACAGCAAAAGAACTTGCAAAAAAGCATGCAATCACTTGGTCTCCCAAAAAATTCAGCAGTGATGCCAGCTATAATGCTATGTTAGGTGCCCATTTTATAAGTGAACAATTGGAACGTTTTAATGGATCTTATATATTGACCCTTATTGGTTATAACGCGGGCCCGCGTCGTGTTAACGAGTGGATAAAGCGTTATGGTGATCCTCGAGGACAACCCCTTGATAAAGTTATCGATTGGATTGAACGCATCCCCTATACAGAAACACGTAATTATGTGATGCGTGTTATGGAAAATTATGGAGTCTACAAAGCAAGACTCACCGGAAAAACAGACATAAAATCTGATCTCCTTTCCGGTCGATGACAATGAGAAAACCTCGACCCAAGAAAAAATAGTTTGTTCCGTTTCATTAAATTATAGACCACAACATCATAGAAATTGTAAACATGAGAAGTGTAAAATAACCAAAAAAAACCTTTAACATCAGCTAAATATCAAAGATACTCGGATAATTTTATTCACTTTTGATGGGGGGGGGGTGGAAAAGAGCCAACACGTTGAAGTGCCATCATGGCTAATCGATCAAGTTCTGGATCACCAGCAGAAACTATAATACGACTAGAAAAAATATTCCCCTGTTCGTGCACCTTAAATTCTAACTTCACTGTTCCTTTTGCACCACTGGTACGCTGTTTTACAACATAATTTTTTTGCTTTTCCAATTGTTCCTGTACTTTTGCCAACCATTTGACCAACACTGCGTCCTCAAGGGCTGCTATACGATTGATCTGACTAGTGTTAGAAGAACGTGTCTTTAAAGTGGAATGTTTTACTAAAGTCTTGAGTATCGGTTTTTTAATGAGTTTATGCTCCACTTTTGCAGGAAGAGATTCTTCCAAAGGTTTGAGAAGTGAAAAATCATCTTTTTCTTCATTCTGTTGAGGCTCTTCGGGTTGAACTTCTTCTTCTGATTCCAATATCTCTGACTCTTGCTCTGGAAGATCAGGCTGCAGCACTTCTGGCTCTGTACTTACATTCGATAAATCTGCATCAAGATCTAGCGTATTTGTATCGATATCTGGAAAGACAGTTTCTTGCACAAGAGTCAGCATAATCGTAGAAGAAAGCTTGCCATTACGGACACCAGTACTCGAAAAATAAAACTGTGCTGCTAATGCTATATGCAAAAGGGAAGCGCCCAAAAACGCACCAATCCACAGAGCTAATAACCGCCTTGTACCTGAAAAATTCATCACTTTTTCCGACGCTCTTCTAAGCTTAATATTGGTGTTCAATTTCATTAAAACAGGCTATTTTGAAATTGCAACTTTTTTCTTGACTGTTTTTATCATGTTTAATATGGTTTTCTGGTGATTTTGTGCTAACGTCAAATCATTTCTGCTTGGCTGGCTAGTTTTGATCAGTGAGTCAAGCGTTTTTATATGTGGGTTTAAAACTTAGAGGGGGTGTTTAACAAAAGGTTATGATGTGTTATGCGAATAAGACAAAAAAATATCTATAAAAGTTGTGTAATTTTAAGTGCACTATCAGTCTATATCCCTTCATTTGTTCTCGCACAGAGCAGCAATTTGGATGGTGTAACTGAACTTAAGCCCATTATTATTAAAGGGAAAAAATAGAGGACGTTTCCAATTCGATAACCGTTTTGACCAATCGTAAAACTGCTAAAGATATTGATGAAAAACAAATAAGTGATGTCCATGATGTTAGTCGTCTAAATCCTTCCATAAGTTACAATTCGAGAAATAATGGTTTTGTAATTCGTGGTTTAGATGCAAACCGTGTTCTCACAACAATGGATGGTATTGTTCTTCCATGGATTGATGATATATTGCGTGGGAATAGTGGAAATACAACGTTTGATTTTAGCGCCCTTTCCACATTTGATATTATTCAAGGATCCGATTCGAGTCTTTATGGATCTGGCGCTCTGGGAGGGGTTGTTGCTTTGCGTACCCTTAATCCTGAAGATCTTGTTCCTGAAGAAAAGAATTGGGGTAGTCTTGTAAAGGGTGGTTATGATTCTGTTAATAAGAGTTGGCGTATCAATCAAGCTTTTGCTGTGCGTAATGATCAAACGTTCTTGCTTTTCCAAGGTTCTTATACAAAAGGTCATGAGCGCAAAAATATGGGAACCGTAGGGGGGTATGATGAGCGTACACGTAAAAACCCCACTGATTTTGACCAGAATAATTTACTTTTTAAAGTTCATCAATACTTCAATGACAACCACAGACTTGGTTTTACAGCCGAGCGCTTTCATTATGATAGAAGCACGCATTTATTAAACATAGGCAGCAGGTATGTTCCAGGTTCTGTTTATGAACAAGATAGCAAACGTCGTGAACGTCTTTCTTTTTCTTATAATTACAATGGCAACGGAGATGCACTTTTTGATGCATTTCGTGGACAACTTTATTGGCTAAAACAATCAAATAATGATATTACCACCGGTGTTCGTGTTAGAGCGCCAAAAGGAGATTATCTAAGGGATAATCTTGTCAATAATACTAATTATGGTTTAAATGTTTATGCGCAGAAAAAAGTGAATATTGGTACTATAAACGACACGTTAAAGATTTCTATGGATGCTCTGTCATCTCAGTGGCATCATTATTTGCTAGGCAAAGATAATTGTCATTTGAAAGAAAATGAACGCGGATGTCTCTTTATTCCTGCTAATCGATCAGATTCACCAGATACGCATAGCTATAATTTTGGTTTAGTTTTTGAAAATGAAATTGGTTTGGCGGATAATCATTTCCGTGTAACACCTGGAGTTCGTTACGATTGGTATAAGTATATCCCTCAAAGAACCTCTTCTTATCAGAAAGCTCTCATTTCAGATCCTTTCCCTCCTGAAAGAGATGGTTCACACTTTTCTCCTAAGTTACGCGTAGAATGGGATGTTCGTAATCAAGTAACATTGTATGCTCAATGGGCACAAGCTTTCCGTGCACCGCGTGTTTCAGAACTTTACATCTCCTATATCAAACCTTCTGCTTATTATGTAAAAGGAAATCCTGATCTTAAAGAAGAAACAAGCAATGGATATGATGTCGGTATACGATATGGAAATGCAAGTTTTGGTGGTTCACTCAGTGCTTTTAGCAACCAATATAAGAATTTCATAACGACTGAAGATAGAGGACCTTCAGAAGAATTTAGATTTGCGCGTCGACACTATGTCAATCTTTCCAATGTTCGTATTTTTGGTGTTGAAACAAAAATGCATTGGGTTCTTAATAATGGTTTTCACAGCAATTTTGCCCTTTCCTACTCGCAAGGAAAGGACCTTGACAAAGATGAGTATCTGAATTCAATCCCACCTTTGAAAGCGATTATTGGATTAGGGTATGCAAGAGAAACTTGGGGGGCAGATGTTGTGGTCACTTCATCTGCTAAGCGTGATAAAGTTGCTAAAGGTTCTGATTATCAAAAAATTCCGGGCTACAAGGTTGTTGATATCTCTGGTTGGTGGAAACCATTCGGTGAAAAAGGTCTTGTTATAAAAGCTGGTGTTTATAATCTCTTCAATGAGAAATACTGGAATGTATCAGATCTTCCTGATGGAAAAAGTTCAACACCAAAAGATTATTACAGCCAGCCTGGTCGTAACTTTAAGGTGTCATTCGTGCAAAGGTTTTAGTCAATTCTGTTAACCATTGGATTAGTATAAAATTATATTGATAAAAGGGTAAATTATTGTGTTGTTCCTCAAGGTACAAAGGTTTGAAAGAGGAACTTTAACTGCTACTGATTTATCTGCTTTTGGTTGTTCTGCTGTTGATAATAGAACCTAATTGTTTAATAATTTGAGCCTTTAAAAGGCTCAAATTATTGCTTTTAAGTTGTAAAATTTTAAAAGTTAATTTTCAACAAACATTATGAGGGAAAGTCTATGTCATATACAGCTGAAATGATTATTCGCTTGCGTGAAGAAAAAAAAGAGATGCGTAATCGTGATTTTGCGGTCTCTATTGGTATATCTGAGGCAGAGCTTATTGCAGCTTATTGTACAATTGGAAAAGCAAAAAGACTAGAAATCGATATTCCCGTTCTCCTCAAAAATGCTCCTCAACTTGGAACAGTTCTGGTATTGACACGGAATGAATGTGCTGTTCATGAAATCACAGGATGTTTTGAAAAAATTGTTCAAAACCAACATGTGCCTCTTACGCTTGGTGAAATTGACTTACGTATTTTTTCTAAACAATGGAAATTTGGTTTTGAGTATGAAGCGATCGTTCTTGGAAAACCAACAAAAAGTCTCCAATTCTTTGATCAAAATGGAGCTGCTATTTTAAAACTCTATTCTAAAGACACGACAGATATGGCAGAATGGAGTGCGCTTGTTGACAAGTTGATTCATGAAAACCAATCACCCGTTCTTGATATCTTTCCCATGCCAATTCCGAATGAGCGCGATACAGTAGAGTTCAATGTTGAGGAATTTCGCGATCGTTGGCGTAAAATGACCGATGTACACCAACTTCATGGAATTATTTCTGAACTAAAGATTAATCGACATGATGCTGTAAAACACATCGGAAATGAATTTGCTTATGAATTAAAGAGAGAAGCTCTTGAAATTATGCTCAATCAGGTCGCGCAACAAGAAGTACCTATTATGTGCTTTGTTGGCAACAAGGGATGTATCCAAATTTTTAGTGGACAAATAAAAAACATTAAACAAGTAGGACCTTGGCTTAATGTTCTTGATCAGAAATTTCATCTTCATTTACTTATCTCTGGGATCAGTAATGTATGGTGTGTTCGCAAACCTACCAGTGATGGTCTTGTCACTTCACTTGAAGTCTTTGATAAAAATGATGAGATGGTTGTTCAATTCTTTGGCATGCGAAAAGAAAGGCAAAAAGAACGTGAAGATTGGCGTTCTGTATTAAATAGTTTGCCCCAAAGCCATAAAATAGCGGTCGCTTAGGAAGGTAACTTTGCACATGTTTACACTTCTTTTGTTCAAAAAACCAAAGTTTTTTCTTATTTGTGTACTGTTCTCTTTTCCCTTTTTTTCTAAACACGTGATTGCTGAACCTACAACGCGTTTTCCTGAAAATGCAAAGATTGTCTCTATTGGTGGTTCTCTTACAGAAATTGTCTATGCACTAGGAGCTCAAGATCAACTTGTTGCCCGTGATAGTACGAGTGTCTACCCGCAAGAAGCACTCAAGCTTCCTGTCCTTGGATATATGCGCGCTCTCTCACCTGAGGGTGTTTTATCACTTGCTCCGGAAGGTATATTACTGGTTGAGGGAAGTGGTCCTGCTTCAACTATTGATATTCTTAAAAAAGCATCAATCCCTCTTGTTATAATACCGGAAAATTATTCTCGTGAAAGTGTTGTAGAAAAGATTCGCCTTGTGGGCAAAGCTCTTCACCGGGAAATGCAGGCAGCTGCGCTGATTGAAAAAATAAACCGTGATTTCATAGATAATGATGCTCTTTTAGCAAAAGTAACAGAACCAAAGCGGGTCCTCTTTGTTTTATCTGTGCAAAATGGTCGTGTTATGGCATCTGGAACAGGGACAGCTGCCGATGGTATGATAAAACTTTCCGGCGGTATCAATGCTATCACTGATTATAAGGGATATAAACTTCTCAATAGCGAAGCGTTGTTAAAAGCAAATCCTGATGTTATTTTACTTATCAAGCATGGTACAAAGTCCATTAGCATTGATAAGGTTTTAGCTATACCAGCAGTTCAAGCAACAACTGCAGCAAAAAATCATGCCATTAAACAGATGGATGCCATGTATCTTTTGGGATTTGGTCCACGCACTGCAGACGCATCAAAAGAACTTATTCATATGCTCTATGGTGTAGATCATAATGGTAAGAGCTGATATCATGGTAGATACTCCATCCATCGTGCAGCCATCTGATACAAAAGAGAAAACTGTAAGCCGTGCAAACTTGGCAAAAATTTTGCTCTTAAGTTTAATAGTGTTCCTTATCTTCAGCATTTTGGGAGGACTTTTATATGGAGCATCAAAAGCTTCTTTGATTGATCTCTTTCATGTGATGCTCACACAAGATTTTTCCACGAGTAGTAAAACTCGTGATTATCTCATACTTATAGACATAAGGCTGCCCCGTATTATCTTAGGGGTATTGGTGGGAGCAGCTCTCGCTGTCTCTGGTGTTCTTATGCAGGGTCTTTTCCGTAACCCTCTTGCAGATCCTGGAATTATAGGAGTATCAGCAGGCGCCGGTCTTGGAGCTGTTTTAGCAATTGTTATCGGTATTTCCTTTCCTTCTTCATTGATGCCTTTTTTAGAACCTTACAAAGTTATCATAGGTGCATTTTTTGGTGGGCTATTATCAACTATTGTTCTCTACGCAATAGCAACGCGTCATAGTTGTACCTCTATTGCAACAATGCTTCTCGCAGGCATTGCTCTTGGTGCTTTAAGCAGTGCTGTTGTTGGAACATTAATTTTTATCGCAAATGATCAACAACTACGTGACATTACTTTTTGGAATCTTGGCTCTCTCGCAGGTGCAACATGGTTGAAAGTTTGGCTTGTTTTTCCTTTTATCTGTGTCGGGCTTCTTTTTTCTCCTTTTTTATCACGAGCCCTTAATGCTCTTGCTCTTGGAGAAGCTGTTGCTGGCCACATTGGTTTCCATATTCAACGCGTTAAAAATATTGCTATTTTCCTTGTTGCACTTATGTGTGGTAGCGCAGTCGCTATTAGTGGCGGAATTGGTTTTATCGGTATTATTGTTCCCCATATTTTGCGTCAACTTATTGGTCCTGATCATCGCTATCTTATTCCCTGCTCTGCCCTCTTAGGAGCAGCGTTACTTATTTTTGCCGATACCTTTGCACGCTTAATTGTTGCCCCAGCAGAATTGCCAATCGGAATTGTTACAGCGCTTTTTGGTGCACCTTTTTTCCTTTGGATCCTTATATGTAAACGAGGAACAAATTTTTCATGATTGAAGCAGTCGATATCTGCGTTCAACGCGGAAGAAAACAGATTCTCAAACACGTTGATCTTCAAGCAGAAAATGGTGCCCTCACCGTCATTATCGGTCCTAATGGATCTGGGAAAAGTACTTTTGTCAAAGCATTGAGCGGAGAAATTCCTTACAATGGAAAAATAACCCTAAATAGTTATGATGTTAGCCAAACAAAAACTTATGAAATGGCAAAAATGCGTGCTGTTTTACCACAATCAACAACGTTAGCATTTCCATTCTTAGTCCATGAAGTCGTAGAACTTGGTCTCTCCGTCAACCAATTTACCCTTGCAAAAAAACAATTTCAAAATCTTCCTCAAAAAGCTTTAGAACGCGTTGGATTGTCTAACTACGGTAACCGACACTATCACCAATTATCAGGGGGGGAACAAGCTAGAGTACAACTTGCCCGTGTCCTTTGCCAAATCTGGGAACCTATTTATAATGAAGTCCCTCGTTGGATGATATTAGATGAGCCTATTGCTAGCCTTGATATTCAACATCAGCTTGTTGTTATGGATATTGCCAGAGATTTTGCCCATCGTGGTGGTGGTGTTCTTGCTATTCTTCACGATCTCAATCTCGCCGCACACTATGCAGATAAAATGATATTGCTAAAACAGGGAAGAGTTTATTGTCAAGGAAGTGCCTCTGCCGTTTTGACAACACAAAATCTGCGTGATGTTTATTCTTGTTCCTTAAACGTTTCTGAATTGCCTCAAGCAGAGATTCCCTTTATTTTGCCACAAACAGCGTCTCCCCTATAAAATAGCGCATTTTTTTGGAAAAATGTTTGATTAAATCGAAAAATAAAACTGTATGACAAATTGAAATAGGCAAATATGTTAAGAAGCCATTTTGTTTTCAATAAACTACTCCCCATTCATAGTTTGATTTATCAAACTGTCGCTTTTTATATTGAAGGAAAGCAACCTATCGAATAATGATAATTGCCGGTTCATGATAAAGTGCGCATTTGGGAAATTATGCATATTTTATAATGTAAAAGTTAAAGACTCAACTAGCAAATGCCCTGCAAATTTATGATAATACATCTTTAGACCAGTTAAATCGTATATATGATAATTTTGCTATTTATGATGATATTCCTTTATAATGAAGTGGTTCCTGAATTTGAAAATGACGTATATTTCTCAATAAATGCCCTAACACAGAGTCCCCTCTTTTCCTAAAATATTTTACTCAGACTTTTATCTTCTTATAAAAGCAATTTTCATTAACAAATGAAACAATGGCATTTGGGAGTTATATACTTTGTCAAATAAGAATTGTTAGGACTTTTCTGCTGGAGAAAGCAGAGAATCAGAGTGCTTTTTAGAGTTCAACAGTAAATTCAGTCAATGATAATAATGGTGTGTTTGGTAAATAATATTTGAGTTATAAAAATACCCTAATGAGAAATCATGCTAAAATTTCTAGCTTTGTAATAGGTTTGAGATAAAGCCTATAATCTAAGCGAAACTAATACAGCATATGAATAAAAAAATACACTCTCATACAGTTCCTTTTGTGATAGACTCTCTGTGGTTTTTATTATTTTTTTGTACGATCACACTCACAAAGAAAAAGTAACTTCCGACTGCTTTTTAGTCGGTTTTCCCTCACCGTGAGGCCTTTAAAATTATCAATCTAAAAATTACTAAAAATCTTTTTTAGCATTCTCAAATATCTTCATGAAGAACGTATGAAGCATTTATGACTTTCATAGGGAATAACGCGGATTTTCTCCGCGTTCATAATATCATAGATCATCAATAAAATCTGATCATCCGAAAATCTCACGATTTTATGGCATAAACAACCGTTGTATTCACAGGCCGTGTTTCTGCCTCACCCGTTGAAGAAAGACTGATATCGTGTGTGTGCGCGCCAGCTGATTGTGTGATCCCTGTACTGGATTGACGGTAATAAAATGGATTTCTTCTGCCAATATCACCGGAATCCCATCCAACTCCATAATACTGAAATTTGTGTGTATGCTCACCTGCCTTTTCAATCGTGCCAATATGTGTATGGGATCTCATACTATCGTGCTGCTGATCTGCAAACTGTCTATCTGCATCCAAGCCGCGACCAGCATCAAAACCACGTAAAAACATGCCCCTAAAATCAGGAACTTTAAAGGTTGTATCACTGTCTTTTCCCCATTTGTCACCTATGGCCTTGAATAATTGTGGATAGTCTTTGCGCTCATAAGCTGTACCATCACATAAAAGCCAACCGCTTGGCACTTCTTGCATAGCAAAGGTCGCAATAAATCCTGAAGGAAAAATTTCTATCTTTGGTGGTGGAAGAGGTGTAGGATTTAAGAGATACCAACCATCATACTCTTCCTTTGAAACATCCCTACTATACACTATTTCATAAATAGCGTTCGTTTGTAGCTCACCGCCTTCTAATGGTATAATACCAGCACTGGTTGCTTTATAGAGTTGCTTCTCTCCTATGTTATTAACAGTTATTGTTGTCGTACCAACATTCACACCGCGAGCTTTAAAACGTATAATGATATCATTCCTGTATTTTTCTATAGGTGAAACCGTTGTTAGTGTGATTGATGTTGTTTTATCTTCTGCATTTACCATAAATGTTGAGTCAATAGAGCCACCATTATCTGCAAGATATTCACGCACACGCTGCATCATCGCCCGCGCACTATCATTGACAGAACTCGGCGGCTGACCTTCTGCCCAATTAATGATACTATCTGAATGTGCATTTTCATCAGCTTTTAGCGACCAATCATAAATATTAGACATTATAATTCCCCCATTATTTTTAATAATTATTCTAGCAATCTATCTTCTATGCACCAGAGTGCATCCTTTTTACTATTGGTTAATACATCAGTTACTGTTGTATCACTCTTGCTTACTGACTTGCTGTTTTTTCATTCCTTCCGATTAAAAACACAACATTTTATTTTCATAAAAATCAGTATCAATGCCTCCACTTGTAATATCCTCACCTCATCTGAGTTGCTCATCTACTATTGCTTTGCCGTTCTTTCGCCTTTTGCAAAGCTTACAAATATTGTTTATAGAAATCCCCTGTGTTGGACTTAATATAGCTAGAGCATTGGAATGTAATTCTCTGTAAGAGGGAACTGCGAGCGTCTTTAGAATCTTGAGAAGACCTTCTGCACTTACGAGCGCTTTCAAGACTGTAAAATCATCGTATCAAGAGTATTTTGTCCCATCTGTGGCTTTTCTATAACCTCTCTATTGTGAACAAATAACTTCTCTCTTGATATGCATTTGCAAAATAGAATTCGTTTTGTTTTATGCTCACTTAAAACAGGCTATAATTTCCGTTAACTATTGTCTGTATCAAATAAGCTCAAAAACTTTACTCTGGATTTTTTGTGCAACCCGCCGCGTTTTATCTGGACAAAGATGCCTTTCGAAACATAACTTGTTTTATTCACTTGGCTCTCAAAATGCTTTTACCGCATCACCAGCAATACCCTTCTCGAGCGCCTTTTTCTAGTGTAACGTACCACAGAGAATGCGTTCAATACGATAAAATCGGCATATTCTTGCTTAATATGGAGATGATATATCTTTAAAAAAAAGACATCTTCTTCCTCACTCTGAAGGATGCTCATCTTTTACGTGAATTGGAAAATGCGCACTTACGCCTACATCCCCTGTAAAACGCGCATTATTGCTCTTTGAAAACTCATCCGCCATAACCGTCTACTGCCCTGACACCTTCAGTACGATTACCTCCCTAATAATATTTTATTCTATATAGTTTTTTTTTGCAAGAGCAATAAATCCTTCTGAACAGCATCTTGCAATGGTTGGTATTCTCTTCCTCATGCAAAACAAGAAGTAAATGTTCACCAAATTGTTTTGATAATCAATTTTGTATTCATTAAACCAACATAGCCAAATACGCCATATCATCGAACTTGCAATATTGAGATCACGATCTGAATAAAGACTCTGCAACTATTTTAAGATTTATCTATAATCTCCAAACTGATAATAATCCTTTTAAAAGGAATTGCTTTCAAACGCATGTTTCCTCTCTTCTACAGCCTAGTAAAATAGTTCTGAAATCGACGAGCAAAAAAGAGCCCCCGCTATCCCTTCCATACTATACACTGATAACCTTTTAAAGTAATCCTCGTCCAAAAAATCTTGTCTTTCAGCTCCTCTTACAGCAAACAGCACGAACCACCACCTTGCTTATAAAAATTGGATAAGAAAGCGTAAGCCTCTATTCTAAAGTGTATGATAACGTAAGGGAAGAATCAGGACACAGATCTCAAAAATGATTGACAATATATGTGTATAAATTCAGGTTTAAAAGCATCATAATTTAAAATACTTTTTGCTCAATAAAATAGTATGATATTTTCTTTAAACAAAGATGTTGATCGTTGAAAACTCGCTGGGATCATTAAAAATGGGCTATAAAAGAGTAACATCTAGTGAAGACTTAATAGCAGAAGCAGCCAGAAACCCTTCGTGTTATCAGTAAAGTTTTGATTTTAATTTTTTGTTATAACTTTAAGTGTTGTAGCGAAATCTTTCATAGTACTTGCTTTCATTTCTAACAAACATGTAAAAATCGTTAAAAATATATCTTTGTGATTGACAATGTAGATATTTAAGCAAACCATACACAGGCTAATAAAAATGCTTTAAGTGGGGGATCATGCAAATATTTATGAGAGATATTGCATTAATTTCTTCAATAAAGTTTCTTGATGTTTATTTGAGGTGTCGTGGCATAAAAGTGGTATTCTATACAGCTCTTCATTCAAGCGTACATGATTGATCATTTGAATATACCCTTCCTAACACCGCAGCCTGTTTTTAAACTCTATGTTTATAAGGAAAAAGTTTATGCAGAAAAAAATCCCATCAATCAGTTGCAGCCCCTTTCCAGCCTCATGCAAAATTTATCAACAAAGCCCTTTCTTTTCTGATGTGCGTGTCCCATTACGTGAGATTTCATTAACCAATGGTAGCAGTGAAAAACCTTTAAATATTTACGATACTTCCGGTCCATATACTGATAAAGATATGATCATTGATATTACAAAAGGCTTACCAGCAATTGGCTCAGCTTGGCTTTCTAAACGCGCTGATACCGAACCTTATCCCGCACGCTCCATTAAACCTGAAGATAACGGATTAGCTTATGAAGAAACCTCTATACCAGCCTTTGAACAAAAGCGCTCTATTTTGCGAGCAAAAAAAGGTAAAGCAATTACACAAATGGCATATGCACGTGCAGGCATTATTACCGAAGAAATGGAATATGTAGCTATACGAGAAAATGAAGGATTCTCAATAAAAGATCAGCAAAAAGTGCGATCAAAACAGACATTTCATGGATCAATGCCAGAGGTTTATACTGCAGAATTTGTTCGTAATGAAATTGCTTGCGGGCGCGCCATTATTCCTCATAACATTAATCATCCAGAATGCGAACCAATGATTATCGGACGCAATTTTCGTGTTAAAATCAACGCCAATATTGGCAATTCAGCAGTTACTTCATCTATGGCAGAAGAAGTTGATAAAATGGTTTGGGCTATTCGTTGGGGAGCAGATACAGTTATGGATCTCTCAACAGGGAAGAATATTCACAATATTCGTGAGTGGATTATTCGAAATTCACCGGTTCCGATTGGAACTGTTCCTCTTTATCAAGCACTCGAAAAAGTACAAGGTATTGCTGAAAATTTAACATGGGACATTTTCCGTGATACTCTTATCGAACAAGCAGAACAAGGTGTTGATTATTTTACTATTCATGCTGGCTTAAGATTACCATTTATTCCCCTGACCATTGATCGTGTAACAGGTATTGTCTCACGGGGCGGTTCAATTATGGCGAAATGGTGCCTTCATCATCATAAAGAAAGTTTTCTCTATGAACATTTTGATGAAATTTGTGATATTGCACGCACCTATGATATCTCTCTTTCCTTAGGAGATGGACTGCGTCCTGGTTCTCTTGCAGATGCTAATGATGAAGCTCAATTTGCCGAACTTAAAACTTTAGGAGAATTGACAAAAGTTGCTTGGAAAAAAAATGTACAAGTTATGATTGAAGGTCCTGGGCATGTACCAATGCATAAAATTAAAGAAAATATGGAGCAACAATTCAATCTTTGTCATGAAGCACCTTTTTATACTTTGGGGCCCCTTACTACTGACATCGCTCCTGGTTACGATCATATTACATCAGCAATTGGTGCCGCTATGATTGGGTGGTTTGGAACAGCTATGCTCTGTTATGTAACGCCTAAAGAACACTTAGGACTTCCCGATAAAAATGATGTAAAAACTGGTGTGATCACTTATAAAATTGCTGCCCATGTTGCTGATCTTGCAAAAGGTTTGCCTAGAGCACAATTGCGCGATAATGCCCTTTCACGTGCACGATTTGACTTTAGATGGCATGATCAATTTAACCTTTCTCTTGATCCAGAAACAGCCTGCACCCTTCATGATGAAACAATGCCTAAAGAAGCACATAAATTGGTGCATTTTTGTTCCATGTGTGGACCTAAATTCTGTTCTATGCGTATTTCCCATGATATTCGTGAGACAGTCGCAATAAGAAAAAGAAAAGATGAAGGCATGCTTGCCATGGCAGAGAAATATCAAAAAAAAGGTGACCTTTATATAAATACTCTTCCTGATCAAAAAAAGAGAGTAAAGAATTGAAGAATATTCTTATCAAAGGTGCAGGTGTAGGGGGATTAACAGTTGCCTTTATGTTACAACAAAAAGGTCTTTCTGTGACTGTATCGGCGCCTCCTCATTCTCCTATAGGAACGGCAAGTTGGTATGCGGGCGGAATGCTAGCACCTTACTGTGAAAGAGAAAATGCTGAACAAATTGTTGAAGAGCTTGGTATACAAGCCATAGAATGGTGGCATAAAATACTTCCCAATCTCGTTATACGAAAAGGAACTTTAGTTGTCGCACCTACACGAGATAAGGTAGAACTTGAACGATTTTCAGCGCGTACACATCATCATAAAACTATCAATGGTGAAGAAATAGCGCGTCTTGAACCAGATCTTGCGGAACGTTTTAACCATGCACTCTTTTATGAAGATGAAGCACACATTGATCCGCGTAAAGCACTTATCACTTTAAAAGAAGATCTTATAAAAAATGGAGCCTGTTTTGTTGAAATAGAAACATCTGAAAAAAAATTTGATCTTGTTATTGATGCAACTGGAATAGCGCGTTTAGGAAAAGACAAAAATATACGGGGTGTACGTGGCGAAATGCTTCTCATACGCAGTACAGATATTAAAATTTCTCGTCCAATTCGCCTCCTTCATCCACGGTTTCCTCTCTATATTGTTCCTCGGCAAGATAATATTTTTATGATTGGTGCAACAATGATTGAAAGTGACTTTGATGGTGCCATCTCGGTAAGATCAATGATGGAATTACTCAATGCGGCTTATACCTTGCATCCCGCTTTTGCCGAAGCAGAAATTCTTGAATCCGGCGTTGGTATACGACCATGTTATCCTGATAACTTCCCTTCCGTGTACAAATATGGTAACCATATTTCTATTAATGGATTTTATAGACATGGTTTTCTTTTATCTCCCGAAATGGCAAAACGAGCAATGAAGTTGGCATTGGAGTAAAGCATGCAAATATTTGTCAATGGTCAAACAATCCAAACAGAAGTCATCACTCTCAATCTGTTACTTGAAGAATTGGGTTATGAAGGAAATTGGCTCGCAACCGCTGTTAATACGGAAGTTGTTCCTATCAATGCACGAAGCCAATGTCTCTTACATGAAGGAGATAAAATTGAAATTTTAAGCCCAATGCAAGGAGGCTAAGCTATGCTGAATCTTTACGGACGTAAATTCTCTTCTCGTCTTATGTTAGGTACAGCGCAATATCCTTCACCAGCAATTCTTCGTGATGCTATTCATAAAGCGAATACAGAAATTGTGACAGTTTCGTTACGCCGAGAAACCGCCGGTGGAAAACAAGGTGGACAATTTTGGCAATTTCTTAAAGAACTGGATATAACAGTACTCCCCAATACCGCTGGTTGTTATACTGTTAAAGAAGCTGTTACAACCGCAAAACTTGCACGAGATCTCTTTAAAACACCTTGGATTAAACTCGAAATTATCGGTAATCCTGATACCTTACAGCCAAATGTTTTTTCCTTAATCGAAGCAGCACAAATTTTAAACAGTGAAGGTTTCGAAATTTTTGCCTATACAACAGATGACCTCATTGTTGCTGAAAAACTCTTGGATGTTGGATGCCAAGTCATCATGCCTTGGTGTGCTCCTATTGGATCTGCAAAAGGCCCCCATAATACTGATGGATTGCGTTCTATCCGTGCTTACCTTCCTGATGTTACTCTTGTTATTGATGCTGGAATTGGACGTCCATCCCATGCTGCCATTGCCATGGAACTTGGTTATGATGCAGTGCTTCTTAACACCGCAGTTGCTAAAGCAGCTGATCCTGTCTTAATGGCTGAAGCATTTTCTAAGGCTATTCAAGCAGGACGTATGGGATATAAAGCAGGCTTTCTCGAAGCACGCAATGTAGCCGTTCCTTCAACGCCAATTATTGGAAAAGCAGTCTTTTCATGAAACTCGACCCATTTTATCTCATCGTTGATCATGCGGATTGGGTTGAACGCTTGGTTCCTCTTGGCATCAAGCTCATACAATTGCGTATGAAAAATGAAAATCTTAAAACAATCCGTGAACATATTAAGCGCGCAAAAAACATATGCGGTAAATGGGGAGCACAACTCATTATTAATGATCATTGGACAATAGCAATTGATGAAAAATGCAATTTTATTCATCTTGGACAAGAAGACTTAAGCAATGCTGACCTTCGCGCAATTCGTAAAAATGGTATAAGATTTGGTCTTAGCACACATGATAAACGAGAACTGGATATAGCACTTTCTGTTAATCCCGACTATATTGCACTGGGACCTATTTATCCGACAATCTTAAAAGAAATGAAATGGATGCCCCAAGGACTAGAAAAAATTAAACAATGGAGAAAGCAGATTGGTGCTTTACCTTTTGTTGGCATTGGTGGCTTAACACCAGAACGTGCACTTGATGTTTTGAAAGCAGGAGCCAATAGTGCTGCTGTTGTAACGGATATTCTCCTCCATAAAAAACCTGAACAGCGTGTGAGGCAGTGGATCAAGGTGACACAAGCATGGCGTTGATGCCTTCTATTCTCATTGTGGCAGGCACCGATCCAACGGGGGGAGCGGGTATTGCACGTGACATCGAAACCTCAGCACATTTTCAAGTAAAAACAAATTTAGCAATCACTTGCATTAATGTACAAGATGATAACCACGTCGCTGAAATTGTTCCAATGAACGAAAAACTCATCATCTCGCAAATGCGCACAGCCCTAAAAGCTAATCCTATAAGCGCAATAAAAATCGGCATGACAGGAACAAAAGCAATTATCGCAGCTATCTGTCATGTCCTAGAAGACTATCCTCATATTCCGGTGATTTTTGATCCTGTACTTTTTGCCTCCTCAGGAGGGAAATTAACAACGGAACCAATCATAGAAATTATGATCAATAAAATTCTCCCTCACGTTGATCTTTTAACACCCAATAGGGAAGAGCTCGCCCTTCTCAGCCAAACCCCATTGGCATCTTGTCATAAGCAAGCAATACAACAAGCAAAAAAACTTCTGTCATTTGGTCCACGCTCCATCTTGATAAAAGGTGGACATGCAGATGGCCCCCTTGCAACGGATAGCTTGATTGATAAAACTGAAATCATCAATATTTCTACCCCGCGCTTAACGGGAACAATGCGTGGAACAGGTTGTATCCTCTCCAGCGCTATTGCGGCACAGTTGGCATTAAATGAATCTATGACGCAAGCTATAAAAAATGCAAAAGAATATATTTATAAATTATTGTTAAATAACAATCAAAAAGATGATTAAATTAATATTATGTTGCAATCTTATTAAAGATTCTTAATAATTTTTACAGCTTGTACGCTATCTTTTCTTTAAAAGATTTAAAATAAATCTATAATTATAGTAGAGAATTATTTTATAAAAGATTCTCACTTTATATCAGTTGTTTGATAAAAAATTTTTATTATAAGATACTTCATTATAGCTTAACGAGGAAGATCACATATTTTAAATGCGTACAACTGTTAGTCACTCTATTGTAAAGTTTTTGTTTTCTATCAAGAAAAAGGCTATCATTTTTTCATGCATAAAAATTACGCACAAACACATCATAAAGCTTGAAGGATAATTTTATCTGCTCTATTCATAGTAGAGAAATTATCAGAAAAAATAAAATGTTCAATCACACTCCGTGCTCAATCACATATGAAGAACTTTTAAGCTTTTATAAAGAAAGCGGTGTAGATGCTGCCTTAACAGATTTACCTATTGATCGCTTTAGTCAAGCTGCTTGCTTAGAAAAGAAATCAACACAAATAGTGAAGATTTCTCATAATCAACAGAGATCACCAACCACAAAGTTAGACAATCATCCGCCCTCTAACCCTACGACCATACAAGGTGAATCTTCTGCTATAGAGACTGCAAAAAATGCGAATACACTTGATGAATTAAAGTCTGCTCTCCTCGCGTTTAACGGCTGCTCTTTAAAACTGACAGCAAAAAATACCTGTTTTTCAGATGGAACAGCGGGAAGCCCTCTCATGCTCATAGGAGAAGCACCAGGACGAGAAG
>NZ_HE997540.1:208513-354928 GCF_000312545.1 Bartonella senegalensis OS02
AAGGAATTCCTTTTGTAGGAAAAGCAGGAATGTTACTGAATAAAATTCTTGCATCAATTGGTTTAACAAGAAATAATGTTTACATAGCCAACACTATTCCTTGGCGCCCACCAGGAAATCGTACACCAACGCCAAGAGAAGTTGCATTATGCCGTCCTTTTATTGAACGGCACATTTATTTAGCTAATCCTCGTATTCTTATAGCACTGGGAGGGGTTGCTACACAGTTTCTTACGGGAACACAAAATGGAATTATCCGAACCCGAGGGAAATGGCACATCTATGAAAGCGAGAACAACATAAAAATACCTGTTATGCCAACCTTTCACCCTGCTTACCTTCTCCGGACGCCGAGTCAAAAAAAGCTTACGTGGCTAGACTTTCTAGAAGTAAAAAATCGCTTAGACAGCCTTTTATAATTCGTTCATTCTGCTTTACCTCAGTGCGTAAGCTTTCTCTCAATTTGTAACTCTTAAACACTCATAGGAAAAAATTATGCAACAATCAGCAGTCCCTATTTATCATCTGGAAGACTATCAGCAAACCCCTTACGCTATACCTAAAACAGAATTACACTTCCGTTTAGCACCAACAAAAACTTCTGTTACAGCAACATTGTTTCTTGAACCGCGTCACAATACAAAAGAATTAACACCTCTTGTGCTTTCTGGTGATGATCTTACATTAATTTCTGTTGCTCTTAATGGCGAGAGATTGTCTGAAGATGCTTATAAAGCCACTCCTTCACGTTTAGAAATTACCGCCCCACCAGCTGCTCCTTTTACATTGCAATTGGTTACGGAAATAAATCCTGAAAGCAATAGCCAACTCATGGGGCTTTATCTTTCAAATGGTGTTTATTGTACACAATGTGAAGCAGAAGGGTTTCGCCGTATTACTTATTTTTATGACCGCCCAGATGTTCTTTCAACCTATACGGTAAAAATTGAAGCGGATTCTCAAACAATCCCCATCTTACTTTCCAATGGCAATCTCATTGAAACAGGAACTCTTGAAGATAATTACCATTTTGCCATTTGGGAAGATCCTTATCCCAAACCATCCTATCTCTTTGCTCTCGTTGGTGGTGATCTGGATAAATTAGAAGACCATTTTACCACTATATCTGGTCGACGTATCAAACTGGCTATCTATGTGGAAAAAGGAAAGGCCAAACGTGCAACCTATGCAATGGATGCCCTTAAACGTTCGATGCGTTGGGATGAACACTGTTTTGGGCGCGAATACGACCTTGATGTTTTCAATATTGTTGCTGTTTCTGACTTTAACATGGGTGCAATGGAAAACAAAGGGCTTAACATTTTTAATGATAAATATGTTCTTGCAGATCCTGAAACAGCAACCGATCATGATTATAGAAATATCGAACGGATCATTGCGCATGAATATTTCCATAATTGGACTGGTAATCGTATTACTTGCCGTGATTGGTTTCAACTCTGTTTAAAAGAAGGCTTAACGGTTTATCGTGATCAAGAATTTTCCTCAGATCAAAATGTACGCAGCTTACAGAGAATTAACACTATAAAAACACTGAAAGCTACGCAATTTACTGAAGATTCTGGTCCCCTTGCTCATCCTGTACGTCCCCATCAATATAGCCAAATCAACAACTTTTACACCGCAACCGTTTATGAAAAAGGTGCAGAAGTTGTTCGCATGGTGCACACTCTTTTAGGCCCTACTCTCTTTTGTAAAGGGATGGATCTCTATTTTCAACGTCATGATGGACAAGCTTGTACAATTGAAGATTTTATCGCCTGTTTTGCTGAAGTCTCTGGACGAAATTTCTCACAATTTATGCTGTGGTATGAACAGGCTGGCACACCCACTGTAGAAATCGATAGCCATTATAGTAATGGTGTTCTTACGATTCATGCAAAACAACATATTCCAGCAACCCCTCAACAGAATACAAAAAAGCCTATGCTGATCCCTATTGCATTTGGTTTGTTAGGGCATAACGGGAAATCTTTAACTTATGAAGCCGATACAGATATTCAATCAGATGTTATGCTTCTCTCCCAAGAAAATCAAACATTCACCTTAAGAGGACTGAGCGAAAAACCTGTCTTATCACTGCTTAGAGACTTCTCTGCGCCTATCAATCTACAAACTCCATTTAATGAAAGTGAACTCATCTTTCTTGCACAAAATGACAGTAATCAACTCAATCGTTGGCAGTCACTTAACCATTTGATGACGCAAGCTCTCATTCAAGCCATTCAGGAGAAAAAGCCCGCAAAAGAGGATATGCCCTCTGCTTTGCTAAAATTAATTGAAAATATTCTTACAGATGAAAATCTTGAACCAGAGTTTCGTGCATTTTGTTTAAGTTTACCAAGCGAAATTGAACTTGCTCATATAATTGGTAACAATGTCGATCCAGAGCGTGTTCACTCTGTGCGCAATCAGTTTTTAGCTTCACTTGCACGTATACATGAAGAGCTCTTCACAAAAGTTTATGGACAAATGCAAACCAACGAGCCCTATTCACCAAACACCGTGCAAGCTGGAAAACGAGCATTACGGAATACTCTGCTAGACTATCTTTCCATCGCTGAAGCACACCCCAATCGTGCTGCTATACAATATGCAACAGCTGATAATATGACTGACCGTATGGCCAGTATAGCTATTTTAGTACAGCGCTTTCATGAAAGTGAGCAGGCGCAAAATGCCTTAAATGATTTTGAAAACCGATATCAGCATGACCCTTTGGTTATGGATAAATGGTTCTCGATTCAAGCAATGGTTGCGGGAGTATCAACACTTGATCATGTTCGAAAACTCATGCAGCATCCGCTTTTTTCACAAGATAATCCTAATCGTGTACGCGCCTTGATTGGTGTCTTTGCCTCTCATAATTTAACCGGATTTAATAGAGTTGATGGTGCATCTTATCATTTTCTCTGCCAAATCATTTTGGAAATTGACAAAAAAAATCCACAGCTCGCTTCATGGTTATTAACAAGGATGCGCTCTTGGCGACAATTAGAACCCATTCGGCAACAAAAACTTGAAACTGCATTAAAAACAATTGCAGCAGCACCTCAATTGTCAAGCGATGTGGCTGAGATCATCTCTCGTCTCCTCTCTTAAGAAAAAATATTTATAATCAGTATATTATAATATTATTTATAAAATAATATCAACGAACTCTTCGATCATATAGGCCTATAAATAGGTTATAAAATACTTGTTTATAGGTCATGTTAAAATTCCTTTCCCTTTCCATAATCCACATTCAATAATAGTAAAATACCTTTTTCTAAAAAAAGACTGGACAGAGGACTCATGTTTTGATTCACTGTAACCGATGGGGTTTACGATGAATATTGAAGCAGTTTTTACAATACATTATTCCATAATTAAAGGAACGAGAAATGGCTAAATTGGACGCATATAATGCGCCAACAGAGATGTATGCTGATTCAAAGTCGAGTGCTCAAAATCATAAAGCACAGACAAAGCGTATCAGTCTGCTTGTGGGCTCGACCTATCAAAAACTTCTTTTTACTGAACTTTTGTTGCGGCGTTCACTTCCATTTGTCATTATTATATTTCTCGTTGTATTGGCAGCAATTCGTTTTGTCTCAATTTATGATTTGCGCCATACGATAGATAAAAATACGTGCTCCACCCTTACTCTCTTAGCTTCTCATATCAGCAATACAATTGATCGTGACTTACTTGCCGCTACTGAGAAAAGAAAAATCGCTTCTCTTTCTCAAAATCATTTGCAAAATATCCTTAGCAATTTTGACAACCAAGGTCTGATCAAAACTGGCACTACTATCGCCATAGTCGATCAAAAAGGTAATGTGTTAGCATCCTCTAGTTCTGAAATAATTTTAGGAAAACCTCTACAGGATTTTACCTCTGAGAGCATTGCTTTACGCTCTCTTGGAAAACATGCTGGAATCATGAAAATCACAATAGGAAAAGATGCTCCTGCTCTCGCTTCATTCCACCAAACAGAAAATGGACAATATGGCGTTTTTGTCAGCGAAAAAACGCAACAGACCTATATGGAATGGCGCAAAATTTTCTCGTTAAATATGACCCTGTTCATAGGAACAAGTGGGGTTATTTTAGCTCTCCTCTGCGCTTATTATAATCAAATTGTACGAGCACGCAAAACAGATTCACTTTCAGAAAAAAATCAAAATCGCATTGATATGGCAATGATGCGTGGACGCTGTGGACTGTGGGATTGGAATATGGCAAGCGGGCGTGTTTACTGGTCACGAGCAATGTATGAAATGCTCGGATACATACCTCAAGATGCACTGCTCTCAATTTCCCAAATTACCGCTATTATCAACCCAAACGATGCTAATTTTTTTGATCTTGCGCAAGAATTAATGAGTGGTAAAAAAAAGCATATCGATATTAATGTCCCCATGCGTCATGCCGATGGTTATTATGTATGGATGCGCATTCGTGCTGAAGTAACGGATGAAGAAGAACCTCATTTGGTTGGTATTGCCTTTGATATTAGTGAACAGCGCCAACTTGCAGAAGAAACAGCACAAGCTGACCTTCGTATCCGTGATGCCATTGAAAATATTTCTGAATCTTTTGTATTATGGGATTCAGAAGGACGTTTAGTCATGTCCAACAGTAAATTTTGCGAATATGCCGCTATCCCTAAACAAGTTTTACAATCAGGAATTCAGCGTGCAACCGTTGAAGCCATGGCACGCCCTGCAATGAGTGAATATCCTCTCAAAGATGATGGTGCTGGCAACTTAACCAGTATTCGCCAAACTGCAGATGGTTGTTGGCTCAAAATTAATGAACGACGTACCCAAGATGGAGGGCTTGTCTGCATTGGTACAGATATTTCTGAACTGAAACAACAACAGGAAAAATTTGAAGACAGTGAAAGACGCCTTTTTTCTTTCATTCAAGAACTTAAACGTGCTCGAGGAAGTGCGCAACAACGTGCAACAGAAGTTGAAAAACTTAATAAAAGTTTGAAAGCAGAAAAAGAGCGCGCTGAAAGTGCTAACAAAGCTAAATCAGAATTTTTAGCCAATATGTCCCATGAATTGCGTACGCCACTTAACGCCATTCTTGGCTTTTCAGATATCATGTTGCAATCTACCTTTGGTCCTCTTGGTTCACAACGCTATAAAGAATATATGCATGATATTTATAATTCAGGAACCCACCTTCTCACTCTTATCAATGACATCCTTGATATGTCCAAAATCGAAGCTGGAAGATTTACTCTTGATTGTAAAAATATCGATCTTGAACCCATCATGAGTGAAGCAGTGCGAACGCTTACACCACAGGCTCAAGAAAAAAATATTTCTGTTACAACAAATATTGCTCCAGAATTGCATGCAGAAGTTGATGGCCGTGCTATGAAACAGATCTTCCTTAATCTTATCTCCAATGCTGTTAAATTCACACCTTCTGGCGGAAGTATTAATGTTTGCGCTTTCAAGAAAAAAAATAATCTTGTTTGTAGGATTAAAGATACAGGCGTTGGCATTCCCCAATCAGCAATCAAAAAACTTGGACAACCCTTTGAACAAGTAGAAAATCAACTCACCAAAACCCATACTGGCTCAGGTCTTGGATTAGCCATTTCGCGTTCCTTGCTAGAACTACACAAAGGGAAGCTTGAAATTATCTCTAAAGAAATGAAAGGCACAACTGTAACCATTACAATGCCCATTAAACAAAGTTAAATTTCTTCCTTTTGTTCCCGTTGTAGTAAAATCTTTTTCCGCCAGATACCCCAACGATATCCGGAGATAAAGCCGTCTTTGCGCACAACACGATGGCAAGGAATGAGTAAGGCTAGTTCATTACGTGCACATGCATTCGCAACTGCACGAAAAGCATTGGGCATACCAATGCGTTGTGCTAACGCTTCATAGGAAATTGTTTCACCACAGGGTACTTCACATAATACCGTCCAAACTTTCTTCTGAAAGACTGTACCTTTTATATCTAAGGCAAAATCATATTTCCTTACAAAGTGAGGACTTTCTATCATTGCTATAATATGTGCGACTTCTCTCTTAAATGTGCCATCATCATCCACTTGTTTGACATCGCTAAAACGCACCGTAAATTCCTGTAATAATTGTTCTGCAGTATCTGCCAATGCTATCTTACAAATCCCTTTGTGAGACTTTGCTACCAAAAGCACTCCTATTGAGACGTTTTTCAAACAAAATATTCTCTTTTGGGTAATGTTTAACATTTTGATTTTTTTTATATTTTTAAAAGATTTTGAACACCATAAATGAAATAAAGAAAGGAAGAAAATTTTCTTATGACCATCTTTGTCTCTCTCTACAAGATGATAAAAAAAATCACCTTGAAATCCATCTTCTTATCCATTGACTCAAAATCATACTTTAACTCTTTTCTAGAATAGAATGTGAAAATAACAATAAGAAGCTAAACTCTCTCTATACCTGTCCATTCATAACTCTATAGAAAACCAAATAATCATCAGCTTAAAGGCGTATCATTTTAATATAAAAGTACATAGTACACAAACTACTGCGCATAAAAGGATATCTCTCTTTAAAAAGAATACTTGATGATACAAACCTGAAAAAAGAAAAGCCTCATTCGAAAATGAGACTTTTTGACAATTTAATCTTACAAAAAATTAAAATTTATATGCTACACCAACGCGGAAATCATTCGTTTTGTAGCGCATTTCAATTTTTTCATCTGCGAATTTCTTCTTACCATAATCTGAATAACGGTATTCTGCACGTACAATAACATTATCAGTCATTGCAAAATCAACGCCCCCTCCAAGGGTATAACCAATCATTGTCTTTTTTTCATCATGCAAAAAATCAGAAATATCAGCCGCTTTTGCTGTTTTATTTGTTGTTTCGGTTTTGTCTGCTTCCTTTTCAAAGATATTTTGAAGCTGCGTATAAGCAACGCCTCCTGCAACATAAGGCATCATACGCTCCACAGCAAAACCAACTTTCACCCGTGTAGCACCAAACCATTTTTGTTTTAAAGTATGAGACACAGTTTCATACGTCGCCGCTGCAGAAGTTTCTTCTGTATCGCCTGAACTTTTCTGCAATTTTACTTCTGGCGTAACTGCTGGTGGAGTGATAGTCTTCGTATTCTTTTTACCAGACCACATTACATCTGTATCAATACCTATAATGAAACCATCATCGATATCAAAATTGGAACCTGCATAAATACCGCCTACAAAACCAGAAAGTTTAGGCAAAAGGTCCTTTTTAACAGGAGTCCATTTTCCTGTATTTCCATCTTTTAAATAACTTAAAGCTGTCTTACTTGAAAAATTACCAATTTGTCCACCAAGGTAAAATCCTGTCCAAGAAAAAGCAGGAACTGCAACCACAGGCACTGGTTGTTCTGGAACTATAACATCCGCTGCCTGAGCTATAGAAATTGAAATTAAAGAAAAAATAGATGTTGTGATTAAGTATTTTGTAGTCATAATTGCTCCCCTAAAAGCTAAAGTGACACATAATTGTAGATGGTTTCACATTTTTTTCAAAAAATCTGTAGCAAAAATAACACAGTTATAAAAAAAATAACTTTCTAGTTGAAAATTCCCCAAAAAATTCATAAATCGTGCTACTATTTGGATTCTTTATCTACTATTTGGATTCTTTATCTCAATTTCTTTTATAATTTCGTAGTTGCATGACATTACATAAATAATCGTAAGTTCATTTTTAAAAAAATGAAGTTTTTGAATGTAATCCGTAAAGCTTCTTACTCCATTTGCTTAATGTATTTCCGTTATGGAAGAAGTAAAAATATAGAGATACAAGCTTTGCAATATTTTGTCTCAATTCAGGTAATACAAATGCCAATTCTCACTCTTTTCTAAAAGAAATCTTCAGCCTCTCTCAGTACATGAAGATGTTCCACTTGAGAGAGTTTTACGACAGGCAATGCATTATTATAATATGCACTCAACCATAAAGGATGAAAAATACTCTCATCCCTTAAAAGGAAAAAAGTGCATTTTAATTTTATGAATGAATATAATATAAATCCGTAAATTAGCGTAAAAACCACTTCAATCAGCACAAAAAATTAACTGAAAATGGTTTTTGCTCTCTATTCCATTAAAGCAAATAACCAGAAAGTATAAAAAATCATGCATTGATTGGCGAAACTTCAGTGGAGAGCATGGACGTTTCATGTAAAAATCACACTCTCATTCATAGAATGACATCCGAAAGAATGTACTTCTCAAATTTAGACTAAACTTAATGATCCCATAATCGTAAAGTTTTTTTTCTATCGAACAAATAAACAGTGTTACCACTCGCGATCAAAAAACTTACAAAAAATTTCCAATAGAGACCTAAAAAAATAGAAAGCTCATATTTTATAAAAAATACTTTTCGCAGTAACTTGTTTATTTTACTGTTTTTTTTATGATTCATAGATATCTTTTTATATTATGTTTTTATAATCTATCATCCTATTTGGTTACATTTTATCCTTATAACCCCTATGCAATTTTCTCATAAAAACATCTTCAATATTTCATGACTTGTTTAAAAATTGAACATACTGATTGCCCCGTTTCCTCTATTAATTTTTCAACACGCTGTAAATCAGGTTCTCCAACACTGTTTAACAAAAGATCGCTTAATCCCGGTGGCATATCATTAAGATCAAGAGCATCATTTAAGCAAAGTCGTATAATTTGGCTTAAATTTGTGTAAATACCATAGGCACGATGTAGATCAGAAATAAATGACTGATGAAAAAAATTGCTTGGTAATTGAGTCAAAATATCTGCTGTCGTTGCTCCAATTTCAAACGCAATCATATGCGTAATAAGGGCAAATTGGGCAATAAACTCCAAATCCATGATGCCACCGGGTATCGTTTTCAAATCCCATCGATTCTCTGGCGGTTTTTCTTTTTCAATCAATAGACGCATTTCCCATATTGCTTTTGCTACATCCTTCTTGTTACGAGAAAAAGCAATAATCGCACAGACCTCCTTTTCTAACTTTTGTAAAAAATCGAGATCTCCTGCAATACCTCGTGCCCTTGTCAAAGCAAGATGTTCCCATATCCATGCTTCTCCACGATAATATTTCTTAAAAAATGGAAAAGAAACAGCAACGGGTCCTTTATTGCCTAATGGTCGCAATCTTAAATCAACGGCATAAAGAACACCTTGACTGGTAAGAGACGATAAAGCTGCAACCAAGTGCTGTGTCAAACGCGTATAATATTGGGGAATATAAAGCGGTTTTTTTCCATCAGATATTTCCGCATCCTCATCATGTTCATAAAGCAAAATAAGGTCAATATCCGAACCAGCAGTTAATTCACGGCTTCCAAGTTTCCCCACACCCAGTATGCCAAAACGCCCTCCTTTAACGCTACCGTGAAGATGCGAAAATTCCTCTTGAACTACAGCAAACGTTTTTGCGATCATAAGATCAGCAAGTGCCGTAAATGCAAAACCTGCTCTCTCACCAGTAATTGCACCATTCAAAATCCGAATACCAATCAAAAAACGTTGCTCATCAGCAAAAAGCCTTAAGTGGTTGAGAATTTCTTCATAAGAAGAAACACCTTCAAGAAAATATTCAAGCCGTTTTTCTAGATAAGCTTTTGTTGGCAATTCTGAAAAAATAGTTGGATCTAACATTCCATCAAAAACATGGGGTTTACGTGTAATAATTTCTGCAAGACGTGGAGCTGCACCCATGATAAGCACTAACATCTCCAACAGAGAAGGATTAGACTGCAAAAGACTAAAAAGCTGAATTCCTGAAGGCAACCCTTGTAAAAAACGATCAAAACACAACATGACTTCATCAGCTCGTTTTGTCGCGCCAAAAGCTTTCAAAAGTGCTGGAGTCAATTCTGTTAATCTCTCACGCGCTTCTGCAGATTGCGTTGCTTTATAACGCCCGCAATGAAGTGTGCGCATAATACGACAAATATCACTCGCTCTTTCAAAACCTAAACGGCTTAATGTTATTAATGTCTCTGGATCATCTTCTTCACCGGTAAAAACTAAATTGCCGATTTCCAAACCCAGTTCTTGTTCATTCTCAAACAATGCAGCATAATGTTTTTCGACAACCTGAAGCGTTTTTAATAAATCGCAGATAAAGCTGCTCGTGTCTTGATAGCCCATCAAATAGGCAACACTGGTAAATTGAGAAACATCATTTGGGAGAAGATGCGTTTGTTCATCCGAAAGCATTTGAATACGATGTTCTACATTGCGTAAAAAAGCATAACTTTTTACAAGGCTATCTCTCGTTTTCTCACTGATCCAACCCAGATTATGAAGTTCTGCTAACATTGCAACTGTCTGACGCCCACGCAATTGAGGAAAACGCCCACCAGCAATGAGTTGTTGTGTCTGGACAAAAAACTCAATCTCACGAATACCACCTCGTCCTAACTTTATATTATGACCATAAGCAGCAATTTGACCATAATTTTTATATGCATGGATTTGACGCTTGATCGAATGAATATCTGCAATTGCAGCATAATCTAAATATTTCCGCCACATATAAGGAAAAAGCTCTTTGAGAAAGTGAAAGCCTGCCCTTTTATCACCTGCAACTGGGCGTGCCTTAATCATAGCTGCCCGCTCCCAATTTTGTCCACGCCCCTCGTAATAACGCAAGGCAGTTCTTACCGGTAAAGCTAAAGGTGTTGAACTTGGATCTGGTCGAAGTCGAAAATCAAGACGAAAAACATACCCTTCTGCAGTACGTTCTTGAATGATACGGATTAATCGACGTACCATTTTAGAGAAGAAATCAATATTCTCAGAAAGATTACCAATATGAGGTGACATTTCATCAATAAAAACAATAAGATCAATATCAGAAGAATAATTAAGTTCTCCTGCCCCCAATTTTCCCATCCCCAGAATGATTAAACCACAGTCTTTTTCTGGATCTTCACGGCTCAATAAATTTATTTTACCATGATCATGTGCTTCTCTTAAAAGAAAACGGAGTGCCACACCTAATGCAGCTTCTCCCAAACGGGTCAACCAAGCACATGAAATTTCGTAAGTAAAAATACCACCCAAATCAGCTAAAGCAATGAGAATATGCGCTTCTCGTTTTTTGCGTCTTAAAGCCGTCATTAATGCATTTTCACGTATCGATTCACTTTTATCAATAAGCGCAATATCCTCTATAATTTCGCTCAATCTTGTTTCTATATCAACATGTAATAAGGGACTGAGATACGAGGGATTGGCAATCAAAGCTTCACGCAAAAAAGGCGATAAGGTCATAACTGCGCTTAGAAAATTAATCTGTTTTCCTTGATTTGAAAGAGAGAAAACAAGCGACTTTAAATTTTCTTTCCTCGCTTGTTCTTCAAGATCTTTTAACCATTGAGAACCACTTTCATCGAGAGGGCGTAAAGAAAGAAACTGTGTTTTTAAAAAAGCATTTTTCATTCGCACTGCCTAAAAAGCATTTAACCTTTCTTTCTTCTGCCTTATACTTAAAAAAGCTATTCTGTGTAAAAATAGAACGGTTAAGTAAAATACTTTAAGGAAATAATAAAACAGCTCTAAGCCCTGGATTAGCGTCTTCAAGTAAAAGTTCACCTCCATGAAGTTTCATAACAGCTTTTGCTATACTTAAACCAATACCAAAACCGGGTCGTGTTCGGCTTTCTTCAAGACGAAAAAAGCGCTCTGTTACTTTTTCACGTTTATCCGCTGCAATTCCCGGACCATTATCGCTAACGACAACTAACAAATGTTCACCACGATATTCCATCGATAAGCAAACTTTCGCCTTCCTTCCATCTTTAGATGCATATTTAATCGCATTATCGATAAGATTAAAAATCGATTGCGCAACAAGCTCACGATTTAATTTCAGCTCTTTATCAAAGATATCCCCTAACCGAAGTAAAACACCGGACTCTTCAGCAAAAGGTTCGTAAATTTCAATAGCATCTTCAAGGATCAGTTTCATATTCATAGTTTCAAGATGCTCAATTGTACTACTCGCCTCAATGCGTGAAATCATTAAAATAGCATTAAAAGTACGAATGAGTTGATCTGATTCAGCAATGATACCCTCAAGTGCTTGACTATATTCAAGCTTTGTCTTTTGCCCCGAAAGGGCTGCTTCAGCACGATTTCTAAGACGCGTGAGCGGTGTTTTTAAATCATGAGCAATATTATCAGACACTTGACGCAAACCAATATTTAATTCTTCAATGCGGTCTAACATAACGTTCAGATTAGCCGATAACCTATCAAACTCATCCCCTACCCCAGAAACAGGTAAACGCCCACTGAAATCCCCCTCCATCAAGCGCTGTGATGCAGCCGTTACATGATCAATTCTCTGCAATGCCCGCCTACCAACAAAAAACCATATGAGTAAAGCCCCTCCAACCATTGCTGCAAGAGCAATCATGACTGCTTTACGAATAACCGCCACAAAACGTTCTGGTTCATCTAAATCTCGCCCCACAAGAATTTTCATAGCATTGGGCAAATCAACAATAATTGCTAAAGCACGATGTTCACCTGTTTTGCCATGTTCTCCAAAACGTGAATATAAAAAAGAATTGGCAATAAAGCCATTACGATTCAAAAGGCCTAATTCAATACGTGCAACATTGCCTGCTAAAATACGCCCCATAGGATCAGCAACAAGATACAGAAAAGCTCCTGGTTGACGCGAACGATAATCAATAGTGCGTATTAATAAAGGGAGCCCACCATAGTTATAAGCGTTTTCGATACGTCTTAATTCTTCACGCAAAGCCTGTTCAGTTTGCTCGGTTAACAATGAAACAGAAAATGCCATTATATAAATAGAAAGACCTGTTGCAACTAACCCAAACAGTAAAATATAAAGTGCTGAAAGCCTTAGCGCAGTTGTGCGCATCATATTAAGTAAACGATTCATATTTTGTTATCTGGTGCCTTCAGCATATATCCTGCTCCACGTATGGTATAGAGAAGTGGAACATCAAAATCTTTTTCAATTTTTGCTCTTAAACGAGATATATGAACGTCTATGACATTTGTTTGTGGATCAAAATGATAATCCCAAACATTTTCTAAAAGCATGGTACGGGTGACAACCTGCCCAGCATATCGCATCAAATATTCAAGTAAACGAAACTCTCGTGGCTGTAACATAATATTTCTCTCACCTCGTTTTACTGTATGTGCGAGCCGATCTAGCTCAAGATTGCCTACGCAATAAACCGTTTCTGCCTCTTTAGGATTTTTCCGCCGTTGCAACACTTCAACACGGGCAAGAAGTTCAGAAAAAGCATAAGGCTTTGTCAAATAATCATCACCTCCTGCACGCAATCCCATCACACGATCATTCACTTGTCCTAAAGCTGAAAGGATGAGAGCTGGTGTTTCATTGCCTTTAGCACGCAATTCAGCAATAATAGAAAGACCATCACGATGCAAAAGCATCCGATCAACAACCATAACATCATAATTCCCCGTTTCAGCTAGAGCATATCCCGTCTCACCGTCATACGCAACATCAACCGAATGTCCTGCCTCCCCAAAAGCTTTTTCGAGATAACGCCCCGTTTCATGATCATCTTCGATAACGAGTATCTTCATAAAACGCATCTCCGTTATTTGATTAAACAGCGTTGTAGGACAAAAGTGTACAAAACTTTTGTCCTACCATTCATTAGGTATTATTTTTTTAAAATAGGAAGAGCAACAAAACGATTTTGCTCATTGGTTCGCACTTGAAGAAGTATGGCCTTCCGTCCTAACTTTTGAGCATTTTTGATTGTATCCGTAATATCAGAGACCTTTTTAACAGATTTATTATTCACTGTCACAATCACATCACCAGGACGTATTCCTTTATCTGCGGCATCGGAATCTGGATCTACATCCGTTACAACCAATCCTACACCATCATCAGAAGGAGCAACAATCAAACCATAATCGTCCAATGTTTCATCTGAATTCTTGTTCTCATTCGGATATTTCGAGCCATCCTTCATACTTTCATCTTCAGGCATCGAATCAAGTTTCACCTTAATATTCTCTTCCTTCCCAGATTTCCAAACACCTAAGGTTACTGTTTCTCCAGGGCTCATATTGGCAATACGCTTTGCTAGATCACGGACATCATTAATCTTTTCACCATTCACTGAAATAATAACATCACCTGCCTTGATACCCGCTTTTGCCGCTGGTCCCTTTAATGGATCAGTAATTAAAGCACCTTTAGCTTCCTTCAAACCAATTGAATCAGAAATTTCTTTCGTTACAGGTTGAATTTGAACCCCAAGCCAACCACGCTGAACTAAACCTTTTTCAATAAGTTGTTGCACAACCTGTTTTGCTGTTGCTGCCGGAATAGCGAAAGCAATCCCAACATTTCCGCCAGAAGGAGAAAAAATTGCTGTATTCACTCCAACAACCTTTCCATTGAGATCAAAAGTTGGACCTCCAGAATTTCCTCGATTCACAGCGGCATCAATCTGAATAAAATCATCATAAACACCAGTGCCGATATCACGCCCACGTGCTGAAACAATACCTGCTGTTACAGTTCCACCAAGACCAAATGGATTACCAATAGCAACAACCCAATCACCAACGCGAAGCTTTGTATCATCACCAAAATCAACATAAGAAAATTTTCTTTTTTCATTGACTTTTAAGACTGCAAGATCGGTTCGTGGATCTGTTCCAATGAGTTTCGCATTCAATTCCGTGCCATCATCAAGAACAACAGTGTAGCTTGTACCATCAGAAATCACATGATTATTGGTCACAATATAACCATCAGACGAGATAAAAAAGCCCGATCCAAAAGCTATAGGACGCAGTCTATGCGAATGTTGAAAAGATTTGTTGTTAGGCTTATCACGATTATAAAATTCTTGAAAAAACTTTTTCAAGGGATGTTGATCTGGTAATTGGTCAAAGCCTGGAGTACTAAAAAAGTCACTAAAGAACCACTCTTTTTTCTTTTTATTGCTCTTCACCTGCACTGAAACAACAGCAGGCTTCACTTGAGAAACAATATCTGCAAATCCCTGTTGTTGTATTAAGGAAGTAAATACAGAATTTGCATGCGCTTTTGTCGTCCACAAGCTTGATCCACATCCACTGAAAAACAGTGCAGATTCTAAAGCAGCAGAAAAACTTACTGCAGCTAATGTTGTGAAGAATTTCTTTTTAACCATTTGGTACATGCTCCTATTTAATCATATTGTTATCCCAATCCTGTCTGGCTCTTTATAAAATAACAGACCTTACCGTTTTCTGTCTAAATTGTTAAAGTTTTGTAAGGTTTAAAGACATAAATAACGCATCATGATGAAAAAAAGCTGATCTCAACTGAAATGACCCTATTTTTTCCTTTCACATCTGTGTTAACAAAAAGGTATTTTTGACTGTTTTTCTTTATCAGCGTTTAAAGTAATGCCTTTTTCGCGCATGGACCGTCTTATTCGGAAAAATATGGTGTTTGTACCAATGAGGATAATTATCAAAGGCGATAACCATAAAAACCAAGTCGTTTTATTAAATGACGGCTTTAAGAGGATAAATTCACCATATCGCTCAACAAGAAAATCAATAATCTGCTGATCACTCTTACCCATTTTTAAATGTTCACGGATTAAAAGCCGTAAATCGCGCGCTAATGCAGCATCTGAATCATCAATTGATTGATTTTGACAAACTGGGCAACGTAAATGTGATGAAATATGACGCGCACGCGCTTCAAGAACTGTATCCTTTAAAACTTCATCTGGCTCGACTGCTCTTACTAATGATTGAGAAAAAACAGTAATAAAAAAAAGCAAAGTGCAAAATAGTTTTTTTTTCATCTTAATGCCTTTTTAGAAACTTTAAAGCGAGAAACTTTCCTTTGATGCCCCACAATGCGGAACCAATAACCAAAAAGAGAAAAACATCCCCCCATAGCCATCATCAAGGCCCCTAACCAAACACATATTATGTAAGGCTTCCACCATATATGTAAAACAAGTCCTCGTTCATCTATTCGTCCTGGAACAATATAGAGTTGAGATAAACCATGATTTTGAAGACCAACTTCCGTTGTCGGCGTATTTTGACTTGGATAGAAACGCTTTGATGCTTTTACATTCCCAATCCTGTTTTTATTTTCATATATTGTAAAATAAAACTCTATTGCCGAATAATTTGGACCAGCTTTATCACGCATTTCATTTAAATGAAGAGTTTTACCCGCTATCGTTACCCTATCTCCTTTATGCATGATGAGAATACGCTCTTGCCCAAAAGTTGCTACATAAATAATACCAAATAATGTAACACTTAACCCCATATGCGCTATTGTTGCCCCAAAAACAGACCATGGTAATCTAATAAATCTCTTAACCCGCACTAGCAAAGTTATCTTATGATCTCCGCTCTTTGCCCAAAGATCAGCTAAACTGCCTAAAAACACAAAAGTTGAAAGTCCAATTCCTAGAACAACAAAAATATCACGCAAAGAAGCGACATAAAATGTAATGAAACAAACTATAGCGACTAATGCAAAAACAAACCACAGTCGTTCAAAAACCGCGAGCAAATCACCGCTTTTCCACGCTATCATTGATCCAAATGGAACCAAAAATAACAATAACATCATTAAAGGACCACAGGTAAGGTTAAAAAAATCCGCTCCTACAGAAATTTTTTGCCCTGTCAATACCTCAATAAAATAGGGATAGAGCGTACCAACCAAAATTGTCGCTGTGATTGTTGTGAGTAACAAATTATTTAAAACAATAAAACCTTCACGCGAAATTGGCTGAAAAAATCTTCCCGGTGTCAAAACAGGTACACGCAAGGCAAAAAGAAGCAATGCCCCTCCCGTGAAAAACAATAAAAGTGCAAGAATTGCTTGTCCTCGTGCTGGATCAACAACAAAACTATGAACTGACATTAAAAGACCAGAACGAACAAGAAAAGTTCCCATAAGAGAAAGAGAAAAAGTAAGAATGGACAAAAATAAAGTCCAATTTTTCAACGTTCCCCGTTTTTCAAGAACAAGAGCAGAATGTAAAAGAGCTGTTCCTGAAAGCCAAGGCATAAACGAAACATTTTCCACCGGATCCCAAAACCAATAACCACCCCATCCTAGCTCATAATAAGCCCAATAGGACCCCACCATAATACCCAACGTCAAAAAACACCAAGCAAGTAGAAGCCAAGGACGAATCCAATGTGCCCAAAGCCTATCGACATATCCCAGAATCAATGCCGCTACGGCAAAAGAAAAACAAAGTGAAAAACCAACATACCCTAAATAAAGAAGTGGTGGATGAATTGCTAATGCGATATCCTGCAAAAGAGGATTGAGATCTTTTCCCTGCAAGGCAGGCGGATTAACACGTAAAAAGGGATTGGATATAAAAAGAACAAATAAAAGAAAAGCGCTTGTCATCCAACTTTGGCATATTAAAACGAGTGCCTTAAACGGTTCTGGCAAATGCTGGCTGAACAACGCTACCAGTGTACTAAAAAAAGCAAGACTTAAAACCCATAACAACATAGATCCTTCATGATTTCCCCAAACACCAGTAATTTTATACAGCATGGGCTTTTCTGAATGAGAATTCTCAACCACATTCAAAACAGAAAAATCAGAAACAATATAGGCATGAACAATAATCAAAAAAGATAAGCATAATAATGTAAAAGTAATATATGTTAAGGAAACGGCTGTTTGCATTAATGAACGCTCACCCCGCAAAAAACCTAAAGCAGGTAAAAAAGCCCCTAATAAACTTACTGCAAAGGCTGCTGATAAAAAAAGATGCCCCAGTTCAACAAGCACAATCGAATTATTTCTCCACTTTGTGATGTTTATTCAAACGATCAGCTGTTTCTTGAGACATATAAGTCTCATCATGTTTTGCTAAAATACGCGTACCTATAAAAAAACCCTGTTTATCAAAATATCCTTCTACGATAACACCCTGCCCCTCACGAAAAAGATCGGGTAAAGCACCACTGAAAATCACTTTTTCATGTTTTACGTTATCCGTCACGAAGAAAACAATCCCCCTCTCTCCAAAATATTCAACAGTCCCCTTTTCAACAAAACCACCTAAACGCAAAGGATGCCCCATTAGAATATCTTCTTTTGTAACTTCAGATGGCATGCGAAAAAAGCTTACGGTATTACGCAATGCATACATAATAAGACTTGTTGCAATCGCTATAATCAAGCAACACAATAAAACCAACAGCAATCGCTTTTTTTTTCGTTGCTTTAAAATGACTCTCAATGAAGGAGAGTTATGGAATGATTGACTGTTCATAGGCTATCTTAGAAAATTCTTTTATTCATGCGGTATATCAATATTCCTTATCCCCATGTCTTATCTTTTAAAGACAGCTTGGCATATTTTTTCATATGGGCGCAACTTTTTATCAATATCTTTAATATTCTCAGATATCCCCTCTAATTTAAGTTTCTAAACTGGCTACAGTCGATTTTTCTTAAGATTCTAATCAGATGCAGCACGTAACTGAATAATCATAGCTTCAATACGTGATCTTCCTTTAAAATCCTCAGGCATTGTCTCAAGAAAATTTTGTAAAAACTGTACTGCCTGTACAGATTTCCCAGCTTGATGAAGCGCTTCAGCGAGTAATAAACGAGGATAAAAATCATTTGGCGCTAAATCTGCTGCTTTTTGAAAAACATTTTGTGCTTCTTGCATAATTATTCCGCCTTCATAACCAATCAATGCCAATCCATATCCTAAAAGCCTTGGAGCCGTTTCTCCATTTAAGCGAAGTGCCTCTAAATAAATGTTTACAGCATCCTGAAAATAGCCCTCCTCGAGATATCCTACTGCTAATGCGTCTGCCAGCTTGCCATCATGGGGTAAACGGAGAAAAAGGACTTGTAGACGAACAAGCTGTTCGTGTTTATTCAAGGTCTTTGGATCTTTCTCCATAAGTTCGCTAAAAAAATAACTTTTAACCTCTGGATTGCCTGTAAAACCGTAAATGCTCCAAGTTATAAAAAGAACAAATAAAATACTCAAAATATTAAGAACATATCTCTTTTTATCATGTGTATAAGACCTGTTAAACCCAACCGAATATATATGGTTTCTCTCACTCTTAATATCTTGAGCTCTCAATTCTTTTTTTGTTTCATAGTGATTTAGCGAAAGAAAAAGTATACTTGCCAGAAAAGTGAGAAAAACTGCCGATAAGATTAGTAAGAGCATATCATTTTGCTACCAATATAAAAATCAAAAAGTAGAACCAATTTATCTTCCTCCCTTCATTGATGAAAATACTGAGAGAAAAGCAATTTTCATCTGTAATATGGTAAAGTTTATCATCACTTTTTCCAATACGCATAAAAGCAATAAAAATAAAATTTTATTTCTCAAATCTGATTACCAACAGATGTTAATCTTCAACATTCTGAAATGATTTCCTGTTTTGCGCACTCCATGCAAAAATATTGCATCACTCTTATAAATTCTAATAAAGATGTTCTATAGAGAGAAATATCTATTACCTTCTTGGTAATAAAACTTTTGCATATAAACCTCCCAAATCAGAACGCGATAAGAAAAGGCGTCCGCCATATTCGCTAACCATATCAGAAACGATCGCTAATCCTAAACCTGTTCCCGGCTTACTTTTATCAAATCGACGCCCCCTTTTTAAAGCTTCATCAGTTTGTTCTTCTGTTAAACCAGCACCATCATCTTCTACGAGAAGGCTAAAGAATTTTGCTTCTTCAATATTTTTTTCTAAATGACAAGAGATCAGAACCTTTGTGCGTGACCATTGGGCAGCATTTTCAATTAAACTCCCTACAACTTCCTCTAAATCTTCCCTTTCACCAGAAAAAATAATATCACTGACATCCATGACAAAACGAAACTGTTTCTCAGGATTAAGCTTTTCCATGACCTGTACCAAACGATTAACGACTTTGCGAACAGACGTGTGATAAATCACACTATCGCGTTGTGCGGCAATGCGCGCACGTTGTGTATAATGATTTATTTGGTCCTGCATTACTTTAGTCTGCTCTTTCAATAAAATCGCTTGTTCTCCATACATTTTATCAGCCTCATTCATAATAACTGATAAAGGAGTCTTCAAGGAATGCGCAAGATTACCAACCTGTGTACGACACCGTTCAATAACACGTTGATTATTATGAATGAGAGCATTCATCTCTTGTGCTAGCGGCAAAACTTCGCTTACTAAATCTGTATTAACATAATTAACTCTCCCTTCGCGAATATCATTCAACGCTTGTCGAATAAGCTTCAACGGTTGAAAACTAAAGAGAATAAGAGCAATGTTTACAAGAACACTGCCTATACCAAAACTCCAAAGAAAAATTTGTAAAGTCCTTTTAAATTCATGCACTTGTGCATGTGCCTCATCAATATTCCCAATGAGACGAAAACGTGCAATATGGTCCTGATTATCAAGAACAACATCGCTCTCAATCACTTGTAAATTCTGATCATTGATCCCTTTTATTTGATAAGAACGAAAAAATTTATTGTTAAAAAGTCTATCAGCATCACTGGGGGAAAGTATTTGCCTGCTTCCCAATGATGGAGATGTCAATCTTCCTTTTAGGTTAGGTGATACAGCAACAACTTCCCAATACCAACCCGATGTTGGGTCTGCATAACGAATATCGTTAATCCCTAAATTTCCTTTTAATTCACCCTCAGGTGACACAGTCACCATCGCAATAAGGCTGTAAAGATGAGCAGAAAGAATACGCTCTAAGTTTTGTTCACTTGAACGCTGATAAAATAAAATACTGACTGCAGAAATCAATGAAAGCGAAATAACAACCCATAATGTTGACAAGATCATAACGCGTAAACTGAGAGATCTACAGATGAGAAAAAATATCCCCTTAAGCCGCTCCTTGTTCTTTAGAACACTCATTGATCACCTGGCATTCTCACTCGATAGCCCATTCCACGAACAGTCTCAATTAAATCCACCCCAAGTTTTTTACGCAAACGTCCTACAAAAACTTCAACTGTATTCGAATCTTTGTCAAAATCTTGATCATAAAGATGTTCGGTAAGTTCCGTTCTTGAAACTATTCTATCGCAATGATGCATGAGATACGAAAGAAGTCTGAATTCATAGGATGTCAATTTAATCAATTGACCATCAACAAAAACGCGAGAAGTTTTTGTATCTAATAAAACTTTACCACAACATAAAGTGCTTGTTGCATGACCAGTAGAGCGACGAATTAACGCTCGTAACCGTGCCATCAATTCCTCTAAATGAAAAGGCTTCACAACATAATCATCTGCACCTGCATCAATGCCAAGCACCTTATCAGACCAGCGATCTCGAGCTGTGAGCATTAAAACAGGCATGAGATGACCTTCTTTGCGCCATCTTTCAACAACACAAATTCCATCTAGACGTGGCAAACCAATATCAAGTATCACAGCATCGTAAGACTCTGTGCTACCTAAAAAATAAGCCTCTTCACCATTGAAGGCACTATCCGAAACATATCCCGCATTTCTTACGGCTTCCGCTAATTGACGATTGAGGTTGCGATCATCTTCAACGATTAAAATACGCATCACACTCTCTGCCAAGATCTAATCGGCGGGGACCAAAATTTCAACACGGCGCAGTTTTTTACCATCATGGGCAGGAACTACGACTACAACCACACACATATCTTTTCCATCCTGAAAAACTGGTGTGGAACGTACTAAAACAGCCGTCTTTTGACTAGCAATCTCCTTACCAATTTTAGCACACTGAGCAGCTTGCATAGAATCTGTACCTAGAAAAACTGCTATTATTAGAAATAAAAAAACTCTCTTCATCATAGATATTTTATAATCTATTTTAGGTGAATATAGAATGAACACTGTCTTTTTTGTCTCTCCAAAAATCACGCATGAGAAACATTCTCCATTCTGTATAACAGAATAAACGCTCAATTCTACCCCAAATTTTAACAATTTCAAAATAAAATCTGCTTGAAAGATTATACAATCATTGGAAAAGGCGTTTTTTAAACAAACCATAAAAGATGAAGATTATAATTTATAGAAGATAAAATCCTTATCTCAAAGTAAACTCTTTCTTCAATTAAGATCTTTCTTTGTCAAAACTATAGCAAAAAAGTATTTTTACTCCATATAACCATTACAGAGTTGTTTGGTGGCATTACTTTTTCATAGGCTCTCTTTCAATGTTTGACTTTTTTAAAAAAAAGAAAGCACAACAGGATAGACCCTTTCACAGTCCTGCACTCATTGAACTAGATGCACTTCTCGACACAGCACTTTATCGCCTCCGCTCTGCTAATGGTTCCTTCTGGAAAGGAGCAAAAATCCTCTCACAATCTTTTCATATCCAAGGATGGAAACGATTGATAATCGAAATTCTCAATGAAATACTCACATTAGGATTGATCGGTTTTACCCTTTTTACCATCGTTGGTATTTCTGTTTTCGAATTAACCAAAAAAGATTGGTATTCTCCTAAAAATTTTTCCATTCTTTTTCTAGATCGATATGGGAATCCCATTGGTCATCGTGGTGCATTACCGGCTCTTTCTGTTCCCGTTGAAGAAATACCTGATTATGTTATTAAGGCAGTTCTTGCAACAGAAGACCGCCGTTTTTTCGATCACTGGGGGATTGATTTACAAGGACTGACGCGAGCCATTTCCCAAAACATGCAAGCTAAGAGTGTGGTTCAAGGTGGCTCAACCCTTACACAACAATTGGCTAAAAATTTGTTCTTAACAAATGAGAGAACCATAACACGCAAAATCAAAGAAGCCTATCTTGCTCTTTGGCTAGAAGCAAATTTCAGCAAAAAACAGATTTTGCAACTTTATCTTGACCGTGCCTATATGGGAGGAAACAATTTTGGTATCGCAGCAGCTGCAAAATTTTATTTTGGAAAAAATATACGCAATATATCCCTTAGCGAATCTGCTATGTTAGCAGGACTCTTCAAGGCTCCAACCAAATATGCTCCTCATAGTCACCTCTTTGCTGCCCAAACACGTGCCAATGTGGTACTGGCTAATCTTGTTAATAGCGGTTTTATGACTGAAAGCCAAATTATCAACGCTCATCGTCATCCTGCCAGAGCACTTCTAAAAATAAAAAATACTCAACCTGATTATTTTCTTGATTGGGCATTCGACGAAGTCAAAAAAATGGCGGACCAATTTCCAAGTCATAGTTTAATCATTCAAACCACTCTCGATCCGGATATTCAAAAAGCAGCAGAAGAATCAATCGCGTATCATTTACAGCAATATGGTCAACAATACCGTGTTACACAGGCTGCTACCGTCATACTCGACAATAATGGCGCTGTATGTGCAATTGTTGGAGGAGTAGATTATAATAAAAGTCAATTTAACAGAGCAACACAAGGCGGCCGACAACCTGGTTCTTCATTCAAACCTTATGTTTACGCAGCTGCAATGGAACAGGGTCTGTCTCCCTCAACAATCGTCTCAGATGCTCCTATCAATTGGGGAGGCTGGTCACCGAAAAATAACTCAGGTCGTTATCTGGGTAAAATCGACTTGGCAACGGCTTTAGCTTTTTCCATCAATACCGTGCCTGTTTATCTTACCTATCAATATCTTAACCGCGATACAAAACCGATCATAGATCTGATCAAAAATATGGGAATTCATGCACATATTTTAGCACATAAAACTATGATTTTAGGGACCTCCAATATGACCCCTATGGATCAAGCAACCGGCTTTAATGTTTTTGCCAATGGGGGAATGGCTGGAAATCGCCATGGTTTTACGCAAATCAGGACAACAGATGGACATGTGCTGTGGGACTTTGAGCATAACGGAAATAAACCACATCGAGTCCTCAGTAGCCAATCAGCAGCTTATATGAATCAAATGATGGTTGGTGTCACAACAAGAGGATCCGGTAAACGTGCTGCCCTCCCTATGACCCTTGTTGCTGGAAAAACTGGAACATCACAATCTTATCGTGATGCATGGTTTGTTGGCTTTACTGGAAATTATACTGGAGCTGTATGGATGGGTAATGATGATTTTTCACCAATGAATCGGGCTTTTGGCGGTGGTGTTCCTGCCATGATATGGCACACCATCATGCTTTCTGCACACCAAAATATCATGCTCAAACAGCTTTATGGTGTTAAAGATTCTCTTCTCCCTTATCAACCACCAACACGTCCTTCCAATAATGATTCTGAACTTGCACTGCCAATATCCCATACACCCTCCTCTGAAACATTGAATATCATACGTCTGATTAACAATGATCTTAAAAAAATGTCTGTAACCTCTTTGAAAAAGGAAACTGTCGGAGCTTCAAAGCTTTGACTTCTGGAGTTTCTATCATGTTTGTTAAGATCATTATTCCCTTTTTCATTTGTGCTTTTTCCATTTTATGTGGAACACTGAGTGTCGATTATGTCCTCAATTCCTTTAATCATTTTGGACGCTTTACAATTGGAGAATGGAATGCTTACCCTGAAGTGGGAACATCCAACACTGATCCGTACACGCGCGCCCGCACTGCCAAACAAAGTGATATTTCAATTGGGAACACAGAAGGACTTACTTTTCAAATTTGGACAGATAACCACAGGCGTCCACTCCAACCCAATTGCCATTACTTACTTAAAGGTTACATCCCTGAAGCCCGCCTCTTTACACTTTATACAGCTGACAGATCACTCAAACCATACACTTCATCCAAGGAAATACCTTTCGAACTTTACACCAATAATATTACCTATGAAAGTGATGGTTCATTACGTATCAATATCTCACCAACACCGCAAACTGGCAATTGGCTTGCAACGGTTAGTCAAAAAGAATTCGGACTTATTCTTACTCTATACGATACCCCAATTCTCTCTGCAACGGCATTGCAAAAGCTCACCATGCCATCTGTAGAACAAATTCCATCAGGACAAATAAACTGTGATTAGATTCTTTCACGCTGCACTTCTTGCAATCATTGGCGCTACCATTGTCCATATTTGCGTTCTCTTTCTGATCCCCTATTGGGAAAAAAATAATATATGGACAGAACTTAAAAAATCAGGAAAACCTTATCAATTTGTTGACTTAGATAGGCATAACCCTCTTCAGCAGACCACTGATCCGTTCTTTCTCCTTAAAGTCTGTAGATTTGATCTCGAAAATGGTCCTGTTCATTTAAAGGCTTTGAAAACAAATCAATTTTGGTCACTCGCAGCCTATACACAGAACGGAATTATTTTCTACAGCCTAAATGATCGAACGGCTCCTGATACTACACTTGATCTCATCATTGGAAAACCGATACAAATCATAGAGATCAAACAGTCAAAGCCTAAAAATAACGCTAATTCAGTTTTGGTCGCTAAAAATTTGAATAAAGGTTTTGTGATCTTACGCATCTTTTCCCCTTCTTTACTTGCAAAAAAGGAAAGCGAAGCCTTCTTTTCATCTGCAACCTGCAGAACTATTGAATGAATAAAATCACACCGCCTTATCACTGTACAAAAATTCACTCTCTATACAATTGAACGAAAGCAATACCAAATATTCAGTTTCAAACGCAATCCGCTAAACATTAGAATTTGAATTGCAATTCTTATTCCAATTTTTAAATACCTGAATTTTTTCTTGGAATAAAAATCATCTAAACTGATTAATGCAATACTCTTTTGTTGAGACAATAATCTACTATACAACTTCGCAGAACAAATGAACATATTGATGGTAAAAGTGGAAATACAACGGGGCTTTTATTGCACTGAAAGCATATCATGTTCGATATGCAAAACCTCTCTTCAACCAGAAGAAAATAAATGAGAATAAAGTACTTTTTTGGCAAGCGCACTCATCACAAAGCTTGTCTTTTGAATTGACTTTCACGTTGTGACAATCCGCCCCGATAAAGTTTAAACCATTATATTGTTAAATCCATTGGGGGAGATAATAATTATCCAACCCAATTAGCGAAAAAGACTACAGAAGTTGATGGAGTATAAAGCATCCTTGATCTTAAAAGTAGGTGCTTTACTTTTGTTCTATAACGAGAAGCGTTCTATAAGATATGAAATCTCAGGAAAATTTCGCTTCTGTTCCATGATCGAGGGGAAGAAAGCTTCATGAAAAAGATATATGTTCGGTTAGTCTCAAGAGCAGCGGTATGGTCACCCCGTTTTGGCGTGCTGGCTTTCTCTATTTTGTTTTTTCAATCCTTTTACAGCGTTTTTCCATAATTGGCGTCGTTGATTTCATAATTTTAATCGTCATCTCTGCTTGCTGTGTTGTCGTATCCCTTTTTCTTGCACTCAAAGCACTATACAGTCTGTGGGTATACGGTGCTCTGGGGGGAATGAATGCTTTAAAAGGTATCATTTATTCGTTGATCACTGCTACGCCATTGGTATTATTTTTTGGATTTTGGTTTTCTTTGCCTGCTCTTCACGATGTTTCTACCGATACACAAAGACCGCCAGCTTTTTTTCGCACAGCACGTCCTAGTGATGCGTTGCCACTTAAAAGTGTTTTGATAGAACAAGCGGCATTACAAATGTCACAATGGCCCGAAATGTCGGGACGTCGTTATGATGGCTCACCTGATCGCATTCGCGATTCTGTTCTTAATGTTTTAGCTGCTTATGATTGGCCTATCATTGCTCAACAAGAGTTTAAAGATGAAGAACATGAGATTTATATTGAAACGATAGCAAAAACTTTTTACCTTGGCTTTATTTCGGATATTGTAATTCGTTTAACCGATGAAGGCGATACAACTTTTGTTGATATGCGTTCTGCTTCACGTTATTTGCCAAGGGATTTAGGGGCGAACGCTGCTTTTATTATCGATTTTATGGATGCACTTGATACAGAAATAGCATCACTTCCTCTTTCTCAAGATGATGAGTAAAAATTTAAAAGTCTTGTATGCTCTATTGGATAACACTGCTTATTGTTAAAATAAATTTTTCGATGTATAAAAACGAACAAATAGCTTATCAATTCCTATAACATATTAGCACTTCTTGACCGCATCTCCAAAAGACTTATAAAAGCTGCTCAGAACATAAATTGTGGTTAAAATCCTCGAATTCGAATTCTTAATTTTAAAATCATAGTGCATTGATCTTCATTATATTGTGAAAAATCTCATAACAATATTAAAGAATTGGTACAATAAGCTAAAAAATACTCTTTACAGGCTTATTTTTCTCAAGAAGATAATTAAATTCATCAATACATTAAATATTTTGATTAAAAATACAATGTAATTTAATATAATTAAATAAAAAATTAAATTTAAAGAACATATTTTATAAAAATATAAAAAATTAAATTAATAAATATTATAGCAATTAAAAAATATTATTTTTTGAATATTTTGTTAATAACTCTCTGTAAATTAGAGTTAATATCATTAAATTTATTTATAATGAGCGTAATAATTCTAAGCTTTATTTAAAAAATCTTAAAGCTCCCCCCTACTCTAGCGCTAAGTTTATAGACTGATATTTTATCCAATATGATGTCTCCTACTCTGCCCCATCTCTAATTCATACGTCTTGCAATCTACCAGAAATAGCTCTTCTAATTCTTCCTGCGATTTTTCCTCCAATGTTGTATCAACTTATAGCATGAGCATAATCTTTAATATCGCACACTGCTGATCAAATTGTTTAAACGATGTGAATCACTCTATAAGCGTACCCATTTTAATTCTCTTTTGATATTAAAAACCTAATTATAAAAATAAAATTTAAATAGATATTATGTAAATTAGATAAATTTTAAATATAATTCATAAATAATAAAATAAATTATTTTTACATTTTCATTATGAATCTTTATATTTTAAATTAAATGATAATTTTTATAATTTGTTTTCAAATAATTTGATTGTTTTTATAAAAAATATAAAGAGTATTTTTATAATTTTATTAAAATTAGTTTTATAGTTATTTTTTTGTGAACATATACTGCACGATGCTACACTTTTATTACTGATCGTACCTTCTTTTTTATTACACACAAAATCTTTTGTCGTCCTTATGGTAACTATCAAGCTGCTTTTCTCAGCGGATAGAAACATCTGACTATAAAAGTAATAAAAAAACTTCAAAAAGGTTCGGGATAGACAGAAAATAACTTAAAAGAATCAACGGAAATAAAATTCCCGCACTTTCTGATAACTCATTGATTTTATTAAAGTATGGCTGGGGTACCTGGATTCGAACCAGGGAATGCCGGTACCAAAAACCGGTGCCTTACCGCTTGGCTATACCCCAAAAGAAAAACACGCTCACAGCGACTTTTGCACCTTATAGCGATTCCTGTAATTGTACGCAATATCTGAAAATCAAAGCTCTTATTTTTTTATCATAAAGTTTTTAAATCTCGTTAGTGTTCCGTTGATACAAAGTTCGTAACAAAAACTTGTTTGTATGTACATCACTCAAACACGGGCTAATTAACCATCTATTATTTTGCATTTTTTGTGTTTTGTCATTTTATCTGTTGACTCCATCCTTCATTCATAACATAAAATCCCAATTTATATTTTGCTGACATATCTAGCATTGACTATCATTTCTTATTATAGCCTCTTTCTTGATGCATTTAAACCTAAGCTTTTTAGATAAAATCAGAAGAACGTAAACGTTTTGTATGTTCGACTTTTTTCTTCTTGACTGCACTCTTTATTTTCAGTTGTTCCACGCATAAAAATGCGTCCTCCCACCACTCAAAGGTTGTGGCAATAATATAGGGCGAACTGAATGAGATTACCATGGAAAATCCTACTTTTGGCTAATATGTGCACATTATCAGTCACAATTCAACTTATGAAATGTTTTAGACCTTTGCAAAATCAGTAATAACTTTAAAAGAATAATCGCTACCAGCCCATTGAAAAAGTCTGATAAAAACTCTAACATTTTTAATGTTAAGTAAGCTAAAAAATCTTTGCAAAATCCAATCAAGGATATTTTTGCAGAGTTTTAAATGTTGAAGAAATATTTTAACAAGTATGTGTATCAACTCATGAGAACGTGGGGGTTTTTTCATTCTTTAAAGAAGATGTTTGCTTTTTCTGTTAACCGACAGGTTCGTGAACCCCTTCAGGAGGAGGACTAAGTCAATCAATGGTAGTTTGATTAAGCAAATGCAGCTAAGAAGAAACATCTTTACACCAAGAAATGATCATGAAAACTTGATATAAACAAACTTCAACATTTGCTTTTAGATGCTGTAAATGGCAAATTAGACTTGTGGAGTGAGCTTAACAATTAGAATCGAGGAGATTTTTAAATGGCTTTTGAACTGGCACCTTTGCCTTATGATTACGATGCTCTTTCGCCTTATATGTCACGTGAAACACTTGAATATCACCATGATAAGCACCACCTCGCTTATCTAACCAATACTAACAACTTTGTAAAAGATTTAGACTTAGAAAACGAAAGTCTTGAAAACATTGTTAAAAACAGCTTTAATCAGAATATTGGCTTGTTCAATAATGCAGCCCAATACTACAACCATAATCATTTTTGGCATTGGATGAAAAAAGGAGGGGGTGGTCAAAAACTACCTGAAAAATTAGCAAAAGCTATTGAAGCTGATTTGGGTGGTTATGATAAGTTCCGCGCCGATTTTATTGCTAGTGGCGTTGCACAATTTGGTTCTGGATGGGCATGGCTTGCTGTTAAAGATGGTAAACTTGAAATAATGAAAACGCCTAATGGCGAAAACCCTTTGGTCCATAATGCCCAACCTATTCTCGGTGTTGATGTGTGGGAACATTCCTATTACATTGATTATCGCAATGCGCGTCCAAAGTATCTTGAAGCTTTTGTCGATCATTTAATTAATTGGGACTATGTTTTGAAACTTTACGAAGATTGTGGATTTTAAATTGTTTACATAACTTTTTATGTTGTATTAAAGGCTCCATACTTCATGAGGGTATGGAGCCGTTCAAAGAGAGAAGGTATCACATTAGCAACAGTTTTTTCCTGCTCTTTTTAAGATATACGCGTAGATATATGCAATTTCTTCCAGCTTTGAAAAACGCCCAGCCGATCCTGCATGACCTGAATCCATGTTAATACGTAATAAAATCGCATTATTGTCTGTTTTTAAGTCACGCAACTTTGCAACCCATTTTGCTGGTTCCCAATAGGTTACTCGAGGATCAGTTAATCCTGCAATTGCAAGGATAGAAGGGTATTTTTGAGCTTTAACATTATCGTAAGGTGAATAGGAGGCGATAAGATTGTAATCCTCCTGTGATTCAAGAGGATTCCCCCATTCAGGCCATTCTGGAGGTGTTAACGGCAACGAAGCATCTAACATCGTTGTTAAGACATCAACAAAAGGCACATTTGCTACGATCCCAGAAAAGTCCTGTGGTGCTATGTTTGCGATAGCCCCCATTAACATCCCTCCTGCTGAACCACCATGAGCAATGAGACGATCATGTGCCGTGAATTTATTATTTACAAGATAGCGTCCACAGGCAATAAAGTCTGTAAATGTATTGTATTTAAAACGGTGTTTCCCTTTCTCATACCATTCAACTCCCTTTTCTTTTCCTCCGCGAATATGGGCAATAGCATAAACAAAACCTCTGTTAACCAAAGACAGTAAAGTGCTATTGAAACTTACAGGAATAGAAATTCCATAAGCACCATAACCGTAGAGAAGACAAGGAGCACTGCCATCAAGAGTTGTGGTTTTATGATAAAAAAGTGAAATAGGGATTTTCTCACCATCCTCTGCAGTTGCCACAATGCGCCGTGCTATATAATCATCCTTGTTATGCCCTGAGGGAATTATCTGCGTTTTGAGAAGTGTTCGTTTACGACTTTTCATCTCATAGTCAAAAACTTGATCAGGTGTTGTCATAGATGAATAGGTAAAACGAATGGTTTGACTGTTATATTCTGCAGCCCCCTGTAAACTTAAAGAATAAGCCTCTTCTGGAACAGAAACGGAATGAATTTGTTTGGTGGTACGCTCCATTACTTTTATAAGAGGAAGCCCCTCAAAGCATTCAAGCCAAACAAGAAAGTCTTGATAAGCATCATGGCATAGAATCAAACGTCCAAGCTGATGTTTCACAAGTTCAGACCAATTTTCTGATTGTGGAGATGTGTATGGTGCTACCATAATTTTGAAATCTTTTGCGTTATCTAAATTGGTCAGAATATAAAAAACATCACCACCTTCTGTAAGAGAATATTCAACACCTTTTTGTCGCTTGCGTACACATTGGGGAACAGTGAGAGGGGCCTCAGCAGGGATCAGCCAAATTTCTGACGTTTCATGATCATGAATATTAATATAAATGACATCATTGAGTTTGGAACCACTCACGTTTAAAAAAAATCCTGGATTATCTTCACGAAAAATCAGCTTATCTTGCGATTGATCAGTATTTAATCGGTGATAATAGAGCTCTGAAGGCCGATGATTTTCATCCATCTTAGTATAAAAAAAACCTTCCGATTGAGCATCCCATACAATCTGTCCGGATGTATCAACAATTGTATCCGTATAATCAGATAATGTTTCCAAACTACGAATTTTAGCTGTGTAAAATTCTGATCCCTTATCATCATAGGTCCATGCAACATGTTTATGATCAGGAGATTCTTGAACTGAACCAAAATTGAAATATTCCTTCCCCTCAGCCAAAGCATCACCATTAAGATAAACGCTTTTTTGCTCTCCATTCCTCGCTGTCCGAAAATAATGAGGGTACTGACCTCCGGTAACATAAGAGAATCCATACGCAAAAGGCCCATGTTTTATAGGAACAGAACTGTCATTCTCTGGAATTCGTCCCTTCATTTCAGCAAAAAGCAGTTCTTGTAATGGCTTGGTATCAGCCATTTGAGCAGCTTGATAGGCATTTTCTTGTTCAAGATGATGCCTAATATTTTCATCAAGACAGCTAGGATTTTTTAAAACGTCTTGCCAATTAGATGCACGCAACCAATGATAGGGATCATCACGGCAAATACCATGATACAAGTCTTTATAAGTAATTTTGGGTGCTTTGGGTGGCAATACAGAAGAACGAGTCATATACGATCCTATATGAAAATATATCTATGGTTTCGTTTATAAATGGGAATCATATCATTTATGCGAATGCATAAATCTATAGGTTTAACGCACTTTCATAAATATAACTGCGATCATTTCCACAATTACTCTTTGGACTTCTTTTTATTACATTTTATAAGTACTGTCCTCTGAAAATTACGCCACTCTCATAAACACTCTAAAAAATTGCTCTCTTTGAGAGCAACGCTGAATTTTTCTCTAAATAGCAGAAATAACTCCTCAATAATACACAATAAAATTTATTTTAAGTGAGAAAATTTATTTAGAATGTATAATTTAAGGAGGAAAAAATTCTTCAATACCATAATAATATATGTTTATGTATTATCCTCATAACGTTTTACATCTGTTAAATAGAGTGTGACTTCTCAGTTTATTCACCGTATTTTTGCATTAAAGGAGATTTTCAAGTCGCTTTTCATATTCAGAAAAGCGCATCTTATCATGACATAAATAAGATTTTCAAAGTTTAAAAATAATAGTAAAATGTTATAAATATACAAAATGAGATATTTATTTTGTATTTACGTTTTTAAATTTAATATTTTATTTCTTTTTTTGCTAAAAAAGAAATAAAATATTTCTATACTATTTTTTATATTTATGATATATTTCAACATTATGCATGATTTTTTATAAAAAAACTATATTATAATAAAAAATAAGTCATTTCTTCTTATCCTGTATTATGACAAAAAGTAGGTTTTTGTTTGATTTTTTTGTGTTTCGGCGATTTTATAGAATAATTGAATTGACAAAAAAGATTTTTGTACAATATGAAACCTACGTGCATCGGATCTCTGTATTATGAGTATGAGTGCCAATGATATCTCGATTTTAAATTAAAGGAAAAAAGAATGGAACATCGTCCAGTCTTAGAGACTGAAAGCAATTTAGTTATTACATTAGTTGCTGATATTGTTGCTGCTTACGTAAGTAATAATTCGATCCGACCGACTGAAGTGCCAAGTTTAATTGCTGATGTCCATGCCGCTTTTCGTAAAGCAGGAAACGCGGATTTAATAGAGGTTGAAGTCGAAAAGCAAAGGCCTGCGGTTAATCCAAAGCGTTCGGTCTTTCCCGATTATCTTATTTGCCTTGAAGACGGAAAGAAATTTAAATCCTTGAAACGTCATCTCATGACCCATTATGGAATGTTGCCAGAGGAATATCGTGAAAAGTGGCAATTGGACAGTTCTTATCCTATGGTTGCACCTAATTATGCAAAAGCGCGCTCGGCTTTGGCGAAGGAAATGGGACTTGGACGTAAAAGCAAACGGAAGAAAACAAAATAACCACATTTTTCAAAAAAGCCTTGTCTCTAGTCTATGAAAGTGTTTTTGAGAAAGCACGTTTTCAATGAGGGTCTTGTACGGTTTTTGCTATGGGAGTTTGTTCTTATAGGTAACTTTCGTTGCGGATTCTCTCAATCATCGATTTAAGGCCATTCGATCGTTGTGGTGTAAGATTTTCTTTTAAACCAAGTGTTTCAAAAAGTCCTTCGGCATCGGAATCACGAATCTCGGAGGCTTTTTTTCCTGAATAGAAGGCGAGAAGAATATAGATAAGTCCACGCACAATGTGAGCATCGGAATCACCCTGAAAGGTCAGTATTGGATTTTCTGAATCATCACGTGAACATAAAAGCCACACTTGGCTTACACAACCAGGGACTTTGTGCGCATCATTTCGAGCATTTTGGGGAAAAGCTGGTAATTCATGGCCAAGTTCAATCACATAACGATAACGATCTTCCCAGTTATCCAAAAGAGAAAAATTTTCTATAATATCATCGATCGTTTCTGCCATAACCTTCAGTCCTGTTTTGTTTTTTATGATCATGTTGATGTATTTGGCTGACAGAATAAATGCTTATTCCTCTTAGCATAAAACCAATAGTGAGCATTAAAAACTTTTATTTCAAGGGAGTATTGGATGATTCTTTTTTTGTGGAGGCTTTTCATCCACATTGGGGGAAATATCTTTAAATTGAGCCATATTCTTGTCGCTTAATATATTTCCAAGATACTCGTAAGCTGCTTTTGCACCATAACGCGCACGTTCCCATAGTAAACTTAAAAGAGATTTTCCGACTTTGCAGGTTTCTGTATTACGGTCACAGAATCTTCCTAAGTCACTGAGAGTTCCTTTAAAAGCCGTCATTACATCACTTGTTGTTGTCTCAAACTCTCTCTGGCTAAAGGAAGGGTTATTGCTCGACTTTGCTGCAAAAAATGAAATGATGATAAAAACAAAAACAAAAAAATGATAATTTGATTAAAAAACGTATCATAGGCAGCCAATGTACTACATTTTCAAATAAAACAAAAGCTACAGTTTACGCTCTTTCTCGTTAATAAAAAACTTATAAAATCGAGCACTTGTTTAGCAGATTCGTGTCGTTGACTAAAAATATAGCATATGACTGTGCAAAAATGAGATGCATTATCTTTTCTTTAGCAATTTAACATTAAATTTACATAACCAAAAAGGAGCCATTGGAGATAGAGAGGATCGTACTCTCATCACACTAACCTTGAGAATGAATATATTTTTTCAAAAAAACAATAAGATAATAGTTGTAGTAATAGCTGAATCTTAAAATCCCTAGTCGCACCTGTTAGAATTTTCTGTTACTACAAAAAAGCTCCAATATTAGAGAGGATTAAACAAATTGTTTATTGATCTTACGGATATATTTTTGAAAATAAGTCCAGCTAAAGTGTACGCAATTTATTGAATATTAGGGGAATGGATTTATATCGGAGCATGATAGACCCATGCTAACAACCACACCATGAACAGAGAAGCGTAAAAGTGCGAGTATGAAAAACATTTGAGAAAAGCTGTCATCACTTTGTCAATGTTATAGGATGTCTCTAACTTAACTGCAAATGCTATCAAATATATGCGCAAAAAATATATAATAAGATAATGCATAGACTGTCTTTGAGATACTCATGAAGCATTGATTACGGGTGATAATGAAATTGAGAAACATGGATCAAGGATTTTGTTTATTTATAAATACCACTTTTGAATAAGATATTTTATTTATTTTAACAATTTTAAAGGATAGAGAACAATAACATAGCTTCCTCTCACTCTCGATGAAAGTGAGAATAATTTTATATTTGTTTCTATATAATTAACAATCGTAATTAGAATTAAAAATTAAATTAATGACAAAAAAAAGAAAAATAAGAAAGAAAAAAAATCAAAAAAATCGCTTACAGAGTAGTATTATTATAACAATTTTTCTCATAAATATTCTTTTATTTTTTTGTTATAAAAAAGATTTATCTCTATACACAAAAAAATACTTTGTTTTTTGTTGGTTTTATTCTTTTTACTATCAGTTTTGGATTTTTTGCATTTAATGCTCTATTTTCACAAATAAAAATACATCAAAATATTTTTACACAACCGAAATTCACATCCTTTCCAAATAGAGAACCAAATCCCGCTTTGTTCTTAAAAGAAGAAAAATTTCAAGCAAGTCCGCATGTTCCTTCTGTACGATCTCCGAGTTCTTTAAACAAAAACTCATCGTCACATTCTGCATCACAAAGCATACTAGAAATGCAAAAGAAATTAGCAAAACTAGGACTCTATGATGGTCCTTTAGATGGACTACAAGGACCTAAAACGCGTCGTGCCATGACACTATGGAAACAACAAACTGCTGAGAAAATGCAAAACAATGTTTTACAAAAAACTATAACAGACGAAATTGCGATGCTAATTAAGCAGAGCGAAATGGAAATGACCAATGAGAAAACAAAAGATCTGCCTCATTCAACAGAACCTGTTTTAGAGCCTACTGTTGCAGATATTATAGAAGTGCAAAAAGCTTTACGTATTTTTGGTAATCAAGAGGTCATTGTTACAGGTATAGAAGATCAAAAAACAGTAGAAGCTTTAAAACAGTTTCAAAAAATGTTTGATCTTCCCATAACCGGTCGGATCAATCATACAGTTTTGGTGAAAATGCGTGAAATCGGTTTATTAAATTGAATGTGATCAGCTATTTTACTAAAATAAACCTTGAAACCATGTTTGTATCCTATAGCTCTTTTCATACATTCATCAAAGATACACTCCCTCTCTCTCATATACGATTTATAGGATATCCTAGAGATTTTCTTTTTCTTAGTGCACCCAGGTTCATTTCACAACGCCGTCCGTGAAGGGTATAACGGTAAATCCATTGAACAACACTACTCTCTTTAGGCTTGTGAAGAAGCAAGACGGCACCATCGTACTCTTTGCCAACTCAAAATGTTGCGAGAGCTCTTGGCATTTGAGACGGTTCATAAGAGGTACTTTTCTCCTTATCTTAACAGTTTTTACCCACATGTCAGTCCCGCTTTTGACGTGCAAGCAAATAATTTTGATTGATTCAGCATAAACAGATTTGAAATGAGAAAATCTCGCGATATCCGGTGCTCCCATTCAAGCTGCAAAAACAATGAATTATCATTGTAAATCAATATCTTATTTCTGTAATGAAAGAAACGAAGAATCCGTAACAACTTATTTAGCCACTACAGCAACTCTACAGAAGAATACTCTAAAACGCCTCTCTCTTTTTTGCAATTGCTGCTTGCGCTGCTGCTAAGCGCGCAATTGGTACTCGGAAAGGAGAACATGAAACATAATCCAGATCATTTTCTTCACACAAAGCAATAGAAGCAGGATCGCCTCCATGTTCACCACAAATTCCCAATTTAATTTTTGCACGCTGCGAACGCCCACGCTGCGCAGCAATGGCAATCAGCTCTCCCACTCCATCACGGTCAATCGATACGAAAGGATCTTGTTCCAAAAGTCCTTTTTGAAAATAGGTTGCTAAAAAAGGTGCGGCGTCATCCCGTGAAATACCAAAAGTGGTTTGCGTCAAATCATTTGTACCAAATGAAAAAAATTCGGCAGTTTCAGCAATTTCATCTGCTAGAAGAGCCGCTCTTGGCAGTTCAATCATTGTCCCAACCATGTATTGAAGAGTGCGTCCCTTCTCCTTCATTACTTCACACGCTACCTGATCGATATGTGCTTTGACAAAATCAAGTTCAGATTTCAGTGCCACAAGTGGTACCATAATTTCAAGCATAACAGGAGATGCAGTTTTTTGAGCAGCTTCCGCAGCTGCTTCAAAAATTGCCCGTGCCTGCATTTCGACAATTTCGGGATAAGTAATGGCCAAACGGCATCCTCTTAACCCAAGCATAGGGTTAAATTCATGCAACTGCTGTGCGCGTTCAACGAGCGCTTCCTTAGAAACTCCCATAACTTTCGCAACATCAAGAATTTCTGCATCTGTTTTTGGCAAAAACTCATGGAGTGGCGGATCTAGTAAACGAATAGTAACAGGCAAACCACACATAATCTCAAACAATTGAACAAAATCTGAGCGTTGCATCGGCAAAAGCTTATCGAGCGCTTTACGACGCCCGCTTTCATCATCACTTAAAATCATCTCCCGCATAGCAATAATGCGTTCACCAGAAAAAAACATGTGCTCCGTACGACACAGACCAATACCTTCTGCCCCAAAGGAATGCCCCATTCTTGCATCAGAGGGTGTCTCAGCATTAGCGCGGACTTTTATACGCCGCATCCCATCAGCCCACTCCATTAATTTTGCAAAATCTCCGCCAAGCTTAGGTTGCAACATCGCAACCTTGCCTTTAAAAATTTCTCCACTCCCACCATCAATCGTAATGACATCGCCTTTTGTAAAACTTTGCCCTGAAGCAAACATTGTGTTTGTATTATAATCAATCCGCACACTCCCTGCCCCAGAAATACATGGCTTTCCCATACCACGCGCCACAACAGCAGCATGACTTGTCATACCACCACGTGTCGTTAAAATCCCTTCTGCAGCGTGCATACCGTGAATATCTTCTGGACTTGTCTCTACGCGTACCAAAATAACTTTTCGTCCTTCTACCGATGCAGTTTCTGCCTCGTCCGAAGTAAAAACAATTTCACCAGTTGCTGCACCCGGAGAAGCAGGTAAACCACGTGCAACAACAAAACGCCCTGCTTTAGGATCAAGTGTTGGATGTAGAAGTTGATCAAGCGATTTTGCATCAATGCGCATGACCGCCTCTTCACGGCTTATCAACCCCTCTTCAACCATTTCAATCGCCATTCTTAAAGCCGCACGTGCTGTTCGTTTTCCCGAACGAGTTTGCAACATCCACAATTTACCTTTCTCAATCGTAAACTCGAGATCTTGCATATCGCGATAATGCTGTTCAAGCTTTTGCCCAATCTGACACAATTCTCCAAAAGCTTCTGGCATAATTTTTTCTAAAGAGGGCCTATTTGAGTCCGCAGCAATACGTGCATTTTCTGTGATATTTTGTGGAGTTCGAATGCCTGCCACAACATCTTCACCCTGTGCATTAACTAAAAACTCACCGTAAAGCTCTTTTTCCCCTGTTGATGGATTGCGTGTAAAAGCAACACCTGTTGCTGAATCCTCCCCCATATTGCCAAACACCATCGCCTGGACATTAACTGCCGTTCCCCAACTTTCAGGAATATTATGTAAACGACGATAAGTGACCGCACGTGCTGTCATCCAACTTGAAAAAACCGCTCCAATCGCACCCCATAATTGTTGTTCAGGATCTTGCGGAAAAGGTTTGCCTAACTTTTCTTCAATATGTGCCTTGTAAGAAACAATAACATCTTGCCAATCAATCGCTGTCATTTCTGTATCAATAGCATAACCATTGCGTACTTTTGAATCATCAAGAATCTCCTCAAAATATGCATGCTCTAATCCCAACACAACATTCGAATACATTTGAATAAATCGACGATAACTGTCATAAGCAAAGCGTTCATTGTTGGTTTGTAAAGCAATTGCTTTCACAGTTTCATCATTCATGCCAAGATTAAGCACTGTATCCATCATTCCCGGCATAGAAGCCCGTGCTCCTGAACGAACAGAGAGTAAAAGTGGCCTTTTTTCGTTACCAAATTCACGTCCTGTTTGTTCACCAATATGCTTAAGAGCTTGTTCGACAGCCTCCTGTAATTCCTTTGGATAGGACTTACCGTATGCGTAATAAAAATTACAAACTTCTGTCGTCAGAGTAAATCCAGGAGGCACAGGCAGACCAAGATTACTCATTTCTGCTAAATTAGCCCCTTTACCACCAAGAAGATTGCGCTCACTTGCGCTTCCTTCGGCACTGCCATCACCAAAGCTATAAACCCATTTTGTCATCGTAAAAGTCCTCCCATATCAGCATCAAAACATCATTTGATCCCGGCTAATCCTCAAAAGCAATATTCAACTCAAAATTGGCTAAACCAAAGAAACATCGCTTTATCAATACGCAAAATCCCTTTCCTCCCAAAAGAAGGGCACCGATCATAAATATCAACACCTATCTTCTGAAGAAAAAATTTAGTTTTTAAGAAAACTCTCAATCACTGAAAAGAAGGCTTCTACTGACATCGCACCTTCATATTTATTACCATTAATAAAGAAGGTAGGTGTTGCATTGACACCAAGTTCTTTTCCACGTTCAAAAGACGCATTCACTTCATCCAAAATGGACTGATTTTTCAAACAAGCATTAAAACTTTCATCAGTAAAACCAGCCATTAAGCCAATTTTCTTCAACGGCGTGACAGCATCTCTTCCCCAAACCCACTCAGACTGCTTTTGAAATAAAACTTCTATCAAAGGAAAATAACGATCTTCTGGTGCACAGCGCGCTAACATAAAGCCTGCTGTTGCACGAGAATCAAAAGCAAAATCTCGGAAAATAAGTTTCACTTTGCCCGTTTTGATATATTTTTTACGAATTTGAGGAAGTACATCATTATAAAAATGTGCACAGTGAACACACGTTAATGAAGCATATTCAACAATTGTTATTGGTGCGTTTTCCTCTCCCTCAAACCTATCCTTAACCTTGCCTGATTTAAGAAGTTCCACCATATCAACAGTTGAAACTGGCTTAACTTCACCAGCTAAAACGGCGTTTACACTGATTTGTATGGTTGTTATTAGAGCAAAAATTACCGTGAAAGACAAAAAGGAACGACAGTTTATCATCAATAATACTTTTCTGTTGTTATTAAACGAATAAGAATCCAACACTCTTTCATATACTAAAGAAAAATATGCAAAACACTCTACTCTATTTATTCTTTTTTTCTGCAAAAATGCAACAGCCAAGTTCATAAAGTGATTGGCGTAAACTTTCATTTTCAACCCCCTCAAGCATTTTTTTTACGCATTTTTTGTCTTTTTCACTCACAGATAACTTTCTTGGCAACTGATCACTGAGAACCGAAACGCGCCTTTGTTCAATTTTGATGCGATTAAGGGCAACATACCCAAAAAAACCATTAATTCTTTGAATCAATTCCTCTGTCTCATGCATCAATTTTAATGCAACAAACCCTTCACACGCCACAACAAGTGTTCCAGGTTGAAAAATTTCATCTTGATCTACGCGACGTTTCCAAATAATTTTAAGTGGTACTGTATGTTTAGCGATATCACGTCCTACAATCTGTGACCAATTCTCTATAAGCGTAACATTAAGCCCTGTTCGCTTACGTAAAACTGGATCAAGCATTTTGAATACCGTCTCAGAAAGAGAATAAAAATGGCGCTTTTGCAATTGTTTGCTCATTTTTCTAAATTATCATCAAAACATTTACCCAATTATAACAATTTTTTCTTTCATCTAAAAATTCTTACTCTGAGAAATTAATGAAATATCGAGAAAATTCCACTGACTTAACCAAAAGTCCTATAATCAGAAAAAAACCAACTATGAATTGCAAAATAAGGACTTTTTTCTTTTGCATTTTATATCTCCCTATGGTTGACAAAAGTCATGCATGAAATTTCTTCACGCCTTCTTTCTTGGTACGATCAAAAACACCGGCACCTCCCCTGGCGTATTACTCCTGAAGAACAAATGCAAGGCATCCGCCCTGATCCTTATTGCGTTTGGCTTTCTGAAATCATGCTGCAACAAACAACAGTCGAAGCTGTTAAGCCCTATTTTAAAAAATTTCTGCAACTTTGGCCTAACCTTTCTTCTTTAGCAAAAGCCTCACAAGATGATATTATGAAAGCGTGGGCTGGTCTTGGCTATTATTCACGTGCACGCAATCTTAAAAATTGTGCTCAGCAGCTTGTCGAAAACTACGCAGGACAATTTCCACAATCTGTAAAAACATTGCGCACTCTATCCGGTATTGGAGATTATACTGCTGCTGCTATCGCAGCTATTGCTTTTAACCATCCTGTCGCTGTTGTTGACAGTAATGTCGAACGTGTTGTAGCACGCTTATTTGCTATCACCTCAGTCTTACCCAAAGCAAAAGCTGAAATTAAAGAAAAAACACAAAAAATTACTGCTTTAAATCGCCCCGGTGATTTTGCCCAAGCTATGATGGATCTGGGAGCAACAATTTGTACACCACGTAAACCATCTTGTTCTCTCTGCCCTCTCCAAAGTTTTTGTAGAGCAGAAAAAATGCAAAAAGCAGAGTTTTTTCCAGTCAAAGCTCCTAAAAAAGAACGTCTTTCAAAAACTGGTGCCGCTTTTGTTGTCCTTAATGAAAAGAAGCAAATTTATCTCGAAAAGCGACAGGGTGAAAAATTACTCGGTGGTATGACCCAAATTCCTAACAATATTGGAACAAAGAATCCAAATGGACTCCAAAATGCACCCTTTACTGCTAATTGGCAATTTAAAGGACAAATTACCCATGTTTTTACCCATTTTTCCTTGAAACTTGATATCTACTATATTGACGGTATTCGCGAAATAAAACATCAAAATGGCTGGTGGTGTAACATTCACCATCTTGCTGAACAGGCACTCCCTACCGTGATGAAAAAAGCCATTGCTGTCGCAATTCCCCATCCTTTCAAGTTTAAATAACGCTCCTCACTGAATAGATGAAGTCTTTAGTTAACGTAAACGCATTCACCTTATACAATACCCGTTTTTAACATCTGCGAACGTATTACCATTCTTAACTCATCTATTGATTTCAATTGTCCATTTTCCTCATAATACCAAAATGCCCAACCATTACAGCTTTGCGAATCTTGAGCCTTTCGCCCCATCGCATGAATAGAACCAGCTTCACCACTATACATGAGAGTGCCGTCGGCTCTTACAACAGCAGATACTTGCTTCTTTCGATCATAAAGAATTGCTCCAGGACGAATTAAACCCGCTTCAAGGAGACTGTTGAATGCAACACGCGGTTCTGCTTTTTTTCTATCAAAAATCGCTAATTCTGGTTCGGCTAAAGGTTCAACCTTAGCAATCCTTTCATAGGCTGCATCAATATATTGTTGCTCACGTTCAATACCCACAAAATCACGCCCCAACAGTTTAGCAACAGCACCTGTCGTTCCCGAGCCAAAAAACGGATCAAGAATAACGTCACCAGGCTTACTAGACGCCATAATAATACGCGCTAATAAAGGTTGTGGTTTTTGTGTTGGATGTAATTTACGTCCTGCTTCATCTTTTAAACGTTCAGCACCAGTGCAAAGAGGGAAAAGCCAATCTGAACGCATTTGTGTATCTTCATTGGCAGCTTTTAAGGCATCATAATTAAATGTGTATTTTTTATCCTTTTGATCTCGAACAGCCCAAATAAGCGTCTCATGAGCATTTTGAAAGCGGCGACCACGAAAATTAGGCATGGGATTATTCTTACGCCAAATAATATCATTCAGAATCCAAAAACCTAAATCTTGTAAAGCCGTACCAACCCGAAAAATATTATGGTAAGATCCAATAACCCAAAGTGTTCCATTGGGTTTTAATACACGACGACATGCAAGCAGCCACGCACGTGTAAATGCATCATAAGCAGCAAAACTCTCAAACTGGTCCCATGCATCATCAACTGCATCAACAAGCGAATGATCTGGACGGTATAAAGCACCCTCTAATTGTAAATTATAAGGAGGATCAGCAAAAATCACATCGACAGAATGTTTGGGCAGTTTTTCCAGTACTGCAACACAATCTCCTTTTAAAATTTCATTACGCCATGACATCTGTGAAGAAGTCTGGACAAAGTCTTTTTGAAGCTGAATAACTGACATGAAATACCCAACACAATGAACTGAAATTATCCCATAATCAAAAATGACTTATAGGCCCGCATTATTAATCTATATTCACAAAATAGAGTAAATGGATCGTTAAACTCATTTAAAATTGTTGCTCATTTCTGCAAAATTGATATTAGTTTTGCTTTTTTAAGAATAATAAAGCAATTTCATACTGTTAAATCCTTATTTCTCTTTGTTTCAAGAGACCCTTCACATATCCTTCCCTTTGTTTTATCAAACAATAGGAATCGTTTTCAGAGCATATTTTTATGAAATAAAGTCTTCTCACTGTCATTTTTAAGCAAATTTTCAAGCTTAATAAGTAACATATAAAGGAATATCTCATGCCCCAGATAGATCTCATTATTTTTGATTGTGACGGAGTTCTGGTAGACTCTGAATATCTCGCAGCACAAATTGGATCTCAATTACTTAAGAAAACTGGATATGAAATATCACCTGAAGAATTGAGTACACGTTATGCAGGGCTAATCTTTCTTGATATTCTTAAAAAAATTGAACAGGAAACAGGAAAACCCATTTCTGCTTCTCTTATAGATCAGATGACAGATCTTTTTCGAGCACAAATAAAAATTGAATTACGTGCTATCGATGGGATAAGAGAAGCAATAGACGCTATACAATCTCGCTATCCTTATTGTATATGCTCTAATGCAAAAAGCACAGATATAAAAGAGATGCTCACTATCGTTGATCTCTATGATTTTTTCGATGATAAAGATAAAATATTTTCTGCTCCTGAAGTTGGGACAAAAAAACAAAACCTGCCCCTGATGTTTTTCTTTTCGCTGCACAACAATTGCGCGCAAAACCTCAAAATACTCTTGTTATAGAAGATTCACTTCATGGCGTACATGCTGCAAAAGCAGCAGGTATGCGTGTTATCGGTTTTACTGGAGGTTCGCATAGCTATCTTGGGCATTCTAATGCACTTGTAGAGGCTGGTGCTGAAACAGCTATTACAAAACATGCCCATTTACTTGAAGTCTTAGAAGCTATGGCAGTATGGCAAGATTTATCATAAAAAAAGTCCCTTAGAAAGATATCAACTCATACTGTGTCTCAGTAATATTTTTACTAAAAATTTCTTGCCTTGATAAAGCATACCATAAAAATTAAGAACTGATTGCACTGGCTGCGTATGGCTAACAACTGCTCTTGATTATGCTTATAATCAATGGCAGTTCATTTTTACACAATGTATATTCTACTCATTGTGAATGAAAGTTATACATTTTTTTATAATAAAAAGCGCATATAATTGGATATGCTCCCTACTCTATTCAGCAGTTGGATAATAATAATTAGTTAATCGCAACAATAATAAATACAAAATGCAAATAAAATCTCAATACAATTCTTATCCTAGAGCCTACAGTTCATAACATTCACTATCACGTATAAATTTGCATTCATATTCAGATTATGACTAGATCAAAAATATCTTAATCATCTTATTAAATTTTTTATATCTCTTTTTAATACATAACAGAAATTAAACAGTGTATTCATCAATTTATCTTAAGAACTTTAAATCATAAATTATAAAGTTACATTTTGCATCTTAAGTTATTTTTTATAAATCTACATAATAGAAAATATTAATTAGAATCCATTTAATTATTATCATTTAAATCATAATTATGATTTAAAAAGAAAATTCTATAATAAAAAATATCCAAAATAAGAATAAATAATCATTCTAAAGATGAGAAATTCACGAAAATTTCAATAAGAATCTATAAAATATTTTTTAAAACATTTCTTTAAAATTTTTATCTTATTTTATCATATCTTTAATAATTATAAAAAATATAATTACATTGTGTATTTTTACTATTGATTAAATATAAATAATAATATACATTATGGTTAATATATCATTCTCTATGTGAATACAATTTGTATATATACAATCTATTTACACCGTATTTGATGATGTATTTAATTAATTTAAAAATATAAAATATTGAGGTAAAATTATGAAAAAAGTACTTAGAAATCAGCTCTTGAGTATTTTCACAGCTAGTGTTTTTTGTCTTTCACAAGTTGCAAATGTTCATGCAAATCACTTAGACAATGACTCTCAACCAGTATCCCGTATTTCCGTAGTAGAACAGGGAAATAAAAAAACAATTAATATGGCCTCTTTTTATATTCCAAGTTTAAATCATGGAACAGGGAATGAAGCTGCTTTTGAAGGAAAAGTTGAAAAGGTAGTTGGACCCCTTACAATAGGTGTAGGAGTAATGACCGCTGGATACGCCATCAGCGCAATTTCAACTATAATAGGATGGATAACGCAAATCATAGCACTCTTCAAAAAGTAAAGCACAAAAAAAATACCTTCATTATGTGCTTACAACATCATAAAAGCACATAATGGAGTGTATCTCCCCTCCCATAAGTGGCAAAGATCATCAAAAACTGCCATTTTCTGCATTTACTGGCTTCCTTGATGAATCTGCTTATCTTTATTAAAGAATAAAAGTATTTAAGGTAAAATTATGGTTAAAGTATTTAAAAGTCAAGTGTTCAATATTTTTATCGCGGTGTTTTTTTCTCTTTCACAAATCATAAGTGCTCATGCAAATCATTTGAGTAATAGTGCTCAGCAAGAGAAACTTTCTGTTTCTGAAATAGAACACGGAAAAAACAAAGAAATCAACATAACTACTCTTTATGCCGCAAACTTCAATCATCAAGCGGAAAACGAAACTGCTCTTGAAGGAAAATTTGAAAAAGTAGTTGAACCTATCACAATAGGGATTTTTGGTATTGGTATAGCAATCGGGTACGCAACAACTGCAGCGGGTCTGTTCTTAGGGTGGATAATAAATCTCATCAGATACAAAAAATAAATCTCCTTAGATACCAAAAAAGTTAAAGCTCACAAAACCTCTTTCTTAAATATGGAAACTTAATAATTCAGTATAGAAAACACAAAGAGTTTAAGCTCTTCTGTACCCATTATTTTGTGATCCATAAAACACATCGTTGGTTCTTGTGAGAAAAAACGAGCCAATTTCCTGTAACTGCATCTCCTAGCTTTTTAGATGCATTTGATGAACAATTAATTCAAAATATTTTGAGGTAAAATTATGGTTAAAGTATTTAAAAATCAAGTGTTTAGTGTTTTTATCACGGTGTTTTTTTCTCTTTCACAAATTATAAATGCTCATGCAAATCATTTGAGCAATAATCCCCAGCAAGAGAAATTTTCTGTTTCTGAAATAAAACACAGAAAGGAAGCAGTCAATATGGCTGCTTTCCATACACCCGGTTTCACTTATACAGCACAAAATGAAACTGACACTGAAGGAAAAATTGAGAAGGTGTTTGAGCCTATTACGCTAGGAGCTCTTACTGCTGCAGGAGCTATTGGTTTTGGCTTCCTGATCGGATCTATCATGGGTATATTTACTGGTATACTTGGATGGGCAGTAGGTAAAATTAAAGGAAAATAACTGTAAATTATCAGGCTACTTTTTTCTTTTTTAAAAGTAGTTTTTAAAATGCAGTCTGTCTCACATAATTGGGCAGACTGTTTCTTGTGCTTCTGTTATTCAATAACCTTATTCATTACCAATAAATACTGACTAGCAAAATATAATACCTATCAGTATGGAAACTGACACTTAAACGAAATAAAAATGACTCTAGAAGTACAGCTTAAACTCCATGAAATAACCTCATAAATCCTCCAACATGAATCATACTATACCATTTGTAAAATATTAATTTGTAGATGATATTTTTATTATAAAAATAATAATAAAAAACTAAGAATAATTGATTTTTAAATCTTTGCAAGAAATCTATTCAATAAATATTATCATCTATATTTTAATAATTGGCCAAAAATTTATCAAATAACATGAATTGTAAAATAAGAGAATGAATAATAGAAAAAAATCTCTCCTCTATGACAAAAATTCTATGAATATTCATGTTTTAAGTTTCAACACCCTCAAAAGTTAATCACACTGTTTTTCATCCTTTATAAGAAGAAGAAAACAAACTTCCATTGATTTAATCATTCAAATATCATTAAAAACATGAAATAAATAACTTCACCAACTTGTTAGAAATAAACGAAGGAAAAAACTTATGCGCTATATCAGCACGAGAGGTGAGGCTCCTGCTTTAGGCTTTATTGAAACTATCATGACAGGACTGGCTAATGATGGTGGACTGTACCTTCCAGAACAATTCCCTCAGTTATCATTCGATGCGTTACGAGCACTTCGTGGTCAATCCTATACGACAATCGCTAAAACTATTCTTTGGCCCTTTGTGAATAACGAAATCGAATATACCTCTTTTGAGAATATGATTTCTGAATCTTATGCTACCTTCCATCATCCTGCAATCTGTCCATTGCTGCAAACTGGCCCTGATGAATTTGTTCTTGAACTTTTTCACGGTCCTACTTTGGCGTTTAAAGATATCGCAATGCAGTTTCTTTCTCGGCTGATGGATTATGTTCTTATCCAAAAAAATAAACATGCAACAATCATTGCTGCCACATCAGGTGATACAGGGGGAGCTGCAATACAAGCTTTTGCAGGAAGAGAATATTCAGACGTTTTTATCTTGTTTCCTAAAGGGCGCATATCACCGGTTCAGCAGCGGCAAATGACAACCAATCATAGCAACAATGTGCACGCCATAGCCATTGAAGGGAATTTCGATGATTGCCAAGCATTGGTTAAAGCAATGTTTAATGACCATAATTTCCGGCAAAAAAAAGCGCTTTCGGGCGTTAATTCTATAAATTGGGCCCGTATCATGGCGCAGATTGTTTATTATTTTTCATCCGCACTTTCCTTAGGTGCTCCTGATAGAGCTGTCTCATTTACTGTTCCTACTGGAAATTTTGGTGATATTTTTGCAGGGTACGTTGCTGCCCGTATGGGGTTACCGATTGCCCAATTGGTCATTGCAACAAATGATAATGACATCCTCGTACGCACATTGACCAACAACACTTATGAAACACGGCCGATAATCCACACGACATCGCCCTCTATGGATATTCAAATCTCTTCTAATTTTGAACGCTTACTGTTTGAAAGTGGTGGGCGTGATCCGGTATGGATTCGCGATGCAATGAAAAGCTTGAAAAAATCAGGATATTTTAATCTCAACAAAAAGCAGCTCAAAAATATTCGCTCCCTGTTTTCTGCAGGGAAAAGTAATATAGCTGAAACAGCACAAACAATTGAAAGGGTTTATAAGGAAAGTGGCTATCTCGCTGATCCACATACTGCTGTTGCACTTAAAGTAGCTCGTGAAAACAGAAAACCTCATATTCCGATGATCGTCCTTTCTACTGCTCATCCTGCTAAATTTCCTGATGCCATCAAAAATGCCTGTGGACTTAATGCCCCATGTCCATCTCGTCTCAACAATTTAATGGAACGTGAAGAACATTTTATAGGTCTTGCTAATGATGAAAAAATAGTAAAAGATTATATTTCTTTAAAATCACGTGCATCTTATTAAAGTTAGCTGCATTAATTTAAATCAATAATATTCCAATACTTTTATAATGAAAGTATTTGGCTTGTTTGACGGAGTCGTGAATACATGGGTGTAGATATTAGCCGCCTGAGTAATGGTTTGACCATCGCTACACGTAGAATACAACAAATTGAAAGTGTAGCTCTCGGAATATGGGTTAAAGTTGGTTCACGTAATGAAACTTTCACGCAGCATGGCATGGCCCATCTTCTTGAACATATGGCCTTCAAAGGAACGGAAAACCGTACAGCTTTTCAGATTGCACGTGATATTGAAGATGTCGGTGGCGAAATCAATGCCACTACCAGTATGGAAACAACTGCCTATTTCGCACGCGTACTTAAAAACGATATCCCCCTTGCAATTGACATTCTTGCCGATATTTTGATGCATTCAAAATTTGATGAGGATGAATTAGAACGAGAAAAACAAGTGGTTTTTCAAGAAATTGGTGCTGCACTCGATATTCCTGATGATGTTGTTTTTGATCACTTTACTGAAACAGCCTTTCGTCACCAGTCTCTTGGGCGCTCTATTTTAGGAACACCAAAAACAGTTCAATCATTTACATCTGCTGACCTCCATAGTTTTATGAATAAACACTATAGCGCAGACCGTATGATCGTAGTTGCAGCAGGTGCTGTACAGCATGAAAATTTCCTACAAGAAGTTGAAAGCCGCTTTAGCACGTTTCGTCCCCATTCGACAGCACCTCTCACCAACCTTGCTAATTATGTCGGCGGCGATTTTCGTGAATATCGTGATCTCATGGACACACAAGTTGTTCTTGGTTTTGAAGGGCGTGCCTATCATGCACGTGATTTTTATGCTGCGCAAATTCTTTCAATCATTCTTGGTGGAGGTATGTCATCGCGACTCTTTCAAGAAGTAAGAGAAAAACGCGGATTATGCTATTCTATTTATGCTTTTCATTGGGGTTTTTCAGATATCGGACTCTTTGGCCTTCACGCTGCCACCGGACAAGAAAAACTAAAAGAACTTCTTCCTGTAATTCTCGATGAGCTCTCTAAGGCAAGCAAAAATATCCATACTGATGAACTGCAACGAGCACGAGCACAATACCGTGCGAGCCTTACAATGGCGCAGGAAAATCCCTCTAGTCAAGCCAGTTTCATTGCTCGTCAAATGCTTCTTTATGGTCGAGAAATTCCAATATCTGAAACGATTGAACGCTTAGAGCTTATTACTCCCGCAAGATTAACTGATTTGGCTAGCCGTCTTTTTATCAATTCTACTCCAACATTAGCAGCTGTTGGACCTGTTGGCTCTCTCATGAATTTTGATGATTTAACATCAACACTTTCATCAAATATGAAATCAGTTTAAATTAACCTTTCTCAAACGCTTTAATGCATTATTGGTGATGATGAAGTGTAAAAAACTGAATAATATAATCAATGTACGCGTCTTACGATAAAATTCACCACAAAAAATCTTCTTCCTGAATAATTTTAGAAAATATTTATCAAAGAAATGTACAAAACTATCCAACTTACGCTTCATGTGATAAGGAATCTCGTAAACATCTGTGAAATCTGGAAACTAATGGCTTAATTTTTTTCTCCCCTAAAAATGAAATTCTATCAATTTAAAACCTCATTGAGGTAAACAGATATGTAGTCTATATTTGTGTGAGACAACGTGACTTTTTAAAAGGAAACGATAACTTTTCGTTATGTAGAATAAATTATAAAAGGTGGACATATTTTCTTGAAAAGATCAATTTAAATGAAACATCATAAAAAATTCTGAGAGTGAAACATTGTGAAGAGTTTGCGTAAAATAATTAACATCATCTTTGTTATAATCCTCAGCTCTTTTGTCCATCTTACATCAGTACAAGCAATTGAGCCTGTTAAAATTTCTTCTCAGGATGCCGCTCTTGATCTTTCAAGAGCTATCGAAATTCATCATACGGACAATTCTATCTTTCAAACAAGTACAGTGCCAGGACCAGATGGTATTGTATGGCGCATTGAAGTGCAGGCGAAAAGTGAAAAATTTTCTGGAAATTGGGCGGTATTTTCTCTTGCAAATCCAACAGACGAACAAGTTGACCGTCTTATCGTTGCTCCCCATTATCGCATGGCACACTCCGGTTTCCTTTGGCCTGACCTTGGATCAGCGCGCATTCAATCCATCACGCCAAGCGAAGGTTTTTCCCTTGATCGCCAACCTAGTGCAAACTCTGATATCTTTCGTATTACCCTTAATCCTGGTGCTGTTGTTACATTTGTCGCAGAGCTTAATTCTGCAAATTTACCGCAAATCTATTTATGGCAACCTGAAGCCTATAAAGATGCCATTAATTCTTATACGCTTTATCACGGTATTCTTCTTGGTATATCAGGACTTTTAGCGCTTCTCTTAACTGTTCTTTTTGTCGTTCGTGGTACAGTTCTTTTTCCTGCAACAGCTGCTATCGCCTGGGCGGTGCTTTTTTATATTGGCATAGACTTCAATTTTTTAAATAAATTCTTTGCCGTTACACTAACAACACAGCCAATCTGGCGTGCTGGTACAGAAGTAGCGCTTGCCGCCACACTCTTCGTTTTCCTTTTTACCTATCTCTGTCTTAACCGCTGGCATTATCACTTCAGTTATGGCGCAATAGTATGGACTATCGCTCTTTGTAGTTTGGGAGCGTTTGCTATCTATGACCCAACGAGAGCAGCTGGAATAGCCCGTTTGTCATTTGGCATTACCGTTGTGCTTGGTATCATTTTAATCAGCTATTTTTCAATCCGAAGTTATGACCGCGCAATCATGCTTATTCCAACATGGCTGCTCATCAGCTGTTGGTGTTTGGGAGCCTATGCTTGCATAGCGGGATATGTAAACAATGATATCATGCAACCGGCTTTATCAGGTGGATTAGTGCTGATTGTTCTTCTCATCAGTTTTACTGTCATGCAACAAACTTTTTCCAATGATGCTTTCCATGAAGGAATATTTTCTGACCTTGAACAGCAAGTGCTCGCTGCAAAGGGAGCTGGAAATATTATTTGGGATTGGAATGTCGAACGTGATCGTATTGTTGTGCATCCAGATATGAAACCCCTCTTTGGAATTGAAATTCACAACCTTAATGGTCCTATGCAAAACTGGATTTCAGCTTTGCACCATGATGATCGTGAGCGCTTTCAAGCCGTCTTGGATATCATCCTTAAAAATAAAAAAGGACGCATCGATCAAATTTTTCGACTGTCCTCCGGTGGTGGTTATTATCACTGGTTTTCTCTTCGTGCACGTCCAGCTATGCAAAAAGATGGAAAAATTACCCGTGTTATTGGTACCATTGTTAATATTACTAACCACAAAAAAGCCGAAGAACGCTTATTGCATGATGCAATCCACGACAGCTTAACGGGACTCCCTAATCAACAAATTTTTTTCGACAGACTACAAAACTATACCTCTTTAGCTAAAGCAAATATTAAAATTAGACCAACCGTCTTTATGATTGACTTTGACAATTTTCGTCAAATTAATCGCAAATTAGGCATAGCTGTTGGTGACACTGTGTTGCTCATTATAGCACGCCGCTTGAACCGTCTTATTAACTTTCAAGATACCTTATCACGTCTTTCTGCAGATCGTTTTGCAATCATTTTACTCAGCGAAACTGAACCACAAAAAATTGCAGCATTTGCAGATCATCTGCACAAAACAATTTCAGCACCTATTGCACTTACAGAAAAAAAATAACGCTTTCAACATCAATTGGACTGGTCACATGGAGTGAAAATAGATCAACTGCCAAAGATATTTTAAATGATAGTGAACTGGCGATGATCCGCGCAAAACAAATGGGGGGGAACCACATTGAACCTTTTCGCCCTAATTTTCGCACGTTAGGCCTCGAGCATAATACTATGGGGCAAGATATTCACTATGCGATAAAACGTAATGAAATAAAAATTCTCTACCATCCTATTCTTAATTTATCAGATGGACATATTATTGGTTTTGAAACAATTGTGGAATGGCATCATCCAAATTATGGAAATCTTAACATCTCTGATTTTATCAAGATCGTAGAAAACGAACAAATTGTTATGGATTTGGCAGAATTTATCATCGATAATGCCGTTCTTGATCTCATCAATGTACAAGAAAAATTCTTCCAACACTCTTTCTTTATTTCAATCAATTTACCAAGCGCGGAAATGATTCACCCTCGCTTCATAAGTCAATTACGCTCCACTCTGCTTCGCCACCCACTCAGCAAAGGGGGATTGATGATAGAAATATCGGAGTTTGTCTTGAGAAAAAACCCTGAACAATCAGCGCATTTTCTTGAACAAATTAAAGCACTAAGACTAAATCTCGCATTGGATAATTTTGGAACAGGTTATTCATCACTTGCGTATCTCGTCCGCTATCCATTCGACATGGTTAAATTAGATCGTTCCCTTATCTCAATCGATTCCCCTAAGAAAAAACTTATTCTCAAGTCTATTATCAATATGGCAATTGATCTGAATTTACAAATCATTGCAGAAGGCGTTGAAAATGAAAAAGAAGCGCTCTTCTTACGTCAAGAAGGCTGTAAATATGTGCAAAGCACACTTGTTACTAAACCAATTGCCATTGAAGAATTAATCATTCTCGTTCAAAATCACTTCCCTTATAAAACCAAGGCATAAAATAGGAAACATTGTTGAATTAAAACTCAGAAAATAGTAGGATTTTTCTACGCGTGCCCTATTTCAGAAACAAGATAGGTCGGGTTGATTCCCATGCGGATTAAACTTTCATCATATTTACTACTTAAATTACTTTCAAAAAGAAAACTAGGTGATGTGGGGCTAATTAACCAGCCGTTCATGGAAATTTCTGCCTCGAGCTGTCCTGCTTCCCATCCAGCATAACCTAATGCGATCAATGCATGTTGAGGACCTTTTTCACAACTGATTGCTTTTAATATATCAATCGTTGTAGTAAAACAGATCTTATCCGCAACAAGAAGGGTTTCTTCACAAACATAATCATCCGAATGGAGCACAAAACCACGTGAAGGATCAACAGGTCCACCATAACGTACAGGAAACTTTTTTATGGGTTCAGAAAGATGTTTTTTTTGACCACTGTTTATGACCCCAAGATGAAACAAAAGTTCAGGAAAATCGATATGGTGCAATTGATTGAGAATAATCCCCATAGCACCAGAACCAGAATGTGCACAAATATAAATAACAGAACGAATAAAGCGTTTGTCATTCATCCCAGGCATTGCTATGAGTAACTGTCCACCTAAAAAGCCATCACGTTGCTTCATTAATCTGTTATTCTCCATAACTTATATGTTAAAATTTGGTCCAATTCATATAAAAAGAAAATAAAGCTCAAATGAAAAAAATTCAAATCTTTATAAAATTAAAAAATATTCTAATTTTATTTTATAAGGAATTTTTAGTTACTTTAAACTTAACATTCGTATTTTTAGGACTGCTTCACTACTCTGTCAGTGCTCAAACAAAACAAGACGCATATCTTGTTACAACACCTTGGTATGAATCAGATGGGGGACGCGTCAGGTTATCTCTCACCAATCCTTCTCTCTCGAGAGTAAGAAACGGCGTTATTGAAATTGTTCTTAAACCTGGATGGAAAACATACTGGCGTAATCCAGGTAATTCGGGCATGGCACCGTTTTTTAATTTCAAGCAACAAGTTTCTTATGAAATCTTTTACCCTACACCACAGCTTTATGAAACAGAAAATGACTGGTCAATCGGTTATGAAAATGAAGTCTTATTACCTTTCACCCTCGCCAATACAAGCGACAATCTAACTGGTTCTTTCACTCTTGGATTATGTAATAAAATCTGCCTACCATTTACTGTCAATTTTCGTTTTTCTCCATCCATTCAAAAAAATAAACAGCTTCCTTCATCCCTATTAAAGAAGGCTCAAGATGCCTTACCTCATACAACACATGATGAGTTAAAAATAAGCGCTAAAAAAGAGGCAAATACCCTCTTCATCAAAATACAAAATAACAAGAACACCATCCCGCTCTCTCTCTTTTTAGATGGAGGCGAAATGCAAATTGGGCCAGCAAAAAAAGTAAGTGATACAGCCGAGTATACACTCTTTAGCGCTCCACTTTATTTCATACCAGATCAAGAAAACCACACTATTTTTTATACAATTTCTTTTAAAGATTATGCTTTCAGTGGAACATTCATCGTTCCTCTCTGAAACAGGCAGATAGCCTAATTTAGAGAGAATATAAAGGTGTAAATGTAAAAACCAGTTCCCATCCTTACCATCATTCTTTAGTTTAGTTTTGCGATTTTCAAAAGCATCTACAGCAATATTCTTTTAAATAATAGAGATTACGCATTGTCTCACGCTTTTGTTTATTGCGTTCTTTAATGAGAACACGCCCCTCACGCACAATAGAACGCCACTTGGTTGCAATTCATGGGTTTGTTTAAAAAATATCTCTCAAGGCACCCAAGCCCATCTCAAACAGCTTCCGTGAATGGCATAACGGTAAATCCATTGAGCACCACCATCTTTATGCTTGTGAAATTAACAAGCTAGCACCATCTATTATTTACCAGCTCCCAATGTTGTGACAATCCTTGGGACACGATTCATAAAAGGCATTGTTCTCCTTCCTTCTATAGTTTTACCCACATCTCATCCCGTTTGTGACGTGCAAGTGAATGATTTTGAGTGATTCAACATAAACAGATTTGAAATGAGAGAATCTTACGATATTCGGGGCTCTCATTTAATATGAGTAACGATAAATTATCATTATAAAATAATATCTTGCATCTGAAATCAAACCTTCTTTTCATTCCGTGATTAAAAAGAAAAGCTTGCAAAAAACTATTTTGAAAAACATCCATTTTCCCGATATTCAACAATCGCCTTCCGTGCAAGTGCATCTGCACGCTCATTATCTGGATGACCTGCATGCCCTTTTACCCAGTGCCATCTGATAGTATGGTGAGAACAGATATTCTCAAGAGTTTGCCATAACTCTTTATTTTTAACAGGTTTTTTTGACGCAGTCTGCCAATTATTCTTCTTCCATCCTGCAAGCCATAAAGATATACCGTTGCGGACATAAACTGAGTCGGTATAAAGATCGACCGAACAAGATTCTTTAAGTGCCTTTAACGCACAAAGTGCTGCCATTAGCTCCATTTGATTATTAGTCGTTTGCACTTGTCCACCATAAAGCTCACGCTCATGACCATTCCAGCGTAAAATTGCTCCCCATCCTCCAATTCCAGGATTTCCTGAGCAAGCACCATCTGTATAAATTTCAACGACTTTTTGCTGATGTGACATAAAATTTAAAAACCTAATTCACTGCGTAAATCTACAGTACTGAAAAAACAAAGCTTGTGCCAATATTCCCATGGATCTTTCTTAACAACAACACTACCAGGCGGTGTATTGAACCAATCATAAAGACGTGTGAGTAAAAAGCGTAAAGCTGCACCTCGCGCCAATAAAACAATTGCATTCAATTCTAAAGGCAACAATGGCCTCATTTTTTGATAACTTTCCAATAGCCCACGTGCTTTGATAAGGTTATAGGAATGGTCATGTTCAAAACACCAAGCATTCAAACAAATAGCTAAATCATAAGCTAAAAAGTCATTACAAGCAAAATAGAAGTCAATAATGCCAGAAAGACAATCGTTCAAAAAAAACACATTATCATTAAACAAATCTGCATGAATAATACCTGTCGGCAAACTTGATGGCCAATTTTCTTCTAAAAAAGCCAACTCAGTATCAATTTTTTGTCCAAACTCTCTAAGCAACGGATCCTCTCTTACTTGACAACGTTTCCATAAGAGTTTCCAATCCACAAGAGAAAGAGTATTTCTTCGACTAAGCGAAAAATCCTGAGCGGCTAAATGCAACTGAGCTAGACTCCCCCCCACTTCGCAACAATGATAAACATTGGAGTGGTGAACCGACATCCCTTCCAAAAAAGTAATAATAGCAGCAGGACGTCCTGCTAATTCACCAATCATCGTCCCATCATTTTGAATAACCGGTTGAGGACAAGGAATTCCCCGCCGCCCCAAATGTTGCATGAGACTGCAAAAAAAAGGCAAATCATCTCTTGCAATACGTTTTTCATAAAGCGTTAGAATAAATCTTCCTTCTGTTGTATACAGCGTGAAATTAGAATTTTCGATCCCCTCCACTATGCCTTGATAGGAGAGAAGCGAACCTATTGAATAACGTGTTAAGAATGCCTTCAAATCATTTGAATCAATATCTGTATGAACCGCCATTATTCTGCTTTCATTGAAGGCATTTATATATCCTGACTTTTGCTTTTTAGCGTCTCAGCTTGACCATTCATAAAAGCCATGTCTTGAGGTGTCAAAACAACGTCACGTAATTCGCGATTGACCAAAAATGTCTCATTTTCCACTACTGTTTCAGCCAATTCTATGGTAACATCATAACGTTCACGAAAAGCAGAAATAATTTCATCAACAATAATTTCAGGAGCAGAAGCTCCCGCTGAAAGACTTACGACAGAAAGAGCACCCAAATGATCAAAGTCAATTTCGTCAGCCCGTTGAACTAAAATAGACTGTCGTGCACCAGATCGCTCAGCAACCTCTACCAAACGTCTTGAATTAGAAGAATTTGGTGCACCAACAATCAAAAATAAATCGCTCCCTAATGCAGCCGCCTTAACAGCATTTTGGCGATTCGTCGTAGCATAACAAATTGACTCGGCAGCTGGTGGTTCCAATGCAGGAAAACGTCTTTGTAATATATCAAGAATCCCTGCTGTATCTTCAACAGAAAGTGTTGTTTGCGTTACAAATCCTAACTTATCTGGATCATCTGGTTGATAATGTAGGGCATCTTCTACTGTTTCAATTAACGTCACGGCGCCTTTTTCAAGCTGTCCCATTGTTCCTATCACCTCAGGATGACCAGCATGACCAATCAATATAACATGACGTCCATGACGTTGATGTCGCATTGCTTGTTTATGAACCTTAGAAACCAACGGACATGTTGCATCGAGATAAAATAAATTATAGCGATCAGCCTGTTCTGGTACAGATTTTGGTACACCATGAGCAGAAAATATCACAGGTTGATTACGATGTTCTTCTGGAATCTCATCAAGTTCTTCCACAAAAATGGCTCCCCGTTGCTGCAGTCCTTCAACGACATAGCGGTTGTGCACAATCTCATGACGAACATATACCGGAGCACCATATTTTTTTAATGCAAGAAGAACAATCTGGATCGCGCGATCAACTCCTGCACAAAATCCACGTGGACTACAAAGACGTATTATTAAAGGGGAAAGTACAGACATAAATCCTCCTTAATATTTATAACTTTGACCATATGTTCAAACCTGCTATTTTTACGCACAATACAAACAGTGTAAAGAGAAAAATTTAAATAGCTTCGTGCCCTATAACAGCGCATCACCTATGATACATTCTTAATAATTATTTAAGCGGAGCTATTTAAAGTTTTCTCTTTAATTTCATTGTACTAGAGAATAAAATACCAAACAAAGAATTCAATCAAAAGAATTCCAAATATAGCCGCTAAATAAAATAACGAAAAGAAAAACGTCTTTTTTGCCATCAAAATAGTTGCATCATGCGTATCAGCTTTCCACAAACGATAAGCAAAATGCATAAAGATAATGCTCAAAATTGTTGAAAAAATACCATAGAAAACACCTGCAAAACCAGTAACAAAAGGTCCAGTAGCACATATTGCCATTAGAATAGTATAAAATAAGATTTGTTTTTTTGTCGAATGCTCACCTCGTACATTAGGCATCATAGGAATACCCGCTGCACCATAATCAAGAGATGAAAAGAGAGAAAGCGACCAAAAATGCGGTGGAGTCCACATAAAAATGATTAAAAATAATAAAAAACTCTCAATACTCACTGTGCCGGTTGCCGCAGCCCATCCAATCATAGGTGGAAAAGCTCCTGCTGCACCACCAATAACAATATTTTGCGGCGTTATACGCTTTAGCCAAATTGTATAGACAACAATATAAAAGAAAATTGTGAATGCAAGAAAAAGTGCTGAAAACCAATTAATGAAACTCCCCATAATCAATACAGAAAGTACAGAAAGAACCATGCCAAAAATAAATGCCTTCTTAGGGCTGATTTTACCGCTAGGAATAGGGCGAGTTTTAGTACGTTCCATCATCGCATCAATATCCGCATCATACCACATATTCAGTGCCCCAGCACCACCACCACCTACAGCAATACACAAAATTGCTAAAAAACCATACAATGGATTTATAGAAACAGGTGAGAGGATCAATCCAACCAGAGCAGTAAAGACAACAAGCGACATAACCCGTGGTTTTAATAATGTGATATAATCATAAATACTCGTTTTTGGAGAAATGGACTTACCACTTATAACCGATAATTCTCTTGGAATAGACATTCCGCTCACAAACCTTTCCCATCTCTGTCATCCATAGGCAAATATTTTCTGGCATACGGGAATGACCAACTAATGTACTTTTGAGAACATAGGGGATACTTATCTTATAGATATCCATTAAAAACAGAGAGAAGTATCTGCAACAAAAATACATTTTTTCCATATACATTTTTTCTTACATTTAAAAATGTATCATAAAAACAAAATACATCCTACCAAACATCATACAGCAAAGCTAAAAGCTTTTTCCTTATAGGATACTGTTTTTTCACTTTTCCTTTCATGAATATGGGTTAATATGTCTTTGGTAGAAACTGATTTTGTGTTACAATTCCAGTTTAAAATTTTTTTATATAAACCTCTGCACAATAGTGTTGATTTAGGTAAGGTTTTCTGTGATACTTTATAAATTGATAAAAAAAACTTTCTTTGTTGTTGCTATTCTTTACGCACTTTATAATATCTCTATCACTCACGCTGTTGCACAAACACCAAACATGCAAAATGTCCCTCCCCCACAAACCTATGGTGCATGGACAAAAGTTTGTTCTCTGCCGCCAGGTACACCGAATATACAATGTGAAGTTGTACAAAACGTCCATGCACAGAATCGCCATGATATTACCCTGCGGGTTACTTTTTATAAACTCCCTAAAAATCAGGGTGTTTTGATGCGTGTTTTTGTTCCCATCCGCGTTGAATTGCGCCCTGGTGTTGGACTTAAAATTGACGATAAAAATATGGGACGAATAGAATATCGTCGTTGTCTGGGTGATAACTGTGTGGCTGAAGCTGTTCTTAAAGATGATATATTACAATTTTTTTTAAAAGGTAAAACAGCAACTTATTTTATCTTCACAACTCCCGAGCAAGGAATTGGAAGCCCTGTTGACCTCCAAGGACTTAGTGATGCCTATAAAAATTTACCAATGTAATAAAATTATACACATTGATGAATCAAAATATCTCATAATTTGTTTTACAGCTTCTTGAAAAAATAAATGAAACCTTTCAGATATCAATGAAAAGAGAATAACAAGTATGAAATCCCTAATCGACCATTTTGATATTCCTTCAGCTAAAGTGCAATCACTTGTGCAAGAATCACTTCACCATGCTGATGATGGTGAGCTTTACCTTGAGTATACAGAAAGTGAAACGCTTTTATTTGATAATGGACAGCTTAAAAATGGCTCATTTCATCAAGATATGGGGTTTGGTCTGCGCGTTGTTGCGGGAGAAGCCACTGGATATGCGCATTCTAGTGAATTATCAGCTGCTGCACTCAAACGTGCCAGTGAAGCAGCAAAAACTGTTACTTACAAGAATCATGCGGGACCTTATAGCGCAGCTCCTCAACCAACAAACAAAAAACTTTATCAACCACATAATCCTCTTAATGTTCCATCATTTGAAGAAAAAAGCGCACTTTTGCAAAAAATTGATAACTATCTACGTGCAAAAAATGATAAATTGCATCAAGTAACTGTTTCTCTTTCCGGTTCACTACAGCATGTTGAAATTTTACGCGCTGATGGCCATCTTGTTCGTGATGTCCGTCCTCTTGTGCGACTTTCTATATCTGTGGTTGCTGCTGAGGGTAATCGGCGTGAAAATGGTTTCTACGGATGTGGTGGACGACAAGTATTTAGCCAATTCATTAGCGAAAACAATTGGAAAGAAGCTGCCGATGAAGCTTTGCGTATGGCTCTTATAAACTTAGAAGCAGAAGCAGCTCCAGCAGGAACATTTGATGTTGTTTTAGCCAACGGATGGCCTGGCGTTATGCTTCATGAAGCCGTAGGCCATGGATTGGAAGGAGACTTTAACCGCAAAAAAACATCTGCTTTTTCCGGACTTTTGGGCCAACAAGTTGCTGCAAAAGGTGTGACAGTTGTTGATGATGGTACAATTCCAGAATGCCGTGGTTCACTCACCATTGATGATGAAGGTACACCATCAGGATATAACGTTCTTATTGAAGATGGAAAACTTGTTGGTTTTATGCAGGACAGGCTAAATGCTCGGCTTATGGGTGTTAAGCCAACTGGAAATGGACGGCGTGAATCCTATGCATATGCACCAATGCCACGAATGACAAATACGATCATGTTAGGAGGCGATAAAACACCTGAAGAAATTTTATCCTCACTCAAAAGCGGTATCTATGCTGTTTCCTTTGGTGGTGGACAGGTTGATATTACTTCTGGAAAATTCGTCTTTGAATGCACGGAAGCTTACAGAGTAGAAAATGGCAAAATTGTAGCCCCCATTAAAGGTGCAACTCTTATTGGAAACGGACCAGAAGCCATGAAACGTATTACAATGATCGGAAATGATAGCAAACTTGATAATGGTATCGGTATGTGCGGAAAAGCCGGACAAAGCGTTCCTGTTGGCGTTGGACAACCTCATCTGCGCATTAATAATATGACAATTGGTGGAACAGCACTTGCATGAAAGATACAAATCAACTTGATTAAAAAAAATTCAACAGAATTTAAAAGAGTTTTTCCATTTAGGTTAGAACTTCCAGTGTGTCTTCGCTTTGCGCTTGCTCAAAAATGCAACAATTTCAACATGTGGTGACCATAAAAATTGATCAATTGGTATGATTTTCTCTATTGTGTAGCCACCGGCAACAAGAAGAGATAGATCTCGAGCCAGCGTAACGGGATTGCACGAAATGGCCACTACACGGGGGATTGTTGTTTTCGCTAGCTCACGTACCTGTTCTCGTGCACCAGCGCGTGGAGGATCAAAAACAACGCACTCAAAACACGACAGCTCCTTCGCAGAAAGTGGATGACGAAAAAGATCACGTTTTTCACAAGTGACTGTTTTTAAACCCGTCGCAAAACGTGCTGCCCGATCTAAATTTGCTAATGCTGTCTCATCATTTTCTACCGCATGAACATTCATCTTTTTTGCCATACGTAAGGTGAATGTTCCTACCCCTGAAAACAAATCAACGGCATTCTTTGCTTTCTTTAAATAGGCTAAAATAATATCGCCCATAATATTTTCTGCCTCACAAGTCGCTTGGAGAAACCCACCAGCAGGAAATTCAACACAAACATCTCCAAAGTAAATGAGTGGTTTTTCTTGTTCAACCAAAACTTCACCTTCAACAGATAAACGTGTCATTCCACATGTAAGAGCTGTATGAACCATTTTCTGTCGGATATACTCGTCCCTTACAATACACCCTTCAAAAGCAACATCTAAACCATTTGCAACAGATGTCATTGTAACCTGAAAACGCTTGGTATGATTGCCTATAAGAGCGCAAAGTAGCTTGATAGAATCGAGTTTAGAGATAATCTCTAAACGTGTAACTGGACATTCCTCAAGTGCGATAACATCATGAGATAAATAACGGTTGAAGCCAACAATATGACCTTTCCGAGTAGCAAGGGCTGTTAAAGTGATTCGACGGCGATTTTGATATCCACATTCAATTAAAGGAGAAACAAAAACATAAATCCCATATCTTTTTAACGCATCAACAACCAATTGTCGTTTCCAAGAGCGATAAGTATCAGCATGCCAATGCTGAAGAACACACCCTCCACAATTTTCAAAATGCTGGCAGACAGCATCAATGCGTTCTGATGATTTTTCTTCTAAAGCAATAAGTTTTCCATATTTTCCATGAAGAGAAACTATAGCGACTTCGCCTGGTAAAGTAAAAGGAACAGAGATAACGCCATGTGAGCTGTTGGAAATACCGTGACCACTTGCTCCAATATGGTCGATTACAACTCTGTTACTCACTCTTTTTTTCTCCGAATAACAAATATTCCAAATTGCCATCAGCACCTGTAATGGATGAGGGAAGCAAACCTTTTGCGGTCCACCCTCTTTGCGTATTGAGCCAATCAAAAAGTCCCTCAGCAGTTTGTTTTGCTCTTGAGAAATCTCTCAATATCCCCCCCTTACCAAGAAATTCTCGACCAATTTCAAATTGTGGCTTTACCAATAAAACGGCTTGTGCTCCCTGCTTTGCTAAAGACAAAACAGGAGGTAATGCAAGTTTGAGAGAAATAAAACTAACGTCTGAAACAATAAGATCAATCTCCCGTCCATCTAAATGTTCCTGTTTTAAATCTCTAACATTGAACCCTTCTAATAAGGTTATCGCACTGTTACCAACTAAACGTGCATCCAATTGATTATGACCAACATCAATAGCAATAATATGCTCTGCTCCACGCTCTAAGAGAACTTGTGTAAAACCACCTGTCGATGCTCCGATATCAATGGCTGTCACTTTATCGGTTATAATCGGAAATGCATCAAGTGCACATATCAATTTCAGAGCTGCACGTGAAACATAATTCTGTGCAGGATCACAAACGGTAATTTCTGCGTCATCAGAAATGATTTGCCCAGCTTTTAAAATAATTTCACCATTAACCTTAACCGTTTGGCGTACAATAGCATCACGTGCTCGCGAACGCGTCGTAAAAAAGTTTTTTTCAACTAAAAGAATATCGAGCCTTTTTCTAACGGCCATCTCATACTCGAACTTTCTGCACTGTCCGAATCTTACGTCCTAGAGCAGAAAAAACCGTATTAACAATACCAACAGCATCCAGTCCTATACGCGAAAGAACTTTCTCTGGTGAACCATGGTTCAAATATTCATCAGGAAATTTTAACGTGCGAACTTTTAAACCCTGTTCTAAAAGCCCTTCTTGCGCCAAAAATTGCAATAAGTGCGCTCCAAACCCGCCTATTGCGCCTTCTTCAATGGTTACTAACACTTCATGCTCACATGCTAAACGACGCATCAAATCTTTATCTAAAGGCTTCGCAAACCGCGCATCTGCAACTGTCGTAGATAATCCTTCCGCATTCAACCTATTAGCTGCCACCAACACTTCCGACATCCGCGTTCCAAAACAAACCAAAGCTATCCTGCTTCCCTCACGTAAAACACGTCCTTTACCAATCTCTAATAACTCACCGCGCTGCGGTAAATCCATGCCAATCCCTTCACCACGTGGATAACGAAAAGAAATTGGCCCCTGATCATATGCTGCAGCGGTACGCACCATATGCATCAGTTCCACTTCATCAGAAGGCGCCATGACAACAAATTCAGGAAGAGTCGTCAAAAAAACAATATCAAAACTGCCAGCATGCGTCGCGCCATCTGCGCCTACAAAACCTGCTCGATCAATCGCAAAACGCACAGGTAATTTTTGAATCGATACATCGTGGATAATCTGGTCATAAGCGCGCTGTAAAAAAGTAGAATAAATCGCAACAAAAGGTTTGTATCCTTCACAGGCCATACCAGCAGCAAAAGTGACTGCATGCTGCTCCGCGATACCAACATCAAACATTCTTGTAGGAAATCTTTCAGCGAAAGAATCAAGACCTGTTCCAGTGGGCATTGCCGCTGTTATAGCAACAATCTTATCATCATGACTTGCCTCTTCGCTTAAAGCTTTAGAAAATACTTTCGTATAGGGAAGAACATTGCTTGATGCTTTAACTTGTTCACCTGTTATAATATCAAAACGATTAACACCATGATATTTATCCAATGACGCTTCCGCAGGTGCGTATCCCTTGCCCTTATGCGTAACAACATGTATTAAAACAGGACCGGTAGGATATTCACAAACATTCTTTAAAACAGGTAACAAATGCTTGAAATTATGACCATCTATTGGTCCAACATAGTAAAAGCCAAGCTCTTCAAATAACGTTCCTCCAACCAAAAGTCCACGTGCAAATTCCTCTGAACGGCGTGCTTTATCTAAAAAGAATTTTGGTAATTTTTCGCCTATTGTCTTTACTCGTTCACGCAAACTACGGTAAGCGGGACGAGAAACCAATCGTGCAAGATGAGCACTCATTGCACCTGTTGGTGGTGCAATGGACATATCATTATCATTAAGGACAACAATCAAGCGTGCATCCAAAGCACCAGCGTTATTCATCGCTTCATAAGCCATGCCAGCAGACATAGCACCATCACCAATCACTGCAACAATGTTGCGTTTCGTTTCTGCTTTTAAAGCACTTGCTACCGCCATACCAAGACCAGCTGAAATAGAAGTCGAAGAATGCCCCGCACCAAAGGGATCATACACACTTTCTGAACGTTTTGTAAAACCTGACAATCCCCCCTCTTGACGCAATGTACGAATTCTAGCTCTACGTCCCGTTAAAATTTTATGCGGATAAGCTTGATGACCAACATCCCAGATAATCCTATCCTCAGGTGTATTAAAAACATAATGCAAGGCAATAGTAAGCTCAACAACACCCAGTCCCGCACCAAGATGACCACCTGTTACGGAAACCGCATCAATTGTTTCTGCACGCAACTCATCAGCTAACCGCACCAAATCAGATTCAGGCAATGCCCGCAAATCTTGTGGTACACGAACACGATCAAGCAATGGCGTTAATGTTCGAGACAAAAAAAACTCCCTAAATATTATCTTATCAAGAAAACGAAATAAGAAACTGTCTTCTTCACTTTTTGGTTTACAGTGTATGCATTTCTATCGGAATATTTTATCTCTGTGGAATTCTCTACAAATTTTCTTGATAAAAAAACCGATAAAAGGTGCTCCCTATAAAATTACAACCAATATTCCAAATATTTAGCATTATTCAGAATCAAGTAGTTCTACACCTTGTGGAGAACCTTCTTCTGAAAGTTGAATTCTTTCAACTTTAGCTTCTGCAGCTTTCAAAAGTTTCTCGCAATGTTTTTTAAGAGCTTCACCACGCTCATAAATATCTATTGATTGTTCTAAAGGTACATCCCCACGTTCCAAATTCTCAACAATCACTTCAAGCTGCTTTAGCGCTTGCTCAAAACTCAATGTCGTAACATCATCCGCCTTTTGTATCTCTTGTTTCATGCGATCCTCACAAGATATCTGTTCTGGAGATACGAATTCCAAAACCCTCTAAACCTACATAATGACGCTCTTTAGAAGCGTAAAGAATAACAGAACTAATCCCTAAATGTTTTAAGATTTGTGATCCTAAACCAATTTGACGCCATTCTTCTTCGCGTTCAATCGCTTGCGCATGGTTTTCTAAACCCTTCATTGCCAGTATCTGACTGCTAACAGCTGATTGTACACCAACAGATCCTTCACGCAAATAAACAAACACACCACGTTTTTCTTTTTCCATCATCCGCTGCGTAATCTCTAAAATATCTGAAGTTTGACCAAAAACATCATTCATAATATTTTCACGATGCAAACGCACAGGAATATCCTCACCATCACGGATATCACCAAAAATGATTGCAACATGTTGAACAGCCTCCCAAGGAAGTTGATAACTTTGAACAACAGCTGGTCCTACTGATGTTTCAATATGCATCTCTCCAACATGCTGGATCAACATTTCCTTACGTTGGCGATAAGCAATCAGATCTGCAACTGTTATGATATGCAATTGCTTCTCTTGTGCAAATCTTGTAACTTCCTCTCCATGTTTCACGCTGCCATCATCATTAACCAATTCACCAATAACGCCAACCGGTGGTAAACCAGCCAATCTGCATAAATCAACAGCTGCCTCTGTATGACCGGAACGCATGAGAACTCCCCCTTCATGCGCAATCAGAGGAAAGATATGTCCTGGACGGACGAAATCGCTTGCACCAGCATTTGAATTAGCAAGATTACGCACCGCTAATGCACGATCGTGTGCTGAAATCCCTGTCGTTGTTCCATGTTTAAAATCAACAGTCACAGTAAATTGGGTACGATGCGCTGAATTATTCTCTAACACCATAGGAGTAAGATTAAACCGTTGCGCTTCTTCTTTTGGCATCGGAGCACAAACAATACCGGTTGTATGGCGAATGATAAATGCCATCTTTTCTTCTGTGCAATGCACAGCAGCAACAGTCAAATCACCTTCGTTTTCACGGTCATCATCATCTGTAACCACCACAATTTCACCGCGTTCAAAAGCGCGAAGTGCAGCAACAATTTTTTTTTGATCATATGTCATTATTTACCTTTCGAAACACCCAACTTGTCCGCGATGCCTAAGATAATGATCCGCAAGGGCACAAGCAACCATTGCTTCACCAACAGGAACAGCACGAATCCCAACACATGGATCATGACGCCCTTTCGTTATAACATCTACATTATTGCCATCAATATCAATTGAACAACGAGGAATCAAAATCGAAGAAGTAGGCTTTACTGCAAAACGTGCAACTATTGGCTGTCCACTCGATATTCCACCTAAAATACCACCAGCATGATTGGATAAAAATAGCGGTTTTCCATCACTCCCCATCCGCATTTCATCTGCATTTTCTTCTCCCCTCAAGCGTGCTGCAGCAAAACCATCACCTATTTCAACACCCTTCACCGCATTAATCGACATCAGCAATGATGCGATATCTTGATCAAGTTTTGCGTAGATAGGTGCTCCTAAACCCGCTGGAACATTTTCTGCAACAATCTCGACAACAGCACCAACAGATGAACCCTCTTTACGAACTTTATCAATATAATCACTAAAAACCTGTACCATCTCTGCATCAGGCGTAAAAAAAGGATTGTTATCAACCTCTGACCAGCTCCAACGATTGCGATTAATCGTATGAGGACCAATTGCTATCACAGCTCCCCGTACAATCAAATCAGGAATAATTTTACGAGCAACAGCACCTGCTGCAACACGTGCTGCTGTCTCACGGGCTGAAGCACGTCCACCACCTCGAAAATCACGGATGCCATATTTAACATCATAGGTATAATCTGCATGCCCTGGACGATACTGATGAACTATTGCGCTATAGTCCTTAGAACGCTGATCCGTATTTCGAATCAAAAGGGAAATTGGTGTTCCTGTTGTCACCAATGTCATCCCATCATTCTGAATAATAACTCCTGAAAGGATTTCTACTTGATCCAACTCTTTGCGCTGTGTTGTATATTTGGATTGTCCTGGTTTACGTTTATCAAGATAAGATTGAATTTCCCAAAGAGTAAAAGCAATGCCAGGAGGACAGCCATCGATGACACAACCGAGAGCCTCACCATGACTTTCACCCCATGTTGTTACACGAAATAAATGACCAAATGTATTATGTGACATAAAAAATGACTCGTTTCTTTGTCAGAGATATGCAGCTAACGCATATATCGAACTTTGCACAAACAGCCCCCTTTTTAAAATACCCTTGGCCGTTTTGAATTCGGTTAAATCACCGCTGTTTCATAAAATTTTATTCTTTAACAACAGAAATATCTGGTGCATCAACAGCTTTCATACCTATGATGTTATAACCTGAATCTACATGATGCACTTCACCGGTAACAGAACGAGACAAATCTGAGAGCAAATAAAGAGCAGAATCACCTACCTCTTCAATTGTCACTGTACGACGTAAAGGAGCATTATATTCATTCCATTTTAAAATATAACGGAAATCACCAATACCAGAAGCAGCCAACGTTTTGATTGGACCAGCAGATATAGCATTCACACGAATATGTTTGGGACCTAAATCTACTGCAAGATATTTCACACTCGCTTCAAGAGCTGCTTTTGCTACTCCCATCACATTATAATTGGGAACAACCTTTTCTGCACCATAATAAGTTAGCGTTAAAATTGACCCGCCATCCGACATTAATTTTTCTGCCCGCTTTGTCAAAGCCGTTAAGGAATAAACAGAAATATTCATGGTCATCATAAAATTCGATTCGCTTATATCGACATAACGACCACTTAATTCCTCTTTATCAGAAAAACCGATAGCATGAACTAAAAAATCGAGCTTGCCCCATTTCTTCTCTATTGCGCTAAAGACTGCATCAATGGATGCACCATCAGACACATCACAATGACCACAAACAAAACCCTGTACTTCTTCAGCCAGAGGCTCAACACGCTTTTTCATTGCCTCACCTTGATAGGTAAAAGCAAGCTCTGCACCTGCGCTATTTGCCGCTTTAGCTATCCCCCAAGCGATAGAACGATTATTGGCTAATCCCAAAATTAAACCACGCTTGCCATATAATAAACCATTACCCTTAGCCATTAGCATTGCCCTGTTGCTACTTGAAATTAATAACTGTTTATTTGCCTATGACATAGGTTAACTTTTTCTTCAAGCAATTGCTTTAAAACCAAACAAATATATCTCGAAAATCATCATTTTTGCATTTGTAAAAACTGTTCTAATGCAGCATCTCCTCCTTCTGGCAACATGACACGAATATGCACATAAAGATCGTCTCTTTTGCCGTTTTTTAAACGAAGCCCTTTCTCTTTCAGCCGTAAAATACGGTCAGAACTCGACCAAGCAGGAATTGTTAAAACTACACGTCCCTCCAAAGTTTCAACTTCTTCTTTTGCTCCTAAAACAGCGTGCTTAAGAGGAACTGGTAAATCAAGATGGAGAGCCCTTCCTTCAACCCGCAAACGAGGATGTTTTTGAATGTGAATGGTTACCAATGCATCTCCTGTTTGTCCATAAGCAACCTCTTCTCCCTGACCTTTTAAACGAATAGTTTGCCCATCTTCAACATAGTCTGGAAGCTTAATTTTTAACTTTTTCCCATTAGGAAAAACAGCTTCCACTTTTTCTACACCAACCATCTGCTCTAATGTTACCGTAAGATTAGCACGAATATGAGCCCCCTGTTGAGGTCGATTATATTGCGCAGAATTTGAAAAGCTCCCTCCTCTGCCAAAAAGATCGCGAAAAATATCGCTCGGATCAAAACCTGCACTCCCTGAAGAACCAAAATCAAATCCCTTTGCTCCTCCTGAAAAAGGATTGTGTCTATTGCTAAAATTTTCACCAGCACCATAGGTTTGATAAAGTGGTTTTCCCTCCATATCAATTTCACCACGATCAAATTGCGCTTTTTTGTCTTGATTACCTATAATTTCATAAGCTTGATTAATTTCAGAAAACTTCTCTTTAGCCTTTGCATCATCCATATTGTGATCTGGATGATATTTTTTTGCTAATCTTCTGAATGCTGATTTAATTTCTTGCGGTTTTGCAGTACGGGACACACCGAGAATCGTATAGGGATCACGCATATTACCCTCTTTTCAATCTTTTCATTTTCAAAATATCAACTGATACGTTATTCAATATCCCTCACAGCTTCACCAAGCACTCCTCAAGAATAATATTTCTCTCTCTATATATGTCTACAAAGAAACTAAAATACCAGATAAAGTAGATATTTTTTTACTATAGCGCTTATATTCTATGCTAAAGAGAAAAAACAGCTTTTTAAGTTTCGATGATAAAATAAATTAATTCCTCAAAAGCCTCACACGTGCTCACTGACATCCGGAGATACTATGAGCAACACAGTACAAACAGATAATGACTTTATGCAAATGCAAAAACCTTTTGCACTCTTCGCAAAATGGCTTGAAGAAGCAACAGTAAGCGAAATCAATGATCCTAACGCTATGGCGTTAGCAACAGTTGATCCAACAGGTTTACCGAATGTTCGTATGGTTCTTCTTAAAGACTTCAGTCCCCAAGGTTTTGTCTTCTATACCAACTATGAAAGTACTAAAGGACAAGAAATTTTAAAATCAATGAAAGCATCCTTAGTTTTTCATTGGAAATCACTCCGCCGCCAGGTCAGAATTCGTGGAATTGTTGAAAAAGTTACTCCTCAGGAGGCAGATGCCTATTTTCAATCGCGACCACGTGGCAGCCGAATCGGTGCGTGGGCTTCTAAACAATCTCAACCATTAGAAAGCCGTTTTGTCCTCGAAAAAGCAATTGCGCAATATACTGCGCGTTACGCAGTAGGCAATATCCCACGCCCATCTTATTGGTCGGGTTTCCGTGTTAAGCCTCTTTCTATTGAATTTTGGTGCGACCGCCCATTCCGTTTACATGATCGCCTACTTTTTACACGCGATTCTATTGAATATGCCGATTGGCAAAAGCAAAAACTCTACCCTTAATCCTTCAAGCTTTTAAAAATAAACCCTTTGTTTTTCTTATAAAGAAACAAGTTTGTACCATTATTAGCCAGCTCAAAATGCTGCACCATCCCTTACTACTTGAAACGGTTCATTGAAAGCATTTTTATTCCTTTCTTAATCGTTTTTTATCCACATGCTCATCCTATTTGTGACATAAGTGATTTTCATTGATTCAACGTAAATTTGAAATGAGAGAGTCGTACGATATTAAGTTCTCTCATTCACGTTGCGAAATGATAAATTATCATTATTAATTAATATATTATCTAATTAAACGACTTATTTGCAAAAATATTAGAGTGAAATGTTGCTTTCAATTTAAATCAGAGAAATACATCCTTTAGGCAAAACTTATGTGAGAATAATCTTTTGCCAATTGTACAGCTTGAAGAGAGGTTACAACTATAAAGCTTATCCAAGTAAATGCTTTAGTTCAGCAAAACCAGATAAGGTAATTAGAAATAATCTGATTTAATTAAGAACATAGAGTTGTTAATTGCAACATCCTATCTCAAGCCTGTTTTAAACTTTTTTCTACAAATTGCGAAAATGTAACAAGATACTAATTTTACATGGAAAAGAATTTAAAGACTGAAATAAAAAATTTTAAAATCAAGAACAACACCCTTAGCTCTTCATTCCCTTCCTTTTCAGCATTAAAGAATATATGGATTTTATTCTCTTTTTCTGTCTAGCTAAATGTAGGATAAAGTATCCTTCCTATACCACCGCATATTAAACCGACAAAAATTACAAAACCAATAAACGAATTCGATTTGAAGAGCTTTAGACATTGCGAACCGTCATCTATATTAATAACTTTAATTTGAAGAAACATATGGATGCTTGCCACAAAAATCCCCAAAAAGCTTATAATGGGAACCTGCGCCAAATAAAACGCTAAACTGACGAACAGCAAAAAACCACTATACAAGTATACCAGAGCACGCTTGGTCCCTTTACCAAAAAGAAGAGCTGTAGAAAATACACCAACAGTAGCGTCATCTTCCTTATCTTGATGCGCGTAAATTGTATCATACCCGATTGTCCACAAGATTGATCCCACATACAATAAGATTGGTGCCCAACTCAAACGTCCACACACCACTGCCCATCCCATTAATGCGCCCCAATTAAATGCAATACCTAAAAAAAACTGCGGCCAATATGTTACGCGTTTCATAAAAGGATACAATGCAACTGCTACTAATGACGAGATACCTAAGAAAAAACTAAACCAATTAAATTGTGATAAAACGCCTAAACCAACCAAACATTGCACTAATATAAAAACTTTTGCTTGAAATCGACTCACATGACCTGTTGGTAATGGACGAGAACGTGTTCTCTCTACCTGAGAATCAATTTTGTAATCAATAAGATCGTTCCAAGTACATCCTGCACCCCGCATAGCTATAGAACCCAGAAAAAAAAGGAACAGATACCAAAACCAATTCGTTAACATTGGTAAAAGAGATACTCTCTGCATCTCATAAGAGAGAAAAGCCATCGTTGTTGACCAAAAACAAGGCCACATCAACAATTGCCATCCGATAGGCCGATCCCAACGTGCCAGTTGAGCATAAAACCACAAAGAGCAAGGAAGAAAATTGTAAACCCACTGCTTAGAGGAGGCATCCATAACCCTTCCCTGCTTCTCACAAGATTGAATATGTGCAACATTTTTATTTTTTTTCATCAAATGGCTTCACCTTTAGTCTTGCGATAGAAGCATTTCACTCTTATGACAAGAAAACTGATTTCATCATCTTCTGTGATAGGAGCAAGCAATGAACATTCTTCTTATCGGCTCAGGCGGACGGGAACATGCTTTAGCATGGAAAATAGCAGCATCTCCACTGCTCACGAAATTATATTGTGCTCCTGGAAATCCTGCAACCATAGAATTGGGTGAAAATATTGATTTGGACATTAATAATCACCCTCTCGTCATTGATTTTTGCAAAACACATTCTATTGACCTTGTGATTGTTGGACCAGAAGCTCCACTGGTTGCTGGAATAACAGATTCCCTTAATAATGCTAATATCTGTGTATTCGGACCTACTCAAAAAGCTGCTCAGTTAGAAGGTTCAAAAGCTTTTACAAAGGATTTATGCCGTAAAAATAACATTCCGACAGGAACTTACCAATGTTTTAATGATGCTGCAAAAGCAAAAGCCTACGTTCATCAACAAGGTGTTCCCATTGTCATTAAAGCTGATGGTTTAGCTGCTGGAAAAGGTGTTGTTGTTGCTATGACAATAGAAGAGGCATTTAACGCCGTTGATGCTTGCTTCAAAAGTGCTTTTGGTGATGCAGGACACAAAATCGTTGTAGAATCCTTTCTTGAAGGTGAAGAAGCAAGCTTCTTCTGTCTTTGTGATGGTAAAATTGCTATTCCCTTTGGATCTGCTCAAGATCACAAACGTGTCGGTGATGGTGATACTGGAGCCAATACCGGCGGCATGGGAGCGTATTCACCAGCTCCCATCATGACTAAAGAAATGGTGAATCGTACCCTCAAAGAAATTGTTGAACCGGTTTTACATAGCATGAATCAGATGGGATCTCCCTTTAAAGGTATTCTCTTCGTTGGACTGATGATAACGAAAAAAGGACCTGAACTCATTGAATTTAATGTACGATTCGGCGATCCAGAATGCCAAGTTTTAATGATGCGTTTACAAGATGATATTCTCCCGATTTTGCTTGCAGCAGCGCGGGGAAATCTTGAAAATACCTCTCTTCAATGGTCTGAAAAAACTGCGTTAACTGTTGTTATGGCGGCTGATGGTTATCCAGATTCTCCCCAAAAAGGAACTGTTATCCGCAACCTTGATAAGGTAAATGCTCTCCCTGATGTGAAAGTTTTTCAAGCCAGTACTCTATTGCGCAATGGAGAACTCATTGCCAATGGTGGACGTGTTTTAAATATAACAGCAATAGGAGAAACTATTCTGCAGGCGCAAAAACGCGCCTATGAAGCCGTCGATTGTATTGATTGGCCAGAAGGTTTTGTCCGCCGCGATATCGGATGGCGCGCTGTTGCGCGAGAAAAATCAACCCTTTGAACAATCTTTTTTGAGAATTCTATCATTTTATGGAAAAAGCACAGAGCATAAATTTGCTCCCTGTTCTGGGTGATTCATTATTTTAGAAAGAATATTGAATTTCCTCTTAAAAAAATTTGCTCATTACAAAATAGGTAAAATAAGAAGATTTTCTGAGTACGAAATAGTGATTGCAATCTTGTAAGTATCGTTACTACTGCTTTTCTTTCAGAATCGCTCTCTGATTACTTTTTACAAACACTCTTTTTCTTTCCTCTAAGCTTGAAAACAAGCATGATAGCCTCCCCTTGCCTTTATAGAGAGAAAAGTAAAGCTATGAATTTTTTTTACCTCAAAACCCCATGCAATGTTTGAATGATGCTACAAAAGCAAAGTCTAACTTTGTCGATAAGATGTTCCCATTGTCATGAAAACCAATAGCTTAACTGTTAGAAGAAAAGGTGTTGGTATTTTAACGATAATAGCAGAAGCATTTAACGCCACTAACACCTATAACACAGCGCTCTTTAGAATAAAACCCTCATCTCAATTCGACAAAAATACAGAATATAGCGAAACTCAAAGACTCTAGCGGCATAACAGCGCATAACATGCAAACATATTAATATGACTATAGTGCAACCCGATTCGCGATCATTAAACGCAAACCCAACGGATTGCGATAACGGAGCAAAAAGCGCTTTTGTTTAAAATGCAATGTCGTAGAAAAAAATCGACGTAAATCAGAACGATCTTTCACCACCATAAGACGATTATTGTCATCAATCATAAGCATCGGAAGACTATAAGTATCCGCCCATAATCGCCAATCTAGAAGAACATTATTCAAATCTCTAGAAACTAACAGCGGAATACAAGCTTCCTCATCTGCATGAAGCAGCTCTAATGCAACAGCCCTCTCTCCTGAAAGAGTTGTTACAGTACGTGCCGCAATTCCTTTGAAATGGTAAGATAGCACTAAACGTGATAGGCTTGAAGAAGTATCCGTTTTTAAAAAAACACCCCGCTCACTTAACAAACAAATCATTTGATTGCCCGTTTTCGCTGAAAAATACGTCGTTGTTTGTGGCAAATGGCACGGATCTAATCGAAATTCAAGCACCGCTTTTGCCTGATTAAAGCATTGATTAGCCATATAGAATGTCCCAATTTATCTTAACAATATACACCCTCTAACAGCTTTTCGTCATCGGATTATTAAAAGATTGAATAAAAAACAACTGGTTTCTTTTTTGGTTATTGAAATCTAAACAAAAATACATGACAAAATTCAACGCTCTTGAACTATAATATTTTTCCAGGGTTCATAATTCCTAAAGGATCAAGAGTTTTCTTAATCTTCTGCATAATATCTAATGCAACAGGTGATTTGAAAGTGCGAAGCTCCTCGCGCTTAAGCTGACCAATTCCATGCTCTGCAGAAAATGTGCCCTGATAGTGCATCACTAGACCATGAATGCGGTGATTCATTTGTGACCATAATTGCAAAAATGCTATAGTATCGGCTCCAACGGGCTGTGTAACATTATAATGCAGATTTCCATCACCCATGTGACCAAAACAAACCACCCGAGCACCTGGAGCAATCTCTTCAACAATAAGAGCCGCCTCAGCAATAAAATCAGGAATGGAAGCAAGAGGCACAGCAATGTCGTGCTTAATAGATCCTCCCGCTAATTTTTGTGCATATGATATACTTTCACGCAATTGCCAAAAAAAATCTTGTTGCTTTAATGATTGGGCAATAATTGCATCTTCTATTACAGTATCTTTTAAAGACTGCTCTAAAATGGTTCTTAACACCGACAGCGCCTCATTATCACCCTGTAATGATGAAACATTAAGTAATACATACCACTCATGCTCATGTTCAAAAAGATGCTTCTCGCACATCTTATACTCTAAAGCCATTTGCAAACTCAGTTTGCCCATAAGCTCAAAACCAGTTAACATCTCCCCCCCAAAGCATTGCGCAAGAGATAAAAACTCAAGAGCTTTAACTGGACTGTGTAAGCCGACAAAAGCAACAGCTTTTCCTTTGACCTTTGGAAAAAGCTTTAAAACGGCTGCTGTTATAACGCCTAACGTACCTTCCGCACCAATGAAAAGATTTTTCAAATCATAACCGCTATTGTCTTTCTTTACAAAACGCAAATCATCTAAAATACCGCCATCAGGTAAAACGACTTCTAAACCAAGACAAAGCTCACGCATATTGCCATAAGCTAAAACAGCTGTCCCTCCAGCATTAGAGGAAAGATTTCCCCCTATCTGGCATGAACCTTCTGAAGCCAAAGAAAGAGGGAAAAAACGCCCCGATTCATCTACTTTTTTCTGTAAAGTCTGTAAAATGACACCAGCCTCCACCACAGCAAAATTACCCTCAAGATTTATACATCTAATCTTGTTTAATCGTTCCATGGATAAAAGAACGCTGCACCCATTTTCATCTGGCTGTTGACCACCGACAAGACCTGTATTGCCACCCTGTGGTACAATTGGTGTACGTGTTTGACTAGCCAATTGCATAATTGATGAGACTTCCACTGTGGAAGATGGACGTAAAAGCAATGGTGTTTTTCCATGAAAAAGTCCACGCTCTTCACGCAAATAGGGTGCAATAAGAGCCTGATCTGTTATCGCGTGTGCAGCACCAACAATTTTTCTAAATCTTTCAATTAAATCCTGCTCCATTTTTATTTCCCCTTTGGAGCCGCTGCACGTATGAGACGATCATTAATAGCCTCACCCAATCCGTAAGACGGAATAGGTTCTACCGCAATAGATCTTACTTTAAGTGAATCTAATTGTCTCATATATCGAAACAAATGAGAAGCTGCCTCTTCCAACCATCCGCTTTCACTAAGATTTAAAACAGAAACGGCATTTTCAACCCCCATAATGCGTTTTCGACCAAATGCTAAAAGTGCTTCTCCATGTTCTACCTTGTGAACATTCAAACGAACCACAGCATTGGGCGCATAATGCGATTTTAACATACCTGGTGCCTCAATCGCAGCACATTGATCTATCCTTTTCAATGATTTTCCAGCAACTTCTTCAATTTCTTCAGCAGCAATCCCTCCAGGACGCAAAAGATAAATATTTTCATTACAAACCTTAATAATCGTTGATTCAAGCCCTATTTTAGAAAATCCTCCGTCAAGTATCAAAGGAACAGATTCTCCTAAGGATGCCAAAACAGCTTCAGCTGAAGTCGGACTAAGGAATCCTGATCGATTTGCACTAGGAGCAGCGAGAGGTCGACCAAAACGTTGTACAACTTCTGCAAAACAGCTATCTGGAAAACGAACAGCCAATGTATTGAGACCAGAAGTGGTTAAAGGATGGATATTATGCCGTGCCTTTAAAGGGAGAACGAATGTCAAAGGACCTGGCCAAAATACTTCCATTAAGCGACGTGAAAGAAAATCAATTTCAACATAGTGTTCCGCCATGAAAATACTGCTTACATGAGCAATAAGAGGGTTAAATTTCGGACGCTTCTTGGTAAAAAAAATAGAAGCGATAGTTTTCCCATTAGTTGCATCACCAGCCAATCCGTAGACAGTTTCTGTCGGGAGTGCTACTAATCTCCCCTGTTCAAGCAGCGCAACTGCTTCTTTTATCGAAGCATCATTGAGAGGTAGAATCGTCATGATATATTCTCTCTGTCGCGATTCTTAAGCGGTGCAAAACTATAACGATGTAATCCCACAACCGGTCCATATTTTTCAAGAGCGGTACGATGTGCGAGCGTTGCATAACCTACATGCTTTTCTAAACCATAACCTTTATAAACCTGCCCTGCGCATTCCATCATCTGATCACGCGTTACCTTGGCAATAATGGACGCTGCCGCAATTGAGACCGAACGCTGATCGCCTTTAATCAAAGCAGTTGCTGGACATGGTAGCTGAAAGGGAATATCGCGTCCATCAACCAGCGCATAGTGGGCTGGAACGGCTAATCCTCTAATACAGCGACGCATTGCTTCTAAGGTTGCTTTTCTAATATCAGATTGATCAATCGTACGGGCGCAAAGACTGGCTATTGAAACTGCTAAGGCACTTTGTAAAATTTTATGATAAAGCTCATCACGCCGCTGGGCAGAAAGTTTTTTCGAATCATTCAATCCATCTGGAATACGCTCTTTATCCAAAATAACTGCTGCTGTTACCACAGGTCCAGCCAGAGGTCCACGTCCAACTTCATCAACACCCGCTATATACAAGAAACCCTGTTTCTGCAAATTCAATTCACACGAAAAATTTGGTTTAAACGGCAAATTTAATATATGCGGTAAATTATCGATATTTTGAAACATGAAGTTATTTTTGCACCGCTATACGTTTTCCGCAAGTCCTGCAGAAGAAATAGCCCATAGAGTAAATCATTCTGCCTTCTCCACAAACAACAAAAAAACTTCATATATGAAATGTCTTATCAATATTTTCAATTTCTTTAAATATACCCCACAGCATCTTACATGCTACCGTATGAATTTGAAAAATATATACTCGGATAAAATGACACATCTGTGATAATACAATATTATCGCCTTTAAGCAATTTTTAAAGTTCTGTGATTACTTGCTAAACCAGAGGATAATTCAATATCGACTGGGAATCCTGTAAAAGAAGAAGCTTTTATCTAATCACAAGGTAATAGATTGAGAGTTTTCTGATTTATTGATGTGAAATTGCCATGCCCAATTCACATCCTCTTCATCTTGTCAAAGGAATCAAACAGCCATAGCAAAAATTTGCGTATTTGATTGAGCAACGCATTAGAAATATGGATAAATCCATAGAACGTAAAAGTTTTTTGACAACTAAAAAATAGGCTTGCCGAATTTACACTGTATCATACCTCTTAAACCAAGGTAAATTTATTGAAGGGTCGTATGGATTGTAAAGGAGTATGATACCATTGGCAGAACCTTGCTAAAAGTCATAAAAAGACAGAGAGAATTCATTTTGATGAAATTTTTCAATACCGTAGAAAAATTCTATACCAAGCAATCAAAAAACGCATATCATAGCCGATGTTGAACAACGCAAAAAATACCATCAACTGCTCAAAATTTTCTGAAAATATTCAAAGATCTTTTTAAGTGGGCAATTGAATAAAAATAATCTAGCTTTAGCGAATAAAAGCCCCCTCTCCCCAAAAGAGTGATTTGCTATTTGGACAAAAGAAGATGTTAAGAACATAGTTTCATAAATGGCATGATAGCTGTGAACACCTCTTGATTGATATTCTTTTTTACATGAGTTTACGTTGTGGAGATGCTGTTCGTATTGGTTGAAAAAATGGCAAAGATAATATTTCTCTTAAGACAGAGAAAAAAATTCTAAACAGATTATTTTACGTCCAATTTTGTCTGAACTAGTGGAAAGCCTGTAAGTTGGTTCCATCCGTGATGAAAAATTCCTTTTTGGTGAAAAAGGTAAGAAACTAGCTAAAGAAAGCTTCAGGACTTTAGTTTAAAAGCATGCAACCAAGCAGGTATCAAAAATCACCAATCGTAAAAAAATGAGCAGCGATACGCATAGCAAACTTATATGCAACGCTATCACAACTGAAAGCACTTTTGAGATTGAGAGAGGCTATTCTAACATCTCCTTCATATTTATACACAAAGCACAGATCGTAAAAAAAACTTGCTCTTTAATTGAGCAAAAAACCCTCCAAAAGTTAGAAATAAAGATAAAAAAATGAATAGAATCAATATTCTTCTTGCAACTGCTATAACCTATTGATTGTATCGCTCTCTATTCTCTCGCTAGGATCATAACACCATTGCTTTTTACAAATCGTGATGTTCTCCATTACCTTATCTTTACTTTTAAATCTTAGCTTAACATCAAAAACTAGGGTTTTGCTAAAGTTACAATAGGTCTAACAAACCAATCTGGATACATCGCTTTGATAAAAAGAGCAGCCTGTTGCGCTGTTTGCTTATCTTTAAAAATACCAAAACAAGTTGCGCCAGTCCCAGACATGCGAGAAAAAAGAGCTCCACTCTCATCTAATGCCCATAAAACTTCAGATAGTCGCGGTGCAATTTTTAAAGCAGGAACAAAAAGATCGTTACGTGTTTCCCGTAAGGCTTCAACCAATGAATCAACAGTCTTGAGAGCTGCCAAATCAATTTTTAAGGGGGGATGATCATGCTTCTCCAAAGCCTTAAAAACAGCTTGCGTCGCAATCTGTTGACCATGATTAACTAAAACCATTGCAACAGAACACGCCTCTTTTAGCCGTGTTATATCTTGCCCAATTTCTTTAACAAAAAGTGGCTGCTGATATTCCAATGCAAAAAGACACATCGGAACATCAGCACCAAGCACTAAGCTCATTTGCGCTAATTCTTCACAAGAGCAACCAAGAGCCCATCGCTGACGCAACAGACTTAAAACACCAGCCGCATTGCCCGAACCGCCACCAATCCCTGAAGCAACCGGCAGTAATTTAATAAGTCGAAAAAAAGCGGGTTGAGCACATTCAGGAAAGGTGTTACACATAAAATTATGCGCACGAACAACCAAATTCTCTGCATTAGAAACAAGTCCATCTGCAAATGGACCTGTCAAAACAAAGCGATTACTCTCAAAAGGGGTATAGCTTAAACAATCACCACTGAGACTAAAATAAACCAAACTTTCTATTAAATGATAGCCATCAGGCCGTTGCCCTACAACATGCAAAGCTAAGTTCAATTTAATAGGGGTAAATACATAAGAAAACCCTTGGAATAAAGCCTGTCCATCTCTTATATCATTTGACATAATATTGATCAGTGCGGGGATCTTTTACCAGTGTTCCCCTTATGTCAACTTGTGATTTAAACTGTGCACGGTAAACGTGACACCATACCCTTTGTAATCTTTTCCTTAACACACAATAAGTATAAAGAGCTATAATACAAACCAAACTTACTGCTATCATTCGTATCATTTTAAATCTCTTCTTTTCTAACAAGTGTTTTCAGGCAAAATCATCAACCAAACTTAACCAATATGAAATCACTCCTCATCATTATAAGCTATAATGCTTCATTATAAACCATAATGTTGCCAAAGTGCTCGCTCTTGCGCTACCGTCACCGCACTATCAATTGCTGTATGGACCGCATAAGCTGTAACTCCTGCAGGAGCTTTAGGTCCAAAAAGACTTTTTGGAGGCGTAATTAATCGCAGTTTTGCATCATCCCCAAACCGCTCCTTAATAACAGAGCGCACATCATTCAATCCATCAATAAGGCCGAGCTCAACCCCTTTCTTTCCGCTCCAAAACATTCCTGTAAAAATATTTGGATCATTAGATAACTTCTCTGCACGCCGCTCTTTCACCAAATCAATAAAAGTTTGGTGTACTTCGAGTTGCAGAGATTTCAAATGGTCAATATCCGCCTTTTTCTCCGGCTGAAATGGATCCAATGTAACCTTATTTTTTCCTGCTGTATAGACACGACGCTCGACTCCTATTTTCTTCAAAAGCTCAGGAAAACCAAAAGAAGTTGTAACAACACCAATGGAGCCAACAATCGAAGAAGGATCAGCAAAAATTTCATCTCCAGCACAAGCAATCATATAGCCACCCGATGCTGCTATATCTTCAATAAAGATAAGAACCTGTTTCTTCTTTTCCTCTGCCAAATCACGAATACGTTTGAAGATCAAACGTGATTGCACAGGGGAACCACCAGGAGAATTGATAATAAGTGCAACAGCTGGTGCTTTTTTGTAAGCAAAAGCCTTGTCCAAAAGATTTGCACACCTCCCTAATGAAAGGCTCCGCGTTATCGATGAATTTGAATCAATAATCGCACCATGAAGACGTACCACAGGAATTTCAGTTTTACTGGAACAAAAACGATGTGGAATACAATTTTTGATAAACTTAACCAAAGTAAAATTTCCTTATAAGTTCTTAAGCATTAAATAAGCAGGGACAACAGAAAGGAAGGACCTTACAACACCCGAAAATACCAATCAAACCCCACATTGCAACCAAAAATAAAACTTCACCCAAAATTGAAGTCTCCTGAAAAAATAAAATCTTTGTTCGAATTTAAAGAATAAATTGGAAAACACAAGATATCATTTTAAAAGTTCCCAAAAACTTATACGACCATTATTAATTGCATCAATTTCTGGTGAAAAAGCATGACTATCCCCTGCATGTATAACCAGTGGCGGCAATAGAGATAACGCCGCTCTACTGCCTCGTCTTGCATAAAACAAAACACGAATTGCGGCTTTTGTGGTACGTGCATGAATAGGAATTACACAAATATTGCCAAAACGTCCCTCTAGGGCACACAAGATATCAGTCAATGATTGCGGACGTGCAATTAATCCCAAATATCCACCCGGCTTAACAATTGCCGCTGCACTGCGCAACCAATCATCAAACATTGATTCAGGCATAACATGTGCCTCAAACTTCTGTTCATCAGGCGTATTGCGATCAGCAGGATTATTAAAAGGTGGATTCATAATTGCAAAATCAAAAGTATTATCCCTTAGTCCTGCTTCCAAACGAAACCTCCCTTTGAAGGTGATATCTGCTTTTAACAAGCAAACGCGCTTAGAAAGGCTTTCATTTTGTTTTAACAGAAGTGTTTTTTGAGCGTAAGAGACCATAAAAGCTGAACGTTCAACCAATGTAACATGAGCCTCCAAACAACGCGAAGCCACTGCCAATCCTGCAGCACCAGCACCAGCACCCAAATCAACAACTTTACCCTTGAAATTATTGGGCACCAAACTCGCCAATAACATAGCGTCCATACCAGAACGGTGACCACGTAAACGTGGTTGAACCAAATAAAACTTTCCACGATGAAACGCATCTATTGTTTCATCGCTATAATCCTGTGTTTTATTCATCTAAAATCCCAATATTTACCCTCATAATCCATACTCTTATCTGCCAAATCTTGTTACAATAAAAATGCTTTAAATTTCTCCCATAATTTCATAAAAACACGATGCCCCCCCCCAAGCATAAAAAATTTTTCCTTGCGGATATTACTCAAAGATTGCATTTTCAAACACGCTATCAATGCTTGAGTCAAAGCAAAACCCCCTTTATGCTATGGATAGGATTCATATATGTTCATTACAATACTCTAGGAGTAAAAATATTGCCTGCTGCCGTAAAATCAAATCAGAGACAAAATAATCCAATTTCTCTCCAATCCCTCATTAATCTCACCAAAAATGATATGGAATGCGTAAACCAATGCATCCTTTCTATGGCAAAATCAGATGTTGAAATGATTCCTGAAATTTCCAATCATCTCATTTCATCAGGTGGAAAACGATTGCGTCCAATGATCACATTAGCTGCCGCTCGTATGTTTGATTATCAAAGTGATGGACATATAAAACTCGCAACAGCTGTTGAATTTATGCATACAGCAACCTTATTACATGATGACGTCATCGATGAAAGCAATTTACGACGGGGGAAATCTACTGCAAGAATGATTTGGGGCAATCAGGCAAGCATACTTGTTGGTGATTTCCTATTAGGACAAGCTTTTAAAATGATGGTCGATGTTGGTTCCATAGAAGCGCTCTCTGTCTTAGCAAATGCTGCTGCAATTATTGCCGAGGGAGAAGTTATGCAACTTTCTGCGACAAAAAATATAGAAACGAGCATTGCAGAGTATCTCACAATCATCAATGCAAAAACGGCTGCACTTTTTTCAGCTGCTGCTGAAGTTGGGCCCATTATTGCCGGTTATGGACATAAAGAGCGTCTTGCCTTGCGCGAATATGGAACATTTTTAGGGTTAGCTTTCCAATTGATTGATGATGCACTTGACTATGGTGGAACTACTAAATATTTGGGAAAAAATATCGGCGATGATTTTAGAGAAGGAAAAATCACCATGCCTGTTATTCTTGCCTATACCCGAAGCAACGCTGCGGAAAAAACCTTCTGGAAACAAGCACTTGAAAATGACAATAGCAATGATGAAACCTTCGCACATGCACAACACTTAATAGAAAAATATGATAGTCTTACAGACACAATAAAATACGCGCGCAGCTATGGACAACATGCAATCAATGCTCTTGCTATAATAAATGAAAGCCCCTTTCATAAGGCATTAGTTGAAACTGTTGACTTTTGTATTGCACGTGTAAACTGATTATTTGTAATAATCACAATATTTTTCAATAAAGTAACCGGATATGGTTTATAAGGACAGTCTATTGATTATCTTAAGAAGGGTTAGCTTTATGCGCAGTGTAACAGTATCCGGCTTTTTTACTCTCATTATCACCGGTATTATACTGATACCATCCCACGGCTATAGTAAAATTGATACCACTCTCAATACAAGCTCATTTATAGGTGCTTATCTGGCTGGGAGAGTCGCAAATCACGAAAACAAAACTGATCTTGCCATCAATTATTTTAAAAAGGCTCTCAGTTATAAACCTGAAAATATTGAAACACAAATAGAGATGCTCGAAGCAATGCTCTTTTCAGGTGCTTTTAAAGAAGCTGCTCAACAAGCCCAAAAATTGAAGGAGCGAGGTATTATGAATCCCTTTGTTTCCTTGACGTTATCGATCAAAGATCTCATCAAAAAAGACTACAATAAGGCTAAGTCTCTTCTGCAACTCAAAACACCTCCCGCTAGCAACAATCCAATACCTGAATTAATCAGTGCTTGGGCTACATTCGGGTCTGGGCAAAAATCTCAAGCCATTGCTGACCTTCAAAAAATTCAAGGACCCGCTTGGTATAAGCTTTTTATAAACTATCATCTTGCACTCATGTGCGATCTCGCAGGACACAAGCAAGACGCACAAACATATTTCACTCAAGCGCTCAAAAACCAACAATCCCCTCTTATAGCCCCTAATACCTATGAACGTATTATCATAGCCTATGCTTCCTTCCAATTGCGTTCTAAAATGCGCACTCAAGCTATTGAGACACTCAAACACGGCGAACAGGTGCTATCAGGTCGAGAAATACTTAAAAACATTCGAAAAAAAGTTGAAAAAGGTGTTCCTTTAGAAAGATTCATTAAAACACCTCAACAAGGAGCTGGCGAGGTCTTGTATAATTTTGGAACAGCCCTCAACCATAAAAACTCGCAAAGAATTGCACGTATTTTTACACAATTATCTCTAGTTTTGTCGCCTAAAAATGATGCAACAATGTTTCACCTGGCAAATATCTCTGCAAAAGTGAATGACCTCAGTCAAGCCGTTAAACTTTACCGCTCTCTACCACAAAGCTCACCTTACTATAGAATTGGACAGTTACAGCTCGCCTTCATTCTTGCAAATAACGATAATTACAGTGAAGCTATCAAATTGCTCACTTCCTTAAAGAAAAAATTTCCCAATGATCATCACATTTTGATAACAATCGCTGCGCTTTATATGCAAGATCATAAATTTAGTGAAGCTGCCAAAACTTTGGATCATGCTATTGCACAGATAAAAAATTTTCAACAAGATGATTGGAAGCTTTTTTATCAGCGCGGAATCGCCTTTGAACGTTTAGAGCAATGGCCAAAAGCGGAAAGTGATTTACGAAAAGCACTTGATTTTTTTCCCAACCAACCGCAAGTTCTTAATTATCTAGGCTATTCACTTGTTGAGCGTGGTGAAAAACTTGAAGAATCACTTCATATGCTGCAAAAAGCTTCTGCCTTACAGCCTCAAAATAGTCATATCCTTGATTCTCTAGGGTGGGCTTACTACAAGCTTAAGCAATATAATCAAGCTGTTCAAATATTGGAAAATGCTGTCAGGTTACAACCTGAAGATCCAACATTGAATGATCATTTGGGCGATGCCTATTGGCAAGTTGGACGCAAACGCGAAGCAATATTTCAATGGAATCACGCAATCGATGGGGAGCCAAAAAATGCCAAGGAAATTCAAGAAAAATTGAAATTTGGATTGCAATAAATGATGTTGCTTGACCATAACCACATGAAACAATAGACAGTCATGGGGCTGAAATTTCTTTGGTCGCTATCTGTTGATAAAACATTAAAGAGTATAGAGCGTGAAACTGCCTGAATATCTCAATCCTACACATTCTTTTCAAGGACTTATTTTAACTTTGCAAAATTATTGGGCCCAGTATGGATGTGCAATTTTACAACCCTACGATATGGAAGTTGGAGCTGGAACTTTTCATCCAGCAACAACACTTCGCTCACTGGGACCACGTCCTTGGAAAGTGGCATACGTCCAACCCTCTCGACGCCCTACAGATGGGCGATACGGTAAAAATCCAAATCGTTTACAGCACTATTATCAATTCCAAGTGCTTCTCAAACCCTCTCCTCCCAACTTACAAGATCTTTATATCAAATCGCTACAAGCTATCGGTCTTGATACAAAACTTCACGATATTCGTTTTGTTGAAGACGATTGGGAAAGCCCAACACTGGGAGCTTGGGGACTTGGATGGGAATGCTGGTGCGATGGAATGGAAATTTCTCAATTCACTTATTTTCAGCAGGTTTGTGGCATTGAATGCGCTCCTGTTTCAGGAGAAATTACCTACGGACTAGAACGTCTAGCAATGTATATCCAAGGTGTTAATAACGTCTATGATCTTAATTTTAATGGTTTAGATGGAGAAAACCAAATAAGTTATAGAGATGTTTTTTTACAAGCAGAGCAGGAATATTCATACTATAATTTCGAATTTGCTGATACCAAATTGCTCCATCAGCATTTTATTGATGCAGAACGCGAATGTATCGCACTTCTTGAAGCTGGAAAACCAAATAAAGAAAATGGTTCACACTTATGTGTTTTTCCAGCTTATGATCAATGTATTAAAGCGAGTCATATCTTTAATCTTTTACAAGCACGTGGCGTTATTTCTGTGACCGAACGACAAAGTTATATTCTGCGCGTTCGTGATCTTGCACGCCGCTGTGGGGAAGCCTTCTTATTTACTGAAGCTGGGCAAATATACACTAACGGAGAAAAGCCTCATGTCTGATCTTCTTCTTGAACTTTTCAGCGAAGAGATCCCTGCTCGTATGCAGCGCAAAGCTGCCGCAGACCTCAAAAAATCTGTTACAGATCAACTTGTGAATGCAGGCTTAACCTATAAAGCTGCCCATGAATATTGGACACCTAGGCGCCTGACATTAGACATACGCGGTCTTTCTATACGTTCAAAAGATACCCATGAAGAACGCAAAGGCCCCAGTACAAAATCTCCACAGCACGTAATTGATGGCTTTCTTCGTGCAACAGGATTAAGCGATATTTCTGAAGCCTATATTGCACATGATCATAAAAAGGGGGATTTTTATATCGCTAAAATCGTCAAAAAAGGGCGAAGTGCAGAAGAAATTATTGCCGATATTCTCCCCAATATTATTCGCAATTTTCCATGGCCTAAATCTATGCGTTGGGGCAAAGATTCAGAAAAAAATGGAGCTTTGAAGTGGATTCGATCTTTACAAAACATTATTTGCGTCTTCGGACCAGAAATTGGTGAAACGCATGTTATTCCCTTTACAATTGGTTCTCTTAAAAGCAATAATTTAACCTATGGTCATCGCTTCTTAAGTGACGGAAAACCTATCCAAGTTCGCCGCTTTGACGATTATATTACTCAACTTGAAATCCATAAAGTCATTCTGGATGCCGAAAGGCGAAAGAATATTATTTTAGCTGATGCGCAAAATCTTTGTTTTGCAAACGGTTTAGAACTGGTTCAAGATAATGCTCTCTTAGAAGAAGTTGCAGGACTCATTGAGTGGCCTGTTGTGCTTATGGGAAATTTTGATAAATCTTTCCTTGATATTCCTCCAGAAATTATTCGCTTAACCATTAGAGCCAATCAAAAATGTTTTGTAACCCGCAAACAAGGAGAAAAAATTAAACTCTCTCATCATTTTATTCTTGTTTCTAATATTCTTGCAAGTGATGAGGGCAAAGAAATTTCTAAAGGAAATAGTAAAGTTGTCTGCGCTCGTCTTTCTGATGCACTCTATTTTTGGCAAACAGACCAACATGATTTGCCAGATATTAAATATTTGCAATCCTCTGCTCAAAAACTTGATCTTGATCTAAATAAGCCTCTCGATCAGAGAATGGCTAGACTTGATCATTTAAATGTGACTTTTCATGCAAAATTAGGCACACAAGGTGCGAGAGTCGAGCGAATCTCCATCCTTGCACAAAAAATTGCACCTTTGATACACGCAGACCCTTTCTTAGCTAAACGTGCAGCAATACTTGCCAAAGCTGATTTACAAACAGAAGTTGTTGGAGAATTTCCCGAACTGCAAGGGATCATGGGGCGAAAATATGCTCTTCTTCAAGGAGAAGATCCTCGGGTAGCTGAAGCCATTGAAGACCATTATAAGCCGCAAGGACCAGCAGATCGTATTCCGCAAGAACCTGTTGCTATAACAGTTGCACTGGCAGATAAAATTGACATGCTTGTCGGTTTTTGGCTCATTCATGAAAAACCAACCGGTTCAAAAGATCCCTATGCATTAAGACGAGCAGCATTAGGAATTATCAGACTTGTGCTTTTGCGTGACTGGAAAATCAATCTTATGCCGCTGTTTAATCTGGCAGCCAATCTTTTCTTACAACAAAAAATTCAATGTGAAATATTTCAAAGAGAATCTACGCAATCGCAGAATATACTTTCAGAAAAAACAGAACATATTTTATCGGATTTGTTATTCTTTTTTCATGAACGTTTGAAAATCTATTTAAAAGAAGAAGGCGTTCGTTATGATGTTCTCGAAGCAGTCTTAAACAGAGATTCTGACGATCTTTTATTAGTTACGCGTCATGTCGAAGCACTTATCGCCTTTACTAATACAGATGATGGAAAGAGCTTTTTAACTGCTGTAAAACGTACCGCAAACATTCTTGACACTGAATCCCAAAAAGTCTCAATCATAGAGGATGAAATTAACCCTGAACTCTTTATTGAAACAGAAGAAAAGCAGCTTTATCAAGCAATCAATGATATAGAAAAAAAAGTTCATGACTCTATCAAAACAACAAATTTACCACACATACTCAATACACTAGCATCACTGGGCAAATTTGTTGATACATTTTTTGAAAAAGTATTGGTGAACGATAAAAATCCCCATGTTCGGATGAACCGTCTTGCTCTTCTCAAACGTATTCATACTCTCACACAAGAGGCTGCAAATTTCTCAAAACTTGTAGTCTAAGCTGACTTTCTGTGCCCCTTAAGATTTGAGAAAGAGAAAAGCGTGAAAGCATTGCATTCGTAAAAAATAGAAATGCTATAATAGGGGGAGAGCATGACATCAACTACAGGGGTTCACAGAAAATTTACGATTTATTGAAGCAAATCTTTTAGAGTTCATGTGAAACTTAGCAAATCTTACTCACCCTTTTTTAGGGAAACACCACATAACTCTCATAAATCTTGAAAAAAAAACCTCCTTTATCGAATGCTCCTTTAATAAACTCAAACACTTCAGATAGCTCCCTCCTCTCATGATTTACTAAAAAAGCTTCTTCTGTTATGGAATTCTTGCTCTACAGTTTCATTGCTCTTCTAGCTTAAAGAGTGAAGTGAAAAAAAACAATTGTTTTGCAAACTAAAAAAATAATAAAAACTAGAACTCTTCTTTTTCAAGCATCATCATTGCATATTTTTAAAGAGCTTCATGCAATAAATTCACTGTAAATTTTAAGAAAACTTGAAAAAATTATAAGCATTTTTAGTATAAATAATACTTCATCACACTTAATTAGAAAGCTGAGTTAATCACCAATTCTAAAAATTGAGAGAGATAAAAGTGAGAAAATCACTACCAATCTTGAAAATGAATGCTCGGCATCAAGGATTATAGCTTGCAGCTCAGTTTTATCTCCCCTTAAGATAGGTTAACTCTTAATTAAGATAGGCTTTCATCTTGGTGAGCGATTCCTCAACTAGAGACTCTTTAATGAGTTGATTTGCTTTATGAGCATCTAATTCCTTTTCGATAAGTTCACGTGCAGCAGAAACCGCCAAATCGATAGCAGAGGATGACACCATACGTATCGCATCAGCTTCTGCTTGAGCAATTTTTTGCTCTGCTAATTTATTACGATTCTTTACGTATTCTTCTGTTTTCATACGAGCCTGAGAGACAATAGACTCAACTTCACGTTTAGCTGCAGCAATAATCTCTTGTGCATCCTTTTCCGCTTCCGCGTGTTTGCGCTGATATTCAGCCAAAACTTCCTGAGCCTCTTCACGAAGACGAAGAGCTTCATCAAGCTCATCTTTTATACGCTTTGCTCGCGCATCAAGATGACGCAAGGCCATTTCTGGAACTTTGAAATAAACCAAAAGAGCTAGAAAAAGAACTAATCCAACAAAAGCCCAAAAAGTATCTGTCATCTTTACAATCCTCAGTAACCTGCAGCTTTAACAGCCGAATGAACAGACTCTTTACTGACATCAACATCAATCAATTTTTTCACAATTTCAAGGGCTACTTCCTCAGCAATGGAGCCAACATTTTGCATAGCTTTATTGCGAATCCTTTCTATCTGTTTTTCAGCATCCGTTAACTTTTTCTCTAAATCTGCTTCAATTTCCTTTCGTTCAAGCTCAACCTTTTGTTTTATCTCTTCACTAGCTGCTTGCGCTATAATATGCGCTTGCGAACGGGCTTGCGCTAATTTACGCTCATAAGTTTCAACAACAATATCTGCTTCTTGTTTCATACGCATCGCTTGGTCCAGATCAGAGGCGATTCGATCCCGACGTGTCTCAATCACACCACCAATACGCGGTACAATCACGCGAGAAATGAAAAGATAAAAAAGCCCAAAAGAAATTGCCAACCAAAAAAGATGTGAACCAAAATGCACAAAATCAAAAGGTGGAAACACACGATCAATACGCTCTGCTACATCTTTAATACGCTCTAAAGGTGTTTCAGTGTTCTGCGCATAAGCACTGGAAATAAACATTCTCTCTCATCCTTTAAATAGCCTGACTTAAGGCTCTTTATTTTAGAAAAAATGACTGCCGATTAACGTTCCTTCCTCATACAAAACCAAAAGAGCACGCCTACCTCTCACAAAGAAAGCAGGTATACCCTTTTGAAAATGATTAAACCGCAAAAAGAAGCAACAAAGCAACGAGCAATGAAAAAATTCCCAAGGCCTCTGTTACAGCAAAACCAAAAACTAGACGACCAAACTGACTATCTGCAGCTGATGGATTGCGTAATGCACCAGAAAGATAGCTACCAAAAATATTTCCAAGACCCAAAGCTGTGCCTGCCATACCAAAGCAAGCAAGACCAGCACCAATATATTTTGCTGCAAGCACTAATTCCATATTATTTATTCTCCTTTAAAGTGAAATTACACCATTTGACGGAAAACCGCCAGTTTTATTAATGCCCCGGATGAACTGCATCATTAAGATACATACAAGTTAAAACCGTAAAGACATAAGCCTGAAGAAACGCAACTAAAAACTCAAGAGCGGTAATCGCTACAGTCATGATAAGCGGTAAAACAGAACCGCCAACGCCCATGATTCCTATTCCAATCATTGAGACAATAAAACCAGAAAAAACTTTGAGGGTAATATGGCCAGCAAGCATATTTGCAAACAAACGAAGCGAAAGACTGATAGGACGAGAGAAAAAAGAAATAACTTCAATCATCGTAACCAAAGGTAAAATCACAACAGGGACACCACTTGGAACGAACAGTTTCAAAAAACCAACCCCATGCTTATAAAAACCATAACCAATCACCGTTAAAATCACCAACATCGCCAATGAAAATGTGATCATAATCTGAGAGGTAATTGTATAAAAATAAGGAAAAAGACCAATAAAATTGGCAACCAAAATAAAAGTAAACAAGGAAAAAACCAAAGGGAAGAACTGCATTCCCTGCACACCAGATGCTTCTCGCAAAGTTGATGCTACGAATTCATACGCCATCTCTGAGATAGATTGCATCCGTGTTGGCACCAATCCTCGACTTGACGAGGAAAGAAAGAGAAAGATTGAGGTTACAACGACAGTTGCAACTATAAAAAATGATACATTTGTAAAAGATAAATCCATATTTCCTATGGAAATATTAATCAGCCGTGAAACCTCAAATTGATGAACAGGATCTGGAGCGTGCGATGTCACTTCAACCTCATTTATCGGACCTTTTACCGGCCCCTTTATCTTGGCGCGATGCGCCTTTTTGACCTAATTGACTGAAGGCAATATAACCCACAGACCGAAGAATACTCAAAACACCAGCAGCAAATCCAAGAAAAAGAAAAAATACCAATCCCCATGGTAATGAACCTGCTATCTGGTCAAATCCCAAACCTAAAACAACGCCTACGATAATACTCGCCAAAAACTCACTGGAAAGCTTAACCGCACGCGCCATAGTTCCTTCTGGCTCGCCCCCCTCTTTTCTATGCTCCCGCTTCTTTAATGCTTGTTTACGCATTAAAGCTAAACCTAAATTCCGACTACGACATTTCAAATCCTCTGAATGAAAACAGTCTTCTCGCCTTTTCCCTTCAGCTTCCCTTTTGGGTAAAACGGGCTCGTAACCCTTTGCCATAAATGGCTCCTTAATTAAAAAGCACAAGTCAAAACGCATTTCATAAGACCATGCGTAACATATTGGTCTGCAATTTATTCGTCAAGCTAATAAAAGAAATCTATCACAATTTATCGTAATAAATAACGTATCTTTCAATTTTATAAACAGTAACCCTGAATACACCTTCAAATGCCCCCTCACCGCAAGTGATAATACCCTATTGCATTACCTTGAAACAAAACCATAAATGCCTTCATATTCGTTTGGGTAATTTCTGAAACAGGTATAAAGCTTAACTCGGGAAACATATGAAGTTTTAGAAGTGTAAACCAGTTCCCATCTGTATCATCTCCTTTGAATTCAGCTTTACGACTTTCAAAAGCACTTAAGAAAAATATCTTTTAAATCATGCAGATTACGCACTGCCTCACGCTTTTGTCTCTCACGTTTTTTAAACAGGGTCACGCCCCTCATGTAAAAGCGAATTCTATTGGGCTTCCAATTCACGCGCTTTTTTAAAAAACATTTCTCAATACTCGCAAGCCCATTTCGCAACGCCACCCGTAAATGGTATAATGATAAAGCCATTGTGCACCAACCTCTTTACGCCTATGAAGAAGCAAGCTGACACCATCATTCTCTTTACCCCCCTAATTTTGCAACATCCCTTTGCATTGAAATAGTCTATAAGAAGTATTTTTACTCTTTGTCTTTAACAGTTTTTTCCACACGCCCCCCCCTTAACAACACACAAGGAAATAGTTTTGTTTGATTCAATATAAACACGTTTAGAATGACAGAATCTTAAGACCTTCAGGACTCTCATGCAACATGGAAAAATAATAAATTATATTTATAAATCAACTCATTGTACAAAATATAGAAACACAGTGAGAAAATATTTTGCAAGATAAATCCGTTATTTTAGGTTTCATTCATAAATAAAACGCATCCCTCTTTCAATGCGGAAAATACCTATAGATCTTCCCTTTCATACAGAATATGCACAAAGGGTTGTTAAACAGGATTTTAAACTACTTTGTGCAACTGCAGTCAAATTTGGCGCTTCTCTTCCTACCACTTGAATATTGATAACTTCTGAAAACGTTTTTATTTGCATAAATCACTGCAAACAATGGCATTTTTGCTCACCAATAATCTCTATCATCTATAAAATAGAATGATAAAGATGCTGCAAAACACTTTGCACAATTTAGCATCATAATGCTATTCTTTCGTCTCCAATCTTGCATCTGCTCCTGCATTTAGAAGATTGTGTTCTTTCTTAAACGATTTTTACCCACAGGTTGATCTTTTCTCTACTGTGTAAGTCAATCATTTTTCTCATTTTGATAAAGGGAATTGAAATGAGAGAATATTATCCTTCTGGATTTTTTTATTTAATAAAAGTAGAGACATCAATTATTTTTATAAATCAATTTATTATAAGGTAATTTTTATTGAAAAGAAAATTATTGTTTATTTTGTTGATCAATTGATTTTTGATATCAAAAGTCAATAATCCATGAAAAAGCTTCTTTTAAAAAACTTGTTTCTCAATACAAATTTTATAAACTTTAAGAAAAGAGAGAGCAATTATTTCTTTTTTGAACGTGCTGCAAAAGGATTTTCAGATGCCCTTAATGATATGCGAATTGGTATCCCAGGCATATCAAACGTATTCCGCAATTCATTAGAAAGATAACGTAAATAGGACTGAGGCATTAGTTTTGGTCGCGAGCAAGAAAACACAAATTCAGGAGGACGCGTCTTAATCTGTGTGACATATTTCACCTTAAGTCGACGCCCCAAAACCGCAGGTGGGGGGTGATGCGCAACGATCGTTTCAAGCCATCGGTTCAATTTGCCCGTGGAAATACGACGATTCCACACACGGTGCATCATCATGACATTTTCCATCAATTTATCAATTCCTTGACCATATTGACCCGATAAAGGAACAGCTCTCAAACCACGAACTTGAGGAAGAAGGCGCGTGCATTTTTCATGCAAATCAAACAATGTTGCTTGGCTATTTTCAATAAGATCCCACTTATTGAAAACAATAAGTGGAACACGCCCTTCACGGATCACAAGATCAGTAATTTGTAAATCCTGCTTTTCAAAAGGTGCTGTTGCATCAAAAACAATTACTACCACTTCCGCAAAACGAATTGCACGCAAAGTATCTGCAACAGAAAGTTTTTCTAATTTTTCTTGAATTTTCGACTTTCGACGTAAACCTGCCGTATCAAAAAGTTTAATCTGACGCCCTCGCCATTGCCAATCCACAGAAATAGAATCACGGGTTAATCCTGCTTCCGGTCCTGTCAACAAACGATCTTGCCCTAACATCCTATTGATGAGAGTTGATTTTCCTGTATTTGGGCGACCAGCAACCGCAATCCGAAGGGGTTTGCTTTCATCATAAATATTCTCCTTTTCCTCTAAATGATCGATATCATCATCAAGAGAGGCTGACTGTACAGTAATATGCTTTTCTTCAAGCTTGCTTTCAAAAATTCTCTCTTCGCCAATAGCCTCCATAATTGCATCACGAAGATCCGAAAAACCCAAACCATGTTCAGCGGATATTGGACAGGGCTCTCCTAACCCTAATGACCATGCCTCATATTCTCCCCCTGTTGCCGCTTTTGACTCAGATTTATTGGCAACAAGCACAATTGGTTTCCCTGATTTGCGAACCAGTGATGCAAAATTTAAATCACTCGGCGTTATTCCACTTTTTGCATCAAACACAAATAAAATAAGATCCGCTTCATCAATCGCAGCTTTTGTGTGAAAACGCATACGACCTTCAAGTGTATGATCACTAGATTCTTCCAACCCAGCTGTATCAATGACATCAAAACGCAAATCTTGCAGTCTCGCAGCGTGAATACGCCGATCGCGTGTCACGCCAGGTTTATCATCAACCAAAGCCAATTTTTGCCCAACCAAACGGTTAAAAAGTGTTGACTTGCCAACATTGGGACGACCAACTATAGCAATGGTAAGACTCATCAATTGATTCCTTAATTTGTCTTGCCTTCAGCTTGCATAAGCTCAAGCATAATTCGTGCCCTCTCTGTTATTTTTGAACCTGGAGCATTCTCTTTAGAAATCTTACGAAAATAATCAACTGCCTCATCCACTTTATCAGCTTTATACGCAGCTAATCCCAAAGCCTCCCTTGCAGACATACGCATAGGATCAAGATCATTTGCCATGTCTTTGACGCGTTTTTTGACATCCTCCAAGCTTCCCGTATCAACCAAAATATAAGCCGCCCGGATTTTGGCAATTGCTCGCAAAATCGCTGGTGCTTTTTTATCGATCGCGACAGAATCAAAGACCTCTACTGATTTAACAGCATTCCCTTGTTCCATGAACAAAGAAGCCTCACGTAAACGAGCAAGAAAAGGGTACCCCCCAAAGTTAGAGGCTTTAACAGCTTCCAATTGCTTCATCGCCTCATCAAAATGACGTGTATCTGCCAAATCAAGGACTTCTATAAATGCATCACCAATATGACCGGCTTTCTTCATCTGCAAATGATGATAAATTTGATAAATCACAATCATCAATACAAAAACAATGGTTGCCACAACAACCCACAAACCATAACGCTTCCAAAAAGCAAGAGCCTTTTCCTGACGAAACTCTGCATTAACTTCAGCAATAAAACTATCATACGACATATATCATAACCTTGAAAAAAATCACTTTCTGCACTTTTACGCATAAATGAATAAAGATGGTAGCCCTAATTAACTCAAAATCTTAAAATTGCCAGTCCATTCATTTCAAATCCCAGCCTATCTGTTTCAAATCACTGTATCTCTGATCAGATTGGATTTTCTCGAATGCATCACTCAAAAACACTGTTTATACTTTTTGGTTCACATTATAGCTTTTAAAAACTTTGATTTTGTCAAAATAGATAAAGTTATCACTGCCTTATCTTTGACTATTTTGCTTGCTTACAATCTCAATCGTGTCATCCTTACCACCTTAGCTATTTACTAGTTAGGATCCTGCTTCGTTGTATGTATAAAAAACCTTTTAAAATCTTAAAAGTAACGGTTATGTTGCAGGTTTTCAAAAAACTCGATTGTACAATGGCAATAGAAAGGCAATTCATTATAAAATATCTCGCAAAAGCCATACCCCAATTTTCATAATTGTGAAAACACTTTAAAACAAATAAACAGACATTGTTACCCTGCCTAAAAGAAATGCTTCCAATGCATAGGGAATCTTAATGTAAACTCGAAGCAAAACTCTTTGCCAAAAATCCCTCACTTCAACTTACCCTTTATAAGAAGATTAAAGACCTTTGTGAGGAATAATGATCGATTCTAAAAATATTCTATTGTAATGGCCAAATCCACATGAGCATTGGAACTGCAACGATTATTATTAATACCGCCAAGGGAGCACCAAAGCGTGGATAATCACTAAAACGATACCCCCCAGGTGCCATCACAAGCATATTACTTTGATGTCCAATAGGGGTGAGAAACTCACAGCCTGCACCAATGGCAACAGCCATCAGAAAAGCTTCAGGCTTATAATGAAGAGAATGTGCAAAACTTGACGCGATTGGAGCTACCATCATCACTGTCGCTGCATTATTCAAAAATGGTGTTACCAACATAGCTGTAATCAACATAAGCGCTAATGCACCAGATGGAGGAAAAAATACCGCTAATTGGCTCAGCCACTGACCCATAAGAGCGGTACATCCGGTCTTCTCTAAGGCTTCACTTACTGGAATAAGAGCTGCTAATAAGATTAATATTTGACCATCGAGTGCCTGATAAAAATCACGCGCTGGCAAAACGCGAAAGATAACCATTGCAGCCGCAGCAGAAAAAAAAGAAAAGGCGACTGGAACAATCTGAAAAGCAGTAAAAATGATCGCGATAAAGAGAATAGCTAAAGAAACAAAACCATGTCGTAAATTACCAAACACAATATTACGCTTTGCTAAAGGCAAACATTTCAGCTCCCGTAACAAGTTTGGGATAACCGTATCTTGTCCCTGCAAAACAATCACATCTCCAAGATGAAAATCAATATCACTGATCCTCCCCCGCACCCTTTCATGCTGACGACTTAACGCAAGCAAATTCACATTATAGCGATCAAAGAGTGAAAAACCTTTTGCACTGATGCCAATAAGAGGTGAATTATGTGTGATGACTGCCTCAACAATATCAATGTCGCTGTCTTTATCACCCTTAGAAATAGTTCGACCACTAGAAAACTCTAAACGAGCAGCACTCATCACACTATCTAGCCCTGTATGTGAGCCTTCCAGCAAAACAATATCATTTTCAGACAAAACAAAATCTGGCAATGGTGAAATAGACACTTTGTTTCTGATGATTTGAATCACCATGACATCACCACCGGATGGCTTCACCAAATCAACAATGGTTTTTCCCACAATTGGTGAATTTGTTGTTATATGTACTTCTGAAACATAGTTACGAATATCAATCGCATCATCAAACGACATACCTGAACGGACACGCACAGGCAAACGCCAAGAAAAAAAGACCAAATATAAAACACCAGCAGTAGCAACAGCTGCACCAACCGGTGTAAAATCAAACATGGTAAAAGAAGCCCCTGATAAACGTTCTCGCATAGCTGAAATAACGACGTTAGGAGAAGTTCCTATCTGCGTCATAAGACCTCCTAACAAAGAACCAAATGCCATTGGCATCAAAAAGACAGACGGTGAAACCTGAGAACGACGAGCAAATTGAAAAGCAATCGGAAGCATGATAGCCAAAGCACCAATATTCTTAACAAACATTGATAAAAGCACAACAGAAATAACCAAAAAGGCTAATTGAAGACGCACAGACTTTACCTCTGGCCAGATCCGTTGGATAATAAATTCCATGATACCAGAACGCGATACAGCCGTACTGACAACAAACACACTCCCTACAATGATCACAATATCATTACTAAAACCGCTAAATGCTTCCTTCGGGCTTACAAGACCAACGGCACAAGCAATCAATAATGTACAAATAGCGACAAGATCATAACGGAACCGATCCCAAATAAAAACAACCATCATCAGACCAATGATGGAAAAAGCCATTATTTGATGTTCTGTCATGATACCCATCTTTCCCCATTAAATTGTAATGAATAGCAACATATCTTCTATGTTTTAACTGTTCCTCTCAACAGCAGCAAGACAAAAGCAAAAATAGGAACGTCTTAGAGTGATTTAAAGTGATCAATAAGGGTCATCCTATACTTTCTTGTCTGCTATGAGTGCTTTTTTATAAAATGCTAAAACCAAAGAAAATTGGTGACAATTGATACAGTTGTATTATAAAAAAGTCGAGAATGACTCTGAAAAAAGAGAATAAAAATAGATAACTGTTGAAATTGGTGCATGCTATATTTTAACATTTGTCGTTATTTAAAGAAGTTTATTTTCATTCTTTGAAGAATAATAACAGCGAAAGAAGAAATAATGGTCAATCTTAATGGTGGGTACCAAAGCAATCTAAAACGTTGGCTTACACTGATTATTGGATTTTTTGCTATTCTGGCAATCATAGTTGTCGGAGGGTTTTATATGGCAAAACCCTATCTTGACAGTTTTGTGAGAAAAGAAATAGCGCGTCGTTTCATAAAAGCAGAAACATCCGAAGTGAGTATCATAGGCAAAGTCAACTTGACGAATGTCACCTTACCAGTTCCTGCTGGAATATCACTGAAAATTGGTGCCATTTCAGCCCGTCCTCCTCTGGCTTTTATCCCTGGGACTTTCACACTTTATAATGTTGACTTAAAATATAATAATATTCGTGCAAAAATCCCCCAAATTTCCCTCAATAGTGTCTTCTTAAAGGGAAAGAATAGCGCAATCAAATCGCACCTTTTGCAAGCAATTATGCGTCTTGAACTTGCCTCTATTTTTGCTCCAGATATCCTACTTTCTGTAGAAGATGCGATTAAGCGTGTTGAAAAATTTGAGATAAAGGGCTTTCAGCTTTCTAATCTTAAAAATGGTCGTATTGGTTCTCTTAGCATCAAAAATATCGATCTTGTAACGATAGCTCCAAATGGTACAAAACAGATGTATCTGAACGCTAAAAGTAATACAATAAAAGCGCATGATATTGACATCAATTACGCATATTCTATCATTCTCGGAAAAAGCAACGCTCTCAGTCAAGGAGAAACGGTTACTGGTTCTATTTCTCTAGAAAACATAATGGTCGATGTTTTTGCAGAAAAAGAGAAGAACACATCTTTCTCTCTTGGAAAATTCAAAACATCCGGCCTAAAAATGAAGCCGCTCCAGCAAACACCTGAAAAATTAGTTAAAGCTTATCTTAACGCAAAGAAAGCAAATAACCAAGAAGCTGAAAAAATAGCACGAAATGCTCTTATTCTAAACATTCTGCTTGCTACGACCTCAGCCGATGCCAAAATTGATAACCTCGCCATTGATACACCACAGTTAAAAGCAACCCTTGCATCATTCCAATTCAAACCAAGCCAATGGGAGCAGTCTATACCGAAAAAACTTCTGCTTTCTCTCGATAATCTCTCGATTGTACCTAAAAAAATAGACGAAAAAGATTTGGAACTCCTCAAAAATATGGACCTTGAACGCCTTGATCTTTCAGGACAACTGGATATCTCCTATGATGAAAAAAAGCGTACTCTCCTTCTTCATCCAATGTCTTTCAACATAAGAAATATTGGCTCTGGAGAAATATCTGCTAAAGCTATTGATGTTGATACAAAATTCTTCTCTGGACAAAAAGAGGCAATGATTGCTGTTTCTCAAGATTTTGGTATAGCTGAAATAGACATACGCTATAAGGATGCTGGCTTTATTGATAAGCTCTTTTCTTATCTCGCACAAAGTCTTAATGACAGCAAACATGATCTCAAGAAGGAACTTTATAATGATTTCTATCTTATGATGACACAAAGCCCTCGAATATTGCTGAAAAATCATGAAAAAGCTGACAATATCGCAAAATCCTTTGGTGACTTTGCCCAAAATCCACGAACATTGATTATTAAAATCAAAGCGAAAGACAGCAAAGGTCTTACAATAGCTGATCTCCAATCCGCTCTACAAAATGATTTGTCCACGGCTTTGAGCAAAGTAAACCTCACTGTCAAGAATGAATCATCACCTTAAAAAATATGTTGAGCTTTCAACATAATGATCTTGTCTATAAGATATAAGAGCTTTATTCCTCTTTTTTCTTTTGTATGGTACAAGAGGGCACCGTACAGGGTAATTTATACAGAAAATCTATATTGGTAAAATTGTCGATAGTTGGAGTTGTTCATGTCTGATTTCTCTTCAAATCGCCTGCCTAATCGCGCTTCTCGTGTTACAGACCAAGCGCTTTCAGCTATTGAGCGTTTTCTCCATATTGAGGCCCTCAGCGGTATTGTGCTTTTATTAGCTGCTGCTGCTGCACTCATATTTGCCAATTCTGAATATTCTTCTCTCTATGAATCCTTCTGGCATACACCTCTTGGCTTCAACTTTGGTCATTTCACCCTTTCATGGGATTTACATTTCTGGGTTAATGATGCTCTTATGACTGTCTTCTTTCTCGTTGCTGGAATGGAAATCCGCCGTGAAATTCATGAGGGCGCTCTTGCCGATTTTAAACAAGCAATTTTACCAATTGTTGCCGCAATAGGTGGGGTTTGTCTTCCTGCCATTATTTATTTCAGCTTCAACTTTAACAGTGGACAGACATATGGTTGGGCTGTGCCAACAGCAACAGATATTGCCTTTGCACTTGGCATTCTTACTCTTCTTGGAAAAAAAATTCCTGCTAACCTTCATATCATTCTCTTATCCTTAGCAATTATTGATGATATTATTGCTGTTCTTATTATTGCTTTCTTCTATTCAACGAGTATTGATCCGAGCGGTCTCTTTATTGCAGCAATAGGCATTGCTTTAGTATTATTTTTTCAATGGATTGGTCTCGCATCGGCATGGCTTTACATTCTACCTGGTGCAATCATCTGGTGGGGTTTAATGGTAACAGGCGTTCATCCATCACTAGCAGGTGTAATTTTAGGTATGATGACTCCAGTTTTTCCTACGCGTACGCTTGTAGCTCCGCTTACAATCCTGAGCAATGCCATGCAAATTCTCCAAGAAAAAAATACAAAAACAGATCTGCATCATATCTCAACGGCATTGAAAAAAATGCGCAAAGGGCAACGCGCTATGATTGCACCAGTAACACGTATTCAAAAAGCATTGCACCCATGGGTAGCATATGGTGTAATGCCAATTTTTGCTTTTGCAAATGCTGGCGTTAGTTTTGCAAATTTTGATCTTTCTTCTCATAAATCACTCTTGGTTGTTCTCGGTGTTGTAATTGGTCTCTTCGTTGGTAAACCTCTTGGTATCATCACTGCTAGTTATTTAGCAGTAAAATCAGGGTTATGCCGCTTGCCTCCTCAGATGACATGGACTGGGCTCTTGCTGATTGGTTTTTTAGCAGGAATTGGTTTTACAATGTCGATCTTTGTTTCAATGCTTGCTTTTAAGGATATTGTCTTGCTTGATTCTGCAAAAATTGGTGTTCTTTGTGGCTCTGGTTTATCTGCTCTTGTCGGACTTGGATATGGACTTGTTTATATCAAACGCAATAAAAAAGCATCTTAGAATTCTCAAGAAAACAAATAGCTATCGATTTTGTTATACCTATATTTGACAAAACAGTTTGACTGAGTTTTTATATTATGGCTGTTTCATGATTACAAAACTAAGTAAGGTAAAAGATTTTAATATCACCGGTGTGTAATTGAAAAAGACGTGTCTCTCTTTTAAAAACTCTCCAGTTCTGTCATGAAGTGTTATGATGGGGGGCTTATTATTATCATGCGCAATGCGTTTTTTCATTTAATTCTTTTAGATCCTGACATGTTAATGGAAATACATTGCGCGTGTAAGATAAGTGAAAAAACACCAAATAAATTGTCTAGTATAATATTTATTCAAAGGCTCTAGTGAGCAATTTCAAGTGTTTCGACTTTATTCTAGCTATAATGAATAATTATGCAAACTACGATTTTTATAAAGCAGTAAATTGTCATTCAATTTGATTAAGACTATGAACCTTTTTATCGCGGTTGATATAAACGAGGCCATATTCAAGCCTAATAAGGAAAGATAAATCAAATCAGCAAATTAGTGTGCAATGAAAAAAGGAATTTTGTACATTTTAAAAATTTAAAGTTCCTTCAACTTACAATTGCTGTACATTTTCCTTTACTCTAGATTTTTATCTATTCTTATGCAAAAAATAACATTAAATCCACTGTACCCGTAGAAAGTTTTCAAGACTCATTTGAAAAAATAAAAAGTGTTCATAGGATATCTCTATTAGCCCTGTTTTGCATAATGGCTAGAATAATCCAATAAAATCAAATCTATAGACCTCATAACCTTGATGAGCACGCACAAAATCTCCTACGTAAAATATATGTGTGAACCATTGGTATATTTCTCATCTTTCACTAAACGCTTATGGAGGAAATTTTCCGTTCCCCTCCAGGTATAAATGATCACCTTATTTGAAAAGCTTTTATGCTTAACCCTTATCAAGTCCATAAACAGCATGTAATGTTCTGACCGCAAGTTCAGTATAAGCACTGTCAATCAAAATAGAAATCTTAATCTCTGAAGTCGTAATTGCTTGAATATTAATGCCCTTTTCAGCCAAAGCTCTGAAAGCCGTAGCAGCAACACCTGCATGGCTACGCATTCCAATACCAATAACAGATATCTTGGCAAGACCGCTTTCAGATTGAAGAACATCAAACCCAATCTCTTTACGATTTTTCTCAAGAAGTGCAACAGCCTTCTCTACATCTGCTGATGGTACCGTAAAAGTCATATCGGTCTTTGAACCATCTTCAGAAATATTTTGTACAATCATATCGACATTAATGCGCTCTTCAGCCAAGGGTCCAAAAATTGCTGCAGAGATCCCTGGGCGATCTGCAAGTCTACGGAGCGAAATTTGCGCTTCATCCTTAGCAAAAGCAATACCAGTAACATTCTGTTGTTCCACGATTTCATCCTCATCGCAAATAAGTGTTCCAGAAGAATTCATTGGATCCTCCATTAATGCATGAGGGTCCTCAAAACTTGAGCGCACGAAGGTACGGACGTTATGAACCATAGCTAACTCAACAGAGCGAACCTGTAAAACTTTTGCTCCAAGAGAAGCCATTTCCAGCATCTCTTCAAAAGCCACTTTTGGTAAACGACGTGCCTTAGGCTCTACGCGTGGATCCGTTGTATAAACACCGTCCACATCTGTATAAATATCACAACGATCAGCCTTTACAGCTGCTGCTATTGCGACAGCCGTTGTATCTGACCCACCACGCCCCAAAGTAGAAATCCGATTATCTGGCGCTAACCCTTGAAAACCAGCAATAACTGCTACCTGACCTTCTTGAAAACGTTGTATTAAAAAAGATCCATCAATATCTGTAATACGCGCACTCCCATGCGCACTATCCGTGTGAATAGGAATTTGCCAACCAAGCCATGAACGAGCATTTACACCTATTTCCTGAAGTGTAAGGGCCAGCAAACCAGCCGTTACCTGTTCACCAGAAGCAACGACCACATCATATTCGTAAGCATTTTTATGTCTTGGTGAAGCATCACGTGTCCACTGAACAAGCTCATTCGTTTTACCAGCCATTGCCGATACCACTACGGCAACCTCATTGCCCGCATCTACCTCTCTTTTAACATGCTGTGCAACATTATAAATACGTTCAATGTCTGCTACAGATGTTCCGCCAAATTTCATGACAATCCGCGCCATCAATAATACTCTTACCTTTACGTTTCTTATCTCAAACGACAGTAAGAATAAGGACTTACTCCCGTATCAAAAAACCCCTTTTCACATACCCAATATCTATCCTTTGTGCAAGTCCACTCTATCTATGTTAATTTCCCTTCAATTTGAATAAAATCAACTTGACTTGATTATGAAAAAATAAAAAAAGAGCAACATGATAAATAAAACGCGCACCACACTTGATCAAAGTGAAATTGACCATTTTTCGCGCATTGCTGCTGAATGGTGGAATCCACAAGGGAAGTTTCGGCCACTGCATCAATTCAATCCAACACGCCTTGCTTACATTAGAGAAAAAATTTGTTTAGAATTTCATCGTGATCCTGTTTCACTGGCACCTTTTGAAAATTTAAAAATTCTCGATATTGGCTGTGGAGGTGGTTTGTTATGCGAACCAATGGCACGTCTTGGTGCTATGGTTGTAGGGGCTGATGCTGCTCAAACGAATATTGAAGTTGCAAAAATCCACGCAGCCCAAAATGGCCTTTCGATTGACTACCGCACCACTACTGCAGAAGCCCTCGCAACTGAGCGAGAACAATTTGATATCATCCTTAATATGGAAGTTGTTGAACACGTCGCTGACGTTAATCTCTTGATAGAGGCTACAGCAAAAATGCTCAAGCCACAAGGATTGATGTTTATTTCAACACTCAACCGTACATGGAAAGCATGGGGACTAGCTATTGTAGGCGCAGAATATATTTTACGTTGGCTTCCGAAAGGAACCCATAACTATAAAAAATTTCTTAAACCTCGAGAACTGAAAAACATCTTATTACAAAACGCTCTCACTGTCATTGATGAGATCGGTATTACTTATAATCCATTAAACAACAGTTGGAATCGTTCAAAAGATATGGACATTAATTATCTGCTTCTTGCAAAAAAGTCTTAAGCGAGCATGGTCTACAATTGCTGTACGTCCTGCAACAAAGAATCGAGCTTCCCCTCATCTTCTAAAGCGTAAAGATCATCACAACCACCAACATGGTAATTCCCTATAAAAATTTGTGGAAATGTATTACGTCCATTGGCTCGCTGCACCATTTCTTGGCGAAGAGACGTTGATGCATCAATATTTGTATATTTTACCCCTTTTTTATCAAACAAATCACGTGCTCTCTTGCAGTAAGGACAGTTAGGACGTATATAGAGTATGATCTCTTTCATCGTGTTTTCTCCAATGTTTTCAAAGTATTTATAAATTAAAGATTCTCTCAAGAATCAGGAAATATAGAAGCCTCTTTTAGTACACGTGAAAATGTTAGCACATCAACTTGACGCGCCCCTGCATGTTTTAATGTTGCTGCTGCGGCTGTAACTGTCGCGCCTGTTGTGAAAACATCATCAATGAGCAAAATAGAACGTCCCTTTAGATATTTTTTAACTTTACCCGGCACTTCAAAAGCATTCAGCACATTCAGTTTTCGTTCCCTGGCAGATAAATTCACCTGCGGGCGAGTATGTCGACAACGTACGAGCCAACCGGGCTTAAATTCTTTTTTCTGTGCTTTTGCAATATAACGCGCAAGCTCAGCAGATTGATTATAACGTCGCTTCAAAAAACGACGAAAATGCAAAGGAACAGAAATAATAATATCGCAATCCTCGATAATCTCCCGTCCAGCAGAAACCATCCAATTTGCCATAAAAGATGCCAATTCTATATGATCACCATATTTCAATCGCATTACCAAAGATTGTGCCACCCCCTTATGAACAATAACCGAGCGAACACGCGAAAAAGGATGAGAATTTTGAAGCGCTTCACCACTGAGAAAACCATCCCCCATATCACAAACAAAAGGGACACCCATAACAGGACAATAAGGTTTCGTGATAAATTGGAGACCTTTCCAACACTCAGAACAAATGGTACCATAAGCAGAAACTTTTTGCTTACATCCAGGACACATCGGCGGATACAAAATTGCGAGCAAGCGTTCAATAAACTTACTAAATATATTCCCGCCATTTAAAGCCACTTCTTGAAAGCAGAACATCGTTAATTTAGGCTTTTATAGCTTCCCTATGCAAAAAAATCCTTTTACATTTTTTAACTTTAATTCCTTTAAAAACTCTTACTTCTTATAAATTTGCTTTTCTTTCACATCATAAACTTGACAAAGCTTGTCAAAAATGAACCCTCTCAAAATATAAGCAGTACAAATCTAAAGACCTTAATGCTATGTCGCATCCTTTCATTTTTGACCACAACCGCATTGAACAATTCCGCAAACGTGCTTTTCAAAAAGCAAAAAAAGGATATGACTTTCTACTGTCCTACATGGCTGAAGATCTCTCTAAACGTCTCAGTACTGTTGATCGTTTCTTTACATTAGCTTTAGATTTACACAGCCATACAGACCTTGCAGCGCAAACCCTCATAAAATCTGGAAAAGTCCATTCTATAGAACGCGTTGAAACCGACATGCTTTATCAGAGCCATGACGAAAAATTTCATTTACGTTCTCGAGAATTTCTTGATTTTCCTCAAAATTACTGTGACCTTATCGTTTCACTGCTTTCATTACAACTGACCAATGATACCCCTGGTGTTCTTAGTCAGATAAAAAATATCCTTAAACCAGATGGCTTATTTCTAGCTGTTATGGCGGGGGCTGGTACGCTCGCAGAATTACGTGAATGCCTCTTGCAAGCTGAAATTGAAATCTATGGCGGAGCAAGCCCACGAATCTCTCCTTTTGCCGACATTCGTGAGGTAGGTGCTCTTTTACAGCGTATTGGTTTTGCTCTCCCTGTAGCAGATATTGAAGATGTCACAATACGTTACAATACAATGTTTGATCTCATAAATGACCTGAGAGCTATGGGAATGCAAAATGCGCTCATCAATCGCTCACGACGCCCTGTATCCAAGCGCTTTTTTCTCCGCGCGGCTGAAATTTATGCACAACGATTTAGCGACCCCGATGGCCGCATTCGCGCGCATTTTTCTTTCATTTGGCTCTCTGGGTGGGCTCCTCATCCCAATCAACAAAAACCTATAAAACCCGGCTCAGCACAAATATCTCTTGCAGATGCTTTAGTAAAACAGTCAAAAAAAACATAAGCTTCACCATGAAAATTATTTTTCAAAGATGCTTTTATCCGTCATCCGTAACATCTGACTGGTTATAGTTCCAGCCAACATTGAATCACTTACATTGAGAGCTGTGCGTCCCATATCAATAAGAGGTTCAATAGACATCAGTACAGCAACCAAAGAAACAGGAAGCCCCATAATTGGCAACACGATCAAGGCAGCAAAAATAGCACCACCACCAACACCAGCAACACCAATAGAACTCAGCGTTACAACACCAACAAGCGTAGCAATCCACATAGGATCAAGAGGATTAATACCCATAGAAGGGGCTATCATGGTTGCAAGCATTGCTGGATAAAGACCTGCACAACCATTTTGTCCAATTGTTGCCCCAAAAGAGGCTGCAAAACTGGCTATTGATTGCGGTACACCAATCGATTGCGTTTGGGCCTCAATATTTAAAGGAATACTTGCAGCACTTGAACGACTGCTAAAAGCAAATGTCAAAACTGGTAAAACCTTTTTGAAAAAACGAAAAGGATTGATTCCTGATATACCAAGTAATACCCCATGAATTGCAAACATAAAAATAATACCAACATAGGAGGCGATAATAAAAACCAATAAATTTAAAATATCTGCAACATGCGAAGATGCTCCTACTTTAGTCATAAGTGCAAAAATGCCATAAGGCGTCAAAGCAATCACAATACGGACTAACCGCATAATCCAAGCTTGTGCCACTTGAATAAATAAAAGTGCTTTTTCCCCTTTATCTGGATCATCTTTTTTTAAAAGAAGAACCGCTGCCCCTAAAAAAGATGCAAAAATAACAATACTGATAATTGAAGTACGCTTAGCCCCACTTAACTCAGCAAAGGGATTTTTAGGAATCAAGGATAAAATCATCTTTGGAATATTCATGTCCCCAAGTTGAGAAATACGATCCCCGAGAACAGCAGAAACATTTTGCTCTTCATGCACCAAACCACTCGCCGTTAATCCAAAGGCATTAACAACCAAAACGCCAACCAACGCTGAAAGAGCAGTTGTAAAGAGCAATATTGAAATTGTCATTATACTCATTTTGCCAACAGCATAAACAGAATGCAAATGAGCAACCGCTGAAACGATAGAGACAAAAACCAATGGCATAACAATCATTTGTAGCAACAAGATATAGCCGTTTCCAACAATGTTAAACCATTCAACGGATTTCAATAAAGTGGCTTCACCTTCTCCATAAATAACTTGCAAAACACTACCAAAAATCAAACCAACGATAAGCCCTAGCATAACACGTAGTGAGAGGCTCCATTCCATCCTCTTACTTTGGGCAATCCATAACAAAAAAATAATAAATAGAAATACATTGATGAAAAAATTAAATGCCATTGTATATGCCCACTATTGTTATGCGTGATATTTGAAAATGAAATATAAAGCTTACAAGGCATTTACAAAATCATTATTTTTTTTAATTTATAGGTTAGAAGAGAAATTTTTATCTACTAAAAATTCTTTAAGGAAGATAAAAAATCAATTGAAATTATTCCCCTGTTATTCATAAAATTTTCGAACAGCATCAAATATAAAAACTATCCCTTAGATTCCGATATGAAAAAACAGCTTCATTATGCCTTATCCGTATGCATAATGTTATTATTCTTTCTTGATCTGTAAAGCAACAAAATCTTTATTAATGATACATAAACTGCAGGACAATTGCAGAACGTCTGTTTCCGAATACAATAGCAAATCATCTTACCAATTTTATTATCGATATTTTGTGAGGGTCTTTATCACACCCTCTTTTAAAATATGCATCACTCTTATTGTTAAGAGCTTTTACACATCCTTTTCCATCTCTCAGCGTAATTCTCTTTTTTATAAAATATTCCTTCTAAACAATAAGAATATAAACGCGAAGATTTTTGAATCTATCACATCATGTTTAGAAAAATACGATATGTTTTATACGCCTCATTAATATAATTTTGCACAAATTATCATCAAATAAAGACAATACATACCCTTTAACCGATGTAAAAAAATGAATCATTCATCACGGTAACGATTTTATGGAAAATTTACCTCCTTATTCAAACGATAGCTAAGTTTCCTGATGCCGTATAACTTGATCTTCTGTATTGATCTTATTTGGATATAATCAGATAAATACTCCCAATCGGTACAATAAATTTTACCAGACATACTTCAATAAAAACTAGGAGGATTTAGAGTACCGTGAACAAATGAAAATAGCGAAAGAATATATTTCAGGAGGCACATAAAACCTGTTATATTTACAGAATATGATAACGGGCAATTTCGGCAATATTGAACAGAGTTACAAATTAATCCTTACAAATTGGATATTTCAAAATATTACCATATAATGCTTATTTTTGTGAACCCTTTACCGCTTTATGGCAAAGCGATAAAGAAAAATTAAGGCTGTTATCTTATAACTTCAAAACGAAATTTAAGACTTTTCCAAGCGAATACAATCAAATACAATGCTGATTGTAATAATTTAGAAAGAATTTTCTTTCTAGAAAAATGTCCTATAAATTTTCATGATCCAATGTTTGAGTAGGCAAAAAAGTTTTTACCTTCTCCAACTGATATGAGCTAATGAGAACAGATTATGCATCCAGAGAAAATGATAACGTGTAATTCTATAATTTTTAAAAAATATAACTATTTTTTACATTCTTACTATACAATTATATCATAAAAAAGAAGTGATAAGTCACCACTAAGATCGATAAAATCGCCAGTAAGATATTGTTATTTTAAAAGAGAAAAATAATGCACTCTCTGTCTTGAATTCACAACAAACTTTTTTGCTGCTTATCAGAACAAAAAATTAGCTCCTGTTCTGTGTTCCTATTTCAAGTAACAAAACGTTTTACATTTATAATAGATATTAACATGTCTTGATACAAAAAAGAAACAATTATAGGATAGACTATAGATAATGAGGAATAAAATAAGCGTTTACATTGAAAGCATATTAAAAAACACTTTTTAGAACAATGTATCAATTTATAAAGCTAATTTATTGTTTTTTCACTTTAATGAAAAGCTTTAATGCAACTATGTCTCCTCATTTGAAACCTGTCTTAGAATAAATTAAAAAAAATCTTTTTCTAGCTAAACCAAAAGGGGAATTGGTCTGTGAATAAAAAACTTAAGAAAGGGCTAAATACGCCTTTTCTTATTAAGAGTTTGAATGCAAAAATAGAGACAGCTTATGATTAAGAAAATATCATGATTGTGCTGATCTGTTGCTTGCATAAATAAAAAAGATAACAGTGCCTAATAAATTTTATGTTGTACACTTCATGGACAAGCACCAGAAAGTGGAATAAAGAAAAAGGTGAGAGATCTCTCTTAAAGAAAGTCTGCGAATGAACTGCAACAATGGTATGTACTTCTTCCCAAAATATACAGGGATTTTTCTTGCTTTAAAATTTAATAGACACATTCTAAAAAAACAGGTTCCACAGATTGATCCCAAATAGAATGATAAAGAGATAAAAATTTATCAGCCTCTGTTTGTCCCATTGCAATCACCTCTTCTAAGGGAACCAAAAAATTTGTTTCATCTAAACCATTAGCATCACACTGCCGACGATTTTTTAAACCCTTGCGTGAAATAGCAACAGCCTGACGGGCTAGCTCTAAAATGATTGTCTGACGAAAAGGTGTTTTTAATCCTTCTTTAGGGACACGTTTGCGCATATCCAAAACTTCTTCAAAACACCAGTCTTTTGTTAAAGCCTCGGCTTCATTAAGCGCTTCACTATCATAAAGAATCCCAACCCAAAAAGCTGACAAAGCACAAATATGCTTCCAAGAACCACAATCAGCACCTCTCATTTCCAAAAATCGTTTTAAGCGGACTTCAGGAAATAAAGTCGATAGATGATTAATCCAATCCCCCATATTGGGTCTTGCATTTACAACCTGCCCTCTTAAGGCTCCATTCATAAATTGACGAAAAGTTATATGTGTACAATCGTAATAGCGCCCCTCACGCAGAACGAAATACATTGGAACATCAAGCGCCCATTCAACGTAATCGACAAAACCAAAACGCTCAGAAAATACAAAGGGAAGAACCCCTGTCCTCTGATTATCAGTGTCACACCAAATTTCAGAACGCCAAGACAAAAAGCCATTCGGACGCCCCTCAGTAAAAGGTGAACTGGCAAATAATGCTGTGGCAATGGACTGCAATTTCATTGACACTTGCATTTTTCGCCGCATATCCGTTTCTGATGAAAAATCAAGATTAACCTGAACAGTTGATGTGCGATACATCATATCAAGACCACTATGACCAACTTTTGGCATATAATCGGCCATAATCTGATAACGTGACTTAGGCATTCGCGGAGTTTCAGCTAATGTCCACTTTGGACTAGCACCAATGCCTAGAAAACCAATACCCAAAGGCTCTGAAATTTTCTTGAGAAGAGTTAAATGCTCAATTACCTCGCAATAAGTATCACCAATCGTTTTTAGTGGTGCGCCAGATAATTCAAATTGTCCTCCAGGTTCCAAAGAAATAGCGCCTTGACCAACAGATCCGACAAGCCCAATAATATTTCCTTCATCTAAAATAGGCTTCCACCCTAACGCTCTTTGCATTCCCTCTAAAAGTGCGCGTATTCCCCTCGAACCTTCATAAGGAACAGGACGAAAATCGCCTCTATAAAAGGGAAATTTTTCATGTTCTGTACCAATACGCCAATCATGCTCTGTTTTACATCCCCCTTGGAAATAGCTAACCAAGGAATCCAAGTTAGAAATTTCACTTTCATCAGCTATATCAAGCGCCATAACTTATTGTATCCCATCATCAGTTTCATCCTTTTAAAGGAATCGTTTAGAATGACTTTATAGATTTCTCAATCCATTGACCAATCTCCTATAGTAGCATTCAGGAGAGCCAAAGCAGCAACAGCTGCAGTGTCAGCGCGTAAAATACGCGGGCCTAATGGTATCGAAATTACAAAGGGGTGTTTTTTTAAAAAGTTCCGTTCCTCTTGACTAAAGCCACCTTCTGGTCCAATAAGAACGCCCATTGCTGTCGTTCCACTCTTTTTTAAAAGAGGTAATGGATTATAGGGGGTGTACGCTTCATCACAAAAGAACAAAGGTTGTGTCTCATCCCAAAGTGTCAAAAATTCTGCTAACGACACAGCGGGTACGCATTGAGGCAAAGATAAAATACCACACTGTTGAGAAGCTTCAATAACATTAGATTCCATACGCGCCATATTGACACGGGTAACCTGTGTATGATGCGTTATCACGGGCTGCAAAACCGATACCCCCATTTCTACAGCTTTTTGCACCATGTAATCCAAACGCGCAGTTTTGAGTGGAGCAAAACAGTAAATAAGATTCGAAAGCGCTGTTTGAAATCTCTCTTGATGGATGAGCTGAACCACAACAAACTTCTTCTTAATGGTGACGAGTTTAGCAAGCCATTCACCATCCTGTCCATTAAAAAGTAAAATTTCCGCTCCTTCTTGCATACGCAAGACATGTACAATATAAGCAGCTTGCTGTCCTTCTATTTTTATTTTTTCATTTATAACAAGTGGCTGTCGAACAAATAATCTTTTAAGTTTATAATTTATGCGCATAAAAAATTGTGCCAAACTCACTATGGTCGTTGAAAAAATAAAGAAAATATATAACAAAAAGGTAAAGTTACATCTATAGAACTATAAAGTTTTTTTACATTTATGAGATAAGAATTGGAACAAAGAAAACACTAAGCGATTCTGTTTTTAGAATAGTTTGTATAACATAACCATTTACCATTATGTTTGTATGGAGGGAAAGTATGTCTGCTAAAAAAGCCACAATTATCACCATTGGGACCCTCCTCACCTTTATTCTAATCACTGTAGGGATTGGCTCCGTTGGAGCAGATGGGAATCCTATCCCCCCTGAAGATGGTTATGGTATTTCCTCTCAGATTCAATAGGTATAAGCACTACATTTTTAGAATTTTATACTCATATAAATATTTTTCAATCATTTTCTAAAGACTCCTGCTCATAATGAAGAACGGTGATCAATTCGTGGTGTTAGTGTCTTTTGTAACCCAAAAATTGCCACGCTCCTGCCCTTTAGAGCTAAGAGAAAAAGAAAAAGGCAACGCAAGACTGTTTGCAAGACATTCTACATCTCTACATAAAGTTTCCAGACTATTATTTTTTTGTAATTGTGCCTGTAATGTCAACTCATCCCGTCGCTCTTGAACAATCGCTCCTTGAATGGATAAACTCCAATCGGCTGTATGCATCAATGATTCGATCACGGTAACTGTACCATCTGAAAATTTTGTTTGAATATCCCAACGATTAAAGACTGTGGAGAAGGAATCATGATTCACTAAAAGAAATTTTTCCTTCTTAAAAAGCTTTGTCTGCAAATCATGCAAATCATATCCTAACAACCGTCCAGACAGCATATTCAGTGTTAATTCACCCTGCATTTTTGCAAAAATTTCCGACCAAGAACTGGCTAAAGTCTTCATTTTCATGATAAAATTGGTTTTGGACTGTACAAATGGGTGTATCCCTAGCGCCTCTGCAGCATCTTGGATATCAATGGAAGTCCCTGAAGCACGTCCTTCAAATTGCACCTTTTGACCAACTGATGTTATTTGAATATTACTTTGAAGTGCCCCACCAAAAATATTAACATGTCCAAGATCAAAAATGCCCTGCCCATTTTTTATTTGTATAGCGGCTGCTAAATCAGTCAGTATAATATTTCCTGCTTTTGCCTGCGGTGCAGAAAGTCTTATATCTATCCCAATACGATCCGTTATATCAAGGAATTGATTCTTCTCTTTAACTGAAGAAAATATTGATCCCAAGAGGTTAAAATCTAGATTATCGAATGCCAAAGATCCCATTATAATGGGTACATAGTCCTGAAAATCAACTTCTAAAGCCCCACGTGCATTTGCTGTACCCATTGCAAATGTAACATTATCCATTTGAATATGCATTGGCTGTGCTAAAAAACGAGACTCCCATACGATAGGTTCTTTTAATCTATACCCCCAAAACTGATTGCTTCCAATCCAGGCCAACGTCTGATTCCAACCCGGAGAACGCATCGATATTTTTCCGTCAAAAATATAGTATTCAGATAACCGTACCTGTCCTATAAATGTTATACCGCCACGCACAGAATTAAGGCTTGCTTTAACCTGGCTTTTCCCTCCTGCTAAAAGCAGCAACGCTTGATCGGCATCAATTGATAATTTTGTCAACTCTCCGCGCCAACGAGCATCTGCATGAAACCGCGCTTCCTGCGTCGATTCTGGCCAATCTAAAACAGCATTTAATCCCGTTATTTTTTCTGCTACACGAGAAATGCTATCATGATACACGAGAACGCCATCTTCAATAATAATCCGTCCAAAAGGTTGCTTTAAAAGACGTTTTGTATCTGGCTTATCAGGATTATGCTTTAATATTTCACGAGCATTGCGTATTGCTAATCCTAATACACCTCGTGACCGCGAAAATCTGGCAAAAAAATCCGCTACTGTTTTAATGGGCTTTTCCATAACAAATTGAGGATGCACAATTCGAGTCTCTGAAAAAGAAATATGTCCCCAGAGAAGATCTACCAAAGAAAGATCAACTTCTATCGATTCAGCTTCCATGAGTGGTGCAGTATTATTGATTTTTGATGTTAAAGTCAAACCGGAAAGATATGCTTTAGGATAAGGAAAAAGACTCAACCGCGGAGGATCACGCAGTTGCACATGATAGCCTGTCCATGCACTCAAATCCTGCGCTAAACGAATACGAATCGTATCTGTCGACACAAGATACGGCAAAATGAGAATACCAACTCCAAATAAAACAATAATTGTAATAAAAATCCCGCTCAAAAATTTTATTATAAAAAATTTTATTATTCTGGCGCGCACAATCTTCCTCTACACTTTTTGCCTCACTAACAGATTTAAAGCACATCTTAATGATCGTTAAAAACTTCTTATAAGCTTAAAATCCGTCATATCTTATTTAAGAACTGCATTATCCTTGTTCTTATCCAAAGTTTATTGGAACAGCAATGTTGCTGCTGCTTAACAAAATCATTATTTTAAAATCTTTCAAAAGCCAAAAAATATATAACACTATCAAACCATCCTTAGCATTCCCAGATTAATACTGCTACAAAGCTCTATTGTATCGTCAGCAAATGCTTTACAAACAAAACAAATAGCCCTCATGAAAGGATCGCTCCCATGAACAATATTATTGACGGAAAAAAGCTCGCTGAAGAGATTATTGTGAAAGTTAAGGCTGAAACAATAAAACTACGCAATAACTACAAGATACAACCTGGTATCGCTGTCATTATTGTTGGAGACGACCCAGCAAGTCATGTCTATGTCACATCAAAAAGCAAAAAAGCTGAAGAATGTGGTTTTTTTTCAATCAAACATATGGTGCCAAAAGAAACACAGGAAAAAGAACTCCTGCAACTCATTGCAACATTAAATTCCGATCCTCAAATCCATGGTATTTTGGTGCAACTTCCCCTCCCTGACCATATGAACACAAATCGCATAACACAAGCCGTCGCTTTCCAAAAAGATGTTGATGGTTTTCATTATATCAATATAGGAAAACTCGCAGCAAATGCATTTGAAGACGCTATCATTCCCTGTACACCAGCTGGTGCCATGATGATGATTGAACAACAATGCGGACGAGATTTATCTGGTCTTGATGCCGTCGTTGTTGGACGCTCTAATATTGTTGGCAAACCTATGGCTGCTCTCTTAACAGCAGCAAATGCTACTGTGACAATCGCTCATAGCCGCACCCGTGATCTTGATGACGTGTGTCGTAGTGCCGATATCTTAGTAGCGGCTGTAGGCCGTCCACAAATGATTAAAAAAGATTGGATTAAAAATGGTGCTATTGTTATTGACGTGGGCATTAATCGCATTGCAGCACCAGAGAAGGGTGTAGGAAAGACGCGTCTTGTTGGTGATGTCGATTTTGAAGAAATAAAAGAAAAAGCTGCCGCAATCACCCCTGTTCCAGGAGGGGTTGGACCCATGACAATCGCTATGCTTATGGTTAATACGCTCAAAGCTGCAGCTCGATTACATAATTTACCCGTACCAAAATTCTAAGGATTTTATAGACTAAAGCAGTCTTTGTTCTCTCATAAGAGGCATCTGTTGTTTTGGCTAACCAATCACGTAAACCAGAGAAAAAACCATCAAGGCATGTGTCAAGTCAAATTTTTTCATTTATTATAACAGGCAATTTGCAAGGGATACGATAGAAAAAGAAAAGGTACAATCACTTTTGAAGAGACAACGGACTTATTTAATCACTTTCAGTGTTTCTGATGAGAAAGGGAACATGAAACTCTTTTTTTAGTATTATATTTTCCTTTCATATTCTCAACAGATCCATATATTGCCGTCAATCAGATCTTTGTGGAGATAAATATAACGTTCGTAAAGATAAGAAAATGTAACACCATATGTGTTTATAGTCGTTGTTTTGCAAAATATTTTATAAAAAATCTGGAATATCTCTCCGATCTATGAGGAGTTTTATGATATTGTTTACCTAATAAAGCCTTTGCTTTTTCTGTCACTTGTCAATCAACATCTAATCCTAGCGTAACAGCATATTCGAGACAAAGATTAGGACGATTTAGCACTTTATAAGTTTTTCCTTCTTTTGTATGCAAATAGGCGCAAGAGTGTTGCATATCTCTATTTGTGTAATTTTAAAAATGGGTATACAGCCTCATTTATGGAAAATGGAAAGTTGTAAAGATGAAAGCCAATTCCCATCTTTACCATTATCTTTTAGTTCAGCTTTACGGCTTTCAAAAGTATCCAGAGCAATTTTTTTTAATAATAGAGATTGTACATTGCTTCACGTTTTTGTTTCTCTCGTTCTTTAATGGTATTACGCTCTTCACGTAAAACAGAACGCCATCGTGTTGCCAATTCACGTGCTTTTTTTAAGAGAAATCTCTCAGCGTATAAAAGTCCATTTCACAGCGCTGCCCGTAAAGGGTATAAAGATAAATCCATTGAGCACCCCCATCTTTACGCTTGTGAAGGAGCAAGCCGACACTCTCATTCTCTTTGCTTCTCCTCACATGTTGATGCAATCCTTGGCACTTGAGAGGATTCATAAAAGCTATTTCTATCTCTTTCTTAATTAGTTTTACCCACGCGCCAGCCCCACTTGTGACATATAAGCAAATGATTTTGATTGCTTCACTCTAAAAGGATTTGCGGTGAGAAAATTACACTATTCAGGACTCTCATTCACCATGTAAAAAGATAAATTATCCTTATAGATCAATGTTATAATATTTGTTACGCATGTGCACTTTATCTATTTTTCGCACTGACTTATGCTATAAAAACAGATGCCCCTTGATCTGCATGATTAACGGAGTGGCGAAAAATACGAAAAAGCTCACGACCAACGCCATATTCATTCTTTGAAAGGTCAGGAGGGATGATTGTTCGTGCGTTAAATTCTGCCTTATCTTCTAAAATAGCTAATTTACCCACATGAGCATCAAGACAGACAACATCACCATCCTGCAAACGAGCAATCGGCCCCTCATCCAAAGCTTCTGGTGTCACATGAATTGCAGCAGGTATTTTTCCTGACGCACCGGACATACGACCATCGGTTACCAATGCTACCTTTTGACCACGATCTTGTAAAACACCTAAAATTGTCGTTAATTTATGAAGCTCTGGCATACCATTGGCTTTTGGCCCTTGGTAACGAATGATAGCAATAAAGTCTTTATCACTCAATATCCCTGCTTTAAAAGCCTCTTGCAGCTCCTCTTGATTATTAAAGACTAGAACTGGAGCTTCAATCTGCCAATGCTCAGATTTGACAGATGAAACTTTCATAATGGCTGTACCTAAATCTCCCGATAAAATACGAATACCACCATTAGGCTGAAACGGTTTTTTCCACCCTGCTAATACTTTATGATGAGCACTTTCATTGAGAGCAGGCTCGCGCACTATATTGCCATCCGTGCCAAGCTTTGCTTCAATTGCATAAGCATTGAGACCTTTACCAAAAACTGTACATACATCTTCATGAACTAAACCTGCCTCAATCAATTCGCGAATAACAAATCCCATACCACCAGCTGCATGAAAATGATTGATATCAGCCAGACCATTGGGGTAAATCCGTGCTAAAAGAGGTACAACTGACGAAATTTCTGCAATATCATGCCATGTCAATCGAATCCCCGCAGCAGCAGCCATAGCAATTAAATGAATTGCATGATTTGTAGATCCTCCCGTTGCATTTAATCCTACAATAGCGTTCACGAAAGAGCGCTCATCCACAATCATACCAAGTGGACTATAACTCTCACCAAGAGCTGTCATTTCAAATACACGCTTTGTAGCTTCCTTTGTTAAAGCATCACGTAACGGTGTGTTGGCATTGATGAAAGAGCTTCCTGGCATATGAAGCCCCATCATCTCCAATATCAGCTGATTTGAGTTAGCCGTCCCATAGAATGTACATGTTCCTGGTCCATGATAAGAACGAGCTTCCGATTCCAGCAATGTTTGACGATCTATCTTATTTTCTGCATAAAGCTGGCGTATCTTTGCCTTTTCATCATTGCCTTGACCACTTGCCATGGGACCAGCTGGAACAAAAATTCCTGGTAAGTGACCAAATGTGAGTGCCCCAATCACCAAGCCAGGGACGATTTTATCACAAACCCCAAGGTAGAGTGCCGCATCAAACATATCGTGTGATAAACCTATAGCTGTCGCCATAGCAATTACATCACGCGAAAAAAGAGAGAGCTCCATTCCTGCATTCCCTTGTGTAACGCCATCACACATTGCAGGCACACCACCCGCTACTTGTGCCACACCACCAACGAGGCGAGCTGTCTCTTTAATTAAGTGAGGAAAACTCTCAAAAGGTTGATGCGCTGAAAGTATATCATTATACGCAGTAATAATACCAATGTTCCCAACAATATTATGCTTTAAAAGCTCCTTATCTAGTGGAACACAAGCCGCAAAACCATGGGCTTGATTAGCACATCCTAAAAAACTGCGCTTGGGACGATTTTCTTGCGCTTTTGCAATACGGTCTAGATAAATCTCCCGCGTTGGTAGAGAACGTTCACAAATTCTTCGCGTAACCGAAGCAATTGTCTTTGAAAGTGCCATGTTTATTCCCCCCCCCCTTTTATTTATGCATCCTATCACGAGTCAGAGGGATTGCATCTCCACTTTACTCGTCTCATGTTCTGTTTCACCTATTTCATTTTCTGTAGGCGACCAATAAACCTGAACAAGATGATGGGCATTGCGTAAAACAGCTCGAACAGGCATTTCCATTTCAGATCCGTTCTGACAAACCGCTTCAAAACAATCGCGTTTCTGAAAACCTTCAAAATGGAGAATAATGCAACGAGATTGCATTATAACTGGCAAAGTCAGTGTGAGTCTTGGCTCAACAGCACTTTTCGCATGAAGTGGTAAAACCAGCGCTTGCGTCTTAAGATCAAGCGCTTGTTTCAAGCGATCAGCATCAGGAAAAAAAGAAGCCGTGTGTCCATCAACCCCCATTCCTAAAACAACCACATCAAAGGGCTTAGGTAAAGTATTAATACGACTAGCTGCCGAAAAAGCAGCAAGTTCAACCGTAATTGCCTTCCGATAAAGTCCTACAAATCGTGCTTTAGCCGCAAAATTTTGTAACAAATAGCGTCGCACGACATGTTCATTTGAACGCTCATGATGAATAGGTACAAAACGTTCATCGACCAGAGTAATGATGACATTTTCCCAATCAATATCAGCTTTTGACAAATAATGAAAAAACAATTCTGGTGTTTTACCACCAGAAACTGCCAAGATCGCTCGCTTTCGCTCAAGAATAGATACACTAAGCTCTGCTGCGACTTGATCAGCTAATGCTAAAGCAAGAGCAGTGGGTGTTGCAAAATTTAAACGGTCGATATTTATTCCATACATATTTATCTTTATCGCTCTAAACTAAGTTGTTCCATGTACGCCCATCACGTTCCATCAAAAGTGCCGAAGCAGATGGTCCCCATGAGCCAGCGCTATAACCATGAATAGGCTGCTTTATGGCTTCCCATCCGTTAAGAATAGGATCAATCCAATGCCAAGCAGCTTCAACTTCATCACGACGCATAAAAAGTGTTTGATCACCCCGAATAATATCCATCAATAAGCGTTCATAAGCATCAGGATTACGCTGAGAAAATGCAGAGGCAAAACTCATATCCAACGGAATATGACAAAATCGCATACCACCAGGACCTGGATCCTTAATCATCAACCATTGTTTTACGCCTTCATCAGGCTGGAGACGAATGACGAGCCGATTCGAAAAAATTTTACCCGAATTCTTCTCAAAAATATTATGGGGGATAGGTTTGAAAACGACAACAATTTCAGACATCCGTGTGGACATACGTTTACCTGTTCGCAAATAAAAAGGCGTATCCGCCCAACGCCAATTATCAATCTTAATTTTAAGCGCTACAAATGTTTCGCTTTGACTGATCTCTTTCTCCAAATCATCAAGATAAGATTTTACACAAACATCATCTACTATACCAGCAAGATACTGTCCACGTACAGTATATTGCTCTACATTATGAACATCGAGAGGCATTAAAGAATGCAAAACTTTAAGTTTTTCATCACGCACAGCATTCGCACTGTTGGTAAATGGTATTTCCATCGCAACCAAACAGAGCAATTGCAGCATATGATTTTGTACCATGTCGCGTAGTGCACCTGCACTCTCATAATATTCTACACGCCCTTCCAATCCTAAAGATTCAGCAACCGTTATCTGAACATGATCAATGTAATTGGAGTTCCATAACGGTTCATAAAGTGTATTAACAAACCGCAATGCCATCAAATTTTGAACAGTTTCCTTGCCCAGATAATGGTCGATGCGAAAAATTTGATTTTCATCAAATACGCTTGCAAATGTATCATTGAGTTGAACTGCTGTTTTTACATTACGGCCAATAGGTTTTTCAATGATAATCCGTGTTTTTTGCGTCACTAAACCATTTTGTCCCAATCTCATCGCAATATCACCAAAAAGGGGCGAACTAACCGCTAAATAAAAAGCTCGAATATCAGCTGCATCCTCTGAGAGCAGTAAAACGAGATCTCTCCAGCCTCGGTTTGATGTAATATCAACAGAAACATAGGTTAAACGTGCAAGAAAATGATTGAGTTCAGTTCGATTGAGATCTTTTGGATGAACATATTTTTCTAAAGAAGCACGAACAAAATTTTGATATTCTTCACTCGTCAACGCAGAGCGCGAAACCCCAATGATACGCGTTGGCTCGCTCAACTGCCCAACACACTGACAATGGTATAAAGCAGGGATAAGTTTGCGTGATGCTAAATCACCATTGCCACCAAAGACAATACAGTCAAAGGGAGAGACTGGAATAATTTTACTCACCATGAACGCGTCTCTCTTCCCATTCAATTATAAAAGATTAAACAATTCGTAGAAGCTTATCATTAAAGCAGACAGATGCTAAACAAGCGATTAATTTCTTTCATTTCAAATGCTATTCCTTTAAAAATGATCCATCAAAGAAAACCAATGCATTGCCAAAAATACAAGCGGATAACGCAGTATTCTTCCCCCTGGAAAAGATGAAATCTTTAAATTCTGAAAATATGCAAAACGCTCACACTTCCCAGTTAACCATTCAGCATATAACTTTCCCATAAAAGGAGCAAGCATAACCCCATGCCCCGAATAACCACCGCAATAAATTACACCTGGTAGAAGTTGGCGAACATAGGGCATGCGTTCAACTGTGATGGCAACAGTTGCACCCCAACGATGCGTGAGATTTATAGATTTGAGATGAGGATAAATTTCTGCAATTTGTCTTCGTATACGCTCCTCTAAATCTGCGGGATGCCGATTATCATAACTTTCTACTCCGCCAAATAATAAGCGATTATCAACGCTTTTGCGAAAATAGCGAACCATAAAACGTGAATCATCTACCGATTCGCTTCCTGGAAGAATTGGACTGTCTTTTGATAATGGTTCTGTTGCTCCAATATAAGAGCGGATAGAAACAATATTTTTTTCAACAAAGCGCTCAAGTCCAAGCTTATAGGCATTGGTTGCCAATAAAACATGCTCAGCCATTATCTTGCCTCGTTCTGTTATCACTACCCAATGGCGCCCCTTACGATTTACCGCAGTAATTTGCGTCTTCTCATAAAGTTTAGCGCCAGCATTTTTAGCTTTTTTGGCCAACCAAACAACCAGCTTTAAGGGATTTATATGACCAGTCTGCGCATCATAAAGACCGCCAGAATAAAAAGACGAGCCAAGCCTTTTAGCTGTTTCATCTCTGTCCATAAAAGAAAGACCGTGATAACCATAACGCTGCATCAGCTCAACATGCCGTTGATAAGATACTACCTCACGCCTTTTATGAATCACAGAAAGTTGTCCTTCCATAAAATCACACTGACAATCAGGCATCGCAAACCAAGACAAAATCTCTCTTTTGGCTTCTTCAGCTAAATCAAACAGCGCTTTACTTCGTTCAAAACCATATTTTTTCTCTAAAGTTTCTACCCATTGTCGTTGCCCTGTTCCCAATTGCCCCCCATTGCGCCCTGAGGCACCATCCCCAAAACGCGAAGCTTCACACAAAACAACACGAACTCCAGCATTAGCAAGATGGTAAGCAGCTGAAAGACCGGTAAAGCCACCGCCAATAATAACGACATCACACTGTTCTTCTCCGTCAAAAAATGGATAAGAAGGACGCTCTTCTAAAGTATCTTCATACCAAGAAATCCCTGGAGAAATTGGATTATATTCAATCATCGTGATAAAACTTAAACATTCAGCAAAAGATATTCCCGTTCCCACGGGCTAATTACTTCCATAAAGGTTTCAAATTCTTGTCGTTTTATGGCAGCATAAGTACTTACAAATACATCGCCTAGAATAGCACGGACTGCTGTATCTCGTTCAAATAAGTTGACAGCTTCAATCAGTCCACGTGGTAATTCAATATTATCAGCATTCACATTGTTTGTTGTCGGCTCATCAGGTTCAAGCTTTTGCTGCAATCCGATAAGACCACAAACTAAAGAAGCCGCAAGCGCTAAATAAGGATTAGCATCTGACGAAGGAAGTCTATTCTCAACACGCCGTGCTTGAGGAGCAGAACGAGGTACACGAAAAGCTGTCGTACGATTATCATATCCCCACCGCAAATTAACAGGTGCTGAAAGATCAGGAACAAGACGTCGATAAGAATTCACATAAGGAGCAAGCATCACCAAAACACCAGCCATATGTTTTTGTAATCCACCAATAAAATGGCGAAAACAAACACTTTCCTCACCATTTTTCTGTGTAAAAATGTTCATACCCGTTTTTTTATCAACAACCGATTGGTGAATATGCATAGCAGAACCCGGTTGCCCTTGAATAGGCTTGGCCATAAAAGTTGCATACATGTCATGCTTCAATGCCGCTTCACGAATCGTTCGTTTAAACATGAAAACTTGATCAGCTAACTCAATCGGATCACCATGGCGTAAATTGATTTCAAACTGACCAGCCCCTTCCTCATGAATAAGCGTATCAATTTCTAATCCTTGCGCTTCCGAAAAATGATAAATATCATCAATCAGATCATCAAATTCATTCACACCAGCAATCGAATAACCTTGTCCTCCACCAATTGAACGGCCAGAACGGCCAACAGGAGGAACCAAAGGATAATCAGGATCTGGATTTTTCTGCACCAAATAAAATTCAATTTCTGGTGATACAACTGGTTTCAAACCCATTTGTATGTAAAAATTAATGACTTTCCGCAAAACATTGCGTGGCGTATAATCAACAACTTCGCCATTTTGATACACAAGATCACAAATCACTTGTGCTGTAGGTGCTTCTTCCCACGGCACAATGCTTAATGTAGAAAGGTCAGGTTCAAGGCGTAAATCACCATCTGTTTTAGGATATTCAAAACCATGACCATCTTCAGGATAATCTCCTGAAATTGTTGCCATAAAAACGGCTGAAGGCAATGCCAACGATGTTTCCGATATAAATTTTTTAGAAAGCATCATCTTGCCACGGGGAACCCCCGCCTGATCAGGCGTAATACATTCAATATCTTCTACATTACGAAACGCAAGCCACTGCGAAACTTGCTCCCAATTCTCTACACCCCGTAAATTTTTGAGAAAATGAGAAACAAGCTTAGAATTTTTGCTTTTCATTTGTTTACCATTTTTCACCGCCATAACATATCAACTTTAAAAATAATCAAGTCCTGTTCTTATTATATCAGCCATGTATGAATGACACGAAAAAACTTATCAACGAATATTTTTAAAGAATGCTATAATATTCATTAAGGTAAGAGAACCTTACACTCAATAAGCTATCCTATCAACTATAGTAAAAATTGGTACTGCACACGATAGGTGCTAACGTCCTGTTTGTAAAATAATAAAAGGCCTAAAGCCATTCTGGCAAGCAATAATCGTATAAAATCTCATAGTGGATGCTCAACGTAATTATTATATCTCTACTCTTAATGGCCACAAAAACGCGATATGCATCGCCACTTCTGCTTCTCCTAAATCTATACAGCGAAATAATTAACAAACAGGATAATAACTGTCAGAATGTTAGTAATCATCACGGGTTCTCCCTGTCGGACAATTTTAATATTCACAGCAATAATGGACAATAAGATCACAGTTAAGATGAGAGAGCGTTCGACCTGAGTTAAAACGTTTTCATTGATAACCCAGGAGTAAATACTCCACGGAATAAAAGAGATTATTACGTTAAACATGGTGCATCCTCCTTTTTATATTTGATAGAAAACTTACCGCAAGTGCTTCGTTTTTTAGTTTCCGTATGAATAAAAAACGCCACCTGGTTCACACTCTGTATCCTGTTTAATGGTCAACTGATAGGGATAGGTATCTCCCGGATAAACTGCTTCAATGAACTTTACTTTTTTCAGCGCAACAGATGCGATATTTTTCGCCCTACCTTGCGTGGACAAAGCCAGAATCATCTCAATCAATAGTGAACCAGAACATACGGCGCGGGAGGGGAAATGTTCCTCAAAAAGCGGGTGATGCGCATTAAAGGAAAAAGTACAAGAATCTCCTCTCCGGTTACGGAGAAAATCTTACATAAATTGCCTAGTAATGGAAGAGCGGCTTTCTCAAACACGAGCCAGAGAAGCAGACCTTACTGACAATGATGATTGCCTACGCAATAACGTCCTTGCCATTGTCGTATGGGCTGGCCTTACAGTGAATACGGTAGGCCTCATTAATGCGTTCAATATGTCCTTCAACGCGTAACCGATCGCTATCAAAATGGGTGGTAGAGAAAAACTGTTCAACCATAACAGGGAGATAGCGATAAGTGAGATCCGAGTTTTTAGCCACCCACGGTGGCGAATCGAACTGCAAACTGATGCAAGGCTTCGAGTAACAAGCCCTGTTTCAAATAGTTATGGGCTAAATCCCAGTGAGAAATATCGATTTGCCCGCAAGCCCCCATCGGTGCGGTTAAGGTGATACTCTGACATATACCCAAGAAATTTGGCTCAGTGCGATGCTTTATAACCATGATTGGGGGACCTTTTTATATTTTTCTCTTAAATCCTTTGATGATAAACTGAAGGAATGAGAGCTAAACCGCGCTTGATAGTGCGCGAGAAGTATCGGCATACGACAAACGAAAAAAGCCAACAATCCCAGCTCAGGAGCAGCCCGATGTTTGCTCATGATGAAGGAAAATGGTACGGTTGGTGGGATTCGAACCTACGACCTCTGGTGCCACAAACCAGCGCTCTAACCAACTGAGCTACAACCGCATAAAGTGAATGTATCAAACTGTTCACTCTTTCGTAAACACTTAATTCTTTCCTTGTGTGACATAAGGAAGATTAAAAGAGTTTGCAAGCCCCTTAAAAAAAATCTCGCATTTTTTATTACAAAAATAATTTTATCATAAAGAAAGCACACGTTTTGCCCAATGCTCAACACGGTGATCACGATAAGACTTTATACTCTCGACGCCATCTTTTTGCATAAACTGCAAAATCTCTTTTAAAATAGTTATGGCAAGATCTGGTCCTTCATAAACCATACCACTATAGAGTTGAATTAAATCTGCACCCGCTTTCACTTTTTCCAAAGCTGTTTGTGCATCCCTTATGCCCCCAACACCAATGATGGCAATCTCTTTCCCTAATTTTTGACGCATTTTTGCTAGCACAATAGTAGAACGCTCGAAAAGTGGGCGCCCAGAAAGCCCTCCCTCCTCATCCCTTAGTTTACTCTCTCTAAGACCTTGGCGTGAAAGAGTGGTATTGGAAACAATGAGACCATCAAAATCAGAGAGTTTTATTTCTTCAGCTACATCATCTAATTCTTTCTCCGATAAATCAGGCGCAATTTTTAAAAAAATTGGAACGGAGAATCCATGCTTTTTCTCTTGTTCACTACGCGCCTGCGAAATCGCATTCATCAAAAGATGCAAACTATCACGTGCTTGCAAAGCCCGTAAACCAGGCGTATTAGGCGAAGAAATATTAACCGTAAAATAATCAGCAACGTCATAAAAATAAGCAATACTCGTGGTATAATCATCAATCTTATCGACCGTATCCTTATTAGCCCCAATATTAACCCCTACAATACCAAGGCGTTCACACCTGCAAAGTCTGTTGTAAACAATTTGACACCCATCATTATTAAAACCCATTCTATTAATAATCGCTTCATCTTTTCTCAAACGAAAAAGCCGTGGTTTAGGGTTTCCAACCTGAGGTCTTGGCGTGACAGTCCCAATTTCAGTAAAACCAAATCCTAAATGAAAAACATCATTGACAACCTCTGCATTCTTATCAAAACCAGCAGCAAGACCGACAAAGTTTTCAAATTTAAGACCCGCAGTAGCCACACATAACCGCTTATCAACAATCTTCTGATAATTGCTCAATCCACTTTTTAACCCAACAATCGCTAAACGGTGTGCATGCTCTGGATCCAACATAAATAAAGCAGAACGACCAATACAACGAAAAAAACTCATCAATGCTTCTCCACAACACACAAATAACCCATTGCACCCTCACGTAAAGTTTGTAACATAAAAGATTACCCTTATAGATTGAACCTTATCTCAATCATAACGCAATCCCTCCCGCAAAAAAGTTCATCATAATAACTGCCACTCATATTTCTATTGATGAACATTAAACAAAAAATCCTTTTTTTAACAATTATTCAGATATTGAAAATTGCAACACTCTGCAAACAAGAATAACAGGTCAACTCTAAAATATACCTCCTTTTTCAACATATGATCATAAAAGTGTTGAAGCGATTTTATAAATCAAGAACAATGGTTTAGTTTCAGTCGAAAACAAGAAGAAAATATAGTTCTTATCAAAAAACTGTCCGTTTGAAATTTATAAGCTACCCTTCCATTCTATCAATTCAAATACAGCTCCTCGTTAAATCTTTAACATGTTATAATAGTCTTACAAGGATTTTGATATTTTTCATATAATACTGCAAGAAGGTGAAAACTGCCCTTTCCTTTTTTATCAAAAGCGATAATTAAAATTACTGTGTGTCACATATACAAAGGGGAAAACGCAATGTTTAAAGAATTCAAAGAATTTGCCCTAAAAGGTAATATGATTGATCTCGCCATCGGTGTGATTATAGGGGGTGCTTTTGGTGGCTTAGTCAATTCAATTGTCAATGATATTTTCATGCCAGTTATTGGTCTTATCACGGGTGGGATTGACTTTTCTAACATGTTTATTCAGCTTGCCGGTGAAAAACAGGCTACTTTGAGTGCAGCTAAAGCGGCCGGAGCAACCATTAGCTATGGCAACTTTATCACTTTGCTTATCAACTTTCTCATTATTGCGTGGGTTCTCTTTCTCTTTGTTAAAGGCATGAATAAAATACGCCGAAAACAAGAAGAACAGGAAAGCTCAAAAAAGATGTCTGTAGAACAACAACTTCTCTCAGAAATCAGAGACTTGCTAGCTAAGAAAAAATAAATTGATGCGTGGTTTCATGCATGAAAAACAGGAAAAAACATTTCTACAGTTGTTCCCTGATTGGGTTTTGAAAACAACAAAAATTGGCCTCCACTTTCTTCTACCATTGCTTTACACATCGGTAGTCCCAGGCCAGTGCCAATAAAAACGCTGTCACCAGAGCGACCATCTTTGCGCTCTACCTGACCGTAAGGTTGCAATGCTTGTAAAATTTCTTCATCATTCATCCCTACACCATTATCACTCACTGAAACCTTTACTTTCTCTTCTTTGCCATAAGAAACGTGCACAATGATTTGTCCCCCCGATGGTGTAAAACGGATAGCATTAGAAAGAAGATTCCATATGATCTGCCGAAAAATCTGTTGCGATATACCAATAAATGGCACATAAATCGGTGCAACAATGCGCATGATAATACCATTATGATTTGCTTGTGTTTCAAGAAAAGCTATACTCGCACGCAAACAGGATATCACATCAAATGTTTCAGCTATAACCGGTCTATTGTTCTGATTATTTGAATCAGAATGATTTGCTTTCGAGCACTCTAGTAATTGATTGACCAGCGATAATATATGTTTTCCAGAAGAGATAATATCACGTAAATATCCGCGATAACGCTCATTGTCTATCGTACCGAAACGACCATCCCTCATAATTTCTGCAAAACCGATGAGAGCATTTAAAGGTGTCCGCATTTCATGAACAATTCCAACCATTTTATTCTCTTCGGCCTTTTTATCTAAAGGCAGCACTATACTTGTCATATCATGCAGTATAACAGCATAATTGCCTTGTCGCAGAGATACCATTGTCATAGAAACAGTTATATTCTTATAATTTTTCGTCACTAAATCAGCTGTTTCACCACGAATAAAAGCTTGATTTTTTCCCTTCATACGGATCAACTGAAAATATTTTTCAACCAAAGAGCAACTTTGCAAAGTAAATAATGATGATAATGGCTGAGAGAGTAATTCATTTATTTCATAACCGGTTAATGCCAAAGCAGAACAACTGACCGCTTGAATGAAGCCTCGTTCATTCAACCACAAAACACCATCAGTAGCTGTATCCAATAATGATAAAACTGCTGTTGGTTCTTTTACAAGAGTTTCTTCTATGGTATTTTCAGACAATTCCTGTGCATATGGCAATTCATTGCCTGTTTCTTCAACAAAATGCCTCCCCTCTACCGATGAATCCAATTCATCGCGCAAGCGTTCTGCAATCTCACGAAAAGCTGAACGCTCCACCTCCGAGAGACTCGATGTTTTTGTATTGAAATCTTCAGCTTTTTTTTCTTGTGGCTTTTCTTGCATCTTCAAAACACCAAAATCACCAAACTCATTAAGACACTATATTTGGCATTAAAAATTGGCAAAGCAGAGAGTTTAACATAAAACCATTTTTAACAACCATCACCCGATCCTCAAAAAATCTGTTCACTCCACATCATAAACGCCTCAATAAAATCGCTGAATATACGATACCGCTCCTTATAAAATTGATTGGTAAGTTCACGGAAAAGAGACCATCCAACAGAAGAAGATAGAGACTTAACAATTTCACCTAACTCTGTTTGATATATCACAAAAGCAACTCTTCTTATCCATTTTCTAGGGAAAATATCGTAGCAAAACTCTTGCATAAAACGATAAAGTCTTGTTTATACTCCAAAATCTCTTCCTTTAAGAACATACACACAACCTGTAAGAATTACTGATTTTCCTTTCAAGAAAATAATGCCAACTTCATGTACAGACACCTCCATAAAATGGTTTTGGCTGGTCTCCCATTACCAACTGTCTGTAGCAAAATTTTGACCCTTTCATCACCAAAATAAAAATGAGAAAAAGTCTCCTATACCGTTGCATTTTCATTAATAACGGCAACGGATTAGTTACATCACCCAAACTAATCACTTTAAGAGAAAAATCTTCTTTCCCAGAAGCTTTCAACAAAAATACTTCATAATCAATAACATCAATAGACAACATTACAAAAGATTGAGTATAGCCCTGCAAACTATCTAACGCAACAAAACCTACAGAGCATTCTTTAATATTTTGTCGTGCTTCACTTGATTAAAAAAAAACGTTCGTCAATCATAGCAGCCACAAAAGAACAAACAAAAATACACTGTTGCATTCTTTGACCAAAAAATATTTCCACAACCTGATGCAAGGTACTGATTTATAATAATCCATTGTTTTGCATGTTGAATGAGAGACCTTAATATCGTAAGCTTCTTTCATTTCAATCTCTCTATATTGAAGCAATCAAAACCATTCGCTTGCACATTACAAGCGGGGGTGAACATGTGGAGAAAAAAACTTCAAGAAAGGAGTAAAAATGGCTCTTATGAACCGTCTTAAGTGCCAAGAGCTGATGCAACATTTTGAGCTAGCAAAGAATATGATGGTGCCGACGTGCCCCTTTATAAGCGTAAAGATAATAGTGCAAAATAGAGGAAAAACAAAAGCTCTTTAGTCCTCGAAGGAAAGTTCATCTCATTGCTTTACATTCTAGATACCCCCAAAATGGTAAATATATCTCCAACCTTCTTTTTATTACCCTGCTGTTCTGCAGCCTTAATACAAAGTGTTACTTCCTGTTCTGCATCTTCTTCACAAAGAACAGAACGCCATTGGGTTGCCGCTCGTGAATGGTATAAAGATAGCCACTGTACACCACAAGCTTTAAACTTATGAAGGGGCACGTCGGCACCATCATATTCTTTGCTAGCTCAAAATGTTGCATCAGCTCTTGGCACTTAAGACGGTTCATAAGAGCCATTTTTACTCCTTTCTTGAAGGTTTTTTCTCCACATGTTCACCCCCGCTTGTAATGTGCAAGTGAATGGTTTTGATTGCTTCAATATAGAGAGATTGAAATGAAAGAAACTTACGATATTAAGGTCTCTCATTCAACATGCAAAACAATAGATTATTATAAATCAATATATTGCCTCTTTAATCTTTCATAGTAAAAAAATGGTTACATAGCAACACGCGCGCCGTTGAAATAATCAAATATTCACTCTCACGATAATGACCATCCAATCTTGTTTAAAGTCATGTATCTTTTAAATTGTCTTGTTTACGATCGTAAATCATCAATGAGAATCTCACGTTTCCCGACATGATTAGCGGCTCCAACAATGCCTTTTTCTTCCATGCGCTCCACGAGAGAGGCTGCCTTATTATAACCAATTGCAAGCCGGCGTTGAATATAAGATGTTGAACATTTTTTATCACGCATAACAATCTTGACAGCTTGCATATAAAGTTCCTCACCCTCTTCACTAAGGTTTTCTGCTGCAGAAACTTCTGCAACTGAATCAGCTGTCTCTCCCTCTTTGTTATCGTCTTCACTATCCGTTACTGTGGCTAAATAATCAGGCTTTCCTTGCATTTTAAGATGCGCAACAATAGCTTCAACTTCTCCGTCAGAAACAAAAGGCCCATGAACACGCATAATGCGCCCACCACCAACCATATGAAGCATATCTCCTTGGCCTAAAAGTGTTTCTGCACCTTGTTCTCCCAAGATTGTACGACTATCAATTTTTGATGTGACCTGAAAAGAAATACGGGTCGGAAAATTCGCTTTAATCGTGCCCGTGATGACATCAACAGAAGGACGCTGTGTTGCCATAATAAGGTGAATACCTGCTGCACGCGCCATTTGCGCTAAGCGCTGAATAGCATTCTCTATTTCTTTACCCGCCACCATCATGAGATCGGCCATTTCATCGACAATCACAACGATATAAGGAAGTTGCGTGAGATCCATTGCTTCTTCATGATAAAGCATTTCCCCAGTTTCCTTATCAAAACCCGATTGTACAGTACACATGATCGTTTCACCTTTTTGTGCTGCAAGTGCAACGCGTGCATTAAAACCATCAATATTACGTACACCTAACTTAGCCATTTTCCGGTAGCGTTCTTCCATTTCACGAACAGCCCATTTTAAAGCTGTTACCGCTTTCTTCGGATCTGTCACAACAGGCGTTAAAAGATGTGGAATACCATCATAAACAGACAATTCTAGCATTTTAGGATCAACCATGATCAAACGACATTGCTGTGGTGTCATACGATAAAGAATCGATAAAATCATTGTATTAATCGCAACAGATTTGCCCGATCCTGTTGTTCCCGCAACCAACAAATGAGGCATTTTTGCTAATTCTGCAATGACAGGCTCTCCATTAATCCCCTTGCCCAAAGCAAGAGCTAACTTAAATTGGCTTTCACGAAAAGAACTCGATTGGATTAATTCCCGCAAATAAACGGTTTCACGAATCGCATTGGGCAACTCAATGCCAATGACATTGCGTCCAGGAATCACAGCAACACGTGTAGAAATAGCAGACATAGAACGAGCAATATCATCAGAAAGATTGATGACCCGCGATGATTTTACTCCAGCTGCGGGCTCAAATTCGTACATTGTTACCACTGGCCCTGGATGAACATGGATAATTTCACCTTTAATGCCAAAATCTTCCAAAACACTCTCCAAAAGTCCAGCACCGCGCTCCAATGTTTCCTGCGGAATCACTGTACCTTCATGAAAAACAGGCTCCTGCAATAAATCAATGGGAGGAAATTCATAATTGCCATAATTAAGAGAGTGAGCATTTTGCATAAAAACAGAATCGTAATTGTCTAAGGACGCATTCATGGATCGTAATGCTTTTCCTTTTGCTTTCATGAGAGACAAATTTTCTGAATTTTTCACTACATTTTCTTTTATACAAATGCCCATATTATCGCTATTTTTAGGCTCGTTAGTCGCACCTGTATCCTTTAATGTCTGAGCATAATCTTCAACAATTACTTCAGAATGACACTTTTGAACCTCTTTCACAATTTCATTCTTTGCATACATTAAGTCAGAAGTTTCTGTAATTCCCTGACACTCCTCCTGTGAGGACTCGGATGTAATGGAATTGTAAAATTGTGGGAAACGATATTCAAGAACACGGTAAAGAGCAGTAATTGACTCATCAAAGGTATGTGCTGTATTCAGCGTCACCTTGTTATTTGTAAAATCAATCCGTTTGGTATCTTGTTCCAAAATTTTAGTGTCAACCTGTTCTAACATAAGGGCCTGACACTCAAAAAATGCGTCATCAGAAAGATAAAATATAGGCTGTGTTTTTTGCACTATATTTTCTACTTGTAACTTACGTTTCCCTGCATCTTTCTCAAGCGACATAGGAACAGTTTGCTGTGATAACTGCTCCAGAACCGTTGAATGACAAGTTGACGCTTTATTCTCTATTGATCGAGAATTGATCACTTTTTTAATCGGCGAAAGATTTGTTGTTTTCTTGTTATAATGTATTGTTTTTGTAAGATTCTTTTGCTCTTTCTTCGTAAAAACTTTAAACTGTTGTGCAAAAATTGGATCGGCTTCTATGCGACGGCGTAAAATCTCAACTTCTGGTGTTCGAGTAAAACGTACATTTTGTCCGAGTGTAAAAGCCTTTTTCCACACTTCCGGATAAGGAAATATCTCAGCAATCTTAGAAGGTGCAATTTTTTCTGATACACCTTGTGTATTCTTATTAGATAAAGAAGATGTAGAAATGGATTTTGTTTTCGAATTATGCATGATACCCAACAAACTTATAGCAATAGGAACAATTACCTCTTCAAAAAGAATGCATAGAGACTACACTATGAAGGTTAATAACCTTTTGCTAACGGTCACTTTCTAACGAAAAAAGAAGGCTCTCATTCCTCTCAATGCCTCCTCCTCAACATTGAGTGTCTCAATTGCAAAATTCATGCTCTTATCTAGCTTAATAGATTGATTTTAAAGTAAATTATTATTACAAAAAATACAGAAAAATCGCTCATTCTTCTCTTTCTGTCCTCTTTTATATAGATTAATACTTTATATAAATTAATACAAAGAGCTATTCTGACTGTTATTTTTTCAGCTCTTCAGCCTTGTTATGATCAAATTTCTTTACCTTTGGTGAGATTATCCTTGTTATTCTTGTTAAAAAGGTCTCAAATAGAGTAAAATTTCAATAATAGAAAAAATAGGGAGTGCATCATGTTGAATAAGCGGAAATTTTATATCAATGGTCGATGGGACGATCCAAACACTCCTCATGATTTACATGTCATTGACCCTTCAACAGAAGAGGCGTGTGCTGTCATTAGTCTTGGGTGTACGAAAGATGCAGATAAAGCAATTAATGCTGCTAAAGAAGCTTTTCAAACTTGGAAAACAACCTCACCCCATGAACGGCTTAGATTCGTTGAAAAAATTTTAGAGATCTATGAAAAACGCTCAGGTGATATGGCAAAAACCATTTCAATGGAGATGGGAGCACCTCTTGATATGGCTCTTAATGCACAAACCGCAACCGGTAGTTCTCATATTCGCAACTTTATCAAAGCTTACAAAGAGTTTTCATTCCAAAAAATTTTAATAGAGGGAAATGAACAAGCGATTCTTCATTACGATCCTATTGGAGTGGTAGGGCTGATTACCCCATGGAATTGGCCCATGAACCAAGTGACTCTTAAAGTTATCCCTGCTCTCTTAGCTGGCTGCACTATGGTCTTAAAACCCTCTGAAATTGCTCCTCTTTCTGCTATGCTCTTTGCTGAAATTTTGGATGAAGCTGGCTTACCTTCTGGCGTTTTTAATTTAATCAATGGTGATGGCGCCAATGTTGGCTCTTACCTCTCTGCTCATAAAGACTTAGAAATGATCAGCTTTACCGGATCAACTAGAGCAGGAAAAGATATTTCTAAAAATGCTAGCAATACTCTGAAACGGGTCTGTCTAGAACTGGGAGGTAAAGGAGCAAATATTATCTTTGCTGATGCTGATACAGATGCTCTGCAGCGCGGTGTAAAACACTGTTTTTATAATAGTGGACAAAGCTGTAATGCACCAACACGTATGCTTGTGGAACAAGCTATCTATGACAAAGCTATCAAAACAGCCAAAGATATTGCCGAAAAAACAAAGGTAGGACCAGGATACCAAACTGGAAATCATATTGGTCCAGTCGTTTCAAAACAACAATATGATAAAATCCAAGATCTTATTCAATCTGGAATTGATGAAGGAGCAACCCTTGTCGCAGGGGGAACTGGTTTGCCAATGGGAATGGAACGCGGTTATTATGTACGCCCAACAGTTTTTGCCGATGTGAAACCTCATATGCGTATCTTTCGAGAAGAAATCTTTGGTCCTGTTCTCTCTATTCTTCCTTTTAATACAGAAGATGAAGCTGTCACCTTGGCCAATGACACTGACTATGGTCTTACAAACTATATACAATCGCAAGATCGGAGTAAATGTCGTCGTATTGCTGCACAAGTACGCTCTGGTATGGTAGAAGTTAACGGACATGGACTGCCAAGTGGAAGTTACTTTGGAGGCGTAAAATTTTCTGGACGTGCTCGTGAAGGAGGACATTGGGGAATTAAAGAATTTCTCGATACCAAAGCAATTTCATACTGGTAAAAGGATCTTCTGAAAAGCTTAATAGGAATTGTATGGTCACACAAAGAATAACGGATGAAGATGCTCTTGGGCAACGACTCGATCAGTGGCTTGCTAAAAAATATCACAATGTGCTGTCACGTTCACGTCTACAAGTCCTCATCCGTGAAGGCTATCTTAAAGTTGATGGTCAACTTATAAAGGAGCCAAAAACAAAATTAAAATCCAATCAAATCGTCGAATTGACAATGCCTGTTCTTCGTGATGCAGAACCTGACGGTGAAGCTATTGCATTGGACATTCTTTTTGAAGATGATCATGTCATTGTTATCAATAAACCGGCTGGTCTCGTTGTTCATCCTGGCAATGGTAATTGGACCGGAACATTAGTGAATGCCCTTATCCATCACTGTGGTAAGAGCTTGTCTGGTATCGGTGGTGTTAAGCGTCCAGGCATTGTGCATCGTCTCGATAAAAATACCAGTGGAGTCATAGTTGTCGCCAAAAACGACCTTGCTCATAAAAGCCTCAGTGCACAATTTGCTGATCACGGACGAACTAGCGCATTAGATCGACGTTATCATGCCTTGATTTGGGGATCTCCTAACCGCAATGTTTGGACAATTGATGCCCCCCTTGGTCGTTCTCCGCAGAATCGAACAAAGCAGACTGTCATCCATAACCAATGCCCCCATGCTCGTCATGCTGTTACACACTTCTCTCTCCTAGAAAAATATGAAATCTCTACAGACAAAACACCTTTTGCCAGTCTTCTGGAATGTCGTCTGGAAACTGGAAGGACTCACCAAATCCGTGTTCATATGGCTCATATCGGACACCCGCTCATAGGGGATACTGTTTATGGTAACGCTTTTAAAACAAAATCCAATACGCTTAATACTATCATTAAAAATGCAATCGATCAATTCAACCGACAAGCTCTTCATGCAGCCAGTCTTACCTTTGAACATCCCGCTACAGGTAAAATTCTGTCTTTTTCTTCACCGCTCCCTCAAGATATGGCTGAACTTATCAAGCATTTTAAAAAAATAAATTGAAACTTTTAACCCTCTCATGATTTCACAATAAAATATCTCTTTTTGAACAAAATCGAAAATTATGGTACACTGAGTTTGTAGAGATGTTTATAATGTCTGTAAATCGAATTTGCCTTATTAAGGGAATTCATGTAAAAGGAGGGTGCTATATGGCCCATATGAATCTGCTATCAGTAACAACAGGTGACGGAGGATTGAATCGTTACCTGGAGGAAGTACGTCGTTTTCCAATGCTTGAGCCAAAAGAAGAATATATGTTGGCGCAGCGTTACCGTAAGTATAACGATCTAAAAGCCGCGCATAAATTGGTAACCAGCCATTTGCGCCTTGTAGCCAAAATTGCAGTTGGATATCGTGGCTACGGACTGCCCATTGGGGAGGTCATTTCAGAAGGCAATATTGGACTTATGCAAGCTGTTAAGCGTTTTGAACCTGAACGCGGCTTTCGCCTTGCAACCTATGCAATATGGTGGATTAAAGCGTCAATCCAAGAATATGTATTGCGGTCTTGGAGTTTGGTGAAAATAGGAACAACTGCTAATCAAAAGCGCTTGTTTTTCAACCTTCGTAAATTAAAGAGCAGGCTTCAAGCACTTGACAATGGTGACCTTAACGCAGAGCAAGTGAAAGGAATTGCAACCCAATTGAATGTCACAGAAGATGAAGTTGTGTCGATGAATCGTCGACTTGGTGGTGATACTTCGCTCAATGCGCCACTTCGAACAAAAGAAGGTGAAAATAGCGAATTGCAGGATTGGCTGGTGGATGATTCCAACAATCAGGAGCAAATTTTAATCGAACAAAATGAATTGGAGAATCGTCGTTCCATGCTAACAAACGCCATGGATAATTTAAATGAACGTGAAAAACGCATTTTTAAAGCACGTCGTTTAAGCGATATACCGCTAACATTAGAAGAGCTCTCAAGTGAATTTAACATCAGTCGCGAACGTGTAAGACAAATTGAAATGCGTGCATTTGAAAAAGTACAAAATTCTATCAAGGCTTCTGCTTTATCCCAAAATCAATCCCAAAATCAAGTGTGAAACTCCTGAAGCTTAAGTGTAGAGTCAATTATCTGCGCGTGTTAAATGACAAAGAGCCAGTATAGGCTTGCTCTTTGTCTTTCCATTGAGCTGCCAAACAATTTTTGTATGAAAAGTTCTCTTTAAACTTTTCCTATCATTTGCATTGAGAGTTATTTTTTCTGTCCAAGAACTGTTAGTTTTTCTGGTTGCTCAAGCCATTTTCCAATAACCTTATTAAAAATAGACTCACCTGTTGGTCCTTTTGCGAAAGTTAATTCGTTTGTACGTCCGTTTTTATCAGTCAGGACTAAACGCATCCAATCTAATTCCTTCATCAATTGTAAATTTCGGTTAAGAAATGGATGTTTTCCGCTCAAAGCAACAAGAAAAAAATCATCATCAATCTTTGCTGCAACAGTCCTTGTTAAAGCCTGACCAATGGACTGTTCACTTGCTTTAAAAGTTAATGCTTGAACATTGCTTATAGCTTGGCCTGAAAATTTATCAGAAAGAATAAAAATAAGATCCATAATATATGCTGCAGGAAAAGACACGTCAGTATTACGACGTAAAATTAACCGTAATGATAATCCTTTATCTGGAATTGTTATATCTCCTTGTATAGCCGATTCTTCTGGATCTCTCTTTATAAGCGTCCAACGTGCACTCCCCGTTGCAACTTTTTCTGCATCATAATCCGTACGTGCTTGATAAAAGACAGCTTCACCTAGCTGTTCCATTGATTGTAAATTGCTTGAAACAGCTGTTGAGATTCCTTCTGCATTCGAAGAAACTGTCGTTTGCTCTAAATTGGTATCAACTTCACTGCCATCTTCTAATAAGCGTTGTGTTAACTTTCTTTTGACTGAAAATGCCTGTGATAACACGTGAGAAGCTTGGACATTTCCTCCCAAAAACTGAGGATCACTTGATACAAGCATACGTCCACCAACAAAACAAATACCAATCATTAAAGTGAAAAAACCGATAAAAAAAGCAGCACTTATTACAATACGCCTTTGCATCGATGCCCTATTAGCACGACGCATAGCTTGAGAAAAAATATGTGAAACAATGTGTGGATTATCTCCTTGGGAAGGAGAAGCTAAAGGAGAAACCCTTAACGTATTGTTTTCAGTACACTGAGAAGCCAAACAAGCTTCCATATTGACGGGCTCTGCATCTGACAAAGCTGAAACAGAAGACCCAACAAACACCTGATGGTTTTTTGAACTTATAATAGAATCCTGTCTTCCTTCTGTTTCTACCACTGAAAACTCATGGCCTTGCGGTAATAGAGAGGTGTATGTGTACTTCCCAGATTGCGTTATACTTTTAGGGTTCCACCCAATAACTGAAGAAAGCAATTCCTTTTCAACCGCTAAATATTCTGCTTCAACCGTTGCAATAGCACTTTGCAAAATCTTTCTTTGCTCATCTGCTATTGCTTGGGGTACTCTCGTTGCTAAAAATTGCTGTTCTAATGTTTCGATAGCTCGTTTATAAATCTGCTTACGCAGTCTTGTTGTAACATTATTTTGCGCATTGATTGTCTTTTTTAAGATTCCAACGAAATCTACCATATGCTCTACAATCTTCCTTAAACTGAGAAAAGAAATCTGAGCTTTAGGGCCAAAAAAACCTTTATTTTAGCCTTCTCAATTGATTATCACTTATATTGATACAACTATCTAAATAGTGTAAAATGAATATGAAAAATAAACAATGCTCTTTTGCACCTTTCTCTCATTTGTTCTTAAGACTCTCTTCGTAGCAAAACACAAAAACAAACTGAAAACCTACACGGAAATCTCAAAGTAATGGTTAATTTGTAAAAGGATCCGTAATAAGGATAGTATCTTCACGCTCGGGACTCGTGGATAATAAAGCCACCTGTGCACCAATCAGTTCTTCAATATAGCGTATATATTTGATAGCCTGCACTGGTAAATCTTCGAAGCTCAACGCATGTGCTGTTGCTTTCTTCCAACCTTCTAATGTCTCGTAAATAGGTTTCACACGAGATTGTGCTCCCATAGAAGAGGGTAAATAATCAATTCTTTTCCCATCAAGTTCATAACCAATACAGACTTTAATTTCATCCAAGCCATCCAAAACATCAAGCTTTGTCAATGCTATACCCTGAACACCACAAATCATTACCATTTGACGGACTAAGACAGCATCAAACCAGCCACATCGACGTTTTCGACCAGTCACAACACCAAATTCATGCCCACGTTTTCCAAGAAATTCGCCAATATCATTTATCTGCTCTGTCGGAAAAGGCCCTTCTCCAACACGTGTTGTATAAGCTTTTGCAATACCCAAAACATAATGCATTGCACTAGGTCCCATACCTGAGCCGGTACACGCTTGCCCAGCAACTGTGTTGGATGACGTCACATAAGGATAAGTCCCGAAATCATTATCTAATAAAGCACCTTGTGCACCTTCAAAAAGAACATGTTTGCCCATTCGATAACTTTCATCCAAAAGACGCCACGTACAATCTATAAAGGGTAGAATTTCATCCGCTACTTGCATCAATTCATCATACAGCGCTTGAGAATCAATCTCTGCAACGCCCATCCCACGACGTAAAGCATTATGATGTCGCAAAAGTCGTTCAATCTTAGCCATAAGCGTATTAGCTTCCGCCAAATCCATCACACGGATAGCACGACGCCCTACCTTATCTTCATAAGCCGGACCAATACCACGCTTTGTCGTACCAATTTTTAAACCGGATAAACCACTTTCGCGGGTTGCATCAAGATCGCGATGCAAAGAGAGAATCAAGGGAGCATTTTCAGCAATACGCAAAATTTCCGGTGTAATTTTTACACCCTGATCACGTAGTTTTTTTAATTCTGCTACAAAATGATGAGGATCAACGACAACACCATTACCGATAATTGATAACTTCCCACGAACTAAACCAGATGGTAAAAGTGATAATTTATAATGAACGCCATCAACAACCAATGTATGACCTGCATTGTGCCCACCTTGATATCTGACTACGATATCAGCCCGCTCCGACAACCAATCTACAATTTTACCTTTTCCTTCATCGCCCCATTGTGTGCCTACAACTACTACATTGGCCATAACTCTCTCCGTCGTGTTTGGTCAAACAAAACCAGCATTCAAAAACAAACGTTTCCTTATAACGAAACGTTAGAGAAAGTGCGACTCCTCATTTCAGCTTTTTTGCAATCTTCAGTTCTACGAACCATCAAGACCACAATAGTAAGATATAAAATATATCTTCATTCTAAATCAGTTATTCTTGCTGTAAAAATTAGAAGAATTTAGAACTGATCACTGTTGCTTTTACAAAATTTGATAAATCATTCACACCATCTGCGTAGTTTTTTACGATCTGTATAATACTTGAAAGTCGTTTGTCTGACACAAAGATACGAAAGATCATCATGATCTCCCATTTTCTTTTTCCTCCTCTCTGTTACCTTGTAAACAGATTTGCCAAATAACGCATAAAGAGAAACCTTGATTGCTTCCAACACCCTAAAATAGAAATGGTCAGTGCAAGCCCTGATGGGTTTGTTAGTAAGGACGGTTTAGTTGAGGTCAAATGCCCACAGTCACAAAATCATATCCGCTTCTTTATGGATGGCAATATCAAGCCTGAATATCTTGCGCAAATGCAATTCCAAATGGCTTGTACTGGACGTAAATGGTGTCATTTCATAAGCTATAATCCGCATTTTGTATGCAGATCAGATTACTTGCGCATGAGAATCAAACGTATCAATCGTGATGACGAACAAATTAAAAAAATGAATCAAGCGGTCGAAGTCTTTTTAAAGGAAATAGAGCAAGATATGAAGAGGATTTCGACACAAAAGCTGCTTGACGTTATGGGGGACTTCTCCTCCCAGCACCCCCACCCTTTTCACACAAGGAAATCAAATATTTGTAACACCAAACATGCCTTCATCCTCTCTGATAAAGATGAGAAGCCTTGCTTTTTTACCATTGGCTATGAAGGAAAATCTCTTGAGAATTATCTGTATCTGTATTGCCTTATAAAAAACAATATCAAAATTTTGTGTGATGTTCGTAAAAATTCCATAAGTAGACAACATGGGTTTTTGAAAAGGCAATTAGAGAACGCTGTAAACAACATTGGCATTGAATATGTGCACATGCCTGAATTTGGAATTGCCTCTGAAAAAAGACGCAATCTGAAAACACGAGAAGATTATGAACATCTTTTTGAGGATTACCAAAAGACAACCCTTAAAAATAATCCTCATGCAATAGAAAAATTATACCAGCTTTTTTGGATAAAAGGCGTGTTGCAATTACTTGCTTTGAAACTGATGTGTGTATGTGTCATCGAGGACAAATTGCAAAGGCTCTTACACAACTCAAAGATTGGAAATATGAAATTAAACACATCTAACAAATAAATTTGCAAATTTTAAATACAAAAAAAATCTCTTAGCAGCCCAGTTTACAGAACATAAAAAAATAGAAAGGTAATGGAGATGGATATTTGATGATGGCGATAGATATGTAACAACCGGTTTCTTGCTTAAAACCATCTAGTTATATTTACGTCGTGACAAATGCTAAAAACCGGTCCTCATCATTTAATAGCAGCCATAACTATTTCTTGCCCGTATCAATTGCTGCAATTAATTTTTGTAAACTAATTTCGTGTTTGAAGCGCTCGACATACTGACCAAATGAGGCAAGGATTTCCTCCAGATAAGGAAGGAGCTATGTGCTCCTTATATCAACAATAAGTCAAAAGCGCTTTTGCTATTATAAACGACCTAAAGACTGTAATAAGTTAAATCGCGTGATATGACTCCACTTAACACTCGTAATGTGCACAGCTTTTTAGTGTCTCCACAACAAAAATTTGCAATTGGGTGCTTCAAGGTCTATTTCCAAAGCCATATAGGGAGAGCCTTAAGGTAGAGAAAAAGAGAAATCTTAGCGTTGACTTCAGAGAAAAATACGGAGCAAATAACAACAAATTAGGTGAAATTGTAAAATGACAAGAGATGGACTAAAAATAGACAATTAAAATAAAAAGCTTCTCTCTTTCAATGTGCTAAAAACAAAAAGTGGTGCCCAGACGCGGATTCGAACCACGGACACGCGGATTTTCAGTCCGCTGCTCTACCAACTGAGCTATCTGGGCACATTTCACAAAGCACGTGAACGTTTGCGGTTATAACATTAAAATTTTCTCTGTCCAGCTATCAAAAGAAAAATAATTGATTTTTTGTAATTTTATTTCCGTATTCTGGGCGATTATAGTTGCTTTTTCTATAAAATAAACTTGATAGGTATAGTGTAATGCGTTAGTGTTTTATTATCAAGATGCTGTTTTATCGTGGTGAGATACGGTAAATCTTTTAAAGAATCAATCTAGAGGCATGGTTGAGAGAAATAGTTTTCACAAAGTTTCCGTTTATATTAAGCCGACAAAATAAATAGAAACTATTTTTGATCTTTGTCTTAAAGAGGCTATTGATATAGGCCTTTTATAATAATTCTTTTTTCTTTAAAGGAAGGCAAATCATCTAAAAGGGGAGAATAATGATGATGTTTAAAAAACCAACTTGTCGTCCAAATAATCCTAATTTTTCTTCAGGCCCTTGTAGCAAACGACCTGGCTGGACTCTAGAAGTTCTTAAAAAAGCATTGGTTGGGCGTTCGCACCGGTCAAGAGAAGCAGAATTAAGACTTGCTGAAATTATTGATTTAATCCGTGAGATTCTTGAAGTGCCTTCTGATTATCGTATAGGGATTGTCCCTGCTTCGGATACTGGTGCTGTTGAGACAGCTCTATGGTCTTTATTAGGTGAACGTGGCGTCGATATGGCGGCGTGGGAAAGCTTTGGTACAGGGTGGATTACAGATGTTGTTGAACAATTAAAGCTTTCTGATGTGCGCCGTTTTGAAGCTCCTTATGGGGAGTTACCAGATTTAACACAAATGGATTTTGATCGTGATGTTGTTTTTACATGGAATGGGACGACTTCTGGCGTACGTATTCCTAACGCAGATTTCATTCCAGAGAAGCGAGCAGGATTGACAATTTGTGATGCAACATCCGCAGCTTTTGCGCAAAATCTTGATTTTTCAAAATTAGATGTTGTTACTTTTTCATGGCAAAAAGTTTTGGGAGGTGAAGCTGCACATGGTATATTAATTTTAAGTCCTCGTGCTGTTGAGCGGCTTGAAAGTTATGTTCCAGCTTGGCCTATGCCGCAAATTTTCTGTCTGAAAAAAGATGGAAAATTGAACGAAAATATTTTTAAAGGAGCAATCATCAATACTCCCTCTTTACTATGTGTTGAAGATTTTCTTGATGCATTAAAGTGGGCAAAGGCACAAGGTGGTTTGCGTGCATTAATGGCGCGAGTTGAGAAAAATTTTGCAGTACTTGATGCTTTTATTCGCAAAACACCGTGGTTAGAATATTTGGCAAAAGATCCTCAAGTGCGTTCTAACACATCTGTTTGTTTAGATATTGTTGATCCAATGGTTACTGCTTTGGATACTGAAAAGCGGGTATCTTTTATAAAAGCAATCGTAAAGCGTCTTGATGAGGAAGGAGCCGCTTATGATATTGGTTCGTATAGAGATGCACCTCCAGGCCTTAGAATTTGGACAGGTATAACAATTGAGGCTTCTGATCTTGAAATTTTAACACCATGGCTTGAATGGGCATTTCAGGTTGAAAGGGCTCAACTTTAAGGGATTCTGAGCAATTTTTATGACGCGTTTTTTTGGAGAATGTGCTCAATGAGCGGCAACGCGCTAAGTTTGCAAAACGAATGGGTGTGAAGGAAGAGGATATTCGTGTACACCACACGTTACCCTTTCCGCATTCTCAACTGTATATGCGAGACATTACCTTGGAACAACAGTTTTTTTGCAACTCGCCCCTTTTAAAAAACTCAATAACGGTGATTATGAAGAGGTACCAGCCGAATTACAAAAATGGACCAAAGCGGATGGTAAGCGCTTACAAGGTCTTGTGCACCGGCGTGCAGAAGAAGCAAGATTATGGGTGAAAAGTGCTTTTGTTTCCTCCAATTATCAAACCTTGGGAACAAAGGATTCAACGGATTTTTTTTAAGGCAGAAGCCCTTACACCAATCATTGTGTCTTTCTCAGGTCTTGGAGGCTTGTTGGCAGGTCATGCTCCAGTGCAATGGACGACACTCACCACCACTATGGTTATAGCAACAGGTGTTGCTATTTTCCTTGTTGCGAAACACTTTCAGGAGCACCGCCTATGATCTTGTGGATGAAAAAAATCTGCTTCTAACACGTGCAGCTCTAGCCGCTTTTTTTATGATCTTTTTATCACTAAACTCCGATTTTTGCTACTTTTGATTCTTTTTTGCAATTTTAGCTGTTAAAATCCAATTTGATAAAACTCTCATTTAATGGTAAAAAACACTTACAAAAACAATAAATTAACACATATTCCTACTTAATACCACCTCTCTCCCAATTAGTACAAAACCGAGTGTCAAACTATAACCCTTTTCAAAAAGACACAAAATGATACGACTTTGTGACTTGATAAACATAA
>NZ_HE997540.1:355793-498569 GCF_000312545.1 Bartonella senegalensis OS02
CAAGCACGAAAAGTGCATCAGCTTTTACCCAGCCTCCTTGTAATGCCTGCACAAAAGCACGCTCACCTAAACAATGGCTATAGGGAGGATCGGCAAAAACTACATCAAATGGAAGCATTGTGCCAATATTGCCAAGTTTGGTAGCATCACGACGCAAGATGCGCCCAATTGACTGTAATTCAAGAGCTTCAAGATTTTTTTGTATCAGTCCACGCCCTTCAACAGAGTTCTCAACAAAAACAGCCGCTTTTGCCCCACGCGATAGAGCCTCTATACCCAAAGCACCAGTGCCAGCAAAAAGATCAAGAATGCGTTTGTTGGTCCAAAATTGTTGTTCTCGGCTTGCAAGAATATTGAAAAGGCTTTCACGCGTACGATCACTCGTTGGACGAATGGAATGCCCCGCAGGTGCAAACAAAACACGCCCAGCAAACTTACCGCCGACGACCCGCACGAGGTCCTCCAAATCGTTTCGCTGTTTTTTCATGACCGCTATGTGTTCTAGATTTCTTCACAGCTCCATCAAATGATTTAGCTCTTTGCCTATTCTCCAAAAGACGTTCATCATGGCTGACTTTCATAACCTTTCCTTCTTTCTTTAAAAAGCCATCCTTCTTGCTAGGAAAACGCGTCTTACCATAAGAAGTTTTGCCCTGTTTTTGATCAAAACCAACGTCCTTCTTTTTCCATAACTTTTCTTCTAACTGTTTTGCATTATCTCTATAGAAAGATCTCTTACCAGACACATCACTTTTATGAGCATGAGGAGTATCCTCACTGTGAAAAGATTTTCTACGTGCACTCTGAGGACGAGCACCAGGAGCCATCCAAACATTAGAACGGCGAGAACGAGGCAAAAAACGCTCTGTTTTTCCCTCCTCGCTCTTCTCTTTGCCCATAAATTTTTTATCTAGCTTTGTGGTCAATCGTGTTCGACCCCGTTCAGCAGAACCATCTCCCTGTCTGCGCCGTACATCTCCACCACTTGAAGAAATCCAACTATCACTTGCAACAGAAAGATCTTTATGACTTCGTTTTTCCGCAAAAACTGCGGCATTTGAAAAAGGCTTGAGAATAGGAGCATCAAAATCTGCATTGGCTTGCATAATTAAACGCTCCCCCAATTGATCCCGTAGCATCCGACCTTTTATCTCACGAACTGCTCCTTCTTCTAAGTCAGAGAGTTGAAATGGACCATAAGATACACGAATTAAACGATTAACCGATAATCCTAACGCGCCTAAAACATTCTTTATTTCACGATTTTTTCCTTCACGCAAAGCTACAGAAATCCAAATATTTGATCCTTGTTCACGTTCAAGCGACGCTTCAATTGAACCATAAAAAATACCATCAATCGCAATGCCATTTTTAAGATTATCAAGCGCACTCTGTTTCACTCTTCCATGAGCACGAACGCGATACTTTCGTACCCACCCCGTTAAAGGAAGCTCTAATACACGTGCTAAACCACCGTCATTGGTTAGCAACAAAAGCCCTTCTGTATTAATATCAAGTCTACCTACAGAAAGAACACGAGGCATTTCTTTCGGCAAATTGCTAAATACTGTCGGCCTCTCTTCAGGATCACGGTGTGTCGTGACAAGCCCTGCCGGCTTGTGGTAAAGCCATAACCGCGTTCTTTCCATAGGAGGTAAAGGCTTGCCATCAACTTTAATAACATCAGAGCGCGTAACATTCAAAGCAGGCGTCGTCACAACTGTACCATTGACAACAATACGACCTGCAAGAATCATCATTTCTGCATCACGACGCGATGCAACACCAGCACGTGCTAATCTCTTAGCAATCCGCTCACTCTCACTGTTTTCATTCATTTGCTTTTCACACCAATCTCTTCTAATACGTTCAGCAAATTATCCACACGCACCATACTGCTTATCCTGAAAAAGGGGAGTAACATAATCGTTTATCACTTTCTATCCTTTAGCTGCATAATCTACCCATTTACTTGCAAGTTGGTTTTAAACAGTTTTAAAAGCAATCATATCCCCTTCGTTAAAAAGGTAAGAGCTCACTTACTTCACAACACGCCTCTCTATGAATATGAAGATACCTTTTGGCTCTCTACACTTGAAATGGAAAGAACAGTATGAGTTTGACACCCATGGAAATAGCCCTGTTAGAAGCACAATGGGCAGCAAAAAAAGATGAAGTTCCTGTAGGTGCTGTCATCACCCGCGGCAAAGTCATTATTGCACGCTCTGGAAACTCCATAAAAGCCGCATGTGATCCTACAGGACACGCAGAAATCCGCGTTATCCGTATGGCTTGCGAAGCATTCAAAAGCGAAAGACTTCCTGATTGTGACCTTTATGTAACGCTTGAACCTTGTGCGATGTGTGCTGCAGCCATTTCATTTGCACGCATAAGACGTCTCTATTATGCAACCAGTGATCCAAAAGGAGGTGCTATTGAACATGGAGCACGTCTTTATCAGCAACCAACTTGCCATCACAGTCCTGAGGTCTATTCTGGTTTCAAAGAAAAAGAAGCCGCGCAATTGCTTAAAGGTTTTTTTGCTCAAAAGCGGCGTCAAAAATGATTCCTTTTCTTAATCTATAACACTGATCTTTAACAAAATGAGTTCTCTTTTAAAAGGTTACCGGATCTTGTTATCGGATCGCATTTTCTAAGCGCTTTTTCTTTCACGCCCTTTTAAAGCTTCATTTTTTACCCTTTTGACCAATAGGCGCAAGCTTTGCCGGTTGACGATAACTTAAAGGAGGCTCAGTGAGATATCGACGATACTGTGCACTTCCAATTTGTGCTCTTTTACGACGCAAATACTCATGTCGTTGCTTGGCATTCAGCTGTGAAACACTGTTTGAATCATCAATATCACCATTCATTGAGGATACTTTTGGGGGAAGAACAGAAACTCTCTTACCACCAATATGTTGATTCAATGTTGCTTTTCCATTGAAAGAGCTCTCTTGTGCTACATCTTGCTGCGGTAGCGGTAAAATTCCAAGCGCACTAGAGTTTGGTATAACGAGCTTTGGACGAAGTTTCATAACAAGCTGGCTCTTGTTGTTTGTTGGTGTTAACGAGGTAATATTTGCAACATCTTCAAAAAATTGTAAAGAAGCTGCCTTACCTGTACCATAGGTGGGAGCAGAGCATCCCGTTAAGATAAGGTACACACCCAAAATGCTTATTGAAAATATTTTTACTTCACGTTTTTTCACTGCTTATCCATTTTTTAAGTATATGGTTGATAGATATTTTGCCCGATTTATTGGAGATCAATCCCACACACAAACTCACCCCCCAAAGATAAAACAACGGGCTCTTTCACTACCATAAAATGTCATCGGCATCAATCATAGAATTCAAACGGCAGTATCGCTGTTTTTCAGCTTGCATTTTTTCCCTTTAATCGAAAGTTTTTTAAATCTTTCCAAGCAGCTGTAATTCCCGTAAAGCAGCAGCATCACGAGCAGAGACATCAGGATAAGCTGGATCACTTCCAACATCTTGTGTATATCTCCATGACCGCGCACATTTTGTACCCAAAGCCTTCCCTGGATATACACCAACGCCTTCAACATCACTGAGAATAAAAGCATCCGAAGGTGGAACATCCGGAGTAATTGTTAGAGCACTGGTGATACAAATTTCCGCCATATCCAAATTTTCTAACGCCTCCCTTAAAATAGGATTAGAAATAAAAACAACAGGCGCTGCTTCTAAAGATGATCCAATACGCTTATTAGCGCGTTCAAGCTCTAAAGCACCCGTCACAACTTTACGAACCTGACGGACCTTTTTCCAACGTTCAGCCAAAGATTCGTCATGCCACTCCCCTGGTACAGGGCGAAACTGCTCCAAATGCACAGATTGACTTTCTGGGTAACGTTCTAACCACGCTTCTTCCATGGTAAAAGGCAACATGGGAGCGAGCCATATGACCATTCTCTCAAAAATTTCACGAATAACTTGTAAAGAAGCCTTACGTTTTTTTGATGAAGGCGCATCACAATAAAGAGAATCTTTGCGAATATCAAAATAAAATGCTGATAATTCAGTAATGGAAAAATCTAATAATGCCCGCATAATCTTTTTAAAATCAAAATCATCATAAGCTTGATTAATCAACTGATCGAGTTCAAAAAGTCGATGCAAGATCAATTTTTCCAGATCTGGCAATGCGCAATAAGATATTTTTTCTCCTTCATCATGTGCTAAAGTTCCAAGCATCCAACGAATTGCATTCCGTAATTTACGATAGGAGTCGACATTTGTCTGCAGAATTTGTTTGCCCAAGCGCTGATCTTCCCAATAATCGGTTGTCATAACCCAAAGGCGAAAAATATCGGCGCCAAATTTTTTAATAACTTCTTGCGGAACAACTGTATTTCCCAAAGATTTAGACATTTTCTTGCCATTTTCATCCAAAGTAAAACCGTGTGTGACCACCGTTTTATAAGGGGAACAAGCCCGGGTACCACAACTTTCCAAAAGAGAAGACTGGAACCATCCGCGATGCTGATCAGACCCTTCAAAATAAACATCAGCAGGCCATTTTAAATCATCTTGATCCTCTAATACAAAACTATGGCTCGCTCCAGAATCAAACCAAACATCAAGAATATCAAGGACCTGAACCCAATCCTCATGCGTACGTTCACCTAAAAAACGTTCACGTGCTCCTTCAGCAAACCATGCATCCGCCCCTTCTACTTCAAAAGCCCGCAAAATACGCTCATTCACACGCTCATCTTTAAGAATAGCGCCATCCTCATTAGCAAAAATACAAATCGGAACCCCCCAAGCACGCTGGCGAGAAAGGACCCAATCAGGGCGATCTGCTATCATAGAAGCTAAACGATTTTGGCCAGAAGAAGGCACAAAACGCGTCATCGAAACAGCTTTTAAAGCCCGACTGCGTAACGTTGAACCATCTCCAAGATCTTTATCCATTGCGACAAACCATTGGGGTGTATTACGGAAAATAACTGGTTTCTTCGAACGCCAACTATGAGGGTAAGAATGTTTTAAACGACCCCGTGCAAACAACCGGTCCGCTTGTATTAAAGCGTTAATAACCTCTTTATTGGCATTACCCATTTTTCCATTATCATCAATAACACGTACAGCACCCCCCTCACGATCCGGTCCAAAACCAGGAGCATCCTTCGTATAAAAGCCAGCATCATCAACAGGAAACGGTATAGATGAATCAATACCAGCCTGCTCCAATAGTGGCTTATAAATATTCCAAATTTCAAAATCCTCACTTCCATGGCTGGGCGCTGTATGAACGAACCCCGTACCAGCACTTTCTGTTACATGTGAACCATCAAGCATTGCAATTTTATTATTGTAACCTCCAGCTAATCCTTTGAGTGGATGAGAAAGAACAAGAGTTTTCAGCTCTTCAGCAGAAATAACACGCGAGCGCTTCAAAACAAGTTTTGCCTTTTCTGCACAACTCATAACCAGAGCATCAGCAAAGAGAAGTTTTTCTCCAACTTGAGGACCAAAATCATTTTCCGCACTCTTGACTTCGTAAACACTGTAAGAAATCTGAGAAGAATAACTCACCGCACGATTGGCTGGAATTGTCCAAGGAGTGGTTGTCCAAATCACAACATAAGCATCATATAAATCCTTAGAATCCGATTGAAGAATAGGAAACTTCACCCAGATAGCATCTGATTCATGATCATGATATTCAATCTCTGCCTCAGCCAAAGCCGTACGCTCCACAACAGACCACATGACAGGCTTTGAGCCACGATAAATCTGATCTGATAGAGCAAATTTCATCAATTCACTGGCGATGCGTGCCTCTGCACGAAAAGCCATGGTCGTGTAAGGACGGTTAAAATCCCCAACAACACCAAGGCGTTTAAATTCTTCACTTTGAACAGTTACCCAACGTTGTGCAAATTCACGACATTCTTGACGAAATTCGTTAAGAGGGACATCGTCCTTATTTTTCCCTTGCGCACGATATTTTTCTTCAATCTTCCATTCAATCGGAAGCCCATGGCAATCCCAACCCGGTACATAATTTGCATTAAAACCACGCATCTGAAATGAACGGACAACCACATCCTTTAAAACTTTGTTTAAAGCATGCCCTATATGGATATGGCCATTTGCATAAGGTGGCCCATCATGAAGAGTATAAAGCGGGCGATCTTTTGCTTGTTGGCGCAATTGGTTATAAAGTCCCTTCTTTTCCCATCGGGCCATCAGTTCAAGTTCTTTTTGTGGCAAACCCGCACGCATCGGAAAATTTGTTTGTGGGAGATAAAGAGTTTTCGAATAATCTACCGTTTCATTTTTCACCGTCATCGTGAAATATTCCTGTCTACTTTTACGATCTCACTTTTGCATAACTTCCCTGAACCCTGCAACTCTGGTTTTTTATCTATGAGGAAAGCCGAGCTAATCATTCGTATTAGGCAGCGATCAAGAAGATATATCATCACATTTTACGGGCTTTATCATGAAACTATCAAGAAAGGAAACCCCAAAATGATCCTCTTAAAAAAACAAAGGCTCTACCACTGGCAGAGCCTCTTAAAAATTTGATTTTACAACAAATTAGAACTTGTAAGCGACACCAACACGGAAATCATTGGTTTTATAGTTAATTTCAAGTTTTTCCTTTGCAAATTTCTTTTTACCAAAGTCGGAATAACGGTATTCGGCACGAAGCAAAACATTATCGGTCATTGCAAAGTCAACACCACCACCAAGAGTATAACCAATCATTGTCTTTTTTTCATCTGTTAAGGTCTTAGAAGGACCAACTCTCTCACCGTCTTTTTTAAACGATATTGATACAGTATCTTCAAGCTGCGTATAAGCAATACCACCAGCAACATAAGGCATAAAGCGATTAACAGCAAAACCGATACGCACCCGTGTTGCACCAGCCCAATTCTGCTTTAAAGTATGACTTAAAGTTTCAATACCACCCTCTTGATCGAGACCAAGATTAGAGATCTCCTTCTTCACTTGCTCTATACCATATAAATCACTAGCGCTGTTCTCCGCAGTTTTTTGAGCACCGTGTCCAGCCATATTCTGTGCACCATGAGGACTAGAAGCGTGCGGATTAATAGCAGTACCATGTGGATTAACGCCCATATTATGCGGATTAGCTGTATTTCCAGAACCATGATGTGCACTATGCCCACCATATCCACCAGAGTGACTGTGTCCATGAGAACTTGCACTAGCCGCTGACCTTGCTGGTGCGGCGGCGGCTTTTGCTGGTGTTGATGCTGCTGGTGTTGATGCTGCTGGTGTTGATGCTGCTGGTGTTGATGCTGCTGGTGTTGATGCTGTTGTCGTTGTTGCTGCTGGCTTTGTTGCTGCTGGCTTTGGTGTTGATTCTGTTGCTTTTACTTCTACTTCTGCTGCTCTGCGAGATCTTGATACTAAATTGTCTACTGCAGCATTATCAGAGGCACCTATGGTAATTGTCTTTGTGTGCTTCTGACCAGATAAAGTTAAATCTGTATCGATACTAAAAATGAAGTCATCGCCAAGATCAATATTAGCACCTGCGTAAACACCACCTTCAAAACCAGAAAGTTTAGGTGATAGATCTTTACCCAATGGTACAGTTTTATCCTTACCAACAATACTCATATCAGCTTTACTCGAAAAACCACCAGCTTGGACACCGGCATAAAAACCCGTCCACGTAAAATTAGGAGCTTTAATAACTGGCGAAGAAGCTGATACTGATTGACGGGGAATTCCCACATCAGCTGCTTGGGCTGTAGAGGCTGAAATCAAAGCAAAAATAGATACTGTTATTAAACGTTTCGTATTCATAAAATATCTCCAAATATCCAAAACGTTTTATATATAGAGAGACAACTTTAAAATATCTGTAGTAAAAATGTCACAGTCACAAAAAAATAGAGGATTTGTTAAAAACAGAGCTTATTATAGTTTTACATTTAATCATGATTTATAAGTAGAACCAATGTGCAAAGTCGTATTATCAATCGCTGCAAAATCAACTCCTCCATTAAGGAATATAGCTAACCATCCTCTTTCTCTTATGAGATAAGGTAATATTGACAACTGCTGTAGATTTATTTGCTAAATTATTTCTATTGAAATCAAATAGATACCTTACAGCTACGTATAGGTAATATCATCAGCTAATATAAGGCTTCATACAATCAGCAGCTATAAATCCAATAAGTAGTTCATGTAACGTTAGATTATTCTCTTTAAAAAATCTATCATAAAAGTAACAGAGTTATAAAAATAAAGTTTCCGTCAAAAATGGAACCTCTTTATAATTTAGATATGTGTTAACTGACACTCAATGAGAATTTGTAAGCGACACCGATATGGAAATTATTGGTTTTGTAAATAACTTCTTTACCATCCTTATCGAATTTCTTTTTACCAAAACCTGAGTAATGATATTCCGCACGGAATAGAATATTATCCGTCATCGCAAAATCAATACCACCGATATAACCAACGAATATCTTTATTTTATCAAACATATTACCAGAGATTGTTTTACCTGATTTATTTTCACTGATTTTTTTGTTCCTGAAATCCAATCAATGCACTGCATCTGTGAATAGGCAACACCACCAGTAACATAAGGCATAATGCGATTAACGACTGCAAAACGGATACGTACGCGCGATTAGCACCGGATCATTTTTCTTATTAAAGTAAAACCATACATTCTCGTATCATCCGCTACAAATTTTTCTGTCTCATCTCGTTTAACGCCGGCATCTTTAAGATCTTTATTAAGTTCTAAAACATCATCAGCATCAAGAATCTTTGAAACAAAGCTTTTTTGTCTTCACTGTTAGCTCAAACAGAATCAATTTCAATGCCTAGAATCAGACAGTTTCCAAGACCTATATTAGAACCTGCATAAATACCTTTCATGAAACCTGAAAGCTTAGGTACCACATTTTTGTTGAAAAGTCTCTTTTTTGTGTCCGAATCCGTTATCTGAACTTTACTTAAAAACTACCAATCTGACCCTACGTAGAAACCTGTCCAAGAAAAGGTCGGAGCAATAATAACTGACGCACCTTTATCAAGAACGACAACATCAGAAGGCCTATGCTTCAGAAGCTGAAATCAAAGTGATGACAGAGGTTGTTATAAAGGCTTTATATTCATAAATTTTGCTCTTTTTTTCTGTGCGTAATTTTACATGCCAATACAAAAAAATGTAGTAAAAATAATACAATGATAAAAAATTAAAAATAGAGCTTGTCAAGCATTCCGTTTGGCATAAGAGCTTGTAAATTAGATTTATATAAATCCATTGATATCAATATTAAATTATTATTTGTTATTTATGATTTTTATCCAAATTAATATTTAATAATATCTTGCAATAATAAAATAATATTTAATTATGTGACAATATAACAACAAAAAAACAGAAGCCCCGCATTTAACGGAGCTTCTTAATAATTTTATTTTATACGAATAATTTCGTTTTTAAGAAATTAGAATTTGTAAGCAACACCAACACGGAAGTCATTGGTTTTGTAGTTAAATTCTACTCCATCCTTAACGAATTGCTTTTTACCGAAATCGGAGTAACGATATTCCGCACGCAACAGAACATTATCGGTCATAGCAAAATCAACACCACCGCCAACGGTAAAACCAACGAACGTCTTTGTTTTATCAGTTTCCTTTTTATCTGATCCCGAAACAGTAACAATACCTTGCATTTGTGCATAAGCAATACCACCAGCAATATAAGGCATAATACGATCAGCAGCAGCAAAACCAATACGTACTCGCGTAGCACCAGACCATTTTTCTTTCAAAGTAAAACTGTGCTTAGGCGCACCATCCCCTACTGCTATTGTAGCAATGCTGAAAGACTTCTGGCTTCCAGTATCTGTGCCTTGGGCTTGGCTTCCAGTATCTGTGCCTTGGGCTTGGCTTCCAGCATCTGTGCCTTGGGTTTGGCCTCCAGAACCTCCACCTTGGGTTTGGCCTCCAGAACCTCCACCTTGGTTCCCGCTTTCATTCAAGACACTGATCACTTTTGTTTCTCCCCGATCAGCCCAAACTGCATCGGTTTCAACACCTAGAATTAGACCACTTCCAAGATCTATGTTGGAACCTGCATAAATACCCCCCATAAAACCAGAAGGCTGAGGTGTCTCATCTTTGCTGAAAAGTTTATTTTTTGTCTCAGGATCAGTTATCTTAACTTTACTCGAAAAATTTCCGACTTGACCACCAATATAGAAACCTGTCCAAGAAAAAGTAGGGGCAACAATAGCCGCTGGCGCTACTTCATGAGGAACAACAACATCAGCAGCCTGTGCCGCAGAAGCTGAAATCAAAGCGATAACAGAAGTCGTCATTAAAGATTTTATATTCATAACATTTTGCTCCTAATTCATTTATAGGGCAATGTTAAACACTTACACAAAGAAAATCTGTAGTAAAAATAACACAGTTATACAAAATAGAGGCTCCCTTCGTAACGGAGCCTCTTAGCAATTTCGTTTCATACGAAAACTTGTAAGTTATACACATATATAATATATTGATATTAAAGATAAATTACTGTCTAATTCTCACGAATTTCTCTTAAAAAAAATCAACGCGCAATGCTTTTTCTCCTGCGGAATAACATGTGTATTGTGATAATAAAACAACAAAAAGGCTAAAGATGCTATACTAAAAAACCTCTTAGTAATTTAACTTATGATATATTAAAATTTATAAGCAACACCAACGCGGAAATCATTGGTTTTGTAAGAAGTTTCATATTTATCGTTTGAGAATTTCTTTTTACCAAAATCGGAGTAACGATATTCTGCCCGAACGATGACATTATTGGTCATTGCCAAATCAACGCCAGCACCAAGGGTGTAACCAACAAATGCCTTTGTTTCATCAGAGAGGTTACCAGAAACTATCACTTTGCCTGTCTCTTTTTTTGTTATTGATACCGATGCAATATCTTGAAGCTGTGTATAAGCAATACCACCAGCAACATAAGGCATGATACGTTCAGCTGCAAAACCAATCCGTACACGTGTAGCACCAGCCCATTTTTCTTTAAAAGTGAAACTGCTTGCACGTTTGTCACCAGCTTGGAGGTCATTTTCACCAACGGTAATTCCTGCTTCTTTTAGAATCTTCTTAATATATGGTATATGCCCTTCAGCAATATCGTATACTTTCCCAGTTTTGGTATCATTTTTATCAGTCCAAATGATATCTGTATCAACACCTAAAATCAGCCCATTGCCAAGGTCAATATTAGAACCCGCATAAAGCCCGCCCATAAAACCGGATAGCTTAGGCAAAAAGTCATCACTCACTGGAACAGTTTTTCCTTTACTAAGGATATCCATCTTCGTTTTACTAGAAAAACCACCAATCTGACCACCAATGTAAAAACCTGTCCAAGAAAAAGTTGGAGCAACAATAACTGGTGCAACGGGTGTAGGGCTAGGGGGAATAACAACATCTGCCGCTTGGGCCACTGAAACAAAAGTAAAAGCAGAAGCTGTTATCAACCATTTCATATTCATAATTTTTTCTCCATAGCTGAATATTTGAACACCCAATTTCATATAGAGCTACAACTATAGATATCTGTAGTAAAAATGATACACTTATAAAAAAACAATCCTCGTACTCCTCTCTCAAAGTCGTTTCATTGTAATAAGTGAGGATCTTGTAAACTATAGCAAAGCAGAAATGATTATCCTCCTGTCAAATTTTATGCTGTTCTTCGTGTTTCACAAAATTTGAACGCCTCAACAAAAATGCTCTCGCGCATTTCAAAATATTTCCATCATCTCACACCCCCCCCTCTTAAAGGCTACATTTCTAAGCCCAAACAACACCACAAACGATATAAAACACCATGCAAACTCTCTATAAACTCCTCGATCCCGATTTTTAGCAAACGCCCATCCCAAATGGATCTCTGTAGGAATCTGTCATCTTTGAAGTAAAAATTTATTGTTTATTTTGCTGATTAGACTTTTTCTAAAGAAACTTTTTCAGAGCGAGTAGGCAATTTACGCAATCTTGTATAAAGCTTGCTCTCTGTCTCTCTCTTTAGATAAGCTTTTAACTATTTATCCGTAAGCATCTCCCTTCTGAAATCGGAAAAAGGAGATATAAACTGCCAACTCTTTAGAAAAAAGTTCACTAAAGCACTTGCACCTAACTTCTTTTAAAGAACCAGCAATTTCGCAAAAAACACCCACCGCTGACTTATGAAAAAAGAAGTTATTCAAATTTCTGTGATCAATATAATGAAATTGGAAATCAAGATTAAAAACTCATTTAAAATAGGATCTTATATATTTTCAAATTATCACTCTGCCAAACTTCACAGTTATAATTCTCAAAGAGTGGGTGGATACAAATTCGCATCTCCATCACTGTTTCATTTGTAAGGTGCAAGTTACTGAGATCAAGCCACCCACACCTTACATGAGCGATAGCTTCAACTCCTGCAACACCTAGACAAAAGCCAAAAGCGCAAATAAGCAAATGTACAAAACTAACTCTCAGCTTGCAAAAACATCCCGATTCTCTAAACATCAACACTGAACACGAGTAAAATCACACCTCCTGATACTCTTGCTTTGCTTACTAAAAACTCATCCCGCTTCTCGAAGACAGACTTGGCCTTCCTCCTCCTCGCCCTCTCCCACCTCTTGAACCTCTTCTTTGATTCGAAGAGGCTACAGTTACCAACTCAACCGCTTTCTCTTGGTTATTATCAAGACAAGCAAATTCCGCTTGCGAAATTCCACCCAAAGATTTGTTCCTATGTGCATCAGCAAGAAAACTTTTAGAAGAAGAAACTCCGTCTAACAACTTTTGAGTAACCACAAGACCTACCGTAGCTGCTTGAGCTACAGAAATTGAAAAAAAAGTAGCAGAAGCTGTAATAAAATATCTCAAATTCATCATTCTATCTCCATTATAATATCCATAATGTATTTTAATTAGTGCCCCTACTTCAAATTTCCATAGAAAAAATGATATGCTTATAAATAAAAATATATATTCATTAAAAAACAGAGACTTATAGCAGTTTAATTTTAAAATAAATGGAATTTTTTTAAGTTATTTTAACGCAGAAATCACTTTTTTAACCAATAAAAACACACTGCATCATCAATTATAAAATACTAAATAGATATTTATTAAAACATTTTGAACAAAAATATTTTTCCCCCGTATGCCTTTCAATACGATTTTAAAAGCATTCCTAGGAGAAAAGCCTATGTAACATTATTATTGACATTTTCTGCACGCTCTAAAACTGCCTATTTCTTTTTTTTAAAACAAAAATCATGACAAACACAATAAAAGCGCCTTTATGAAGAGGCGCTTTTATTGTGTAATAATGAAAGAGTACTCACTCCATAAGAATAGGTTCATAAGCGCAATCATCAAAACAGATAAGAAAACCGAAAAAGCAAACGTACATTTCTCCATAGCAATTTGCTTTTTAGATCACTCTATTTCGAGTTTGAAAACAAGTTTTTAAATTCAGCTATGCGCAAAAATATCAACCTCCGACCATCCTAAAAGATCGAGATTCGCTCTCATGGGCAAAAATTGAAAACATGCCTTTGCAATATTTTCGCGCTCTTCACGCTTTAAGCGTTCTTCAAATATATCCTTTAAACGGTGCAAATATAAAACATCTGATGCAGCATATTCAACTTGTGCACGTGATAAAGTTTCTGCTGCCCAATCCGAAGACTGTTGCTGTTTAGAAATATTCACATTCAATAGTTCACCACAAATTTCCTTTAACCCATGACGATCCGTATAAGTACGCGTGAGTTTTGAAGCAATCTTTGTACAGAAAACGACATCTGGCATAACACCAAATGTATGCGCTAAAATAGCAAGATCAAAACGCCCAAAGTGGAATATTTTAGTAATCGCCCTATCTGAAAGCAATTTCACCAAATTGGGAGCACTCTTCTGTCCTTTAGCAATCTGTATAATATCAGCAGTACCATCCCCAGAAGAAAGCTGAACAACACACAAACGATCACGGTACGGTTGTAATCCCAAAGTTTCAGTATCCACTGCAACAGCATCAATTTTATAATTGTCTAAATTTGGTAAATCACCTTGATGAACACGGATTTCCGTCATCTATCCTCCTTTTTTGCTAAAGTGGCAAGAATACGTGCCCAAGACCGCTGCCCCTTATGAAACGATTTTAAATTATATTTTTCATTAGGTGAATGAATGCGATCATCAGCTAGTGCAAAACCAACCAAAACAGTTTCCATACCAAGAACTGACTGAAAATCTGCAACAATTGGAATCGAGCCACCCATGGCTGTCAATACAGTAGGAATTTCCCACTCTTGTGATAAAGCATCCTTTGCCGCCTTGATAAAAGATGAATCATGGAAAAGCTGAAGTGCTGGAGAAGAACCGTGATTCTTAAATTCAACCTTACAATCAGCAGGAATCGCACTGCACACATAATCACGCAACGCTTGGCGTATTTTCTCTGGATCTTGCTTATGGACTAGACGACACGATACTTTTGCACTCGCTTGAGAAGCAATAACCGTTTTCATCCCTTTCCCTTCATAGCCCCCACTAATACCATTAATTTCCATGGTAGGACGTGCCCAGACAAGCTCTAAAATGCTCCGCCCTTTTTCACCAGCTGGAACGGAAAGACCTATAGGACCAAGAAAATTTTCAGCAGTACAATTAAGCGCATTCCATGATTGTAAAATATCTGAAGGTGTTTCCTCTACTCCATCATAAAAACCAGAAAGCGTCACCTTATTATTTTCGTCATGAAGTCCTGCCAAAACTTTAGTTAAAATACGAATGGGATTGGCAGCTACTCCCCCAAAATAACCAGAATGCAAATCACGATTTGCTGCTGTGATAATAATCTCTTCCGCCATAATTCCCCGAAGAGAAAGAGCTATAGAGGGCGTATCAGCATCCCACATAGATGTATCACAAACCAATGCGCAATCAGCCTTAAGTTCATCCTTATTTGCTTTTAAAAAAGGAACAAGAGAAGGAGACGCACATTCTTCCTCACCTTCACATAAAATAGTCACTTTAACAGGAAGTTGCCCTGTCTCTTTCTTAAATGCACGGCACGCTTCAATAAATGTCATCAACTGACCTTTGTCATCTGAAGCGCCACGTGCACAAATGACTTTCTCTCCCTCTCTCTCTTTTAAAGAAGGTGTAAATGGATCATCTTCCCATAAACTCAACGGATCAACAGGTTGAACGTCATAATGTCCGTAAAATAACACATGTAAACAATCATCTGAAGGTCCTGGATGATGCCCAACAACCATTGGATGACCAGGTGTATCGCGCCGTGAAGCCTCAAAGCCAATGCTTTTTAAATCCTCCACTAACCAATCAGCAGCTTTACGACACTCATCCTTATAAGCAGAGTCTGTAGAAATCGATTGAAAACGTAAAAGAGAAAAAAGGCGTTCAAGGCTTTTCTCTATATTCTCATCAAGATGTGTTAGCACTTTATTCAGCATAAAAAAAACCTCTCAAGCCTTGTATAATTATAAATATAAATTTATAACTCTAAGCTTCTTATAAGATTTTGCAAGACATCTTATTCATTTTTGACACTGTGAGCAGTAAAAACTTGAACGTCCAGATTGCAAAATACGTATAATAGGGTTTCCACATTGCAAACATTGCTTACCTTCTCGTCCATAAACTGAAAAAGAATGTTGAAAATAACCAAGTGAACCATCTGTACGCATATAATCACGTAAAGTAGAACCACCAGAAGAAATCGCCTCAATAATTACATTCCGTATATTCTGTGCTAAGGAATCTGCTAATTCGCGTGCATATTTAGTCTTCAGTGCTAACGTAAATGCACCACGCTGTGGAGACAAACGACTACGCCAGAGCGCTTCGCAAACATAAATATTCCCAAGACCAGCAACAATAGACTGATCAAGCAAAACTCCTTTAAGAGATATTTTCTTATTAACAAAAGCGTCCTGTAAATAACTCCCAGAAAACGCATTACTTATAGGCTCAAGTCCTAGCTTCTTTAAAAGTGGATGCTCATAAAGACTTCTGGTATCTACTAAAAGCATAAACCCAAAACGACGAGTATCATTATAGGTAAGATAATAAACTTTACCATCCTTTGCTTGAACATTCATAACAACGTGATCATGTTTAACAAATTTACCCATAGTAGAAGATTTTTCTCTTAAAAAATCATCTTCTATGCGCCATGATCCCGACATTCCTAAATGGCTTAAAATCGTTTCATTCTGCGAAAGATGAAATAATAAATATTTCGCGCGCCGACCAAGTTCCATGATCGTTCTGCCCATAAGCCGCTCAGAAAACGCCTCTGGGAAAGGAAAACGCAAATCTCTTCGATTAAGCGTAACAGAGAGTATTTTCGCACCAGTCACAACAGGCTCAAGCCCACGACGAACCGTCTCTACTTCAGGAAGTTCAGGCATATATCTTCTTAAAATAATTACGCGTTTTCCAAAAATCCTATTGAAAAAATACTACTATTAAACCCATTCACCCCTACGAAATACAGGAATTCTCTTCTCCTCTTGCGTAATGCCATCTATGTCGATTTCACCTGATCCAATCATCCAGTCAATATGAATCACACTTTTATTACCACCACGCGCTGCTATTTCCTCTGGCGTCAATGATGCTCCATTTAAAAAGCATTTGGAATAACATTGCCCCAAAGCAATATGACATGCAGCATTTTCATCAAATAATGTATTATAAAAAAGCAGATCGCTCTTTGAAATCGGTGAAGAGTGCGGAACAAGAGCAACTTCACCCAATCGACTAGCCCCCTCATCACTTTGCAAAACCTGTTGCAAAACCTCCTGCCCCTTTGAAGCCCGTGCCTCAACAATACGCCCTGCTTCAAAACGGACCTCAATATTATTGATCAGTGTTCCTTGATAAGAAAGTGGTTTTGTCGAACGAACAAAACCTTCAACCTTATGGGCATGAGGAGTGGTAAAAACTTCTTCTGTTGGAATATTCGGATTACAGACAACACCATTTTGAGCAACTGATGCACCACCCTGCCATTCATGATCATCGGCCAAACCAACTATTAAATCAGTCCCTGGACCTTTAAAATGTAAAGCAGAAAAACGTTGTTCATTAAGCCAAGATGACCTTTGCTTCAAAGTTGCATTATGGGTACCCCATGCGTGAACTGGATCTTCTCCTGTAACACGTGAAGCAGCAAAAATTGCATCAGCTAATTTCTTAATCGCTTCATTGATGGGCAACTCAGGAAAAATTGCTGCAGCCCATCCTGCTGTTGGATAAGCAACTATCGACCAATTCATAGCAAAATTCGATATTTCTTTAAGAGCAGGTTGATAAGCCATTGAAGTCGCTTTACTCAAACGCGCAACCTTATTAAAATCCTGATTAGAAAGGAGTGAAGGATCATCACCAACAATAGCTAAACGTGCAGCCCCATTTTTAAAAGCTTGCGCCATTCCCTCATAAAGCCAAGAAGGCGCACAATCAAAACTAGCATTCTGCGCATTTTCAAAACGCGTAAGCGATAACATATCATCACTAAAAAGTGGTGTAATCACACCAGCACCAGCCTTATAAGCATGATATGCAATACGCCGAACAAGAGGTAACGCGGAAACTGGCGCAGTCAAAACAAGATCTTGCCCCTCTTGTAGATTCAACCCAACTTTTACCGTAATTTCGGCAAGACGATTAAGCTTTTCAGACGAAATTGTTTCATGAATATCAAAGTACATTACCAATATCCTTCCTTTGATTGTGAAAAAACTACCGGCTTCTGTACCGTTCTTCTAACATTGCAACAACCGCATTTAACTGATCTGATGAGAGCAGATTATAAGCCACAGCGGGTTTGTTTTCCTCTTTCTTAACTGTATAATAAGGTGCATAAGTGGGAATAGGAACCTTATCAAGCTGTACCACAACAAACGGCGTAGTCTGTGTTTTGTCCGCCTTTGCTAGCTCTATAGAAGAAGATGCATTTTGTCTTTCCTCTACTTTTATTTCCTTACTTGCTAAGTTTGTATTCTTGCTTGCTAAGCTTGTATTTATGAAACTTGGCACATTGCCAGAACGTTCTTGGGCAAAAGCGTAAGCGACATCATAGGGACGATCATTATGAGGAACCTGAAGAGATCCATCACGTGAGCGCTTTTCATAAAAGGCATTCCCTCCTGCAACGCGAACATAGTACATATTCTTATAAGGAAAAGATAAACCAGCGGTATGAAAAAACTTAGCGTTTTTGACTTTCTTATCCCGTTCACCGCGTAAAACAGCATCAGCTGCCTCTCTAACACGTGCAACAGATGCCGGCTCTGTCATAGGACGCGTTAAAACACCGGGAGCAAACTGTTTGTACTGACCAACAACACCACAAATCGTTTTTGGATAAGCACTTGAATTAACACGATTCATAACAACCGTGCCAACGGCAATCATTCCTTCACGGCTAGTACGATTTGATTCGAAATACATTGCACGCATAAGGCATTGGCGCTCGGTCAATGGATACATGACTGTTTTTGCTTTCCTCTTATCATCAACTTTTCCAGTACTCAAATGATCTGAAGCACATCCCACAATAACAAATGGTGCTAGAAAACAACTAACAAAAACAGTCCAAATTTTTTTTTCATTTTATACAACACATCCCCATATCTTCAAAATTTGAATGAGTTTTAAATGTATCTTCAAAGAAAGTATACGGCTAATTGTTACCACTTAGTAAAATTTTAATACAAGAAGTAATTAAAAGGCATTTATGCAAAATAAAAAATAAAAAAACCTTAATTTACAAATTGAAAACTTTGTTATTAATCGACAAATGTAGCAACGTCATATCAATCCTTACACCATTAATTGCAATAAAATAATATGCCTGCCAAAAACTCTCCAAAAATTTTACATCAGAGAAAGATTGGAGCCCCCAAACCGTCTCCATCAATACCTTAAGTAACCAACACAAATAATTTCCACTCCCTTCGAGTACAAATTTAAAGACACGGACCAGAAAAAAGCATCCTCCAGTTAAAACATAAAAACGTTACCACCCTATATCCAACTCCATTAAATTAAGAATTAAAAATCCGTACCATGACCTTTAAAAAAACCTTCTTGCTTGCCCATAATGCGTATATCACATCCCTACCCTGCTCTTCTCAAAAATACCTAATGTTTCTTAAAAAATCATTTTATGCATCATTATTAAAGATCCATTTGCATAGTTTCTTAAACAGTATTTTAATAGCACCAATTGATATACTCTCTCTAAAAATACCAAGAGACACACAATGAAATTTCTCATGAAAATTTTGCCTCCACCATATAGGGCAATCAAAAAGACACAATATCATAAGCTGTGTTGAACGGCGTAAAAAAACAACAATAACTAAAAAATTTGTGAAAGTATTCAGGGGACTTTTTTAATAGGCAATTGAATAAGATCTTTTAGAAAATAGCCCAACTTTAGGAATATTCCCACTCTCAAAAACTAAAGGCTGATTTCCTATTTCAACAAAAAAAGAGGCTGATAAATATTTCAACCTTGTTCATATGACACTCATAAAGACATCTGGATTGATCTCCTGTTTTACAGGCTTGCGCCTTGGTGATGCTATTCGCATTAGCTGAAAAAATGTCAAAGATAACATTATTCATCTCAAAACAGAGAAAAGTAAATTCCAAACAGATGTTTTTCTTCCTATTTTAGCGGAATTAGCAGAAACTCTTAAAACTGGTCCTATCGGAGATGAAACGTTCATTTGCGCCAGAGAAGGCAGAAAAAGAGCAAAAGCAAGCTTTTGACGCATTTCATAGTAATAGTACCTCTAGCAAAGCAAGCATTAAAAAATCAGCGCATAGATTAAGAAAATTGGCAGCAACACGTGCTGCAAATTCAGGAACAAAGATAATACAAATTAAAACGCTTTTTGGCTAGACAGATGATCATATGGCATCTCTTTACACGAAGAATGCAGATCGTAAAAAACTTGCATTGGAATCGATAAAAAAGCTTCAAAAAAATGAAGGATGGAAGCAACAGCTTCAAAACTCAAAACACTTTGAAGATAAGAGAATAGCACTATACAACCTTATTAAGATGAGCAACAATCTTAAAAGACTTACCCAGCAATAAAAAAGCTCTAAAAAATTAAAGACAAAGAAAAAAATACATAACGGAATCAAAAAACAATTACCTCTAAGATAATTTATTGACTTCATTTTTATTTATTTCATGATTAATTGTTCTGTGAGAAGAAATTTTAATTTATTTCCTTCTCATCTACACCAACTTTATAAGTAAGATCATCACGAGGACGATCAAAAGACATGTGGGAACCTGTTATGATATAGTGCAGTGTTTCAGCAATATTGGTGACATGGTCTCCAATTCTTTCAATATTTTTTATACAAAAAAGCAAATGCGTACAAACCGTAATATTGCGCGCATCTTCCATCATATAAGTTAAAAGTTCACGAAAAAGAGAAGTATACAAAGCATCAATTTTACCATCACGCTCGCGGACGGCATCAACATGATCCAATAAACGACTCGTGTAAGCATTCAATACTTCCTTTAACTGATTGAGCGCCAAAGTTGTAATTGTTTCAAGCCCACAGTAAAAGGCTTTAGGTTGACGTATTTCTGAAAGTGCAACTGTCCGCTTAGCAATGTTTTTCGCCATATCCCCAATCCGTTCAAGATCAGAAGACATGCGAATAGCACCAACAATTTCACGCAGATCAACAGCCATCGGTTGGCGTTTGCAAATAATCGTAATCGCTTTTTCATCAATGTCGCGTTCTGCTTCATCTAAAAACAAATCATCGGCAATAACTGTAGCAGCAAGCTGAAGATCATTACACACTATCGACGCAACAGAACGTTCAATCATTTTTTCCGCGTGACCACCCATTTGTGTAATCTTGGCTTCCAAATATTTGAGTTCTGCATCATAAGCACGAACAGTATGTTTCATAGACATATCCTATACTCCTCAATTCACCTATCCAAAACGCCCCGTAATATAATCTTGTGTACGTTGCTCTTTTGGTGAGGTGAACATCATTTCAGTTGCCCCAACTTCTACCAAATGCCCTAAATGAAACATGGCTGTATATTGAGAAACACGCGCTGCCTGTTGCATTGAATGTGTCACAATGACAATTGTATAATCCTTTCGTAACGCATCGATAAGTTCTTCAATACGGGCCGTTGCAATTGGATCAAGAGCCGAACAAGGCTCATCCATCAAAATAACTTCAGGACTAACCGCAATAGCACGTGCAATACACAAGCGCTGTTGCTGCCCTCCCGACAAACCGGTTGCTGCCTCATGAAGACGATCTTTTACTTCTTCAAATAAACCTGCCTGCCTTAAACTTTTTTCAACCACATCATGTAATTCAGCACGAGATTTGACTAAACCGTGAATGCGCGGACCATAGGCAACATTCTCAAAAATAGATTTTGGAAAAGGGCTCGGCTTTTGAAAAACCATACCAACACGGGCTCGCAATTCTACAACATCAATGCGCGAGTCATAAATATTTTCTCCATCTAAAGTAATAAGTCCCGTTATTTTAGCGCCTTCAATCGTATCATTCATACGATTAAAACAACGTAAAAAAGTTGACTTTCCGCAACCTGAAGGACCTATCAAAGCCGTGACCTGATGTTCAGGAATATCAAGAGTAATACCATGAAGAGCTTCTTTGCTTCCATAAAAAACCTTCACATCTTGACCACGCATTTTAATCTTCATTACAAAATTCACCTTATTTTAAAATACACACATTATCGAATTTCCTACTTTATAAAAGTTACTGGCGGCGTTCAAATCGTCGACGTAACAAAACCGCAGAAATATTCATAACAGAAAGAAACATCATTAATACGATAATAGCACCCGACGTTTTTTCAACAAAAGCGCGTTCTGCTTCCCCTGCCCACATAAAAATTTGCACAGGCAAAGCTGTTGCAGGATCCATAGGTGTAGATGGAATATTTACAACAAAAGCAACCATTCCTATCAAAAGCAAAGGCGCAGTTTCACCTAGCGCTTGCGCTACACCAATAATCGTACCAGTCAAAATACCAGGAGCCGCTAAAGGAAGAACATGATGAAAAACTACTTGTGTTTTCGATGCACCCAATCCTAAGGCTGCTGCACGAATAGAAAAAGGAATAGCACGCAAAGCAGAGCGTGTTGCAATAATAATTGTTGGGAGCGTCATAAGAGTTAATACAAGGCCACCAACAAAAGAGGCTGAACGTGGTAATCCAAAAAAATTCACAAAAACTGCAAGTCCTAAAAGACCAAAAACAATCGAAGGAACAGCGGCAAGATTATTGATATTAACCTCTATAAAATCTGTAAATTTATTTTTACGTGCATATTCTTCCAAATAAAGAGCCGTTGCTATCCCTATTGGAAGTGAAAGCACTAAAACGATAACTATCATATAAAGAGAGCCGATGATCGCAACACCTAATCCTGCAGTCTCAGGACGACTTGAAGCACCAAATGTAAAAAAACCAAAATTAAATGTTTTATAAAGCGTACCATCATGTGCTAAACGTCTCATCCATTCTACTTGGCGATTAGAAATTTTGCGTTTTTTTTCTGCTACATGCAAATCAATCTGTCCTTTATAAGCAGAATCAATATCCGCTGCTGCCAACACTTTGATTTTTTGCGTTGTACCAATCAGTTGTGGATTCTTTGTCACCATTTCCCGCAATTGAACACGTACACTATTTGAAAACATACGGTTAATATCCCGCAATGATGCATGATCATTTTGATCTATATCAAGCTTTCTTGCCAAAGCATTGCGTACAAGAAGAGGATAATTAGCTGTTATAAGTACCTGTGGATTTGCCAAACGCTGACCACTTGGATCAATGACCTTCTCATCCAAATAAATCGATAATGTCATTTCACTTTGAAAAAAAGCTGTATATCCCTGACTAATAACAGACCATAAAAGTGCAAATAAAAAAAACAGACCAATAAAAATGGCAATCAAACCATACGCACGGAAACGACGCTCTGCCCAATATCGGCGTTTGAGGCCAATATTGCGACGAGACAAAGAAAAATCTTCATTCATTCATATTGTTCCCGATATTTACGTACGATATAAAGAGCAAGAATATTCATCAAAAGAGTCATAATAAAGAGTGTCATTCCCAAAGCAAAAGCAACAAGCGTTTGGGGGGAATTAAACTCAAAATCACCCGTCAATTGATTCACAATCTTAACCGTCATCGTAGTCATTGCTTCGAAGGGATTAAGTGTTAAGTTAGCCGCAACACCCGCCGCTAAAACTACAATCATCGTCTCTCCAATTGCGCGTGATGCTGTCAACAAAATTGCTCCCATAATCCCCGGAAGCGCTGCAGGTATAACAACTTTTTTAATCGTTTCAGATTGCGTTGCACCTAAACCATAAGATCCCTCCCGTAAAATACGCGGAACAGCCGTAATAACATCATCCGATAAAGAGGAAACAAAAGGTATCAACATAATTCCCATCACAACTCCAGCGGTCAAAACACTTTGTGCCATAATAAAACCAACACCACCAGAAAGAGAAACAGAGAGATCCCGTAAGAATGGTCCGACAACCTTCAAAGCAAAAAAACCATAAACAATGGTTGGAATACCCGCAAGAACTTCTAACAGTGGCTTTACTATTGATCGTAATCGAGCCGAAGCATATTCAGCCATATAAAGAGCTGAAAATAATCCTATTGGCACAGCAAAAAGCATTGCTACAAATGCAATATAAAGTGTGCCCGCAAGCAACGGTATTAAACCAAATTGCCCCACTTCACTCTCCGAACCACTCGCTGAAAAACGTGGATCCCAAACCGTTCCCAAAAAGAAGTTTGAAAAGGGTACAGACTGAAAGAAACTCACCGTTTGAAAGAACATAGAAAGTGCAATAGCAGCTGTCGTCAAAACCGCAACGATAGATGCGCAAACCAATCCAATAACAATCAAACACTCAACTTTATTGCGCGCACGCTGATGTGGAGAAATTTGCATAATTCCACAGATAAAACCACAAGATGCAATGACAAAAAGGACACAATGACCAATAAACTTTAACTTTTCAGAAGAATTAACCAATGACTGTGCTATCCTTAACACAGCATCTGATGCTTTATGAGGAAAAACAAATCCTTTTGCTAATAACCATGCTCGCACTTCTTCATACGAGGCGCTGATAAGATCGCCTTCAAAGTGATGAAGTCTTTTGACCAGATTTCGAATAGTCTCCACAATAAGATCATGATTAACAAGACTTGTTACATGTTTACTGTATGCCTCAACCTCTCGAAAGGTGCTATACTCTAAATAAATTGCGCTGCCACCATCCCAAAAAATTAAAAAAACAAGAGCTGGAAGAACAGTTATCAAAAAGGTCCACCAGCTGTAATAACAGGCACGAGAATGCATCTTGACTTGTGTGTATTCAAGAGTGCGGGCTCGCATATAAGAAATACAAAAGCCAACACACCCAAGAATGAATAACAAAAAAATAATGAAGGAAATGCGCATATTGTCTTTCAAGTGTTATAAAAAAGTCGCACAAAAAACTCCTACACCAGTAAATACAGAAAATTATTTCAAATTCATCACTCTACCAGCAGAAAAAGCAGAACGCTGCGCTTGGCGCTCTTTTTCAGAAGCAACAACCAAGCCATATTCAGCTAGTGGACCATTGGGACCAATCATTTGATCAGAAAGAAAAAAGTCTACATATTCCCGCAAACCTGGAACAATACCTAAATGCGCTTTCTTAACATAGAAGAAAAGTGGACGAGAAACTGGATATTGGCCATTAGAGATTGTTTCAACAGTCGGCGTAAAACCACTCATATCTGCAACCTTTAGTCTATCAGCATTATTCTGATAAAAAGACAAACCAAAAACACCAACCCCTGTTTTATTAGAAGTGAGACGCGCAAATGTTTCAGAATAATCACCATCAATATCAATGGCTTTACCATCCTTGCGCACTGCAACACAAGCAGCGTGTATTGCCTTATCATCCATCCCCAAAGACTTCATCGCGTCCACTGCACCACTCTCCTTACAGCCGGCAGCTAACAGTTTTTCTTCAAAAACTTCACGCGTTCCATGCTTTTCTCCAGGAATATAAGCTGCTATCGTCCAATCAGGAAGAGTACTATTAACTGTACTCCATTTTGAAACGTCATTGGGCTCCAATTTTCCGTCTTTTATAATCCGAGCAGCAAGCGCCCTATAAACATCCACTGGCTGTAATTTCCAATCAGGACCATTTATATCTGTTGCAAAAACAATGCCATCATATCCAATGCGTATCTCTTCAACATCTTTTACACCAGCATCGAAACAAGACTGTAATTCACTGGGCTTCATTGCACGCGAAGCATTCACGATATCAATTGCATTCCCCCCAATGCCACGGCAAAATTCTTTAATACCAGCCCCTGTTCCACCCGATTCAATAACAGGAACCTTAAATTGTGGATAAATTTCTCCAAATGCTTCAGCAACAATTTTTTGATACGGTAAAACGGTAGACGAACCAGTCATCTGAATTTGTTCGCGTGCATTTCCAACATTCACTGAAAACAAAACCGCAAAAACCACTCCCACTCCAACGGATAATAATCTGATCATCCATAAACTCCCTCGCATGTGTATCAAGACCTCTTGTTCGTACTCTATGGTCATCTGAATTCTAATGCACATTAGCAGCATAACAAACATAAAAAAACAATATTCATAATTTTTCTGATAAAATCATCTTTTAGCTTTTGTCGCAAAAAAATTTAATTTGAACGCTTTAACTCAATGACATCCCAAAAAAGATGCGCAATATCCGTGCCACCAAAACGCTTAATTTCACGAATTCCAGTAGGAGATGTTACATTGATTTCTGTTATATAATCTCCAATGACATCAATCCCTACAAGAAGAAGACCACGTTCCTTTAAATCTGAACCAATGCGTTCACAAATTTCATAATCACGTTTTGTTAAATCAATATTTTCTGCACGCCCTCCAACATGCATATTAGAGCGCATATCTGTTTGTGCAGCAATTCGATTAATTGCTCCAACAGGCACACCATCAAGTAAAATAATCCGTTTATCCCCTTTTCGCACATCATCCAAATAGCGCTGAACAATAAAAGGTTCACGATAAATTTTTGCAAAAATTTCCAGCAGCGATGCTAAATTACGATCATCCTGTTTCAAATGAAAAACACCTGCCCCCCCATTGCCGTAAAGTGGTTTGACAATAATGTCCCCAAAGGTAGCCCTAAAAGCCGTTATTTCTTCAATGTCTTTCGTAATTAATGTTTCCGGCATTAAATCAGGAAATTCGGTGACAAAAATCTTTTCTGGACTATTACGCACCCATGCCGGATCATTCACAACTAATGTTTTGGGATGAACACGTTCTAATAAATGAGTCGTGGTGATATAATTGAGATCAAAGGGAGGATCTTGGCGTAAAAGAATTACATCCATATCCATCAACTTCGTGCGGATAGGCTGCCCCAATTGGTAATGATTCCCCTCTTTATCATGTACTGTCAATGCTTCTAGTTTTACAATCACACAACCATCGCGCATAGATAAACGATCTGGTGTATAATGAAAGAGAGTGTGTCCACGTTCCTGTGCTGCTAAAGCAAGGGCAAATGTTGTATCTCCTTGAATTTTAAGTGTTGAAATATGATCCATTTGAATGGCAACCTTCATGAATAAAACCTCCCTATAACTGAAAGCGGACTAGTCTATGCGCCATAAACTTAGTAAACCATAAAAGAACTATGACAAGAGAAAGCCTATGATACAAGAAGCTAATACAAAATTAAGCAGTGAAGAAATCGAACGCTATGCACGCCACATCATTTTGCCTGAAATTGGTGGTGTGGGACAACAAAAGCTCAAAGCTGCACGTGTTCTGGTTATTGGTGCTGGCGGTCTTGGTGCTCCTGTTCTTACATATTTGGCTGCCGCTGGGGTTGGCACCCTTGGAATTGTTGATGACGACATCGTTTCGCTTTCCAATTTACAACGTCAAGTGATTCATAACACAAACACACTTAACCAATGTAAAACCGACAGTGCTAAAGCCACTCTAAACGCAATAAATCCTCATGTTACGGTTGAAAAACATACCCTACGCTTAGAGAAAAGTAATGTGGATACACTGCTCAACGCCTACCACATCATTGTTGATGGGAGTGATAATTTTGCCACACGCTATCTTCTTGCTGATCATGCAGCCCAATGTGCTAAACCATTAATAAGCGGTGCTGTAAGGCGTTTTGAGGGCTCATTGACGGTGCTTATGCCTTATAAAGACAATAATCCTCATTATCGTGATTTATTCCCAAATCCACCAGCTCCCAGCACTTTCCCAACATGTTCTGAAACTGGGATTATCGGCATTTTACCCGGAGTTATCGGAACACTCCAAGCAATGGAAGCCATTAAACTTATCACAAACATCGGTGAACCCTTAGTGGGAAAAATTCTCCTCTATAATGGATTGTCAGCGCAATTTAAGGTCATTACTTATAAACGATCAGATTCCAGTGCGAATGCAGCAGCCATCAAGCTTTGTGTGTAAGAATTTTGGGGACAAGAAAAAATACGATCAGCAGAGCCATGTTCAACCATTTCTCCATTGCGCATAACAATTACTTCATGTGCAAGCGCTTTGACAACTTTTAAATCATGACTAATAAAAAGATAACCCAAATGATATTTTTTTTGCAAATGACGTAAAAGATTAATAATCTGTGCCTGTACACTTACATCAAGAGAAGACGTTGGTTCATCAAGCACAATAAAGCGAGGTTTGAGGATGATTGCACGTGCAAGAGCAATCCGCTGTCTTTGTCCACCGGAAAACTCATGAGGATAACGATGACGCGTAGAGGGTTCGAGATCAACCTCATGTAACGCTTCAATCACACGATCATTGCGTTCAGAATAAGAAAGCTGTGGTTCATGAACTGATAACCCTTCAGCAACAATTTCATTCACAGACATACGCGGAGAAAGTGAACCAAAAGGATCTTGAAAAACAATCTGAATATGACGGCGCAAAGGACGCATTTTCTTAAAAGTAAAATTGCTAATGTCCATATCATCAAAAATAATCTGTCCCTTGGAAGATAACATCCGTATCAGTGCAAGTCCTAATGTTGTTTTTCCTGAACCCGATTCCCCCACAACACCAAGTGTTTGACCAACATGAATCGTAACATCTACATCCTGCACGGCTTTTACATACCCCTTTGTGCGCCGCAAGAGACCCTTTTTAATCGGAAACCAGACACGAACTTTCTTACCTTGCATTAAAATGGGCGCATTTTTGTTCGCTTGAAGAGGATGTCCTTTAGGTTCTGCTGCTAACAATTGCTTTGTATAGGACTTTTGAGGATTTGCGAACAATTGATCGGTTGGACCACTTTCAACAATTTTTCCTTTTCTCATCACATAAACGCGATCCGCAATACGACGTACAACAGCTAAATTATGAGTAATAAAAAGCATCGACATATTGTTTTGCTTTTTAAGTTGTATCAAAAGATTAAGAATGCGCGCTTGAACAGTAACATCAAGTGCCGTTGTTGGCTCATCAGCAATCAATAACCGTGGACTATTAGCAAGCGCCATTGCAATCATCACACGTTGCCGTTGTCCACCTGATAATTCATGAGGAAAGGACTCTAAACGTTTCTGTGGTTCATGAATTCCTACTTTTGTTAGCAAATCAATAATATGCGCACGCAGTGATTGATTTGTCACATCTGCATGCATTCTAAGAACTTCACCGATTTGGCGTTCTACATTATGTAAAGGATTAAGAGCGGTCATTGGCTCCTGAAAAATCATAGCAATATCTTTACCACGAATTTTTCGTAAATCTTCTTCTTTCTGCTTTAATAAATTCTCATTATTAAAGAGAATTTCTCCCGATTGATAAAGCGTTTTCAAAAAAGGTAATAATTGCAAAATAGACAGTGCTGTTACCGACTTTCCAGAACCAGATTCTCCCACCAGAGCAACTGTCTCCCCTTCTTTAATTTCAAAAGCAACTTGTTCAAGAATATATCTTTGTTCTTGCCCTTGGTACAAAGCAACAGAAAGATCACGAACTGAAAGCAAATTTGTCATTGTAATGTCTTTCGTGGATCAAAAGCGTCGCGCGCTGCTTCACCAATAAACGCCAACAACGACAACATAACAGCAATAACAACAAACCCTGTAATACCAATCCAAGGAGCGTTCAAATTAGTGGTAGCTTGACGCATCAATTCACCTAAAGACGCATAACCAGGAGGAAGACCAAATCCCAAATAATCAAGTGATGTAAGTAATGAAACACCTGATGTTAATAAAAAAGGCATATAGGTCAAAGCTGCAACCATCGCATTAGGTAATAAGTGCCGCATCATAATGGTGCTATTAGGCACCCCTAAAGCACGTGCGGCATCAACATAGGTAAAATTACGCGCACGCAAAAATTCTGCTCGCACGACACCAACCAATGTCACCCATTGAAAAAGCAGCATAACCCCCAATAACACCCAAAAGCCCTGCGCCAAGACTGCAGCCATGATAATAACTAGATAAAGTGAAGGTACTGAAGACCATATTTCAATCAAGCGCTGAAAGATTAAATCAACCCAACCACCAAAATATCCCTGAATAGCCCCTGCTGTTACACCAATGATAGTGGAAACAACCGTTAAAAGAATACTAAAAACTATCGATACTCTAAAACCGTATAAAACGCGGGCGAAAATATCACGTGTCAGATCATCTGTTCCAAGCCAATTCCACCGACTTATCGTACATTCTGGATCAGCGCTTCCCTGCGCATAATTGATACAACGTTCCTCTTTACTTTGAAGCCAAAAAGGGGGAGCCAATGCTACCGTTCTATTCCCCACAACTGTTTTGTAAGAATAATGCACCAGTGGCCACAGTGCCCAACCATGCTGAGCAATTTCATTTTGAATAAAAGGATCGCGAAAATCTGCTACAGCTAAATCTCCACCAAATTTTTCATCAGGATACTCAAAAAAAACAGGAAAAAGCAGTTCCCCTTTATAAGAAGCAATAATGGGACGATCATTGGCAATGAACTCTGCCGAAAAAGAACAAAAACATAAAAATAAAAAGAGCCATAAAGACCACCAACCGCGGCGATTTTGTTTAAAATTGCGCCAACGACGTACATTCAGTGGAGAAAAAAAAGGCTCTTTCTGCAACTTAAAACTTTGCGGACATTCACCTTTTGTCTCTTGCATCACAAATCCTTTTTATCAAAATTAATACGCGGATCAATGAACATATAAACGATATCAGAAATGAGACTCACAGTCAGACCAATGAGCGAAAAAATATAAAGAGAAGCGAATACAACAGAATAATCACGATTGACAATAGACGTATAACTTAAAAGTCCCATACCATTCAATGAATAGAGCATTTCAATCAACAAAGACCCGCTAAAAAATGATGCCATAAAAGTTGCAGGAAAACTAGCAATCACAATTAAAATTGCATTACGAAAAACATGTCCATAAAGAACTGAGCGTTCGCTCAAACCTTTAGCGCGTGCTGTAACAACATATTGTTGACGAATTTCTTCCAAAAAGCAATTTTTTGTTAGCAAGGTCGTTGTTGCAAACGAAGAAATGATCATTGCTGTTAATGGTAGAACCAAATGATAAAGGTAATCTAATATTTTACCACCAAAGGATAATTGGTCAAAATTATCAGATGTTAAATGGCCTAATGGGAACCAATTAAAAAAAGACCCTCCAGCGAAAAAAACCATTAAAAAAATACCAAAGAGAAAATTCGGAATAGCATAGCCAATAATGATAAGTGCACTTGTCCATACATCAAAAGGTGCACCCTCTTTTAGAGCTTTCTGAATACCTAATGGTATAGAAATAGAGTATGAAATCAACAATTGCCAAAACCCAAGCGAAAGAGAAACAGGTAAAGCACTCTTAATCAGTTCAATAACTGAACGTCCTTGTGTATAAGAATCGCCAAACTCAAAACGTAGATAACGACCAAGCATTGTTAAATAACGTTCCAAAGGCGGTTTATCAAATCCAAATTGCTTTTCAAGTTTAGCAATAAATTCTGGATCTAATCCTTGTGCACCACGATATTTAAAAATTCCAGAAGAAGACGATTCAACCTCTGCACCGTCCAAAACAACCTCAGAAGAAAGACCAAGATCACTCCCCCCACCCACTCGCCCTATAGCATCACCGCCTGTTCCTTGTAACTGAGCAATAATATTTTCAATAGGTCCTCCTGGCGTAAATTGAATAATAACAAAGGTTACTGTTAAAATACCAATCAGTGTCGGTATAAGCAGAAAAAGACGCCGGAGAATATAGACTACCATTTTTTATTTTCACTTTCCGATATAGCCAACCTAGTCAATTTAAAATAATGATATACTTTTTTTTGATAAATCTATGAAACTCAAATTACAAACAAAAAAACCATTGCGCCTCTTCAAAAAATAGGCGCGTCTAGCGTGGTTCAGCCTGGTTCGTCTTCTTTCTTATCCATCGGCAAGGGAACAGGATTATCGGATAAACCCCGTAAATAAAGCAAAAGATCGGCACGATCTTGGTCATTTTTGATACCACGAAAAGACATAATTGTTCCTGGAAATGCTTCACGTGGTGATTGCAAGTAACGATCTAAAGTTACAAAATCCCATCTCTTATCAGAATTTGCACGCAATACACGTGAATAAGCAAAATCTGTTTTAGCTGCTAAAGGACGGTCAACTATCCCCCAAAGTGCTGGACCAACACGACTAGCATCATGACGCCCCGCGGTATGACAGAGAACACATTGCCGAAAAATCTTACGCCCATTCTCAAGATTGCCTTGTTGAAGACGATCGTTTAGTGATAAAGAAGTATCAGGCGTCTTTTGCTTTTCTTTGAGCTTGTCATTTTTTATAACTTTAGAAGGCTGAACCAATGTAGAATTATCATAAATCATGTCGCTTAGTGTGGAAATTCCCACCAAGATAACCAGTAAGAATAAGCAAGAAAAAACAAAATAGGCAATTGTTGAGCGATTCATAAGAATTCAGATATCTCTATTATCATTCCCGCTTTCAGTTTAAGCTTTTTCCATATAATACATAATAATAAATAGCATTATAAATACATCATACACGGCATTTGGAACTTTTCAATGGCTCTTAAACCAATTATTCTCATTCCTGCCCGTATAGGTTCAACCCGTCTTCCTCAAAAAGCTCTGGCAGAAATCGTTGGAAAACCAATGATTGTTCATGTTGTGGAACAAGCAAAAAAAGCTGCGTTAGGACGTACTATTGTTGCAACAGATCATAATGATATTGCCAAAGCCGTTACAGCTTATGGACATGAATGTATCATGACATGCAGTGATCATAAATCTGGATCTGATCGCATTTATGAAGCTTTAAGCCATATTGATCCTGAACGACGCTACAATGCCATTTTCAATGTACAAGGTGACCTGCCAACAATAACACCCCATGCAATCATCAGTGCTTTACGCCCTCTAGAAAATAGCTTAACTGATATTGCAACTTTGGGTGCACAAATCATTGAAGAAGATGAAAAAACAGATCCGAATGTCGTCAAAATTATTGGCACACCGCTTTCTCACAATCGCTTTCGTGCTCTTTATTTTACCCGCGCGACAGCCCCTTATGGGGATGGTCCTCTTTACCATCATATTGGAATATATGCCTATCGACGCGAAGCGCTTGAGAAATTTGTAGCGCTGAAATCCTCTCCACTCGAGCAACGTGAAAAACTTGAACAATTACGCGCATTAGAGCATAATATGCGTATTGATGTAGAGATCATTGATACAATTCCCTTAGGGGTCGATACGCAACGTGATCTTGAGAGGGTACGCAAGATTTTAGCATGAAGACACTAAAAAAAACCAATAAGATCTCGTTTCAAGGAGAATATGGCGCTAATTCCCATATTGCTTGTTCTAATATGTTTCCTAATATGGAAGCCATACCCTCAACAACTTTTGAAGACGCGCTTAACTTTGTGGAAAATGGACAAGCTGATCTTGCTATGATTCCTATTGAAAATACTCTTGCTGGTCGCGTTGCCGATATTCATCACCTTTTACCACACTCATCTCTCTATATTATTGATGAATATTTTTTGCCTATTCATTTTCAACTCATGGTGTTACCCGGCGTTACACATAAAGAAATTGAAACAGTTCACAGCCATGCGCACGCTCTTGCACAATGCCGTAAAATCATCCGTAATAATGGTTGGAAACCTATTACTTCTGCTGATACAGCTGGAGCTGCAAAATTTGTTAAAAAAAACGGAAATCGTTCACAAGCCGCCTTAGCACCTCTGATCGCAGCAGAACTTTATGGACTTGATATTCTTGAAAGAAATGTTGAAGATAGCCCTCATAATATTACCCGTTTTGTTATCCTCTCACGTTCCCGACGGCATGTGCCCAAACCCCAAAACGGCGAAAAAATTATCACGAGCCTTCTTTTTCGAGTCCGCAATGTCCCAGCTGCACTTTATAAAGCTATGGGAGGATTTGCTACAAACGGGATCAATATGACAAAATTAGAAAGCTACCAAATTGGTGGCAATTTCAATGCAACACAATTTTTTGTCGACATCGAAGGACACCCTAAAGATCCCATGATGCAACTAGCACTAGATGAACTGTCTTTCTTTTCTGCTGAATTGCGCATTATTGGCGTTTATCCTGCTAAAAGTGATTGGAGATCACACATATAAAAGTCAATTAAATTGCACAATTTCTCACGGACATTGAAGGACATCCTGAAGATCTCTCATGATACAATATTCCTTGGAAGAAAAGTCTTTCTTTTCTGCTAAACCCCTTTTCATTATGAATACTGAAGAAGAAAATAAGCGGCAGCATCCCTTATCAAAATGTTCAAAGTGTCCCTATAACATTCTTGCAAAAAATGGACATCAATCCAGCCAAAACGAAACCAATACTAAAGAAACAACCTATGCACCAAAAACAAACAGTTTCTATGACCATTCATATCCCTCATAAGAGATAATTCCCTGAAAACACAAACGATACTTCTAGGATAGTTTATCGCAAAATGGAATAATTGTAAGAGTTTTTTTTAAGCTAAAAGAGTAGTTTAGCTTTGCATTTCTGAGTTAAATTCAATCTTTCATATTTATAAAAACTGATTTATAATGAATGAGTATTTTAGGATAAGAGGGGAAAATATAATGAAAAAAATTTTTACTCAAGGATTAATCGCTGCAAATATTCTTGCGTACTCCACTGTTGTATTTGCTGGATTTAGTGAAAAAAAATGGAATTTTGCTCTAAATGAAAGTGTTACTATTGAAGCAAGTGATACAGTACGTCAAGGCGTTGAATATGCTTGCAAGGCCTTCAAACCAAAAAAAGTGTCATTTACTTTATCGTATTCTACTCCTTCTGACTTAGATAAATTAAAAATCGTAGCTGACGATGAAAAGAAAATAACGCATGATAAAGAAAATAAGGTATTTACACTTAACGGTGTAAAATCTCTTGATTTAAGCTTCCCTTCGTCAGGACATTATACTTTTAAAAATATTACGAAGAAAAAAGTTATTGGAATAAATTGTGATACAGGAGATTATGATTAATAATCTTTCTAAGAGCTCTTAAGTTCGAAGAGGTCTATCCCATTACTTGGTAGACCTTTTTTGCGATCAGGCGTAGTGAATTTTCAAAACTTAAGATTCTATAAGTTCGAATTTTTAATCTTTGTCCCAAAAAATCAAAGTATTTATTAAAGTAAAATATTAAAAGTTTTTTTGAACAAATTGGATTTTCTCGTATTTTCGTTACAAAAGCCAATTCTCTTTATAAAAACACTCTCTCCAACTTTGGAGTTGGCTCTTTTCATAATTTTTACAGACTTCCCACCCTCTATCAATCATACACACAAACAGAAAAATAACAAAAAGCTCCATTTAAAATCTTTAAGTTTGTTCCATATCTGACCAAAGTAGAATGTAAAACCAGCTATATCCTACATTCTAAGAGTAAAATGAATACAGCAGTAGTCACGAGCAATCTTAGCTTCCTTTTTAGTCATGCAAAAACTCACAATCAAACTGCGTTTCAGACTACATTTATGTAAGCTTAATCAAAGTAAGATTACTCTTTTTTCTCTCACTGTTAAAGAATGCATTCATTATTTAAAGCGATGAAATACTGATACGAATTCAATAGCGCTATTAAAAAACAATCTTTTTTGCCCTATTTTTTAACTTCAATTCATTGAAGGTTCTTCTTATACTTTTATACTCTCTTTTGCTGTTTCAAATTTTCCGTAATTCGCTTAGAAAATCTATAAAATACGCCTTCTGTCACTCAACCCCTCATCTTAGCCAACAAGAATTTTCTCTATTCAAAACCATTGTATCAAAAAAAGTGCATGCTCTCTTTATACGCAATCACTGTGGAATAGCTGTTTGCATAAATCTTGATCAATAATCGCAAGCATATTTGTAATGTGTAATATACAAATTAATCTCAAAGGAAAAATTTTTAATCGTTCTCTCGATATTCTTCATTTCCTAGCTTGATTTTTCACTTTAAATCGACAATATAAATGTGGGAGGTTGGTGGTGGACGTACTGCTCGCCAACCGGGTCAGGTCTGGAAAGAAGCAGCCCTAACGAGTTCTGGTACGGGTCATCGTACCGACCTCCTATTTTAACTCGGTGAGTTATGTTTTTGTTGTTTTTCAGTTTCTCTTTTCAATTTTCAGAGTCACTTTTGTGTATAATTAAAGAGATTGTGGTTGTCTTTAAGCCTATTTTTTCACTCCTTAAAAAATAAATTGATTGAGGAAAAATCCTTTTATATTAGAGTAAAGTACTAGTTTACCTTGCGTGTTATTGATAAGTGTCCCACAAACGCTTTAAAGTTGGAATCATTGATGAAAAATATGTCAGTAGAAACAACCTATCGCGTTCTTGCTCGTAAATATCGACCTCAAAATTTCTCCGACCTCATTGGTCAAGAAGCGATGGTGCGCACTCTCACAAATGCTTTTGAAACAGGACGCATTGCACAAGCATGGATGCTCACTGGAATTCGCGGAGTGGGAAAAACCACAACAGCACGTATTTTAGCACGTGCACTCAATTATAAAACCAAAGATATTGACCAGCCAACAACTGTATTGAATACACTTGGTGAACATTGCACGCAAATCATTGAAGGACGCCATATTGATGTCATCGAGATGGATGCTGCTTCCCATACGGGTATTGATGATATTCGTGAAATTATTGAACAAATACGTTACCGTCCTGTTTCTGCACGCTATAAGGTTTATATTATTGATGAAGTGCACATGCTTTCAACACAGGCATTTAACGGCTTATTGAAAACGCTTGAAGAACCACCACCGCATGTAAAATTTATTTTTGCAACAACAGAGATTCGTAAAGTTCCTATTACGATCCTTTCACGTTGCCAGCGTTTTGACTTACGGCGTATTGAATCGACAGCTTTGAGTGCGCATTTGCGCCAAATTGCTCATCATGAAAATGTGGAAGTGGAAGAGCAAGCACTCTCCATGATTGCACGCGCTGCAGAAGGCTCCGCACGGGATGCACTCTCTATTTTTGATCAAGCAATTGCTCATAGCAATGGAAAAATCAGTGCTGTTGCAGTACGCACCATGTTAGGCTTAGCTGATCAAGCTCGTATTATTGATCTCTTTGAATTCATCATGAAAGGCAACATTGTCAATGCACTCCATGAATTACGTAGCCAATATGATGCCGGTGCTGATCCCCTTACCATATTGACAGAATTAGCCGATTTCAACCATCTGGTCACACGTTTACGTTTCACACCAGAGATAGTGGAAGATCTCTCGCTTACTGAAGATGAGCGTTTGAGAAGCTTAGATTTTTCAAAAAAACTCTCTATTCCTGTTTTATCCCGAAACTGGCAAATGTTACTGAAAGGTTTACAGGAAGTGAATCAAACCGCGCGCCCACTTCAAGCTGCTGAAATGTTATTGATTCGCCTTACTCATGTTACAGATCTGCCAACCCTTGATGAAGCTTTAAAAAAAATCACACAAGAAAAAACACCTCTCACAATCGTTTCCAATTCTCCTCATCAAGAGTCCACAAGTGCGAATAAGACAACGAAAATAGAAGCTGCAAACGCCTATCCTCCTTCACAAGTTGCAAACACATCATCACACCAGCCAGATTGCAAAACATCCCTGGCAAACCAATTAGACTGTTCATTACAATCAGAAAATTCCCTCAAAGTTCAAAGCCTCGAAAGCTCTCACTCCTCTGAAGTCACAGAAACTCTTGAAACTTCTCAATCTTTTGCACCTCTTCAAAATAGTGCAAATTTACCGCATTCCTCCACGCACACAACAGAGCAAATCACTGAACCAAAAACTATAGTGATTAATTCTTTGCACGATATTGTTAAATTAGCTGAACAGTATAATGAGATCCCTTTTAAACTTCTTGTGACAGAATTTGTGCACCCTGTTTCTTTTGAACCAGGACATATCACTTTAAGAATTGCTGAAAATGCTCCCCATTCTCTTGGGCGTGATATAAAAAAAATGCTGTCTCAGTGGACGGAAAAACGATGGACTATAACCTTTGTTAATGAAGGAGGAGGACCAACCCTACAAGAAGAAAGTATAGCTGTTCAAAGGACGCTTTTTTCCAATGCAGAAGCAGATCCTGATATTGCAAAAATCCTCTCTCATTTTCCAGAAGCAAAAATTGTCGATATTCGCCTCAATAAACAAGAAAACGATCTTGATTTACTCTCTAATAGCTTTAAAAATGCCGATACCTTTAAAGATGAAAATGATATCAATGATGAATAAGGATACCTCTTCCTATGCGTGATATGATGAATATGATGAAAAAAGCCAAAGAAATGCAGGAAAAAATGCAGAAAATTCAAGCGGAAATGGCTGATCTGCAAGTGACGGGAACTGCTGGTGGTGGACTTGTTAGCATCACCCTAAACGGTAAAAATACCATAACAGCAATCAACATTGATTCTTCATTACTCAAACCTGAAGAAATTGAAATCCTTGAAGATCTGATTATGGCTGCTTATAATGAAGCGAGAGCAAAGATTGAAATTGCTATGGAAGAAAAAACTAAAAGCATGACAGCAGGTCTGCCACTTCCACCCGGTTTCAAACTCCCGTTCTCGTGAGCCAAATTTTACTGAATCCTTTGGAACCAGAGTATGTCTAAACATATTGCAGGACCTGAGATTGAGCGTCTCATTCAGCTTTTAGCGCGGATACCAGGTCTTGGTCCGCGTTCAGCACGTCGTGCTGCACTTCATCTTATCAAAAAAAGGGAAACATTGCTGGAACCTTTAGGAACAGCAATACAAGCAGCTGTACAAAAGGTCTGTATTTGTTCTATTTGTGGAAATGTCGATACAATTGATCCTTGTTCGATTTGTACAGATCCACGCCGTGATGATGCAACAATTATTGTTGTTGAAGATATTGCTGATCTGTGGGCTTTGGAGCGCGCAAAAACTTTAGCAGCACGTTATCATGTCTTAGGTGGAAGACTCTCTCCTTTAGATGGAATAGGTCCTGACGAACTTAACATCGCTCCTTTAATACAGCGCGTTGTAGAAAACCAAATTACAGAAATTATTCTCGCTGTCAACGCAACTGTCGAAGGACAAACAACAGCGCATTATATCACTGATCAGCTTTCCAATTTTTCAGTTAAAGTTACCCGACTTGCTCATGGTGTGCCTGTAGGAGGCGAACTTGATTATCTTGATGATGGAACTTTAGCAGCAGCCTTACAAGCAAGAACAAATCTTTAATTTTTTTCTCTTACCTTATCTTTTTTCATTTATTATTATTTCTTTATTTATGGGGGAAAACATTAAAATGATAAAAAAAAATCTTGCACTTTTAAACGACTTTGCTCCTGGTGTCTTAGCATGTTTACTCATATCAGCGTTAGCTTATGGTTTAGAAGTCATAGAAAAACAGCTTTTCACGCAAGCATGGCTTGAAAGCCTTGTTTTGGCAATTCTCTTAGGATCCATTATCGGTAGTTGTTTTCCTTTGCCAAAATATTTTCAAAAAGGTATAATTTTTTGTGCAAAAACGCTTCTTGAAATTGCTATTGTTCTTCTGGGCGCAAGCATTAGCGTTAATGCAGTTCTTTCAGCCGGTTGGAATTTACTTGCGAGTATCATATTTGTCATATTTGTCACACTTATCCTCAGCTTTACCATCGGCAAACTTTTCGGACTTTCTTCGCATTTAGCAATGCTCGTCGCTTGCGGAAATGCCATTTGTGGCAATTCCGCAATTGTCGCTGTTGCACCTGTCATTAAAGCAAAACATGAAGAGGTGGCGGCATCCATTGCTTTTACTGCTCTTTTAGGGGTTCTTATTATTTTACTTCTCCCTTTTTTACATCCATTTCTGAATTTATCATTTAGCCAATATGGTGTACTTTCCGGCATGGTTGTTTATGCTGTACCACAGGTTTTAGCAGCAACAGCATCTGTCTCTTTTGTGAGTGTTCAAATTGCAACAGTTGTTAAACTGGTGCGCGTTCTCATGTTAGGTCCTCTTATTTTTGCTCTGTCAATCCTCTATCATCGATCAACACAAACACGATTGCGCCTACACACTCTCGTCCCATGGTTCATCATTGGTTTTATTTTTATGATGCTTATCCGCTCAAGTGGTCTTATCCCTGAAAGGACTCTCATCCCCATTAGATTTATCGCTCAATTATTCACTGTCATTTCAATGGCAGCATTAGGTTTGAACGTTGATATCCGATCCTTAAAAAAAGCAGGATGGCGTGTCATTCTCGCTTCAACCTGCTCCATACTTATCCTCGGTGCTTGCAGTCTTCTCATGATACAATTGAATGATTTAAACCATATAACTTTTTGAAACATGTGTTTTTAAATATTTTTGCTTTTTTCAATTCAGCTTGAAGCAGCTCTTTTATCAAAACAGGTTAAAATTGCAAAACTCTCTTTATCATTTTTACAAATTATATAAAAAATCAAATCACTTTAAACTTAGGTGCAAAAGTAGAAAGCTGTAAAACTGCTTATTCAAACGGCTTTTCAGCAGACAATTGCTTGCAATTAAACAGTGTAATACAAAAATACAGCATTCATTATAAAAACAATGCCGCTTTTTTATTTGATTGGCTCTCACAAAAGTATGTTTTTACAAAAGGCTTACGAAATATGCTCTTGACTTAGGAAATAAACAAAGGGGATTTCATAGTTTCTTTCTTTCACATTGCTTTTACTCACTCTGTATTGTAACAGGGTAGAATGAGGAAAAATCAACACTCACCACATCTTATAAGACAAGATATTGCTGCTTATTTTCCCTAGCAACCTTCTTTAAATATTGCAAAACGCACCCAAAAATAAAAAAGATGAAAAAACACTGTAGGGGTCTTTTGTTTATCATATTATTTAACTAAAATATTTCTATGCTTATCCTTGCTCTAGACACTGCTTCAATTTATTGCGCTGTTGCGCTCACTCGTCAGAAATCTGTCATTGCTCACATCAGCGAGCGTATGAATAAAGGACATGCCGAAAAACTTATTGGATACATCGCACAAGTCACCAATCAAGCGAATACGACTCTTGATCAAGTTGATCGCATTGCTGTCAATATTGGTCCTGGATCATTTACCGGTGTGCGTGTAGGTGTTTCAACAGCACGTGCTTTGTCATTAGCGCTCGAAATACCAGCTGTTGGGGTAAGTGCACTTGAAGCATTAGCCGTGCAAGCAAGCAATAAAAATTCTGGATTAGCAATCACCGTTGTTATTGAAGCTGGTAGAGACATGTTCTACCATCAAAACTTCAGTGAAGATCTCATCCCTTTGGGAGCACCAGGATTAAAAACAATTGAAAATATCATTGAAGATTTACCGCAACAAACGAGATTAATTGGTCCAGCAGCTGATATTATTGCTCTGCATATTAAAAACAAAAAAGTAAACAAAGACATCGTATTCGATCAAAACTTATGCAAAGCAGCTGATCTTGTAAGCTATGCTTACCTTGCTGAAAGTAAAAAACCTCAAGACCGCCCTTGTCCACTCTATTTACGGAGTGCTGACGCAAAACAACAAACTGGTTTTGCTTTACCACGAAAAAAATAATGTCTAAATTTTTATTGAAAAAAAAGCGTTTTTGGATTGCTCCACTACAAGCTAATGATAGTGCTCATCTTCATCAAATTCATCAGCATTGTTTTGTTCCTGCTTGGGAAAAACAGACTTTTGATCATTTCTTAACAGATCAATCTATCTTCGGGTACAAAACCTCTCTTATCGGAAAACCTGATGAAATTTTAGGCTTTTGCCTTTGCCGTCTCATTCTTGATGAAGCCGAAATCATCACAATTGCTGTTCACCCTGATTTTCGTCGACAAGGAATTGGCACCTTGCTTATTGATAGCACGCTTCGCCATCTCCACAACGAGCGCGCTCTAAAACTCTTCTTAGAGGTAGAAGAAACCAATCTTTCTGCTTTGAACCTTTATCAAGGTTTCGAATTTCAAAAAATTGCTAAACGCTTTGCCTATTACCCATCAAAAAATAGCCGCACAGATGCAATCGTTATGCAAAAAACTCTTAAGCAAATAGATTGAGATTTGCATAAAAAACATTTAGAAATGCGTTATGAATAAAGAAAATCCTAAAAATATCCCTCCTGTTGCTCCTAAAAGGGTTTTTATTAAAACCTATGGATGTCAAATGAATGTTTATGACAGCCAACGGATGACTGATAGTCTTAGTTCACAGGGTTATGTCGCGACACAAACACCAGATGACGCTGACCTTATTCTTGTTAATACCTGTCATATCCGTGAAAAAGCAGCAGAAAAGCTCTATTCAGATCTTGGTCGCTTGCGTGTCATGCGTCAAGAACGTACACCTGACAACCCCTTGATGGTTGGTGTGACTGGGTGTGTTGCACAAGCAGAGGGAAGTGAAATTTTGCGCCGTGCACCAACAGTGGATCTTGTCATTGGACCGCAAATGTATCACCGTTTGCCGGATTTATTAGAACAAACCAAACAGGGCAAAAAAATTGTCGCAACAGACTATGCTGTTGAAGATAAATTTGCTCATTTACCACCTCATAATAAACGTGCTGTAAGAAAACGCGGCGTTAGTGCATTTTTAACAGTACAGGAAGGCTGTGATAAATTTTGTACTTTCTGTGTTGTTCCCTACACACGCGGTGCCGAAATATCACGATCTGTGGAGCAAATTACCGAGGAAGCCCGCCAACTTATTGAAGCTGGTGTTAAAGAAATTACGCTACTGGGACAAAATGTGAATGGTTGGCATGGACAAAATGCACATGGTAAAACTTGGCGGCTTGGTGATCTCCTTTATCATCTTGCAAAACTGGATGGTTTAAAGCGTTTGCGGTATACAACTAGCCACCCACGAGATATGGATGACAGTCTGATTGCCGCACACCGAGACCTTGACATATTGATGCCTTACCTGCATCTGCCTGTACAATCGGGTTCAGATCGCATTTTAAAAGCGATGAACCGTCAGCACAAAAGTATTCATTATCTCCAGCTTATCGAAAAAATTCGCAACGCACGACCTGATATTGCTTTTTCAGGCGATTTTATTGTAGGATTTCCAGGAGAAACAGATAAAGACTTTGAAGAAACTATTAAACTTATTAAACAAGTGAAATACAGTTCAGCTTACTCTTTTAAATATTCACCTCGACCTGGAACAGTTGGTGCAACAATGAAAAATCATGTTGAGGAAACTGTAAAAGATGCCAGGCTTCAACATTTACAAGTCCTTCTCCTAGAGCAGCAAAATGCATTTTTGCGTTCTAAAATTGGTCAAAAAACAGATGTTCTTATCGAAAAAGCTGGTCGTCACTCGGGACAAATGGTAGGGCGTTCACCTTGGCTTTTACCTGTTGTCGTCGATACACAAGCCTCTACAGGCAGCGTAATCCAAATTCATATTAAAAATACAAGTTCAAATAGTTTTGTTGGTGAAATGGCAAATGTATAAGCAGATCTCTCATGCCTTGTTTACAATGGATTTTTATAAAGCTCTTTTATTTTTGAAAATGATGATTACATCTAAAGTTTGCACTCTATGAAAAAGAGACTGTCTTTTATACAGTTTATCTAAAAAGTGTGCAATATTTGCTAAATATGGGAGAATAGGTTGAAAGGTTCAACCCAAAAAGTAAAACGCATTAAAGAGAAAATAAGGACTTGTTCTGAAAATACCGTTATCTCGGAAAAAGAAAGCACATCAAATAGTGATCATGTTGTGCTCATTTTTGAAAATAATAAATATGCGAAAGCAGTATTCGGTAAATTCGATGAAAATCTGACTTATATCGAGCAAAAACTTGGAATTAGTTTTCATCCACGTGGCAATGAAGTTTTAATCCATGGAAAAACAACGGCCTCAAAGCAGGCACAATCTGTATTACAGCAGCTTTATGAACGCGTTAAAACACATCAAGAACTTACTTTAGCGGATATAGAAGGAGCGATTGCCATGGCAAATTTGCCACATAACCAGCAGGAATCGCTAACAAAAACACAAGCAACAGCAAAACGTATACCCGCACGGTTAAGTACCCATAAAAAAACAATCCATGCCAGAACTCCAACACAAGATGCTTATATCCATGCAATGGAATCCACTGAACTTGTTTTTGGAATAGGACCAGCAGGAACAGGCAAAACATATCTCGCTGTTGCTCATGCTGCAATGCTTTTAGAGCGTGGCATCATTGAACGTATTGTTCTCTCACGTCCGGCCGTTGAAGCTGGAGAACATCTCGGCTTTCTTCCTGGTGACCTCAAAGAAAAAGTCGATCCGTATTTACGTCCGCTTTATGACGCCCTTTATGATATGATGCCCGTTGAAAAAGTAGAACGCATTCTCGCGTCTGGTGTCATAGAAATTGCTCCTCTTGCCTTTATGCGTGGGCGCACACTTGCTCATGCCGCTATCATTCTAGATGAAGCGCAAAATACCACACCCATGCAAATGAAAATGTTTCTCACCCGTCTTGGAGAAGGTGCACGTATGATCGTTACCGGTGATGTGAGCCAAATTGATTTGCCAACAGGACAAAAATCCGGTTTAATCGAAGCAATTCGTATTCTTTCAAATGTAGAAAATATTACAATTATTCGTTTTGATGAAAAAGATGTTGTACGCCATCCCCTTGTTGCCGCTATCGTTCGTGCTTATGATCGGGATTCTCGAGCACAAAACAAAAAAATGCCTCTCTCATACTCCTCAGCAAAGAAGTGAATTTAATTTGTTATGATTACAATTGATATCATTGTTGAGAGCGCCGAGTGGAATGACGAGAAAATGCTTTATAACATCACAGAAAAAGCATTAAAAACGACAATGCATCATCTTTCATTGGAAAATGTTGTAAGCGAGATCAGCTTGCTTTTTACGGATGACAAACATATGGCACAAATCAATGCACAATGGCGTGGCAAAAATAAACCCACCAATGTGTTATCCTTTCCTGCTTTTCCACTTAAAGCCGGAGATTCTCCTGGACCCATGCTTGGTGATATCATTATTGCACGAGAAACTGTCGTTCTTGAAGCAGAGAAAGAAAAAAAATCATTTCAGGACCACTTAACGCATATGATTGTCCATGGTATTCTTCATCTGCTTGGCTATAATCATGAAACAAATGAAGAAGCCCATCACATGGAAGAACTCGAAAGAAAAATTCTTCAAAAGCTTTCCATTAAGGATCCCTATGCTGAATTATCCTAATAAAAATGATAAAAATTAATTTTTAAAGTCAATATCACCATCATACAATTTAAAGTACCCTATGCCTCTCTTATAGAAAAAAGTTTAAAAGATCTCAAAACCATGGCAAACAAAGTGAATGCACAAAATAACAATCAAACCTCTTCTCCTATTGAAGAACATCCCCCTCAACAAGCGAATCATACAGAAAAATACTCTCTGATGAATCATTTGTTTTCGTTCTTACGTGGCCGCAATTCTACATCACTGCGCAATGATCTTACTGTTGCACTCACTGCTGACAATGAAAAGGATACAACACTCTTCTCACCTGAAGAACGTACTATGCTGCATAATATTTTATGCTTGCGTGAAGCACGCGTTGATGATGTTATGATTCCACGCTCTGAAATCGAGGCATTGGACATAAATACCTCTCTTGGAGAAGCCCTCAAATGTTTTGCAAAAATTGGACATTCTCGCATACCTGTTTATGCTGAAACCTTAGATGATCCACGGGGAATGATTCATATCCGCGATATTCTTAATTACATAACGCACTTTATTAGCAAATCAGCTCAAACAGAACAAACATCCGATTCACTGCAATTAAACCATACGGATTTGCATACCCCTATCGGCGAACTCAATCTTATTCGAACAGTTCTCTTCGTTCCTAGCTCTATGCTTGCAAGCACATTACTCACACGGATGCAAACCACAAGGACACAAATGGCTTTGGTCATTGATGAACATGGTGGGACAGATGGTTTAGTTTCTATGGAAGATATTGTCGAATTGGTCGTTGGTGATATCGAAGATGAACATGATCATGTTGAAAATGCTATCGTGCGTGAACACAATAATAAATGGCTTGTTGACGCGAGAACCGAACTAGAAGATGTAGAAAAAGCTCTTGGTCCTGATTTCATCGTAGGAGAATATGGTGACGAAGTCGATACCATTGGTGGTTTGATTGTCTCTATTCTTGACCGCATTCCCGCAAAAGGTGAAGTTGTCGAGGCAGTTCCAGGTTATCGATTCCGTATTCTGGAAGCTGATAAACGCCGAATTAAACGCTTGCGTATTTTTCGTATTCCGGAGAATGAAAATTTTAAACAAAATGTCATCTCCGAAAAGTAGCTTCGTGTTTTTAAACAGTGTCAAGGTGTTTTTATTTTCCCTTACGAGTTGGAAACAAAAAGGGGTATTGTTTTTATGTGGTGCATTGACATCTTTTGCACTTCCACCCTTTTATTTAACACCTCTCTGTTTTTTAACTTTTCCCATCTTCATTGTTTTACTTGATAAAATCAGCACTCTTCAAAATAATAAAAAACGCCTTCTCACCTATGCTTTAAGCTGTGGAACTTTTGGTTTTGGTTATTTTATTTGTGGATTTTGGTGGCTATGCAATGCTTTGTTGACAGATCCCATTGCTTTTGGATGGGCTGTACCATTTGCTATTTTCTGCCCTCCTCTCTACCTTTCTCTTTATTGGTTTTTCGCTGGTTTTATTGTCGGTTTCTTATGGACAAAAGGAATAGCACGCTTTTTTGTTTTGGCTTTTGCACTCGGACTAGCAGAATGGTTGCGTTCTATCTTGTTTACAGGCTTTCCGTGGAATGCCCTTGGTTACACAGCTATGCCAACCCCTATGCTTATGCAATCCGATGCAATCTTCGGACTTTATGGAATGAATATTCTTGCCGTTTTTGCCTACAGTTTACCTGCTGTTTTATTAACAGATGAAAAAAAGAAAACCGCCCTTTCTGTTTGCTTAGCGTTGATATTAACCCACTGTGGTTTTGGATTTTACCGTTTCAGTACCGCCCCGAACATAACTGATTATCAAAAAAGTAGTTATTGGGTACGCATTGTACAGCCCTCTATAGAACAAAACATAAAATTGAGCAATATTGAGCGAGACGCCATCTTTGCAGCTCACATGAATCTAAGCACCACATCCCCCTTGAAACAGACTCCTGAACCCAACTTTATTATCTGGCCCGAAGCATCCATTCCTTACATTCTTTATGAAAACTCTCCTCTTACAATGCGTATTGCCTCTTTTCTCAAGCCTAAACAATGGGCTATTATTGGTGCTATACGTGCTCGTAACGATCCTCTCACTGCAAAAACACAATATTTTAATACAATTGCCGTCATTAATTCTACAGGAAATATTTTAAACACTTCTGATAAACTTCATCTGGTTCCTTTTGGCGAATATCTGCCCTATCAGAATTTATTCAAAAAAATAGGATTGCATGCCCTTGCTGATACTATTGGTGGATATAGTGCTGCAGATGTACGCAAAACTGTTACGATGCCGAATGGATTTTCTTACCTTCCGCTGATTTGTTATGAAGCAATATTTCCTAATGAAATGGATTTTAAAGGCTCTCCTCCTCAAGCAATCATTAATGTTACAAATGATGCATGGTTTGGCGTAACACCAGGACCATACCAACATCTTCAACAAGCGCAGCTTCGTGCAGTTGAACTGGGAATCCCTCTTATACGAGCAGCCAATAATGGAATATCAGCTGTCATTGATTCTTATGGACGAATCGTTGTAGCTCTCCAACAAAATGCCGTTGGCATTATTGATTCACCTATTCCATCACCGATTACCCCCATAGGAAGCAATGAATACAGAATATTCTCTACTTTCATCTTATTTATTCTTATGCTATTGTGCAGGCTCGGTTTTGGTTCTACAAAACAGCTTGAATGATCGAATGCCCATGTTGCGGTACTGTGTCATGTGTACCATGAAAGTTGGGAAAAACTATTACATATTGTTCTATTGTATGATAAATCAACCTCACATAAATCTGGTGTTGATTTGGAAGTAAAGTGCTGGAAATTTAAAGAGTTGCATTATGACTGAGACTAGAAAAAAACCCGATCCTATAGATGTCTATGTCGGAACCCGTATTCGTTTACGTCGTAATATTTTAGGACTCACCCAAGAAAAATTGGGTGAAAAACTGGGCATCACTTTCCAACAAATCCAGAAATATGAAAAAGGGACCAATCGTATTGGTGCAAGCCGTCTTCAAGCGATTGCGGAAATTATGGATGTGCCTGTTTCTTACTTTTTTGATAAAGGCGTTACTACACAACAGGTAGAAGGTTTTGCTGAAAGCGATAACAATTTTATGGACTTTTGTTCTAGCAGTGAAGGCATCCAACTCATGCGTGCTTTCACGAATATATCCGATGCTAAAGTACGTCGGAAAATCATTGATTTAGCAAAAGCACTTTCTGAAGAAGAAGATCTTACAAATAAGCTATAAAATAAAAATCATATCCCTCTCACTTACCTTATTAATCAGCATTGACGATTTGTCATGGGATTGGCAAATAAGGATAACTTTAATATAGAGTGTTGATTTTCTTTTTAAGGAGTTCCTATGCCGCATCAAGATTATCTTTTTACAAGTGAATCAGTATCGGAGGGACATCCTGACAAAATTTGTGATCGTATTTCCGATGAAATCGTTGATATGATCTATAAAGAAGCGCAAAAAACTAATACGGATCCATGGCTAGTACGTGTCGCTTGCGAAACTCTCGTCAGTGTCAACCGTGTTGTTATTGCTGGTGAGGTACGTGTTCCTGATACACTCTTAAAAAGAGATAAAAATAAAAAGTTTATTTATGATGAAAATGGTTTACCATGCATTAATCCTGCGCGGTTTCGTGCGATAGCACGTCGTGCTATTCGCGCAATTGGTTATGAACAAGTAGGCTTCCACTGGAAAACCGTTAAAATTGATGTTCTTTTGCGCCCACAATCCACTGACATTGCACGGGGAGTTGATAATGCTACGGATCGGAATGGCGAAGAAGGAGCAGGCGATCAAGGCATCATGTTCGGATATGCTTGCCGTGAAACACCAGATCTCATGCCCGCACCCATTTATTATGCCCATAAAATTCTCAAACTTCTTGCCGAAGCGCGCCATAAAGGAGAAGGAGAAACTGGAAAATTAGGGCCAGATGCCAAAAGTCAAATTACAATACGGTATAAGAATGGAAAGCCTATAGAAGTGACGTCCATTGTTCTTTCTACACAGCATTTAGATGAAAGTTGGGATTCCCATAAAGTTCGCACAGTGGTTGAGCCTTATATTCGTAAAGCTTTGCATGATATTGCTATTTCTGATCAGTGCAGTTGGTATATTAACCCAACAGGAAAGTTTGTTATCGGTGGCCCCCAAAGTGATGCTGGACTGACAGGGCGTAAGATTATCGTTGATACTTATGGAGGTGCTGCTCCCCATGGTGGAGGAGCTTTTTCAGGTAAAGATACAACAAAAGTTGATCGTTCTGCAGCTTATGCTGCTCGCTATCTGGCTAAAAATATTGTTGCAGCTGATTTAGCAGAACGGTGCACTATTCAACTCTCCTATGCAATTGGCGTTTCACAACCCTTATCTATTTATCTTAATCTCCATGGAACAGGAAAAGTCGATGAAAATATTATCGAAGCAGCAATCCGGAAAATAATGGATCTTTCACCGACAGGCATCCGGAAACATTTAGATCTCAACAAACCAATTTATACAAAAACAGCTACTTATGGTCATTTTGGACGCAAACCAAAGCGTGATGGTTCATTTTCATGGGAAAAAACCGATCTGATTAAAACACTTCAAACAATGATTAAAATACCATGATTGATCATCATATACGTACAGGTAAAGCCTTTTTTGGTCGCCGAAAAGGAAAACGGCTACGAGAGAGTCAGCTTGTGCGTATAAAAGAGCTTTTCCCGACTCTTAATATTAGTTTAAATAATTCTGCACCTCTAAACTTAACATCCTTATTTTCTAGAGAAGTAGAAGAGGTTCGGCTTGAAATTGGCTTTGGTGGAGGCGAACATTTGCTCCATGAAATGAAACATTTTCCACAAACCGGTTTTATTGGTATCGAGCCCTTCATCAATGGCATGGCAAAAATGTTGATGTCTCTTGAACAACATCAACAGCATCAAAATCAACTTCGCCTTTATAATGATGATGCCACATGCCTTCTTGATTGGCTTCCAAATGCATCACTTGATGGAATAGACCTCTTCTATCCTGATCCATGGCCTAAAAAAAAGCATTGGAAACGACGCTTTATCAACATGAAAAACCTCAATCGTTTTGCTCGCATTCTTAAAACAGGTAAGAAATTTCGCTTTGCCAGCGATATAGACAGTTATGTAAACTGGACCCTCTACCATTGTTTACAACATCATAGTTTTGAATGGGAAGCAGACAGTTCTCAGGATTGGAAAACACCTTATCCGCTATGGTCTGGTACTCGTTATGAAACAAAAGCTTTACGGGAAGGACGAACACCTACCTATCTTACCTTTATCAAGAAATAAATGATAAAACACTTTTTTATAAACAACTTGAAAAGTTTTTAATTTAAGAGTATCAATAAATAAATTCTTGGTCTTATGATGAAGAGTGGGCCGGTTGGACCCGCTTTTTTTTATGTCATAAAATCAATGGAGCTTGATTTGGATAAAGTGTATGAGCAAAACCGAAGAAATAAGCAATCTTGATGAACCGCGTTTGTTTGAGGAAAATGGCGTTGAAGCGCATGTCGCTGCTCTTATCATACCATTGCTTAAGCCTTTAGGTTTTCGTTTGGTTCGTGTAAAGCTTCTTGGGCTCAATGGTTTAACGCTTCAGATTATGGTAGAACGCGCTGATGGCTCCATGACCGTAGAGGATTGTGAGACTGTTAGTCGAACTGTCTCACCCCTTCTTGATGTAGAAAATGTTATTGAACGCAAATATCATTTAGAAATTTCATCTCCTGGAATTGATCGTCCACTGGTAAGAAAATCTGATTTCTTTTATTGGCAAGGTTATATTGCGAAAATTGAAACCAAAATAACACTTGATGGGCGTCGAAAATTTCGTGGAACACTTACAAATATTACGCAAGATGGATTTACTTTAAACACCGATAAAGTTGCTTATGGAGAATCCTTATCCATTTCTATTGCTTTTGATGACATCATCGATGCACATTTGGTGCTTACAGATGAACTTATTCGCGATGCATTGAAAAAAAACAAAGATTTAAGCCAACAATTCATTTCGGAAAATAATCAGAACATCTTAAAACAGGAAAGAAATTACAAGAATTAATATCACTGGGATCAATGCCCATCGTGTAGTACAAAGAAGGAGAAAATCGATGGCTACAAGCGCTAACAGGCTTGAGATTCTGCAAATCGCAGATGCTGTTGCACGTGAAAAGTCGATTGACCGTGAAATTGTCATTTCTGCGATGGCCGATGCTATTCAGAAAGCGGCGCGTTCTCGTTATGGTCAAGAAACCAATATCCGTGCTGAGATCAATTCAAAAACAGGTGAGATTAAATTACAGCGTCTCCTTAAAATTGTTGATGTCATCGAAGACTATACGAATGAAATTACTTTATCTGATGCTCTCAAACGTCAAGCCGATGCTAAAGTTGGTGATTTTTTTGCCGATCTTTTGCCCCCCATGGATTTTGGACGTATTGCCGCACAATCTGCTAAACAAGTTATTGTACAAAAAGTACGCGATGCAGAGCGTGAACAACAATACGAAGAATTCAAAAATAAAATTGGTGAAATTATTTCCGGAACAGTAAAACGTGTCGAATATGGCAATGTTATCGTTGACCTGGGACGCGGTGAAGCTATTGTGCGCCGTGATGAGTTAATTCCGCGTGAATCCTTCCGCTATGGAGATCGTATTCGTGCTTTTGTTCATGATGTCCATCGCGAACCACGCGGTCCACAAATTTTCCTTTCACGTACACACCCACAATTTATGGTAAAACTTTTTACCATGGAAGTGCCAGAAATTTATGATGGTATTATAGAAATTAAATCCGTTGCTCGCGATCCAGGTTCACGTGCTAAAATTGCGGTTGTCTCACGCGATGGTTCAATTGATCCGGTTGGAGCATGTGTTGGAATGCGAGGAAGTCGTGTACAGGCTGTTGTGGCAGAATTACAAGGCGAAAAAATTGATATTATTCCTTGGTCACCTGATGCTGCAACATTTATCGTCAATGCACTGCAACCCGCTGAAGTTTCTAAAGTCGTCCTTGATGAAGAAGCAGAACGTATTGAAGTTATTGTCCCTGATGAGCAGCTCAGCCTTGCCATTGGTCGGCGTGGACAAAATGTTCGTTTAGCCTCACAACTGACAGGATGGAATATTGATATCTTAACGGAGCAAGAAGAATCTGAAAACCGTCAAAAAGAATTTACCGAACGCAGCAAGTTGTTTATGCAATGTTTAGATGTTGACGAAATGATCGGACAGGTTATGGCATCAGAAGGCTTTTCTTCCATTGAGGAAATCGCTTATATTGCTCTTGAAGAAATCGCTTCTATTGATGGTTTTGATCAGGAAACTGCTGTTGAAATCCAAAGTCGTGCACGGGAGTATCTAGAGCGTAAAGAAAAAGAACTTGATGAAAAGCGTAAAGAGCTCGGTGTCTGTGATGAATTGCGAATGCTTCCTGGAATGACAAGTGCTATGCTGGTTGCTATTGGTAAAGATGGTGTCAAAACTATGGAAGATTTCGCAGGCTATGCAGTCGACGATTTGGCTGGCTGGAGAGAACGTAAAGAAGGTCAAATACAGAATTTTTCTGGTATCCTGACCCCATTTGATATTACACGGGCTGATGCCGAAGCTATGGTTTTAGCTGCACGTGTGCAAGCAGGCTGGATAAGCCAAGCTGACCTTATTACAGAAAATCCTGCAGAAAATGAAAATTTTGCAGAAAACGAAAAATAGATAATTTAAATGTGGATACACTTTAAATGAATGAACGAACCTGTATTGTGACAAGAGAAAATGCTTCAGCAAAAGCGCTAATCCGTTTTGTTATTGGTCCCAATAATCAAATTGTTCCTGATCTTAAATCAAATTTACCTGGACGTGGTGTCTGGGTCTCTTCCCGTCGCTCTGCCATTGAAGAAGCAATTAAACAAAAAGCTTTTAACAAAAGTTTTAAAACAGATGTTGAGGTCGCTTCAAATCTTGCAGATATTGTGGATATGCTTTTACTCAAAGCTGCCCTTGGAAGTCTTTCTATAGCGCGAAAAGCAGGCGCCGTTGTTATGGGAGCAACCAAAGTTGATACAGCTATTCGCTCTGGTAAAGTTATTTTCGTCCTTCATGCCAAAGAAGCTACAGAAAATGGGAAACTGAAAATTTTACAAGCCATCCACACAATACAGCAAAAAACAAATCAGAACATACAAACTATCTCTTTATTTACAAGTGATGAAATGCGTGTGGCTTTTGGAGCTCATCCTGTAATGCATGCCGCCTTATTGAACATGAAGGTTGCAGAAGGATTTCTTAAAACGATACACAAACTGATCGCTTATCGTGATGACAAAAACAGCAAGCCTGGTGAGATGACGGCAAAAGTCGTGAAGGAAGTACAATGAGTGAAAAGAATAACGACAAAATGACAGTCAAGAAGACACTGACCTTAAAGAGGTCTGTCTTGGAAACAAGCACGGTCAAACAAAATTTTAGCCATGGCCGTACAAAGGCTGTCGTCGTCGAAACCAAGCGGCGTAAAATTGCCCGAACTGATGAAAAAGCTGAAACAACACAACCAATTACGAAACCACATGTGGCAACCCAACGTTCTAAACCACAATTCGAAGATGCTAAACCGAGTGAACCTGTAACCAAAAGTAATCTCTCATCAGCTGAAATAGAAGCAAGACTTCGCGCGTTAGAGGAAGCACATATTCAAGAAAGAATAATACGTGAAAAGGCTGAAGAAGAAGCAAAACGTGCCAAAGAGCGTGAAGAAAGTTTGCAGCAAGCTATTCAAGAACCAGAAATAGATGAAATACCTCAAGAGGAAGAACCTACGATACAAACACAAGCTCCATCTCTTCCCACTCCTCAACCCCAAATAGAACCGATAGATATCCCTGTCGTGCCTAAAAATACAGCTGTGATTGAAAAACGCAAAGCAGATGAAACCAAAGAAGATGATAGACATAGCCGACGTACTAACCTTGCTAAGTCAGAAGTGCGTGCACCCAAAGTTGTAAAAGGGGCTGATGAAAGACGTCGTGGAAAACTTACCCTTAATAGTGCATTGGATGAAGAAGGAAGTGCACGTGGGCGCTCCATGGCTGCAATGCGCCGCAGACAAGAAAAATTTAAACGTGCCCAAAATCAAGAACCAAAAGAAAAAATTTCTCGTGAGGTTGTTCTTCCTGAAACCATTACCATTCAAGAACTCGCACAACGTATGACTGAACGCTCCGTTGATGTGATTAAGTTTCTGATGAAACAAGGACAAATGATGAAACCTGGTGATGTGATTGATGCAGATGTTGCCGAGCTCATCGCCGTTGAATTCGGCCACACTGTTAAACGTGTTTTAGAATCTGACGTGGAAGAAGGTATCTTTAATATCACTGATAATCCTCAAAAAATGCAGCCACGTCCACCTGTTGTAACAATTATGGGCCATGTTGATCACGGAAAAACTTCTCTTCTTGATGCTATCCGAAAAGCGAATGTTGTTTCAGGTGAAGCAGGGGGAATTACACAGCATATTGGTGCTTACCAAGTGGAGCAAAACGAGCAAAAAATTACCTTTATTGATACACCTGGACATGCCGCTTTCACAGCTATGCGTGCTCGTGGAGCTCGTGTTACGGATATTGCCGTTCTGGTTGTTGCTGCTGATGATAGTGTCATGCCGCAAACAATTGAATCAATCAATCATGCGAAAGCTGCTGGTGTCCCCATTATTGTTGCTATTAACAAAATTGATAAACCAGCTGCGAATGCACAAAAAGTGCGTACAGAGCTTTTGCAACACGAAGTGTTTGTTGAAACAATGGGCGGAGAGACTTTGGAGGTCGAAGTTTCCGCTAAAACTGGCCAAAATCTTGATAAACTTCTCGAAGCTATTCTTCTTCAAGCTGAAATTCTTGATTTGAAAGCTGATCCTCAACGGACCGCTGAGGGCGTTGTCATTGAAGCCAAACTGGATCGAGGACGTGGATCTGTTGCAACAGTGCTTGTTCAAAAAGGAACATTGCATCCTTCTGATATTATTGTTGCTGGCAATGAATGGGGGCGTGTACGTGCTTTGATTGACGACCATGGTCGTCATGTCAAAGAAGCCGTTCCCTCTACACCCATCGAAATTTTAGGTATGCAAGGAACCCCACAAGCTGGAGACCGTTTTGCTGTTGTTACTCATGAAGCAAAAGCACGCGAAATTGCTGAATACCGTCAACGATTAGCGCGTGATAAAGCTGTTGCCCGCCAAACTGGTTCTCGGGGTTCTCTTGAACAGATGATGAGTAAATTACAAACCACGGGCGTTAAAGAATTTCCCCTTATTATTAAAGGGGATGTGCAAGGGTCAATTGAAGCAATTGCTTCAGCATTAGAAAAACTAGGAAATGAAGAAGTGCGTGCACGCATTATGCATTCTGGTGCTGGAGGGATCACGGAAAGTGATATTTCTCTTGCTGAAGCTTCTCATTCGGCTGTGATTGGTTTTAATGTTCGAGCTAATAAACAAGCACGTGACTTCGCTAAAACACAGGGAATCGAAATTCGTTATTATAACATCATCTACGATCTTGTTGATGATATCAAAGCTGCTATGTCAGGATTACTGTCACCAGAACAGCGTGAGACTTTCCTTGGAAATGCTGAAATTCTGGAAGTCTTTAATATTACAAAAATCGGTAAAGTTGCTGGATGCCTTGTCACTGAAGGTAAAATAGAACGGGGAGCGGGTGTTCGCCTTATCCGCGATAATATTGTTATTCACGAAGGAAAACTTAAAACTCTCAAACGCTTTAAGGATGAAGTCAATGAAGTACAAAGTGGTCAAGAATGTGGAATAGCATTCGAAAACTATGAAGACATACGCGCTGGAGACATCATTGAAACCTTCCGCATCGAACATATTAATCGCACATTATAAAATAATCCAATGGCTTTACTCTTTGTAAAATGAGAAAAGTTATCCGGTTTACATGGAGTGCCTCTATTCTTTCTTATGCTTTAGTGAGTCAAAGAAAGAGGAATTTTAACGAGGTAAAACTTCGATGAAAAATGCAGAGCCATCACAACGGCAACTCAGAGTAGGAGAACAAGTGCGCCATGCGGTAGCTCACGTACTGCAACAAGGTATTTTACTTGATGATCTCTTGAAAAATATGGTGATTTCTGTCGTTGAAGTGCGCATGTCGCCAGATTTGAAAATTGCTATCTGCTTTGTTTCTCCACTCAGTACTGTTCATAACGCTTCTCGTGATGATGTTGTGAATGCCCTTAATAAACATAGCCGTTTTATCCGTGGAGAAATAAGTCGTTCGTTGCGACAAATGAGATACATGCCTGAACTGCGTTTTCGACTTGATAACAGTTTTGATAATTTTTCAAAAATAAATGCTCTGCTGCGCTCTCCTGAAGTCGCACGGGATCTTCACCATAGTGATGAATTTGAGGACTAAAAACATGGTACGGCAACGCAAAAAAAAAGGTCGTTCTGTTTCTGGATGGGTCATATTTGATAAACCAAAAGGCATGAAGTCAACGGAAGCTGTCTCAAAAATCAAACAGCTCTTTCATGCTCAAAAAGCAGGACATGCAGGAACACTTGATCCTCTCGCTTCTGGTCTTCTACCAATTGCATTGGGTGAAGCAACAAAAACTGTTCCCTACATCATGCAAGGCACAAAAACTTACCGTTTTCAAATCGCTTGGGGTGAGGAACGCTCAACAGATGATCTAGAAGGTGAAATAACGCACACATCTCTCAAACGTCCAACACGAGAAGAGATACTTGCGCTTCTTCCTCAATATACAGGTGTTATTTTGCAAACACCGCCACAATTTTCGGCAATTAAAATTGCCGGTAATCGGGCCTATGATTTAGCACGTGAAGGTAAAAACGTTGAAATTCCACCACGTCAAGTGGAAATAGAAACTTTCAAATTAATAGAAATGAAAACCAAAGAGCATTCTCTCTTTGAAGTCACTTGTGGAAAAGGAACCTATGTGCGCTCCTTAGCACGCGATATAGGACGTGCTCTCGGTTGTTATGCGCATATTGCTGATTTAAGACGTATTGCAGTCGCACCTTTTTGTGAAGATGATCTCATCACATGGGATGAACTCAAAACGGTCGCACTCGATAAAAATACAACAAATGAAAAGAATGCTCCTTTTGAAAGAAATTTCATAAAACTTGACGAACTCTTAATTGAAACGAGTGCTGCACTGAAATGTCTCTCCCATTATACTCTTAGCCAAGCTCAAGCACAAAAAGTTATGAAAGGCAATTCTGTGCTCCTATGTCATCACGATCTAACTCTTGATGAAGATGAAGTTTGTGTCCTGTACAAAAACCAACTTCTTGCTATAGGCGCTCTTGAAAAAAGCCAATTTAAACCAAAACGTCTTTTCACAATTTAATCCGTTCTTTCTCAAAACCATCTCATTTCTTGATGGAAAGATGTTTTTCATAATTAATGAAAGAGAAAAAAGCTTTTTTATTGGTTCTAAACTTACCTTTTTACGATAATGCATATTAGGACCTAAAATCTATGATATGTTCACAATTCCGCCCCTCGCTTTTAAAATAAAGTACCGTCTTTGACGTTTTAAATCATCTCTTTGATGATGTAGATATTACATGCAATATGCTCTCTTGGTAAAAAGATTTTGTAGAATAAAAATTTCGGTTTTAGCTTAAACAAATTGTAACACTGATAACCTCTCCAACTGTTTGTTCAATAAAAAACTGTCCGTCAACCAAAAGCATAAAGTGCTCATTAAAATTCTAAAACTTTTGCTGTTTTGTTCATTCTAACAAATTTATTTATAAAAATAGTATTATACATACTTAATATTTTTAAAAATGTTCTAGCTCTCTTACCATCAAGGTAACTGATCAGCAGAGGACTTTAAATGCATCTCATTGACATGCGGTATCGTTTGCCGCTCAATCATGCGGTGTACTCTTATACCGTTAGGAGCACGATTTAAGCGACGCAAGAGTTTATTGACCTCTGCATCTGCTTTTATGCGACGGTGATTATGACGCAAATAATCTACCCATGTCGGCATATGATAGGCTTCCGTCCAATATTGGGGCCTTTCAAGATCGCGTAAGAGAACCCATTGGCGCGCACCATCACGTAAACGAATATGGCGACGACGTGTCATCACTTTGAGAAATTCTTCGAGATCATTTTCATGAATTTGATAATCAATCATAATCATGATCGGACCACTCCTTGCTTTTAGATCGAGTAAAAGCTCTGGTTCTCTAAAATGATCAAGCGGATCTAGATCTATCTGAGGAATTTCCTGAATTCTAAACTTTATCCCCGCAAGTGCTCCAAAAATCAAGAAAAGAGAACAAATACTCAAAGCAATTGTTGGAGAATAACCATCAGCTAAAACGCCCCAAATTGCGCTTCCAATAGCCATCCCACCATAAGATGCTGTTTGATAAAGTGCTAAAACACGTGCAACAACCCAACGGGGTGTAGAAAGCTGTACAGATGTATTGAAGAGTGATAACGCCAAAACCCAACATAAGCCTGCAGGAAATAAGGCAATATGGCTTACAATCAGTGAACGGCTCATTGCTAAAAAAAAGCAGGAAAAAGCAAAACCAATAAACGCACTTGCAATAATTGTCTCTAAACGAAAATAATTCCGTACAGATGCGTTAATAATACCAGCTGTCATAGCTCCAAGACCAAAACAACCGAGTAATGTCCCATAAAGAAATGCGCTTCCCCCAAGAATTTTATGCACAACAATTGGCAAAAGTGCCAAAATCGAAATCGCTCCAATCCCAAAAAGGAACGCTCTGACCATAATACTGAGAAGATTAGGTGACATTGCAACATAACGCAAACCATCTGAGACAGCTCCTAAAAGCCTTTCTCGCGGTAATCTGTTGTTTTCATAAATCGGTTTCCAGGAAAATAAAGCACCAATTAAAGGAATGTAACTGATTGCATTGAACAAAAAAGCTGCAGCTGCACCTAACGTGGCAATGATAGCACCCCCAATAGCAGGACCTACACTACGCATCAAATTAAAACCAACGCTGTTTAAACTCACAGCAGCAGGAATATTCTCCCTGCTCACAATGTCCCCTATGGTTGCTTGCCAAGAGGGATTATAAAAGGCAGTTCCACACCCTATCAAAAATGTAAAACATAATAAAAGCCAAGGTGTTAGAAAGCCCATAGAGGATAAAAAAGCTAAAATCATTGATATAATCATCATCATAATCTGTGCATACAACATAATTTGACGACGATTAAAATTATCCGCTAAGGCCCCTGCCATCAAAGAAAATATAACAAGGGGTAATGTTGTAGCACTTTGAACAAGCCCGACCATGGAATGCGAAGAACTAATCAATGCCATTAACCACCCCGCTCCTACAGCCTGTATGAGTCCCCCTAAATTAGAAATGAGAGTGGATGACCACAAATTTCGAAATACCGAATTACGAAAAAGTTCAAATGTTGAAATACTCTGCATCTTTTGCCTCCAAATCGGTATTCTATCGCTTTTTTTTACAATATACACTCTGTTAAGCAGAAATCTTTGTCTCAAAAGATGCATAATTCTTTAAAAATTTTTCATAAAATAATATTAAAAGCAATCTTTCAAACCAAAAGCCTTTATTTAAAAAGGTCTTTAAGTTCTTTTGAAGGACTAGTATTTTGACCTTCTTTCCTATATAAACATCACGATAAATAAGAAGTCTTTGACTCTTCTTGTTTTCTCACAGACCCTTGCTGGACGACATCTCGGCTATGGGTGGCTTTTGTTTGTTTTTTTGAAAGGATAAGACGATGTCGATTACAGCTGAACGTAAAAAAACTATTATCGCGGAATATGCTAATAAAGTCGGTGATACAGGATCACCAGAAGTGCAGGTTGCTGTACTTTCTGAACGTATTGCTAATTTGACTAATCATTTTAAATCTCACAAAAAGGATAATCATTCTCGTCGTGGTCTTTTGAAAATGGTGTCTCAACGCCGTCGCTTACTTGATTACCTTAAAGGAATTGACCAAAACCGTTATCAGACACTTATAAAGAAGTTAGGTTTGCGCCGCTAAAAGAAAAATGGGTGGGTGGATTTTTGTAGAAAAACCACCCATTTTTTAAGCTTGCTGCTTTTTGTTAAAAGCTTTAAAAAATTGATGAATAACTTCATGGGGCAGGATTGCTAGTTGCTTCGCGTTTTAAATTGTGATCTATTCCTCTCTTCTCGCCAAAAGACAGAAGTGTCTTGTTGTCCTGCCCATAGCTTTTAAAATACGCTACTCAAAACCAGAATGTGAACACTGGTCATTAAGGATAAAAAATGTTCAAAACACACAAGATAGAAATTGAATGGGCCGGTCGGCCACTCACCCTTGAGACAGGAAAAATAGCGCGTCAAGCTGATGGTGCAGTCATTGCTACCTACGGTGAAACTATTGTCTTAGCAACCGTTGTATCAGCAAAAAATCCAAAACCAGATCAGGACTTTTTCCCACTCACCGTTAATTATCAAGAAAAATCCTATGCCGTTGGTAGAATCCCCGGTGGTTATTTAAAACGTGAAAGCCGACCAAGTGAAAATGAGACTTTGATTTCACGTTTGATTGATCGTCCAATTCGCCCCCTCTTCGCTGACGGTTATAAAAATGATACGCAAGTCATCGTTTCTGTTATACAGCATGATCTCGAAAATAATCCCGATATTCTCGCAATGATTGCCTCTTCTGCTGCATTAACTCTGTCAGGTGTTCCTTTTATGGGCCCCATTGCTGGAGCGCGTGTTGGCTACTGTAACGGACAATATATTCTCAATCCCCATATCGATGAAATGCCCGAATCAAAGCTTGATCTGGTTGTTGCAGGAACAGAAAGTGCTGTATTAATGGTTGAATCAGAAGCACAGGAATTGCCTGAAGATATCATGTTGGGTGCTGTTATGTTTGGACACAGAAGCTTGCAACCTGTTCTTGATGCCATCATCCAACTTGCTGAAGTTGCCGCAAAAGATCCACGTGATTTTATTCCTGAAGACCTCTCTGATCTCGAAACAGCTATGCTGGAAATGGCAGAACAGGATATAAGAAAAGCTTATACAATTACCGATAAACAGGAACGTTATGCCGCAATTGATATCCTTAAAACAGAAGTTATCAATAAATTTATGCCAGAAACAGAAGAAGATTGTCAATTTAGCGTAGATCAAATTGCAACCGTTTTCAAAAAGTTGCAAGCAAAAATCGTTCGCTCCAATATTCTTGATACGAAAAAGCGTATTGATGGGCGCGACCTTGCAACAGTCCGTCCCATCCAATCAGAAGTTGGTCTTCTACCCCGAACACATGGATCAGCACTCTTTACCCGTGGAGAAACACAAGCCATTGTTATTGCAACACTAGGAACTGGTGAAGATGAACAATATGTTGATTCCCTAACGGGTATGTATAAGGAAACATTTCTTCTCCATTATAATTTTCCACCATTTTCAGTAGGGGAAACAGGGCGTCTTGGTTCTCCTGGTCGCCGCGAAATTGGGCATGGTAAACTGGCGTGGCGTGCCATTCATCCTATGTTGCCAACCAAAGAATCCTTTCCCTATACTATTCGTGCTGTTTCAGAAATCACTGAATCGAATGGATCCTCTTCCATGGCAACTGTTTGCGGAACTTCACTTGCTCTCATGGATGCCGGTGTTCCTCTGGCACGCCCCGTTGCAGGTATTGCCATGGGCTTAATTAAAGAAGGTGAACGCTTTGCTGTGCTCTCTGATATTTTAGGAGATGAAGATCATCTTGGAGATATGGATTTTAAAGTAGCCGGAACAGAAAATGGTATTACCGCCTTGCAAATGGATATCAAAATTGATGGTATTACCGAAGAGATTATGAAAATCGCTCTTGAACAAGCCAAAGGTGGACGAATCCATATTCTTAACGAAATGGCCAGAGCTTTAACCAGCGCACGTGCTGAACTCAGCGAATTTTCTCCACGCATTGAAGTTATGAACATTGCCATTGACAAAATTCGCGATGTGATTGGTTCTGGCGGAAAAGTTATTCGAGAAATCGTTGAACAAACTGGAGCAAAAATCAATATTGAAGATGATGGAACTATTAGAATTGCTTCTACCGATGCTAAAACCATTGAAGCTGCAAAACGCTGGATCCATTCGATTGTTGATGAACCTGAAATCGGTGTTATTTATCAAGGAACAGTTGTAAAAACTGCAGAATTCGGTGCATTTGTAAACTTCTTTGGCTCACGCGATGGGCTCGTGCATATCTCTCAACTGACAACAGAACGAGTCACAAAAACAACAGATGTTGTTAAAGAAGGCGATAAAGTTTGGGTTAAATTGATGGGTTTTGATGAACGTGGTAAAGTTCGTTTATCAATGAAAATTGTCGATCAAAAGACCGGTAAAGAAATTATTGGTGGAGATTCAATAAAAGCAGAACAAGAAAAATGCGCAGAAGAAACAAATAAATCTGAAAACAAGCGCCGTCGTAAGAAAAAAGAAGAGTAAACTTCTCTTTTTTTCATGAAATTAAATGCCATCCCAAATTGGAATGGCATTTTTCTTTAAAAGAGCCGCATGTGTTATTATTTTTACCTTTTGAAAAGTATGCTCTCCCCTCCCCTGATCCAAGCCAATCTTGGTTAAGTTTCGGTTTAACGGAAATCCCCGCTCCAGAATGGACAAAAAACTTAGAAATTATAACACCTTGGCGACCAGATTTTTTAAAATTTGCTCATACTCAATTTCGCTGTTCTCCTCAAATCAATCAAACTTGCACCCATGATGGTGCACTTTTGCAATTAAACAAATATCGTGGTTTTAACCAAAATTGTTTTCTTGATTTATTAGAATGTGTTAAACCTGGCGGATGGATCATTATCGGTGGAAATAAAACGAGTGGTGCTGATTCAATGATGAAATGGGTCAAAAAAATTGTGCCCATTACCAATAAATTGTCCAAAAATCATGGTCTTGTCTTCTGGATACAAGTTCCAGAACAAATAGAGAGAGAGAATATTGCACAGTTGCGTTCACCACCGCTTACTTTTGAAAATAAATTTCAAACTACTCCTGGCATGTTCTCGCACGGTCGTATTGATCTAGGATCTACTGTGCTTGCTTCGCATATGTGCAAAATTATTTCTGGAAAAACTGCTGATTTTGGTGCTGGTTGGGGCTTCCTTTCTCACGCTGCCCTTGAAAAAAGTGAAAAACTCACTGCTCTTGATCTTTATGAAGCGGACTACAACGCTTTGAGGGCAGCCAAACAGCACCTAAAGCACATAAAAACTTCTCTTCCAATCCATTTCTATTGGCATGACCTTGTGCATGAGCCAATCAAAAATCTGTATGATACAATCATTTCAAACCCACCGTTTCACACACAACAAACTACAGATGTTTCATTAGGACAGCATTTTATTATCAATGCTGCAAAATATCTAAAACCCGGTGGTAATTTTCTTCTTGTTGCTAATCGCCACCTGCCTTATGAAACAGTGCTAAAAAGGCTTTTTCGCACAGTAGTGATACATGAAAAAGCCCATGGCTTTAAAGTTATTGAAGCACGCCGGTAGATAAAAACAAGCGTTTACTTTAAAGAATAAAACGGGAAAGATCGACATCCGCGGCAAGATCACCTATAGATTTTTTGACATAAGCAGCATCAACTTTAAATGAGGTTCCGGCTTTATCAGGTGCAGTAAAAGAAATCTCATCCAAAACACGCTCCATCACCGTTTGCAAACGCCGTGCCCCTATGTTTTCAATCCTTGCGTTTAAATCTACAGCAATATCTGCTAAAGCGTCAATCGCATCATCGGTAATTTCTAAATGAACCTCTTCCGTTGCCATTAAAGCGATATATTGCTTAATCAGACTGGCTTCAGGTTCGGTGAGAATACGTCGTAAATCTTCCCTTGTTAAAGGATTTAGCTCCACGCGAATAGGTAAACGACCTTGGAGTTCTGGCAATAAATCAGATGGCTTGGATACATGAAAAGCACCTGATGCAATAAAAAGGATATGATCTGTTTTGATTTGCCCATATTTTGTGGCAATTGTTGTTCCTTCCACCAAAGGCAAAAGATCCCGTTGAACGCCCTCACGCGAAACAGTAGCACTTGCACCACCATCCCTGGTTGCAATTTTATCAATCTCATCGATAAAAACAATTCCGTCATTTTCAGCAACACGAAGCGCTTCTTGAATAATTTGATCCTGATCAAGAAGTTTCTCGGATTCATCATCCATAAGTGGCTTAAAAGCATCTTTTACTGTCGTTTTGCGAATCTTTGTACGACTCCCCATTTTGCCAAAAATCTCTGACAAATTCATAATTCCCATCTGTGCACCAGGCATACCAGGAATATCAAAGGTTGAAGTACTATTACTGTTATTATCAGCGACTTCAATTTCAATCTCTTTGTCATCCAATTCACCGTCGCGTAATTTTTTACGAAAACTCTCACGAGTAGCGGGACTGGCTGTCTTACCAACAAGGGCATCTAAGACACGCTCTTCAGCATTCATGTGAGCCTTTACTTTCACTTCATCGCGTTTTTTTTCACGCACAAGAGAAATGGCAATCTCAACAAGATCGCGAATAATTTGCTCAACATCACGCCCAACGTAACCCACTTCAGTGAATTTCGTTGCCTCTACTTTCACGAAAGGTGCTCCAGCAAGTTTTGCTAATCGACGTGCTATACCCGTTTTACCAACACCTGTTGGTCCTATCATCAAAATATTTTTGGGCATAACTTCATCACGCATCGGACCATCAAGTTGTTGTCGACGCCAGCGATTGCGCAGTGCAATAGCCACAGAACGTTTTGCATCATTTTGGCCAATAATAAAACGATCAAGTTCAGAAACAGTCTCTCGAGGGGAAAATACAACACACATTCAAATAGCTTTCTCTAAAGAAGATAATTCTGCATCCAATGTTTCAATTGTAAAATGATCATTGGTGTAAACACAAATTTTAGCGGCAATATCCATAGCTTTACGAGCAATGGTTGCTGCATCTAAATCCATATCCATGAGAGCGCGAGCAGCCGAAAGCGCAAAATTGCCTCCAGAACCAATTGCCATAATCCCGTCTTCTGGTTCTAAAACATCACCAAGCCCTGTTAAAGCTAACGTTATTTTCTTATCAGCCACGAGCATCATTGCTTCAAGACGACGCAAATAGCGATCTGTTCGCCAGTCTTTTGCAAGTTCTACACAGGCACGCATCAGTTGATCCGGATATTGCTCAAGCTTCGTTTCTAATCTTTCCAGCAATGTGAAAGCATCCGCTGTCGCACCTGCAAAACCAGCAATAACTGCTCCACTCTTCCCAAGACGACGCACTTTGCGTGCATTGCCTTTCATAATTGTCTGCCCAAGAGAGACTTGACCATCACCGGCCATTACGACTTTGCCACCTTTTCGTACAGTAATAATAGTTGTACCATACATTATGTTTGGCTTATGTTCTGCCATAAGGAAACTCCTTAATATTGACTTCTCTTCATTAAATGTAAAATCTCATCACTCTTGTCTTTTAGTTAAGAACATATAAAGCAAAACACAATGATTCAGAAAAACTCAATTTATTGGAATAAAAAAAAGATATCATTGTTGTCAATGCAAATTGTTGCTAAATAAATTTATAGAAATAATCTGCGCCTTTTAGAGGAAAAATCATGAAAAAAATAGCCATAGGGACATTAGGCGGAACAATTGCAATGGCTGCTGACAATTTTGGCAGAATGCAACCAACTTTAACTTCAGATATACTCATCAAAAGTGTTCCTGATTTAGATAGCGTTGCTGATATCCATGCTCAAACATTAATGCAAATACCAAGTGGATCTTTATCTTTCAAAAATCTTTTTGAAATTATAGAATGGGCAACTCAACAAATCAAAGCAGGTGCAGAAGGTATTGTTTTAACTCAAGGTACCGATACAATTGAAGAGACAGCTTTTTTTCTTTCCCTCTATTGGAATAAAGCCGAACCACTTATTGTAACTGGTGCTATGCGTCTGCCTCATGAAGCAGGTGCTGATGGACCAGCTAATATTTTGGCTGCAACACGCGTCGCCGCTCATCCAAAAAGTCGAAATAAAGGTGTTTTAGTTGTCATCAACGATACCATTCATTCCCCTTATTGGGTCCAGAAAAACCATACCGTTAAAATTGAGACATTTCAGTCAGGTCTGTCCGGTATTCTAGGTATTCTTTTGGAAGGAAAACTGGTTTATTTCACTGATCAAAAATTTTTCCCAACAACATTTGATCTTCCCAAAAGCTATAATCACCAAGTTGCACTGCTATACTCTTCTTTATCTTCTGATACACAGTTAATGAAATTTTGCCTCGAAAGTGGGCATTATGCTGGACTTGTCATTGCCGGTTTTGGATCAGGGCACTGTAGTTTTGAAGAAGCAGATATTGTACGGCAATACACACAAAAAATGCCAATCATTATCGCTAGCCGTATCCATACTGGCCCTACAACCCGCAAAACTTATGGCTATAAAGGTTCAGAAGTCGATATGATTGCTTCGGGCGCCCTCATGTCTGGTTATTTATCAGCAGTAAAAGCACGTTTACTTTTATGGGCTTTTTTGGCACAAGGACTCTCCTTGGAACAAATTAATGCACATTGGAATGACTGGACTATAAGTTAAAAACTCTCTCTCATCTTAAATTAAAGAAGAGAGCATGAAAATAAAATTTACTTGAGTACAAAACAACCTCACACTTTATTGTTAATCAATAACTGTAGCAAAAAGATCTCGACTGATACAAATGATTGATACGATCCTCCCAAAAATTGATCAGAAAGATAATTTGGTCAAATCAACTTCTGATCAATATTCACCTTATCGTGTTTTTACTGCACAAGAATGGTCTCAGTTTCGTGCGGATACACCGCTTACTTTGACCTTTGATGAAATTAAACGTTTACGCTCCATTGATGATCCCATTGATCTTGAAGAAGTACAACGCATTTATCTTTCTTTATCACGTCTGCTCTCATGCCATGTTGAAGCCGTACAGGAACTTTTTCATAAGCGTCAACAATTTTTACATCAAGAAGGAACGAAGATCACTCCTTTTATCATCGGAATTGCTGGCTCTGTTGCGGTAGGAAAATCAACCACCGCTCGTATTCTTCAAGAGCTTTTGAAACGTTGGGCTTCTAATCTTAAAGTTGATTTGATTACAACGGATGGTTTTCTTTATTCTAACACTGTTTTAGAGCAAAAAAATCGTATGAATCGTAAAGGTTTTCCAGATTCTTATGATATTAAGAAGTTACTTTGCTTTCTTTCTGCCATAAAAGCCGGTATTGGGAATGTGCGTGCTCCACTTTATTCGCATATGACCTATGATGTTCTAGAAAATCAAACAATTACCATCGATCGTCCCGATATCTTAATTGTTGAAGGGATTAATGTGTTACAAGTCAGTGACCTCCCTAAAGATGGCAAAATTATTCCTTTTGTTTCAGACTTTTTTGATTTTTCAATCTATGTAGATGCTGAAACAGAAGTTATTCGACACTGGTATTTGGAACGTTTTAAACGTTTGCGTAAAACAGCTTTTCAAGATCCTAAGTGCTATTTTCATCGTTATGCACTGATGGATGAAGAAGAATCTCTAAAAATTGCTGAAGATATCTGGCAAACAATCAATTTGAAAAATTTACAAGAAAATATATTGCCAACACGACCACGGTCTAATCTCATTCTACGCAAAGGAAAAAATCATTTGGTTGAATATGTGGCACTTCGACGACTATAAAGGTTTCTCAATATGCATTTATATCCTATTCATTTCACCTCAGAACGTGTTGATAACAGCTGTCCCATATTTTTGGTAAATCAAAAGAATCTGGTTGATTTATCACTTGATGCGTCAACAACAGCATGGATCAAAGTTAATGATTTTACTGGTAAAGCAGGGCAAATACTCTTCATTCCTCACGAAACAGGGCATTTAAAACAAGTTCTTTTTGGACTTGGCAATGGTGATGAACCTTTTATCACAGGGCTTCTCGCTAAAAACCTTCCTGCTGGACGTTGGTATCTAGAAGGGACTGCCTCTGATGAAATCAATAGCTATCTTGGATTGGCATTCGGAAGTTATCAATTTAACCGCTATCGTCAAAACTCTCCCGCAAAATCCTTATCATTTTACGTTAACGATGCTGTTGATCTTGATGAGCTTCAGCGAATTTATGAAACTGTTTTTTTTGTTCGTGATCTTATCAATATTCCAGCCAATGATATGACCCCTGATATCCTTGAGAAAGAAGCACGCAAACTGGGAAAAACCTATGGTGCTCAAGTCCAAAGCATTTGTGGAGATGAACTTTTAACACATAATTTTCCAATGATTCATGCCGTAGGGCGCGCTAGCAATATTGCACCAAGACTCATTGAACTCCACTGGGGACAGGAAAATCACCCTAAAATAACGTTGGTTGGCAAAGGCGTAACCTTCGATACTGGAGGACTTGATATTAAATCAGCCAATAACATGTTACTCATGAAAAAAGACATGGGAGGAGCTGCACATGTTTTGGGATTGGCTAAGCTTATCATGGACGCGAAACTACCCTTTCGTCTGCGTGTTTTAATCCCCGCTGTTGAAAATGCAATTTCTGCGAATGCTTACAGACCAGGCGATATTCTCAAAAGTCGTAAAGGTTTAAATGTTGAAGTTGGAAATACAGATGCAGAAGGGCGGCTTGTCCTTGCTGATGCGCTTGCCTATGGTGATGAAGAAAGTCCACAATTCATGCTTTGCATGGCAACTTTAACAGGAGCAGCGCGTATAGCGTTAGGACCAGAGTTGCCCGCATTTTATTGTAATGATTCAATATGGGCGCAACAAATTGCTCAATCTGCGCATTCTGTCTCCGATCCTCTTTGGCAAATGCCACTCTGGAAACCTTATCAGGAGATGTTATCATCCCCAATCGCTGATCTTAACAATATCACTGGTAATAATTTTGCTGGCTCCATAGTTGCGGCTTTATTTCTGAAATCTTTTGTTGAAAAAACCAAACATTTTGCGCATTTTGATCTTTATGGGTGGACTCCAAAAGAAAAACCAGGCGCTCCTGCTGGCGGTTCGGCGCAAGCTATCCGTGCTCTTTATAACCTCTTTAAAAATTAAGCTTGACGCAAAATGTCCACAAAGATGGACAATTCTAAATCTTTAGAATGATTGCTTATCACTTTGAATTCGCTCTGTGCTTTCTTTGAGAATGAAAAATTCTATAAAAATTAGTTTTCATGAATCTGTTTAAAGGTAAAAAACAAAAGAGAAGGTAAAAAGATGCTCTCTAAAGATCCAAGATTATATGCATTCAGAGATGATCTGGCAGATAAGCGTTTCGAAACAGAGATTATCGCTCAACGTTTTGTTCAAGGTGAAAAAAAACGCGTCAATACAGCTGTCGCGGGACTGTTTAAAGAAAATAACAAAAAAAGCGAAAGACAAACAGAATGCTTATTAGGTGAAGAACTTCTCATCTTTGAACAAGGAGAGACTATGTCGTGGGGGCAATCCTTGAAAGATGGTTATGTTGGTTATATTGATACAACAGTTCTTTGTACATCAACAATAAAACAGACGCATATCGTTTCAGTACCACGTACTTTTCAATATTTACAAGCTGACTTGCGTGGACCAATGGAATACCCTTTATCCATGGGAAGCAAAGTCACTGTTGTGGATGAAACTGAAGTGCGTGGCACAATGTATTCTATCCTTGAAAATGGAAGAGCAATTATTACACGCCATCTTAGTCCTATTGGGTGCGTGTATGAAGACTATGTTACAGTTGCCGAAACTCTTATCCATACACCTTACCTATGGGGAGGTGTCAGCGGTTTTGGAATTGATTGCTCAGGTCTCGTTCAACTTTCCGTGATGATGACAGGCAAAATGGTTTTGCGTGATACTGATATGCAACAAAAGACCATAGGAAGCCCCCTCACAGACGGTGATAAACTACAGCGAGGTGATTTAATTTTTTGGGATGGGCATGTTGCCATTATGAGTGATGATGAAAATATCATCCACGCAAACGGCTACTCTATGGATGTTATGATTGAGCCATTGGAAGAAGCAATAACACGTATCGCTAAAAAACACCAATATCCAGTAGAAAAACGTAGACCAATTCAAGAATTGTAATATGCGCTCTTCTATAAGCATGATGGATAAATACCGCCTGCGATTGGATTCTTCTGTGAAGACATTGTGAATCCTTAAAAATAATAAAGCTGACTACGGCTCGCTGTTGATCTCAAGATGAATAAAAAACTCCTTTCACGAAGTTATTTATTGTCGATAGGATGTATCATTTGATCTTTTTTGCACATTATATTCACCATTCATTCAAAAAATTTTCTCAAGATTTACGCGTTTTTTTAGATCTTATGAAAATGAGTTAACACAATTACTGAAGAGCTTTGATGAAAACACTGCATGGAAAGATGGTTATGTTGGTTATATTGATACAACAGTTCTTTGTACATCAACGATAAAACAAATACATATTGTTTCAGTGCCACGTACTTTTCAATTTATATCAAAATATTGGTTTTAAAAATAAATCACCATTACGTATATTAAATTAAATCTTTGATATGCCATATTTCATTTTCTCAAAAATTTTTACTTTGAATCAGATAAAATTGTCCAATCAATGATTAATAAAAGGGTTATAAATCAACGAGGGAGAAGCATCATTCATTTTAGAAGGATATGAATTATAAAAATATTGCTTGGCTTCATAGCTTTTAAAAAATGGAAATTGCATAGTGTCTTATGTTTTTGTCACATTCTTTCATAAGATCACGCCCTTCACGAAGAACAAAATGCCATTGGATTGTTCATTCACACGCCTGTTTTAAAGAAACATCCGTCAAAGCCCCTAAGCCCCATTTCACTACGGCACCCTTGAATAGTATAATGTAAAATCATTGTATACTACCCTCTTTACGCTTATGAAAGAGCAAGATGGCAGCATCATACTTCTTTTTCCAACACCTCGTGTTGGCTCCAACCCTTGGCACCTGAAGTGATTTATAAGGAGAATTTTTACTTCTTTCTTTAAGTGCTTTTTACCCATAAAACCTCGCTTGTGGTATACAAGGAAAGAGTTTCTTTGATTGAATATGAAAAAGTTTATGATGGAAAAAACTTACAAGTCCGAGATTCTTATTCAAGTTCAAAAATGATGATTTATCCTTAAAAATCAATATTTTTCCTTCATTTTCAAACTCTGTTTTTCAAGTTTATAAGCTCACCACTTTATAAACCTATCTCAATCACTTTATTGATCACTCATAGTAAAATTTTTCTGATCCAGAGTCAGAGTGTTTGAAATAATAAATATGACACTAAAAATCTGATTTAATATATGTAATAATAATTCGTGTTATAAATCGATTTCTTATCAAACAAATGCAGTATGATGATTAAGCTCTTGATCACATCAAAAAGAAAAATCCCCAATGACATTGACAATGACCTCTCTTCGATAAGAGTTCTCTCGAATCTTCCCTATCGTTAGCGTTTTATAAGATAAATACCCCTTTATTTAGAAGAATTATTGCCCTCTCATAAAATCATTCAAAAAGGAAATTTTTCAATACCTTAACCAATGGCTTATCAGCTTCAGGCATAGGATATTTATCAAGATCGCCAATAAAAATCCATTTTAAATTTTGCCCTTCTCTTCCCTTTGCAACACCTTCATAATGGGAGCAACGATACAACGGCATCAAAAGATGAAATGTTTCATAGCTATGACTTGCAAATGTTAAGGGGAGCAAATTATCTGCTTGAACATGAATACCAAGTTCTTCTTCTAATTCACGAATTAATGAAGCTTCTGGAGTTTCGCCTTTCTCAACCTTTCCACCAGGAAACTCCCATAAACCAGCCAGTGATTTTCCTTGGGGACGCTGTGTCAACAAAACATGATTATTTTGATCTAACAATGCGCATGCAACAACAATAAGAAGTGAACTTTTTATAGGCATACCACTCTCCACCCAAGATAATAAAGATAACTGTCTCTTCTCTCATTCCCTCCCTACCCACTAGTTTAAGATGAAAGAGTTAAAATACTTAAGCAGTCTACGAAAAGACATACAGATATCCAATGTCAAATTTATGGTGCACCAATTAACTTCTGTAATCACCATTGATCATAACGTATTCCTTCGTTAAATCGCAAGACCAAACAGTGGCTTTACCACTGCCCAAGCCAATATCAACACGAATTGTAATGTGTTTCCCTTGCATATAAGCGCCTATTTCCTCTTCACAATATTCAGGATCACGTTCGCCATTGATCGCCAAACGATGTTCACCAAACCAAATCGTCAACAAATCACGGTCTACTTCAACACCTGCCTTACCAACTGCCATAACCACTCGTCCCCAATTAGCGTCTTCACCGGCAATAGCCGTTTTTACAAGTGGTGAATTTGCAATTGAAAAAGCAATAGTCTTCGCAGCACTGTCTGTGGTAGCACCCATTACATGAACTTCAATTAAATGACGTGCCCCTTCACCATCACAAACAACTTGTAGCGCAAGCTCATGTAAAAGCGTTCGCAACTGCTTTGAGAATATCTCATAGCGTGGATCAGTTTTACTTGTAAGGCTTGGGAAATTTCCTTTTGCTTTTCCTGTCGCAAACATCATGAGGGTATCTGATGTTGAGGTGTCACTATCCACAGTGATCGAATTGAAAGTTTCCTGAACTGCCTCTGATAACATGGATTGGAGTATATCCGAAGAAATTCCAGCATCACTCACCACAAAAGAGAGCATCGTTGCCATATCTGGTGCAATCATACCAGCACCTTTTGCAATAGCATTCATGGTAATAGTTTCTCCACCACAAAAAAATCTGCGTGTAGCAAGCTTTGGAAATGTATCAGTGGTCATAATAGCTTTTGCAGCCTCCAACCAATTTCCTTCTTTTGCTGTCTTAACCATATTTGGTAAAAGATTTACAATACTCGATGCCTCCATCGGCTCACCAATAACACCTGTAGAAGCTATAAAGATCTCATTTTCTTTAACCTTTAAAGCATTCGCTGCAGCACAGACTACCGCGTCTACTGTTTGCTTTCCTTTACGCCCCGTAAAGGCATTTGCGTTGCCAGAATTAACCACAACACCTCGAGCAACTCCATGAGGAAGTGATACACGACAATGTTCTACAGGAGCAGATGGACATTTTGAGCGCGTAAAAACACCTGCTACACTTGCTGGCTGATCAAATACAATAAAAAGAAGATCGGTACGATCTTTATATTTAATCCCAGCCTTAGCCGTTGCTATCCGCGCACCAGATATGGGTGGAAGCTCCTGTATATTTTGCGGAGATAAAGGAGATATTTCTAAAGGCACACTCTACTTTCCATAAAAATAGATGAAATAACTGCCGGTAAATGACCTAATAACAAACATCTGCTAGGCTTTTTGAACAAAACCAATCTCTCAAATCGCCTAGCTTCAAAGATGCTATTCTGCTGCATCTTCTTCATCAGATGTATTATCGGGAAGCGGCGCCTCATTTTGACTGAGTGATTGCATGAGTTTTGTAACATGAGGATCAGGGTATTTCACATCTACCTTTTTACGCAAATCAGCAATGAGTTTTTGGTAACGCTCTTTTATCAGCTGTGTACGCAACATCTCTTTCACATCATCAAAGACAGGAGGTTGTTTCACACGGCGATCTTCTATCTTGATAATATGCCAACCAAATGGGCTTTCAACAGGCTTTTTTGTGTATTCGCCAACTTTCAAACTAAACGCAGCATCTTCAAAAGGCTTGACCATTTGACCATGACTAAAATAACCAAGATCGCCACCAACAGCTGCTGAACCATCTGTTGAATTCTTTTTTGCAATCGCTTCAAAACTTTCCCCCTTATTTAAACGTTTAATGATAGCTTCCGCTTCTTTTCTTGTTTTGACCAAAATATGACGTGCTTTAATTTCATCCTCTTTGGGTAAAGCAGCCACTTCCTTTTTGTAAAGTGCCTCCAAATCAGCATCTGAAATCTGATCAACAACCGTCTGTTTAAAATAAAGCTGCTGAAGAACGTTGTCACGCATAACTGCCATACGTTTATTGTAAGCTTCGCTCTTATCGAGACCTTCTTCAATTGCCGCTTTCGCAAGTGCTTGCATATCTAGGTAAGCTTTTAAAACTGTTATACGGCGTTGTTCATCAGAAAAACGCGCTAAATTAGGATTTATTTCAAGCGCTAAATCATCCAATTGCCCTGCTGTCACTTCCTTCCCATCAATAACTGCCATAACATGAGAGGGAGCAACCGTTTTTTCAGAAGCTTTCTCCAAAGTCTTTAAATCACTCGGCGCAGACTTCACACCTTCTTGAGCCATCACACCCAAATTCGTGTTTACCAATAAAGTTGATGTCAAAAACAGCGTGATAAAATTAAATTTCATAAATATACTCCTTAAGAATGAACGCATGTTCAAGATCCCAATTTTTTTCATCTATAACATTTTAATCTCTAAACAGAGAGAAATAAACTGATAATTTTGTTAAAAAAAACATAAACTTTTTTCTTTCTCAATCTCTGCTTCCCCACTTCATAATACCCCAAAAACATATAGAAAATATCATATTATACCATAAATTACTCTGTAATATGCCCATTAAACAGCATTACTAAAGTTGACATAGTGCACTTATCTCCTTATCTCTACTCCAATAATCGAAGTGAAAAATTGCGCACTAACAAGTATAGTGGTACTATCTGTGCTTGATTTTATTAAATACTTTACGAGATTTAGAGTATGGGGATAACATATGGAATATCCAATGAGAGTGGTAATAAATAAAAGAGAGGGCCAGGGATGGTCGGTTTAGGTGTCTTAGCACGTAAATTTTTTGGTTCAGCTCATGAACGACGCCTCAAGGCTCTTCGCAAAAAAGCCGAACAAATTAATGCTTTGGAAGAACAATTCCAGAAATTAAACGATACGCAACTCTGCAAAAAAACCGATGAATTTCGTCAACGTCTCGTGGCAGGGGAAACCGTTGATTTGCTCTTACCAGAAGCTTTTGCAACTGTCCGCGAAGCAGCAAAACGTGTTTATAATATGCGCCCTTTTGATGTACAGCTCATTGGTGGAATGGTGCTTCATGATTGCGGCATTGCTGAAATGCGCACCGGTGAAGGAAAAACATTAATGGCAACCCTGCCAATTTATCTCAATGCATTGGAAGGAAAAGGCGTCCATGTCGTGACAGTCAACGATTATCTTGCCAATCGTGATGCTGAAACAATGGGGAAAATCTTCGGTTTTCTAGGACTTACAACAGGTGTGATTTTGCATGATCTTGATAGTGATGCCCGCCGAGCTGCCTATGCATGTGATATCACCTACGCCACAAATAATGAATTGGGCTTTGATTATCTGCGCGATAATATGGCTTTCGATCGTAGTCAAATGGTCCAACGTGGGCATCATTATGCAATCGTCGATGAAGTTGATTCGATCCTCATTGATGAAGCGCGTACTCCCCTTATTATTTCTGGCCCGTTAGAAGATCGAACCGATTTCTATAACCTTATTGATACATTTATTCCTGTCTTAACCCCAGAAGACTACGAAATAGACGAAAAACAAAAAACAACAACCTTTACCGAAGTTGGTACTGAAAAAATCGAGAAAATGCTTGAACAGGCAGGGCATCTTAAAGGTGAGAGTCTCTATGATATAGAAAATGTCGCTATAGTCCATCATATCAATAATGCTCTAAAAGCCCATAAGCTCTTTGTCCGTGACAAGGATTACATCGTCCGCAATGATGAAATTGTTATCATTGACGAATTCACAGGTCGTATGATGCCAGGGCGGCGTTACTCCGAGGGACTTCATCAAGCATTAGAAGCCAAAGAGCACGTTGCTATTCAACCAGAAAATCAGACTCTTGCTTCCATTACTTTTCAAAATTATTTCCGTATGTACAAAAAACTGTCTGGTATGACAGGGACTGCCATAACAGAAGCAGAAGAATTTAGTAATATTTACGGTCTTGAAGTTATCGAAGTTCCTACAAATTTACCAGTACAGCGCCGTGATGAAGATGATGAAATCTATCGAACAGCAGAAGAGAAATATCGTGCTATTGTGCGTGATATTCGTCAAGCCCATGAAAAAGGACAGCCTATTCTTGTTGGAACAACTTCTATTGAAAAATCAGAACAATTGGCAGAACGTTTGCGAAAAGAAGGTATTGCCAACTTTAGAGTTCTCAATGCCCGCTATCATGAGCAAGAAGCCTATATTATTGCACAGGCAGGCGTTCCTGGAGCCTTAACTATCGCAACCAACATGGCTGGTCGCGGCACTGATATACAGCTTGGTGGGAATGTCGAAATGCGCATTCGACAAGAATTACAGGATATGCCGGAAGGACCAGAACGGACTGCAAAAATTGAAGAAATTAAAAAAGATGTCAAGCAACTCAAAGAAAAAGCATTAACTGCTGGTGGTCTTTATGTTATTGCGACTGAACGCCACGAAAGTCGCCGTATTGATAACCAGCTACGTGGACGTTCGGGTCGCCAAGGTGATCCCGGTCGCTCAAAATTCTTTCTTTCTCTTCAAGATGATCTCATGCGAATCTTCGGTTCCAACCGTATGGATGGCATGTTACAAAAGCTTGGATTAAAAGAAGACGAAGCCATTATTCATCCATGGATTAATAAAGCTATCGAAAAAGCGCAAAAAAAAGTTGAAGCGAGAAATTTCGAAATTCGTAAAAATTTATTAAAATATGACGATGTGATGAATGATCAGCGCAAAGTTATTTTTGAGCAGCGCATGGAAGTCATGAACTCAAAAGATTTGACTGAAATGATTCTCGAGATGCGCAATGAAGTGATTGAAGATCTCGTCGAGACCTACATTCCCTCTGGAACATATTGCGAAAAATGGGATGTTAAAGCTCTACAAGAGGAACTTCACCAGCTCTTTAATCTTGAACTGCCAATCGAAACATGGGCAAAAGAAGACGGAATTGCTGAAGAACAAATCTTAGAGCGTATATCAGATGCTGTCACCAAACTTGAAAATGAACGTACTGAACGCTACTCTCCAGAAGTTATCGCTTATTTTCATAAGGCTGTATTACTTGAAACCATTGATACATTATGGCGCGAACACTTAGTACATTTAGATCATCTCCGTTCCGTTGTCGGTTTTCGTGGTTATGCGCAACGTGATCCTCTCAACGAATATAAGACCGAATCATTTGAGCTCTTTCAAGCTATGCTCAGAAATTTACGCAGAATTGTTACTTCTAAACTCATGCGTTTCGAGATCATTCAACAGCCCATCGAACAACTGATATCTGAACAAACGGATGGTGATGACTCTCTCTTGAACACTCAAAGTGAAAAAAATAGTTCTACCTTGTGGGCACAATCACAAGAAAATAAATTCGTTAATCCGAAAGATCGTAATCCTAAAGATTCAACCACATGGGGAAAAGTGGGGCGAAATGAACGTTGTCCTTGTGGTTCAGAAAAAAAATACAAACATTGTCATGGTGCTTTCGTCTGAAAAGTATAATAGCTAATATAACAGTTATTAAGATGCATAAAAAGCGAAATTATGAGCAAGAATTGCAATTGCGCGCTGCAGGTTTAAGAGTTACACGTCAAAGACGTATTATTCTTGATATTTTGATGGACACAAAAGATCATCCTAATGCGTTTGAAATTTTTCAGCGCGCTAACAAAATAGATTCCAGCATTTCGCTCTCAACTGTCTATCGAACCATGAAGATATTAGAAGGAAACGGAACAATTCATCGCCATAGTTTTAGTGGTGGGCCCTCTCGTTTTGAGCAAGCAGGCGGGCAGCACCATGATCATCTCATTGATTTAGAAACAGGGCAAGTTATCGAATTTCATTCTGATGTCATTGAAAAGTTGCAAGAAGAAATTGCTAAGTCCCTTGGCTATGATATTATTCATCACCGCCTTGAACTTTATGGGAAAAAACGTAACTTTTAGAGTGATCGTTGCTCAGCTGTCATCAAAAAGTTGTTTTTGCAAACAGAATTTTGCACAAGTTCTCTTTAAAAGTCTGCAGTTTCCATTGGCAAGAAAGCTTTTCTCCTTTATTACCCTTTTTTATAGGATGCTATAAAATATTCTATCACTCATATTACAATAAAAGTATTATAATAAATGAGGCCAAATATTATCATGGTTTCTTTGCCACAAGATCGTATGAGACAACTTGAAAAGCGCTTTGAAATAATTGAAAGCCAAATGGCTAAAAACCCAAGTGCTGAAACTTATGTAAAATTAGCTTCTGAATATGCTGAATTGCAACCGATTGTTATTTCCATAAGAGCATTAAATACTCTTTACAGAGAGATTACAGATCTAGAAACTATCATCAGTGATAAACTGACAGATATAGAGATGCGTAATCTTGCCCAAGAAGAGCTCCCATTATTATCTCAAAAAATGGAACAACTTGAGCAAGAGCTTCAGATTCTTCTTTTGCCCAAAGACGTTGCTGATGAAAAAAGCGCCATTGTTGAAATTCGAGCCGGGACAGGTGGATCAGAAGCAGCACTTTTCGCCGGTGACCTTTTTCGCATGTATGAACGATATGCTGCTTCTCACAACTGGAAAGTAGAAGTTGTTTCGCTTCATGAAGGAGAGGTTGGTGGATACAAAGAAATTATTGCTACCATTTCAGGAAGGGGTGTCTTTTCTAAACTCAAATTTGAATCAGGTGTTCATCGTGTGCAACGTATTCCTGAAACAGAAACCGGTGGACGCATCCATACATCTGCTGCTACGGTTGCTGTGCTACCAGAAGCTGAAGAAATTGATATTGAAATTCGTCCAGAAGATATTCGTATCGATACAATGCGTGCCTCTGGAGCAGGAGGACAGCATGTCAATACAACGGATTCTGCTGTTCGTATCACACATATTCCAACTGGAATTATGGTTGTACAAGCAGAAAAATCACAACACCAAAATCGCGCACGAGCATTGCAAATTTTACGCGCACGCTTATTTGATATCGAACGACAAAAAGCGGAAAATGAACGCTCAGCATCCCGTAAAAACCAAGTTGGTTCTGGTGATCGTTCAGAACGTATTCGTACCTATAACTTCCCACAAGGACGCGTCACAGATCATCGTATTAATCTCACTCTTTATAAGCTTGATCGCATTTTAGAAGGAGATCTTGATGAACTTATTCATGCACTCATATCTGACCATCAAACAACTCTCCTTATGGAAATGGATCATCATGGATGAACAAGCATTCTCTCAACAATATCATCCGACAAACGCAAGAAAAATTGCGCTCTCAAGGAATTTCTGAAGCCAATCTTGAGGCAAAAATACTGGTCGAATGGATAACACATACCAATACATCTGATAGGATTCTGCAACCAAATCTCTGCCTATCTTTTGAACAAAGGGCACACTTAGAAAAAGCTATTCAACGACGTATTGCGGGTGAACCTGTCTACCGTATTATCGGAAAACGAGAGTTTTATGGTATATCTTTTGCACTCTCTCAAGAAACATTAGAACCACGTTCCGATACAGAAACGCTGGTGGATCTTGTTTTACCATTCCTCAAAAAACAGGGTGAAAAATCAAAAAAAATAACACTGCTTGATATGGGAACAGGAAGTGGTGCTCTTGCCATCACAATTCTCAAGCATATTCCACACTCCTATGCAGTGGCTGTCGATATTTCTGAAAACGCTCTTAAAACAGCTACAAAAAATGCAAAAAGTGCGAAAGTTATCAATCGCTTTACAACTCTTCTGAGCGATTGGTTTGATTCTGTTACAGGTCGATTCGATCTCATTATTTCTAATCCACCCTATATTCCAGAAACAGATATCACAAAGCTTGCAAAGGAAGTACGTCTACATGATCCCTTGCGCGCATTGATTGGTGGAAAAGATGGTCTTGATTTTTATCGAAAGCTTTCTGACAAAGCAGCAAACTACTTAACAGAAAAAGGTTCTGTCGCTGTCGAAATCGGCTACTCTCAAGAAAAAGAAGTCTGCGACTTATTTGAAAAAAAGGACTTCAAATGTTTAGAAATGCGCAAAGACTTAAACGGTATACCCCGCGCCCTTCTCTTTGTATGTAACCGTTAAAATTCCCAATCGTCATCCGTGGTTGCAACTGCCTTGCCAATAACATAGGAAGAGCCAGCCCCTGAAAAAAAATCATGATTCTCATCAGAATTCGGTGATAAAGCGGCTAAAATAGCAGGATTCACACGACAAACCTCAGGTGGGAAAAGAGCTTCAAAACCTAAATTCATTAAAGCCTTGTTTGCATTATAATGAAGAAAAATTTTAACATCCTCCGTCAATCCAAGTGCGTCATAAAGATCTTCCGTATATTTACATTCAATATTATAAAGGTCGAAGAGCAAGTTAAAAGCAAAATCCTTAACTTCCTGCTTTTTGGCGTCATCAAGCTTTGCAAAACCTAATTGAAATTTATAGCCTATATAATAACCATGGACTGCTTCATCACGAATGATAAGCCGAATGAGATCAGCTGTATTGGTCAATTTAGCGCGGCTGGCCCAATACATGGGTAAATAAAAACCAGAATAAAATAAAAAGCTTTCAAGTAAAGTTGAAGCAATTTTCTTCTTGAGTGGATCATTTCCTTCATAACGCTCAAGCACTAATCTGGCTTTTTTTTGCAAATGCGTATTTTCCTCTGACCATCTAAAAGCATCATCGACTTCTACAGTCGAACACAATGTTGAAAAAATAGAAGAATAAGAACGTGCATGAACCGCTTCCATGAACGCAATGTTCGTTAACACTGCCTCCTCATGCTCTGTTATCGCATCAGCCATAAGTGAAATGGCGCCTACAGTATTTTGAATCGTATCCAGAAGTGTTAACCCTGTAAAAACACGAATGGTTAACTTGCGTTCTTCCTCCGTTAAACTCGCCCATGAAGGAATATCATTAGAAAGCGGAACCTTTTCAGGTAACCAAAAATTTCCCGTTAGACGATTCCAAACTTCAAGATCTTTCTCATCATGCAATCTATTCCAATTGACAGCGCAAACAACAGGATTTTTAGTTGTAATCTTTGTCATATGAACCTCTCCTATAGACTACATGAAACGCAGCCATCCACTTCTGTTCCACTTAACGCTACTTGCCGCAACCGTACATAATAAATACTCTTTATCCCCTTTTTCCAGGCATAAATTTGTGCGCGGTTAATATCACGGGTAGTGGCCGTATCAGGAAAAAATAACGTTAACGAAAGACCTTGGTCAACATGCTGTGTAGCAGCGGCATAGGTATCAATGATTTTTTCAGGACCAATCTCATAAGCATCTTGGTAGAAATTCAAATTTGTATTATCCATATAAGGAGCAGGATAATAAACGCGTCCAATTTTTCCTTCTTTACGAATCTCAATCTTTGAAGCAATCGGATGAATAGAAGAGGTTGCATGATTAATATAGGAAATAGACCCCGTGGGCGGCACTGCCTGAAGATTGCGATTATAAAGCCCGTATCCAATAACTGATTCCTTCAGTTCCTGCCAATCTTTTTGGTCCGGTATCATAATGTTATTCCGTGCAAAGATCTCTTGTACAAGCGGAAATTGTGGTTTCCATTCCTGCTCAATATATTTAGCAAAAAAACTGCCATCTGCGTAAGCTGACTTTTCAAACCCTGCAAACACTTTTTGACGTTCGCGCGCGATCAAATTGGAAACACGTATTGCGTGATATGCTACGGTATAAAAATAGATATTTGTGAAATCAATTGCTTCTGGAGATCCATAATAGATCTGTTCACGTGCTAAAAAACCATGCAAATTCATTTGTCCCAAACCAATTGCATGACTTTCAGCATTGCCTTTCGCAATCGAAGGAACACAAGCAATATCACTCATATCAGAAACAGCAGTCAGAGCACGAACAGCAGCTTCCACTGTTCGCCCAAAATCATCACTTTCCATTGCTTTTGCAATATTCATGGAACCAAGATTACAAGAGATATCACTGCCAACTGTGCGATAAGTTAAATCTGTTTCTAGTTCACTCGCCTCACTCACTTGCAAAATCTCTGAACACAAATTGCTCATACTGATACGTCCAGCGATTGGATTGGCTCGGTTGGCAGTATCCTCAAACAAGATATAAGGATAACCTGATTCGAATTGTATTTCTGCTAATGTCTGGAAAAAGACACGTGCACTTATTTTCTTTTTACGAATTTTCGCATTATCAACAAAGGATCGATAATGCTCTGTCAAAGAAATATCGCTAAAGGGTTTGCCCATAACACGCTCAATATCATAAGGTGAGAATAGATACATATCCTCATTATTACGCGCAAGCTCAAAAGTAATATCAGGAATAATCACACCAAGCGAAAGCGTTTTAATTCGAACCTTTTCATCAGCATTCTCACGCTTTGTGTCCAAAAATTTCATAATATCTAAATGATGGGCATGCAAATAAACAGCACCAGCACCCTGCCGTGCACCAAGTTGATTGGCATAAGAGAAAGAATCCTCCAAAAGTTTCATCACCGGTAAAACACCTGAAGACTGATTTTCTATTTGCTTGATCGGTGCCCTTGCTTCCCGCAAATTTGTCAAACAAAGCGCTACTCCTCCACCGCGCTTTGAAAGTTGTAGAGCTGAATTAACTGAACGCCCTATCGATTCCATATTGTCTTCAACCCGCAACAAAAAACACGAGACCAATTCGCCTCGTTGTTTTTTTCCCGCATTCAAAAATGTCGGTGTTGCAGGTTGAAACCGTCCTGTAATAATTTCATCTACAAAACTCTCAGCAAGAGCCTTATTGCCTTGCGCTAAATATAAAGCGACCAAGCAGATACGATCTTCATAACGCTCAAGATAGCGCTTTCCATCAAAAGTCTTCAATGTATAACTGGTATAATACTTAAATGCACCTAAAAAAGTAGGAAAGCGAAACTTAAACGCATAAGCACGCTTAAAAAGCTTTTTGATAAAAGAAAAATCATAAAGCTCAAACAAAGCTTTTTCATAATAACCTTCTTCTATTAAGTAATCTATTTTTTCCTTAAGATTATGAAAAAAAACCGTGTTTTGATTAACATGCTGGAGAAAATACTGTCGCGCAGCAAGCCGATCCATATCAAACTGGATATGACCATTTTCATCATAAAGATTAAGCATTGCATTCAGCGCATGATAATCCGAGATTTGATCCGATTTCTGCGACTGTTCTATACCAACTGTTTCCAAAATCTTTCCAATCCCTTCTTTACATAAAGAACATCTTCATCAGTTCCACGCAGCTCAAAACGATACAAACAAGGCACAAAACATTTTTCAGCAATAATCTTGCTCGCTAAACTATAATAGCGACCGAAATTACGATTCCCACCACCAATGACACCCCGAATCAATTTGCGATTTTCACTCTCATTGAGAAAATGAACAACTGCTTTTGGTACAGCCATTCTCCCTTCACCGTCTGCATAAGTAGGAACAACCAACACATAAGGCTCATCAACTAGCACCGACGGCTTTTTTTTATCAATTTTGAAGAGTCGTTGACCAAGCTGAGAAACAAAATACTCAGTATTACCCGTTGCACTAGAATAATAAACGACAAGTCCCATTAAACACAAAGACCACTAATCATATCTGGTCTAAAACCAGACCAATGATTTTCACCACAAACAACTACAGGAACCTGACGATACCCCAAGGATTGAACAAAACTATATGCTTGTTCATCCCGAGAAATGTCAACGACACGATAATGAATGCCCTTAGCATCAAAAGCGCGGCGTGTAGCGTCACACTGGACGCAAAATGGTTTGCTGTAAATAGTAACCGGCATTTTTTTCAACTTTCAAAATTCCAAAAAATTAAATCCCAAAAAAATTAACTCTATAAAGAGTTAATTTTGACGATTTTATAGATACTCAAGAATAACAAAAAATAGCAATCATACACAAATATGTGCAGCCATATTCTCGTTCAAACAATAGATAATTTTCTGAACGTAACAGAAATCCTCATCAAATAACTTCAAAATTGTAACGAGAATAAATGATCATCTTACAACCCAAATGGTAAAATCGCCCAGTTATAAAATAATTTTCTGCTTGCATTATAATACCCTCCTGCTGCCTAAACCACAAACGACCCCTAAAACGTTTTCAGCAGTCGCTCCTCAACACTTTAATTTTACTCTGTTTATGATAAAATTAACTCACAAACACAAAACGGAATTACCCCTCAAGAGACACTTCAGCAGAAATACTGCCCTTCTCTTGATCAATGAACTTTTCGCTATCACAGTATGGAAATAACTTAGATGCCAAACGAAACACACTGTACCCTCACTTGTGCCTATTTAGAATCACTAATCATTTTTGATACTATATATAGTATACACACACTCTCTTTCGTCAAGGAAAATTCAAATATTATTTTTAATTTTCCACGATCTTACCGCTAAAATAATTTGCTCCCCAAACGCATGTAATAATATAACATTTTGTTGACAAATGTTATATTATTACATATCTCTCATAAATAAATTAAGAAGAATGGTATGAATGATGAGTCTGCGTTTTGATGATGCAACATTAGGCTATGGAAATAGGATAGCAATAAAAAAAATTTCAGCACAGTTAGCAACTGGATCATTGGTAGCCATAATGGGTGATAATGGTGCTGGAAAATCTACACTATTGAAAGCCATTGCAGGATTGATTAAACCTCTCAAAGGGACAATTATAAAACCAAAAAGAAGCCGGATTGCTTATCTTGCCCAGCAATGTAATACAGATCGAACGTTTCCCATTGATGTGAGAGCGCTCGTAAAAACGGGACTGTGGCCTTTTTGTGGATTATGGAAAAACCAACGTCTTTATTCCTGTAAAATTCAGAAAGCACTTGAAATGGTTGGGCTTATAGCTGTTGCTAACCATTCACTTGATACGCTTTCAAGTGGACAATTGCAACGCGCTCTTTTTGCACGTATTATTATACAAGATGCCGATATCATCTTACTTGATGAACCTTTCAATGGTGTAGATCGTAAGACTCAAAAAGACCTTCTCGCGTTGATTGCACATTGGCAAAAACAAGGAAAAACAGTTCTTACAGCACTCCATGACCCCCTCACTGTGCAAGAATACTTCCCCCAAATGATTCACATTAATAAACAAAACGCCTTTTATGGAAAAACGACACAATTTTTCCCTGAAACCATTCACCACGCTATTTCACCTGTTATCTCAAACTCTCTTCGTATCAGCACACTCAAACAGCCTCTCTCCTTCAACGATTCTTGTTCTGTTGGATTATAATACGTGTACGCATTTTTTCTTGCTCCTTTTGTTGATTTCTACTTTATGCAAAATGCCCTTATCGGTTCAATCCTCTTGTCTATCAGCGCCTGTCCTGTTGGTGTATTTTTGATGCTGCGTGGAATGAGTTTAGTAGGAGATGCTGTATCTCACGCTATTCTTCCTGGTGTTGCAATTGCTTTTCTCTTTTGTGGATTCTCACTCATATCTATGACAATTGGCGGCATCCTAGTTGGCATTATCGTTGCTTTAGCAACCGCCTTGATTTCACGAAATAGCTTTCAAAAAGAAGATGCATCAATGACCGTTTTTTATCTTATTGCACTCGCAACAGGTGTCATTATTGTTTCACTGAAAGACTCAAAAATTGATCTGCTTCATCTCTTATTTGGCTCAGTGCTCGCAATTGATACACAAGGCCTACTCCTGATCACCACTATCATGGTAATCACAGCGTGCAGCCTTTGCATTTTTTGGCGCGCACTCTTAGTGGAAAGCTTTGATCCTCTCTTTTTTAAATCACTCTCTCCGCTGAGTAAATATGTTCATGTATCATTGCTCGGACTTGTTGTATTGAATCTGGTAGGCGGTTTCCAATCACTGGGAACATTACTTTCTGTCGGCATTATGATGATCCCAGCTATTACGGCCCGTTTTTGGCTTTCGCGTCTTGGTCCTATCTGCATACTTTCCATCCTTTTGGGAATCATTGCAAGTATATGTGGTCTACTGCTTTCTTTTCATCTCTCACTTCCCTCTGGCCCAGCTATCATCATTGCTGCGGGTTTTCTTTATCTTGTTTCATGCTTCATAAGTCCACGCGGCTTTATTGTGTCACGGTTTCCTCATTTCTTTTATACTTCCCTTCCTACCTTAAGGAAATAATGTGCCTAAACTTATTGAAAAATCTGTTCTGCTTGGAACTCTCTTATTGCTTGTACTTTTTCCGTTTTCTACTTCTGCGCAGAATAAAATTAGAGCTATCGCGAGCTTTTCTATTCTTGCAGATTTAGTAAAAAATGTAGGGGGTGATCATATTTCTATGACCACTTTCGTTGGTCCCAATGCAAATACCCATACTTATGAGCCTACCCCCCGTGATGCCCAAGCACTTAGAAATGCTCATATTATTTTCATCAACGGACTTCATTTAGAAGGTTTCATTGATCGTCTCATCACAGCAAGCGGCACAAAGGCAATGCTTGTTGAAGTGAGTGCTAACATTCCTCCCCTCGAAATAAAAAACCAAGAGCAAAGTGCCAAACACCACCACAGCGATGTCGATCCACATGCTTGGCAAACTATTCCTAATGTTGAAATCTATATCAAAAATATTACAATCGCTTTTTGTAAAATCGATCAACAATCCTGTGCAAGCTACAGAAAAAACGCCGAATCTTACATGCAAAAGCTTAAAGAGAAACAAGAAATACTGAAAACAAAGATTGCCACCATCCCAAAAGATAAGCGTATTATTATCACATCTCATGACGCCTTTGGTTATTTTGCTCAAGAATATGGCTTCACTATCCTTGCACCCCAAGGGGCTTCTACAGAAGCTGAAGCAACCGCAGCTGATGTTGCCAAACTTATCAAACAGATTAAAGCCAATAATGCAGCTGCACTGTTTGTTGAAAATATATCCAATCCCCGTCTCATAAAACAGATTTCAAAAGAAACTGGCTTAAAAATCGGTGGAACATTGTATTCCGATGCATTATCGAACAAAAATGGTCCCGCTGCCACCTATCTCGATATGATGGAACATAATGTTAAAACTATCATTGATGCGATAATAAAGCACTAAGGTACGTCATTACATTATAAAAACAATATATTGATTTATAAAGATAATTCACTGTTTCATCGATTGAATGCGTGCTCGAATAGCCTAAAACTTTCTTATCTTAAATTTTTGCATTCAGAATCAGAAAAAACATTCGCTTGCATTTCACAAGCAACGTTGGCGTATAGATAAAAACAACTTAAGATAAAGAATAAAATACTCCTTATGGACAGTCTCAATGCAAAATCGGAAGCATGTAAATAGAATGATGGTATCAATTTGCCCCTTTATAAGCGTAAAGATGGAGTTTCAATAGATCTTATGTACTCTTCACACTAACCGTGAAATGGGCTTGAAAACAGTGAGAGATGTTTTTTAAAAGCAAGCGCGTGAATAAGCAATACCATGGCATTCTGTTTTGCGTGAGGAAACTCGCACTATCAAGAATGCGATAAGCAAAAATGTAAGAAGTTGGGTAATTTCTATTCCTTTAAAGATATTATTGTGGATGCTTTTGAAAATCGTAAAGCTAAATTAAAATAGGGTGAGAAAGATGAAAATTGTTTTTTATCTTTACAGCTTCATCTTCTTCCCCAATGTGGCTGTTTAAACGTTTGAGAGATTCCCAAACAGAAATAGTCAGACTCTTAATCTGACATAGGAAAACTTAAACTGTATGTAAGGCACTGAAACGCCTTATATATTTGCTTCAAACATGCGGCTGCATTAGAATTGGATGCTGTGTGACACGTAAACTAAAAGCATGGGCTTTGTTTTGTGGGACGTAAACAATTTTTCTCGAGGTTAGCATTTAAAAGTTACAACATAAATATTCTAAAATTAAACAGCACTTTCCTAAAAAAAACGTCAACCAGAATATCACAACTTCTCCGGCTGAATAATCGTTATTGTTTGTAAAGTTGAACTTCCTTTTTTACTCTTCTCATTTGAATCATTTCCATTTTTTACCAGATTGTTAGAATGATCTTTTCAAAACATTAAGAGCTATCACAAAGGGAAAACTGCCTATTTTAAACAAATTCGTTTGACCTTTTTGTGGTTCATGTTTAAATGGGTCAAAATGTTTTTGAAATAAAACTGTCACAAAATGTCCACATGTAATACTATAAAGTTTGGGAAAATCCGTGCTCCATCACTTCAGAAAGGGTGAATCATGAAACGTTTTTATCTTTCTATAGCAGCATTTGCTGTTGCTATCAGCGTGACAACAGCGGGTTTTGCGCAAACAAAAATCAGCTTTTGGCATTCTATGAGTGGCGAGCTAGGAAAACAAACTGAAAGTCTTATTAATGACTTTAATGCCAGTCAATCTGAGTATAAAGTTATTCCTTCATTTCGTGGTGAATATGAAGAAGGTATGATTTCGCTCATTTCGGCATTCCGTGGAAAACAACAGCCGGTTCTCGCTCAAATCTATGAAGTTGGTACGGGAACTATGATGGCTGCAAAAGATGCAATTTATCCCATTTATCAACTGATGAAAGACACCAAACAAGAATTCGATTCTGCAGATTATTTGCCTGCTATCAGTGGTTATTACTCTGATGTTCAAGGACGAATGCTTTCTATGCCTTTTAATGCTTCAACACCAATCCTCTATTATAATAAAGATATCTTTAAAAAAGCAGGACTTGATCCAGAAAAACCACCAAAAACGTGGCAAGATGTGGAAAATTTCTCCAAAAAAATTCTTGAAACTAAAGCAGCAAGCTGTGGTTTTACAATGGCTTATGCATCTCAATGGATTGGCATAGAAAATTTTTCGGCATTACACAATATTCCTTTTGGAACGAAAGAAAATGGCTTTAGCGGACTTGATTCACAGCTTACCCTTAATGGGCCTTTACAAGTGCGTATGTGGACCGACCTTAAAAAATGGTCTGATCAAGGCATTTTTCGCTATGGTGGCCCTGCTGGTGCATTAGATGCAACACCAATGTTTATGACACAAAATTGCGCAATCTTTATGCAATCTTCAGGATCGCGTGCCGGAATTCTTTCTGAAGCGCAATTTAATGTTGGATTTGGTATGCTTCCTTACTATGGTGATGTGGAAGGTGCACCTCAAAATTCAATTATTGGAGGAGCTTCCATTTGGGCTTTGAAAGGCCATACTCCTAAAGAATATGCAGGTGCAGCCGCTTTTCTTAAATTCCTCTCAAAACCCGGTAATCAAGCTAAGTGGCACCAGATAACAGGTTACCTTCCAACGACAAAAGCTGCTTACGAACTTAGTAAAAAACAAGATTATTACAACAAAAACATCGGAGCAGATATTGCTATTAAACAGATTACTCTCAACCCACCAACCGTTAACTCAAAGGGAATCAGATTTGGTAATTTACCGCAAATTCGTTCCATACTCGATCAAGAGCTAGAATCTGTGCTCAGTGGCTCAAAAACACCCAAAGATGGATTAGATGAAACCGTTGAACGTGGAAATAAACTTCTCCGTGAATTCGAAAAAGCCAATCATTAAAGTTTCATTATTGTTGTTACAGATCAAAAACTCAACAAAAAAGTTGAGTTTTTTTAATTCTTTTTTGCCCACTTTTCTAAAGTCTCTCTGTTTAAAGAGCTCTACGAATGCAAGACAAACAAGCATATTTCAAAAATAGTCTCCTCCCTTACTGGTTACTTTTTCCTCAGCTCCTTGTGACTTTTTTGTTTTTCTTTTGGCCTGCTCTCCAAGCGATAAAATCGTCTTTTGAGCGTGAAGATCCTTTTGGCTTTAATACAACTTTTATTGGTTTTGAAAATTATGTGACAATTCTCTCTGATCTTGCTTATCTCAAATCACTTCTCATAACCGCAATCTTTGCCATTTCAGTTACTGCTACTTCAATGACGATAGCTCTTCTTTTGGCTGTCTGTGTTGATCGTGTTATCCGTGCAAAAAAGGCTTATACAACACTTTTACTCTGGCCCTATGCTGTTGCTCCAGTATTAGCAGGCATATTATGGTTGTTTATCTTTCATCCAACCATTGGTGTTGTCCCTTTTCTTCTCGAGAAAATAGGCATTATATGGAATCATCGTATTAATGGTACTCAAGCAATGATTATTATTGTGATTGCAGCAAGTTGGAAACAAATCTCCTATAATTTTCTCTTTTTTCTTGCTGGTCTCCAATCTGTCCCACGCTCTCAAATAGAAGCAGCAGCTATTGATGGTGCTGGACCTTTTAAAAGATTTTGGACCGTGGTTTTCCCGCAAATTTCACCGACAACCTTTTTTCTTCTTATCGTTAACATCCAGTATGTTATGTTTGATACATTTGGCATTATTGATAACATAACCTCTGGAGGTCCTGCGCGTGCAACAAGTACCCTCGTCTACAAAGTGTATGATGATGGTTTTAAAAATCAAATAATTGGTGCATCAGCAGCGCAATCAACGACATTAATGTTAATGGTTATTGTCTTAACGTTTATTCAGTTCCGCTGGATTGAGCGCCGCGTACAATATTAGGAAGAAAATCATGGTTGAAAACCGCCCTGTTTTGAAATTTCTAACCCATACTACCCTTATTGTTGGCATCTTCATTATTTGCTTTCCGGTTTATGTTGCTATCATTGCTTCAACCCATAGCTCAGCAGCATTTAGTTCAGGAACACTTCCTCTTTTACCGGGAGACTATGCCCTAGAAAACTATAAGACAATCTTTGGTGATGGACTTGCGCAGCTTGGTTTACCCAATCTCTGGCCACTCTTAATGAACTCCCTCATTATGGCAGTTGGTATTAGTATTGGAAAAATTATTATTTCACTCTTTTCTGCTTATGCAATTGTCTACATGCGCTTCCCTTTTCGCAAAACTGCGTTTGCTCTTATCTTTGTCACACTGATGCTTCCCGTCGAAGTGCGTATTATCCCAACATATACAGTCGTCGCACAATTAGGCATGATAAACACCTATGGCGGAATGATTATTCCACTCATTGCATCGGCAACTGCTACATTTTTATTTCGTCAGTTTTTTTTAACAGTTCCTGACGAACTCTTAGAAGCTGCTCGTGTTGATGGTGCAGGACCATTTAAATTTTTTAAAGATATTCTTCTTCCCCTTAGTAAAAGCAATATTGCCGCTTTATTTATCATTATGTTCATCTATGGATGGATACAATATCTTTGGCCTCTTATAGTGACAACTGATGAAAATCATCAAACTATTCTTATTATTCTCAAACAACTCATTGTAGAATCACTGCAACATGACCCTCAATGGAATATACTCATGGCAGTTTCAGTTGTGGCCATGGTACCACCTGTTTTAGTCGTTATTTTCATGCAACGGCTTTTTATCAAAGGACTTATTGAAACGGAGAAATGACTGTGGCCATAATCCAGTTATCCAATATAAAAAAACAATATGAAAACGGTATTCTAGTCATTGATGATTTAAACTTAACTGTTGCTGATAAGGAACTGCTTGTTCTTGTTGGTCCTTCAGGATGCGGAAAATCAACTCTATTACGCATCATTGCAGGACTCGAGCAAGTCACTTCAGGCGAACTGTATATTGATAATGAGCGTATCAATGATCGTGAACCTGCTGATCGTGACATCGCTATGGTTTTTCAAAATTACGCGCTTTATCCCCATATGACAGTTCGTGGGAATTTAGAATATGGTCTTAAAAATCGTAAAACACCTAAAGACGAAATCAATAAGCGTATCACACATGCTGCAAAGCTGTTGCAAATAGAGCCATTTCTGGATCGTAAACCCAGACAATTATCAGGAGGACAACGACAGCGTGTCGCAATGGGGCGTGTCATTGTTCGTCAACCACGGGTTTTTCTCTTTGATGAACCTCTTTCAAATCTTGATGCAAAACTGCGTGCGCAAATGTGTATTGAGATTAAAACTCTCCAGCGTTCCTTGGGAACAACCAGCCTCTATGTTACGCATGATCAACTCGAAGCAATGACACTGGCAGATAGAATAATTGTCATGAATAAAGGAGCTATCGAGCAAATTGGAACGCCAATGGAAATTTACGATTATCCAGAAACAACATTTGTTGCTGATTTTATTGGCTCTCCCCCTATGAATTTTCTTGATCGCAACATTCTAGAACAACACTTAGGTCATTCATTGTCTTATAGTGAAGAAACTGATCTTTTAGCATTCAGACCTGAAGTCATCTTGTTAGGCGAATATCCAGATCAAGGACCTGTCTTTCACACACAAATTGAACTTATTAAGCCTGTCGGAACAGGATGCCATGTTTTAACGCGTTGGAATAGCAATATTTTTACCATTGAAATAAAAGAGCGCTTAACACATGACTATGGTCAAAAACTAAGCTTTACTGTTCCTCATCAGAATTTTCACAGCTTCAACAAAAGCACCGGAAAACGCACACGTAAGAATTAAATAAAGTAAAAATTTTGATATTATAAGCACTATCAGGAAATAATCTGCGCTCTCGTTTCCTATCAACCCTATTTTGTTAAGAGGTGGTGTATTATAAAGTGCGTACTTTTATTTTTCTGCACGTAATTGTAAAGCGAGATCAGGTTGATCTGTTGTGATATAATGGACAGGCATATTAAGCCAATGCGACAGTCGAGGTCTTCCGTTAATTGTCCATACCCCCACAGTAAAGCCAGCTTCAAGCGCAGACTCAATAAAGTCTTGTGAAACAAGAGAGCCATCTAGACTCAGATCAGAATAGCCTAATTGTTTCCATTCAGAGAAATGCTGGCACATATCACCTTCAAAACGATCAATACATGGACCACATGTTATTCCTGCTTCAATAAAGGGACGAAGGCTTCTAGGATCAAAACTGATTGCAGAGACCCGTTCTGCTAAATTTCGGTTTTTTATCAACGCAAGTGCTTTTTCAGATAAAAGCCTCTCACGCTCAACTTCACCACATGTTTTTATTTCAAGATGAAGCGCAACGTTGGTTGCTTCCAAAAGTTCAAGCACCTCTTCTAATAACGGTGGAGCTTCAGTACTTCCTTTCACATGAAGTTGTTTGCGTGTTTCATTATCAATATTGTGAATATAGTCTTTTTTTCCAACCAGTTGTTCTAAATAAAAATCGTGAAAGACAACCACTTCACCACTTTTAAGAAGATGAACGTCGCATTCAATCTCATCAACTCCCAACGCAATAGCATTACGAAATGCTGAGAGGGTATTTTCGGGACAAAGGTTAGCTCCCCCACGATGCGCAACAATTTTTTTCTTAAACATGCAAAATTTCACACTTTTCAAAGTTAAACGATACTGGCTCATACACAATGAGATTATGATTTTGAAGAACGAACTCCGGATACACAACAACTTCTTCAGAAAGCTTGTTCGTTTATGTTCACTCTTGCGAAAGTTAAAATCTCAACAAAACTTCCCTGTTAAATGCTTATATTGCATTTCAATCATTCCCATTCAATAGTGCCAGGAGGCTTTGATGTTACATCATAAACAACACGATTAATACCTTTCACTTCGTTAATAATACGTGCTGCTGTTTTGCTTAAAAACTCCATATCATAGGGATAAAAATCAGCGGTCATTCCATCTACAGAGGTTACAGCACGAAGAGCACAAACAAATTCATAAGTGCGCCCATCTCCCATAACGCCCACAGTCTGCACAGGAAGAAGAACAGCAAATGCTTGCCAAATTTCGTTATAAAGACCGGCTTTACGGATTTCATCAAGGTAAATAGCATCCGCTTCACGTAGAATTTCTAATTTTTCACGTGTCACTACACCTGGACACCGAATTGCAAGACCAGGACCTGGAAAAGGATGACGACCTATAAACTGCTCTGGCAATCCTAACTCTCTCCCTAGAGAGCGAACTTCATCTTTAAATAGCTCACGCAATGGCTCTACGAGCTTCAAGTTCATCCGCTCTGGTAATCCCCCTACATTATGATGGCTTTTAATTGTTACCGATTGACCAATAGCTGAGACACTCTCAATGACATCTGGATAAAGTGTGCCCTGCGCTAAAAATTGTGCACCACCTATTTTTTTTGTCTCTTCTTCAAAAACTTCAATGAAAAGGCGACCTATCGTTTTGCGCTTTTTCTCTGGATCTGTTTCACCTTCTAAAGCATTGAGAAACATATTGGCAGCGTTAACATGAATAAGTTCTATATTATAATGATCTCGGAATAATGTAAGAACTTCTTGAGACTCATTTTTGCGCATCAACCCATGGTCTACCAAAATACATATCAGCTGATCTCCTATTGCTTCATGGAGGAGCACTGCAACAACAGAGGAATCCACACCACCTGAAAGACCACAGATAACACGACTTTTCCCTACTTGTTGCCGTATCCTAGCAATTGCCTGCTCACGATAAGAAGCCATTGACCAATGACCTTTAAGACCAGCAATTTTAAGAACAAAATTCTGCAAAAGTTTTGCACCATCTGACGTATGGACAACTTCAGGATGAAACTGCACTGCGTAGAGGCGTCTTTTCTCATCAGCAATAGCAGCATAGGGAGCGCCTTTTGATGTTCCTATGACACGAAATCCCTCTGGTAAAGCCGTCACACGATCACCATGACTCATCCAGACTTGATAACAAGAGCCTTTTTCCCAAACACCCTCAAAAAGTGCACTGTTTTCCTGTACCTCTAAAAAAGCTCTTCCAAATTCGCGTTCCTGCCCTGATGCAACTTTCCCCCCAAGCTGAACACACATGACTTGTTCACCATAACAAATACCAAGAACTGGAACACCCATTGTAAAAATTTCTCTTGGAGCACGCGGTGAACCCTCATCTATAACGGAATAAGGGCTGCCTGATAAAATAACAGCTTTCGGTCTTATCCTTTGTATGCCTTCTAAAGCTAATTGAAAAGGAACAATTTCACAATAAACACCCATTGCTCTTACCCGCCGTGCGATAAGTTGTGTGACTTGTGAACCAAAATCGATAATAAGAACAGTGTCTGGATGTGATATGCTCATAGAAAACCAATCAATAATTGTAAAAGATAGCTCGTGAGATTTATTCTTCAATTTTTCTCTTTTACAAGCCTATTTACTTAAGAAAAAGCTCATTCTCATAAAATTTAAGATAAAAAATGCGAAAAGATATCTCAATGTTTTTTTTGCAACACAGATAAAAAGAAACCGTCTGTTTTTGTTGTTGCCGGCGATAAAGTCAGCCCATAATTAGAAAAAGTTGGTTGTACCGGTGAAGAACCAAAATGTTGCTGCCAAAGTGCCCGCATATCTATTGGATAAAAATTACAATGCTGTTGAAGAAAACGAGCTATTTGTTCCTCATTTTCATCCATAAAAAGAGAGCACGTAATATAGACTAAGCGCCCATTGGGCTTAAGATAGTCTATAGCCTCATGCAAAATAGTTCTCTGTTCCCTTTGGCGCTGTCGCACCTGTTCTAACGTTAAACGCCATTTCGTATCTGGACGCCGCCGCCATGTTCCTGCACCACTACAGGGTGCATCTAGAAGAACTCTATCCATGCGACCGACTAAGGACTGCAATTCTTTTTTCTGCGCTCGCGGCTGTACATTACGAACACCAGCGCGTCGAAGACGATCAAAAATAGGAGCTAAACGGGCTTTATCAGAATCATAAGCATAAATTTGCCCTCGATTCTTCATACTGGCAGCTAAAGCTAATGTTTTTCCACCAGCACCAGCACAATAGTCCAATACTTGCATACTTTCTTTTGCTTCTACAAGGTGAGCAACAATCTGAGACCCCAAATCCTGTATTTCAAAATGCCCCTTTTGAAAAGCTGGTTCAACTTGAACATTGGGATGACGTCCAAATTTTTCAATCGGTGCAATTCTTAAGGCTTGCCGAAACCATGACAGGGATTGAACTTTGTTTTTTGCTAATTCCTGAAAAACCTTTTCTGGCGTTGCCTTCAAACTATTGACGCGTAAATCTAAAGAAGGGCGCGTTGCTAATGCAGCAGCTTCAACAACCCAATTTTTGCCAAATAAAGGACGCAAATGTGCCTGACACCATTGGGGAATATCACCACGAATATAGTCTGGCGCATCAACTAATTGCCGCTCTTGCCATGATTGACGCTGTCTCACCCCTAATAACTGTGGTGCAAATCGATCCCCTTCTAATTCACCGTCAATTTGTTCAAGTGTCATTTTTCCAGTATCTAATAAAGTTGCAAAAACACTATCCCGAATATCATCACTCTCCATACGCCATTGTAAAGAATAACGCCGTCTTAAAACATCATAAACGATTGTACCAATTGCTGCGCGATCACCTGCGCCAGCAAAACGATGACAAATCCCCCAATCTTTTAAAGCTTCCCCTATTGGACGATGCCGAATTTCTATCTCTTTTAAAACATCTATTGCTGCCTGCAAACGCCCACCTAATCGCATTCATGTCTCCGATTGAATTTCTATAAAAATCTAAAAAAATTTAAGAAAAGAACAACATTATCTCTCTTACTGCCATGGAAATCTTTCCAAAACTCCCTCAAACTTGCATTGCATATTGCATGATTCTGATGACACCCTTTGATAGCAGTAAAACTTTTCCTCTCATGTGCTATCCGTTCACATTCCTCTCATCTTAAAATACATATACTCTAGCTTGAGCTCGATACTCCAAAAAAATGTATCCTTAAACCTGCTTCCAATAGAAGTACGCAAAAATCATCATCCCCCTCATTTCTTTATAAATTAAATTTTTAGAACTCTCTATAAAACAGTACATAACATCTAATATCTACTCTCTTGAAAATGCTCTCTTTCTGAAAATGAAGTAAAACACTTTTACCAAAATTAGCACAGTCATTTTATTTCTGATAAAATATTAACTTTTTACAAAATGCTTGGAACCACTATTTGGCATAGCCGTTTTTACTGTACTGGCCTTAAGCCAGAGAATTTAAAAGGAGAAAATAATGAACACTTACAATAATGGGAAAACAACTTCATCTAAAAGCCGTCACAATACAATGCCCTCAAACACTGGAAAGAAATCCATCCAAAGTGATCAGGCTAACACTCGCCAACGCGCGTCAAAATCAGAGCGGAAGACAACAAAAAGTTAATTCCCTTAATTTTACATAACCTACGGAAAGAATTGGAATGTTATCCTCCAATTCCTTCCCTTTATGCTTTTGAGATTATTGTACCAAATCACAAGAGAAAAAAAGATCTTTTCCGTATTGTTTTTCTAAAAGGTCTTTTCTTTGATGCCTTTGAAAAATGACTCTAAGCTTTTACACATTAAACAGGTCTGCGATAATTGGGACTTTCTCGTGTAATCGCAACATCATGTGTATGACTTTCATGGAGTCCAGCATTCGTAATACGAACAAATGTCGCTTTTTCTCGAAACTCCGCTAGATTTTTTGCTCCAACATATCCCATCGAAGCACGCAACCCACCAGCCAGCTGATGCAAAACCGACGCTATCGGCCCTTTATAAGCAACTTGACCCTCAACGCCCTCAGGCACCAATTTAAGCTCATCACAAACTTCATCTTGAAAATAACGATCTGCTGATCCCCTCGCCATAGCGCCAACCGATCCCATACCGCGATAGGCTTTAAAAGACCTTCCTTGATAAAGATAAACTTCACCAGGGCTTTCTTCTGTACCCGCTAAAAGAGAGCCGATCATAGCAGAACAGGCACCGCCCGCCAAAGCTTTAGCAAAATCACCCGAAGCTTTGATCCCACCATCAGCAATGATAGGTATACCTACTTTATCAGCAACCTCTGCAGCACTCATAATGGCTGCAAGTTGCGGAACACCAACCCCTGCAACAATGCGTGTTGTACAAATAGAACCAGGTCCAATACCAACTTTTACAGCATCTGCACCACTATCAATCAAAGCTTGTGTTGCTTGTGGAGTTGCTACATTCCCAGCAATAACAGCGGGAGAAAACGCCATTTTTTTGACACGTTCAACTGTTTCTAATACACGCTGTGAATGTCCGTGCGCTGTATCAATGACCAGCACATCCACTCCTGCATCAATTAATCGTTCAGCCCGTTCAACGCCATCATTGCCGACACTCATTGCAGCGGCAACACGCAAACGCCCTTGCGAATCCTTGGCAGCGTTTGGATTTAATTGTGCTTTTTCAATATCCTTCACTGTTATCAAGCCAACACAGCGATTGTGTTCATCTACAACCAATAATTTTTCAATACGGTGATGGTGTAAAAGGTACTTTGCTTCATTAAGTTGGACATTTTCACGCACTGTGATTAAATTTTCATGCGTCATTAATTCATAAATTTTTTGTTTTAAATCTGATGCAAAACGTACATCTCTATTCGTCAAGATACCAACAAGCCGTCCAGCAGTCTCACCTTTAGTACCATTTTCAACAACCGGAATACCCGAGATACCGTGAGAGCGCATTAAGGCTTTTGCCTCTTCAAGTGTTGCATCTGGACCAATCGTTACCGGATTAACAACCATACCAGATTCAAACTTTTTTACTTGACGGACTTCTTCAGCCTGCTCTGTAGGAGACATATTACGATGGATAACGCCAAGACCACCAGCTTGAGCCATAGCAATTGCCAAACGCGATTCTGTCACAGTATCCATTGCCGCAGAAAGCAACGGCAAATTGAGCTTAATATCGGCTGCAATACGAGTGCTAAGATCTACTTGACTAGGCATGACAAGAGAATGACCCGGCTGTAAAAGCACATCATCAAACGTTAACGCCAGTTCACCTGTCCCCGTTTCAACAATCTTTGCCATAGCCAAATTTCCTTTATATAATAAAAAAACCTTTATATAACAAAAAACCATCAGTAGTTTTAAAATACAACTGCGGCTCTCATAAATTGTGGATTGGCACAGAATTATGCCATGCTAGAAAAAAAATGAAAAGAAAAAGAAAAATAATTTTCCGATTATAGTTTATAAGATTTACAATTGTGATTCAATCGGCAACCAACCTATTATTTTCGCAAATGCACGACGCCAAAAATTGCTCTCTGGCTCATAATCAATGCTACACTGTTTTTCGTTTTCAATAAAATCCCAATAAATGCGATTATTGTCATTAAGACGGAGATGATAACTCATTTCACCCGTCGTTTCTTCAGCAAAAAGCAAATCTAACCTCGTTGTAATCGGGGCACATTCAAAAAGAATACCCATTTCTGTATTCAACGCAGCTGATCTCGGATCAAAGTTTAAAGACCCAATAAAAGCGGTTTTACGGTCAACTAAAAAAGCTTTGGTATGTAAACTAGACTTACTTGATCGAAATAGTCGTAACCCATGCATATTTCCATCTGGTTTTAACTCATAGAGCTTAACACCACTTTTTAATAACGCTTTACGATACGGTACATAACCACCATGCACAAGCGCCACATCAGTAGCTGCTAAGGAATTCGTAAGAATTTTGACATCAACACCTTTTGAAACCAAATTGCTAAAATGCTGCGTACCTAACTTACCAGGAACAAAATAAGGTGATGTAATCTGAACCGTTTTTTGGGCATCTTTAATAACCTTTAAGAGTACTTTCATGAGCCAATTTTCTGCTTTTTTGCGTAATGCCTTTTCCGGAGGATCAGAAAGAACAACAACTTTATCTGCCAAAAACAATCGCTTTCCTGTATGAATAAAACAGTCAAAATTAATATGCTTTTTGACATAATCTAGATAAACTTTTGCAGACTTAGAATGACGAAATTGTCGTAATTTTTCTTTCCAATAGCCAAGGTCACTTGCACTTTTAGGAATAACCAAAGTATGAATTGGTAAAACGACAGCGCTATTCCAAAAATCATCAAAGATATTTTCTACCTTTTTAACCGAAGGACCAATTAACATCAGATCTAAGTCTCGAAAATGTGATTCTTTACCAGCATCAAAATAAGAATCTGCAAGATTGCGTCCCCCTACAAAAGCCACACGGCCATCAACAATAAAAGCCTTATTATGCATTCGGCGTGTTACAGTAATTGCCCGTAATATAATCTCTAAACCACGGCGTAACCCACCCTTACGCGATCGCCCTGGGTTAAACATTCTCACTTCAATATGAGGATGTTTATCTAGCGCCATATAAGCTGGATCACGCGCCTGAGCGTTAATATCATCTAAAAGAAGCCGCACGCGAACACCACGATCAGCTGCCTCCACAATTTCACTTAATAATAAGCGCCCCGTTAAATCATCGTCCCAAATATAATACATGAGATCAAGACTACGCCCAGCCTGTGCTGCTCCTACCGCACGAACACAAAACGCATCCAAGTTGCTGATGATGAGTGAAAGGGCGTCTTTCTCAACTCCCAACCCATCAGTTTCCTCCGCTAATTGATTGATTATACGGTCAAACTTGGTTTCATTTTTCTGAACAGTCAGCGCATAAGAACACTCTCCCCGAGCATTTTCAATAAAACGTCCATAAGTGTAAATTGCTAACATAGACGCAATAAAAAAAAATGTGATAAAACTGATAACAATCTGTAAAAGAGTCAAAGAAAATCAACTTTCCATTTTTAAGCCATCGCACTACTCTAGAGAGAAACCCAAAACAACTAAGATCAGTGATTCTACCTTAATCGTGCCAAAGGTAGAATGTCATTTCTTGATTAAGAGAATATAAACCCAACGCCAATGATTCTAGAATTTTAGCTTCAATGCAAAAAAACGTGAAGGATATCCTTATCATCTTAAAGTCAAACTGAGCTGAAGTCATGAAAATTGAAAACAATTTGATCAAATAAAATCTACACTCATCGCGTTTACAAAATTATCCTCAATCCTAAGCTCTGCAATACATGACATTCCTTTTAAAAGCTTAAACTGCTCTGCTGCTTTCATCAAAAGCTTCTGCATTTCTTCTGAAAACGCATACTCATTATGAATAGAAATTCATCATGGATTTCACTTCCGTTCTTGATTGTTTATTGCTCTCAACCCCTCTATTTTTCGATAAAGGGTAGAACGCCCTATACGAAGACGGCGTGCAATCTCACTCATACGTCCATTATAATGTTTAAATGCTTTTTCAATAATATCGCGTTCCATCTCAGCAAAAGTACGAACATGTCCGTCAACATCCAAAAACCTTACCGATTCTTGCTCTTGATTCTCTTGTATATTACTTTCAATAATATTTGGAACACTCATTAATGAATTTCCCATTAATTGTGGGAAATCTCGAACAGTTAACAATGGCCCATCACTAAGCAAAATCGCACGAAATAAAAAATTTTCAAGTTCGTTCCGATTACCAGGCCAATCATATTGCATAAGCAATGAAAGAGCCGAACCTGCTAAACCATGTACATGCGATCGCCCTGTTTCTGTAATAATGCGATCAACCAAACGTTGTGTAAGATCTGGAAAATCATCCCTTAATTCTCGTAAAGCAGGAACACTTATAGATAATTGGGAAAACTGTTCAAACAAACTTTGCAAAAAAAAGCCTTCTTTAACAAGATCAGAAAGCCGTGACGTTGAAATTGCAATAATCCGAAAAGAAAAAGCTTTTTCCTTCGTCGCCTTTTCTCTTTCCTTCAAGTAATTAGTGAAACGCTTTTGCTGTATAGGCTCGAGTCGATCAACATCACAAAGGCACAGTGTCCCCTTTTCAAGAAAAGAAACCAGTGGTAAAAATTCTTCAAACCACTGGCGATTTTCTTCTTTTGGATTAGCGATAGCTCGACATTGGAAGCGAATAAAATCTCCCTCTGACAACAAACCCTCATGATGAATAATGCGTGCTAATGTTTCGCGCCCCGTTCCACATTCTCCCTCTATCAAAAGATTCTGTAAAGAAAACGCAGCTCTCTTCGATTGCTCTAAAACTATCTGCATTGCACTACTTTTTATGGAGAGGTCAGAAAATCGTAAATGATTTTCATTTTTTCGCCGAATATAATGAACCTCACGCTCCAGTGCAGAAATGAGAGCAAGAGTATCTAACGTGACTCTCAACCTTAGCAAGGTCACTGGATGAATCCAATAATCAATAGCTCCAGCGGTTAAAGCTTTCTGGAGTAATTCCTGATTTTCTTGTTGTGCTATCACAACAATAGGAACAGTAACACCCGCAACTCTGATCATTTTAATCAAATCACCCACACTCAAATCGCTCATGACAACATCAAGGAGTGCAAGCACAATATTTTTACGTCTGTGTAAAAGATCGATCGTACGGAGGCCATTTTCTGCTTCAATAACACGGTAACCAAAACCGCGCAGCATAGCAGAAAGCTCTAAACGCCTCCCATAATCTTCACTCGCAACAAGAATGGGACCAACCATAATTTTAATAATCTCCTTTGAGACTACTAAGCAGCTTAATGTAAGAATCGTTGTAAACCATAAGAAATATTTCACCTCTTGTGTTTCACATGTGAATTTCACCAAGCGGGTAATTAAATACAACATTACGGCATTTTTTTCCATTTTTTTGCTTTTTCATTGATTTTCATCAAATTTTTCATATTGACTCATGGAGTAATTTAACAATCTTATAGAAATAAAAGAGCAGAATAACACAAATAGAGTGAAAAAAATGAAGCATACTTGCCGTATTTTATGTCTTATAATCACCGCTTTGGGATTAGGTTCCTGTGGCTTTTCGCAATATTATGGCCAAAATATGCCAACTGGAATTGATGGAAAATGGCTTGATGAAAACGGCATTATTTCTTCTTTCCACAATGGTGTTTTTGAAACGCGAGCAGCAGATACAGAAGAAAAACTATCAGAAGGTACCTATAATTATATCAGTGCTCAACATATAGAAATTGAAATACGCTCCATTCTTCGTGGAACAATATCTAAAGTTAGTTGTATGATATCGCATAACGCAACACAACTTCTCTGTACATCACAGACAGGAACACAATTTTTTCTTAAGCGAACATTTTAATTAAAATAAACCAAGTCAAAGCTTCTATGAGAAATATGGAAAGCATCCTTATAACAGGGGGGGGAACAAATCTCCCCCTTTAGGGAGATTTCTTTGAAAATACGAAAAATATTCCTCTTTTTCCAAAAATATTTCAATAAAGCTGTTGTATAGAAAAGGTTTTGTTATTTTGGAATCTTGCACAAAACAAAATTTTATCGGATGTGTTTTTTTTACTTAAACAGCACCAATACGTAAAAGATCGTGAAAATGGACAATTCCTAACGGCTTCTTATCTTCAACCACAAAAAAAGCTCCAATATGGTGATCATTAATAAAAGCTGTTGCAGCACCAACCAGTGTATTCGGCTCGACAATCTTAGGATCCTTGGTCATCACCTCATCAACAGTAAATTTTGATAAATTAAAATGCATGTTGCGTGCAAGATCACCATCCGTCACAATTCCAATTAATTCACCTTCTTGATTCACAACGCCAACACAGCCAAAATGTTTTTCAACCAAAACATTCATAGCTTCAGTCATGGTTGTACCTTGCACAACTAAAGGAATACTTTCGCCTCTATGCATAATATCACGCACATATTTAAGACTTGCACCAAGAGAACCACCAGGATGATAAATTTTAAAATCCTTTGCAGTAAAATCACGCATTTCTAAAAGAGCAACAGCTAATGCATCTCCCATCGCCAATTGCATAATTGTTGAAGTTGTAGGTGCAAGTCCATGGGGACAAGCTTCTTCTATCTTTGGCAATAAGAGTACAATATCTGCTTGCCGCGCTAATACAGAACGCTCCCCCGATGTCATGGCAATTAGTGGTGTGCGAAAACGCGCTGCATGATTTATAATGCCACTTAATTCCAAGGTTTCGCCTGACCATGACAGGGCAAGAATAACATTGTCAGATCCAATCATACCAAGGTCACCATGATTGGCTTCTGCAGCATGGACAAAAAAGGCAGGTGTTCCAGTCGAAGCTAAGGTTGCAGCAATTTTTGCACCTATATGACCACTCTTGCCAAGACCAGTAATGACCACGTGACCATTAGCATTTCTGATGGTTTGAACAGCAGCTTGAAAAGCAGAAGAAAGATTTCCAAGCAAAGCTGCTTCAAGGACTTTAAGCCCCTGTGTTTCACTGGCAATTGTTTTTAGCGCCGATGTAACAGCGCTTTGTAAGACTAACATATGGGAAGACTGTATTGTCATGATTAAATTTGATAAATGAATTTCATGAGAAACCTATATCATTTTTCCATTTTAATGATTTCTAGTAAATTTTTCAATGAGGCAGAAACTTGGCTGTGCATATCAGGGTGTGCTAAAGAAAATGCAACGTTAGCTTCAATAAAACCAGCTTTAGAACCACAATCAAATGTGCGCCCCTCTAACTGAAAACCAAAAAAATCTTGTTCATTTGAAAGCTGCTCCATCGCATCTGTTAACTGAATTTCATTTCCTGCTCCTCGCTCTTGAAGGGAGAGAATCTTAAAAATTTCTGGCTGCAAGATATAACGCCCATTGATGTATAAATTCGATGGTGCTGTTCCTTTTGTTGGTTTTTCTACCATTTTTGTAATTTCAAAACCATTTGCAATCGATTTGCCTTTTCCAACAATACCATATTTATGTGCTTCTCTAGGAGAACACTCCTGAACCGCAATAATATTACCCCCAGCGGTTTTCTCGTAAAGATTGATCATCTCAGAAAGGCAATTCTTTTTAGCCTGTATCAGCATATCCGGTAACAATAAAGCAAAAGGTTCCTCCCCAACTAACTCACGTGCGCACCAAAGCGCATGTCCTAGCCCTAAAGGCTGCTGTTGCCTCGTGAAAGAAGTTGTCCCCGGTGGAGGTTGTAAAGCTTGTAAATGATCAAGTTCTTCTCTTTTGCCACGTTCAGCAAGTGTTGTATATAATTCAACTTGCGCATCAAAATAATCCTCGATAACTGCTTTGTTGCGCCCAGTCACAAAAATAAAATGCTCAAGACCTGCTTCACGTGCTTCATCTACGACATATTGAATAACGGGCTTATCAACAATGGGGAGCATTTCTTTAGGAATTGTTTTTGTTGCAGGAAGAAAACGCGTACCAAGACCCGCTACGGGAAATACTGCTTTCCGAATTTTACGCACTCTCATTCTCCCGATTTATCTTATAACTTCATGATTTCATTTAGCTAGGTTTTTACTAAATGGTAAAAAAGATATCATATTGTTTTAATTGCCATTATAATGGACAGGAAAAAGATGCAAGAGTATGATAGTTTATTGAGAGTATTCCTTTAAAACAAATAATCTATTTTAGCCTTTTTTATTCGCTTGATAACATCATTCATAAAGCCAAATACACAAATGAAGTCCTTGTACATCAAAATACTTGAATATTGAGGGGAGTTTAAAATGCAAAAAACAGAATCTAAAATTTTCTCTTCTTCAGAAAAATCAATAAATCCGAGAACTCTTACCCTTGGTTTAGCAGCTCTTTTCTCTGCTTTTTTAATGTTTTTTGCACCACTTTCATACGCTAATGGTAGTTTTCAACAGTGGATTAAAGAATTTAAAAAAGTCGCTCTCGCCAATAATATTTTACCCTCTACATTTGAGATGGCTTTTAAAGGCATCAACACAATTGATCCAGAAGTTTTAAAAAAAGCCGCATACCAACCAGAATTTGTTGATCCTTCATGGAACTATTTTGACAATCGTGTTCACACCATTGCAATTGTGGAAGGACAAAGCCAAACTCAAAAATGGCAAAAGTGGCTTCCTCAAATTGAGAAACGTTTTGGCGTTGACCGTAATATCCTTCTAGCTATTTGGTCAATGGAAAGCAATTATGGAAAAGTTTTAGCAAATAAAAATGCGATGCGTGATACCATTCGCTCACTAGCAACTTTAGCCTATGCTGATCAAAAACGCGCAAAATACGCACACGCGCAACTCATTGCTGCCATGACAATCCTTCAAAGCGGTGAAATTACACGTGCGCAACTTACTGGCTCTTGGGCTGGTGCAATGGGACATACGCAATTTATTCCAAGCAGTTATCTCGCTTATGCCATTGATATGGATGGAGATGGACGACGTGATATTTGGACCTCTGTTCCAGATGCCCTCGCAACCGCTGCTAATCTTCTCTATAGGAATGGTTGGCAGTCTAAACTTCCTTGGGGTATAGAAGTTAAATTGCCGCAAGGAAAAAAACTCCCTGAAGATTGGCATTCCTTTGAAAAATGGACAAAGCTGGGTTTAAAACAGGCAAATGGACAACCTTTACCTTCATCCTCTGAACACGCAATATTGAAATATCCAGATGGACCAGAAGGACCTATATTTTTGGTAACAAAAAATTTCTTCGTTCTTAAACGTTATAATAATGCAGATCGTTATGCTTTCGCTGTTGCCCTTCTCGCTAACCGTATTGCTGGACATCCTGGATTGGTTCAAGACTGGCAACGACCATTTCAACCTCTTACTTTCCATGAATGCAAAGAACTGCAATCTCGCTTAGCAGAACTTGGCTATTATAAAGGAGAAGTCGATGGCAAAATCGGTACAGCCTCTCGAGAAGCACTGAAAGCTTTTCAGCTGCGCCACGGCTTAACGGCAAATGGATATCCAACACCTGAAGTTCTCTTTCTTCTTCGAAAACGGTAAAACGATAATTTGGAGTAAAATGTTTGTTCCATTTCCGCCTGATATACTTCATTTTCCTGCTTTTCTCTCTCTTTGCTGTGAGTGTCATACAACCCTCTCCAAGTAAAGCGACGAACTTCTTTAAATGGTTGTTGGAACATAACAAACAAGAGCAAAAAACACCGCAAATTATAGAACAAAAAATAGACAAACCACAAAAGACTATAAGACAAAAAAATACACATAAGCTAAAAAAAGAGACTGCAAAGCGTATTCTCGTCATAGGTGACTTTGTCGCTTCTGCTGTTGCTGATGCACTCAAAAATCTTTTTACTGATAATAACGATATCATCATTATAAATAATACGATACCGAATTCTGGTTTGATCCAAACTGATCACATTTCTTGGAAAAGCAATCTTTCTGAACTCATTGATAAAAATAAACCTGACGTTATTATCATAGTCATCGGTGCAAATGATAATCAACCAATCACAACACCTTACGGCACATTTAGTGTGCTTGAGCCAGAATGGCTAAACATTTATAAACAAAGAATCACCGAAACTGCTGAAAGCCTTCACACTTTGCAGAAACCATGGATATGGATAGGACAACCTGCTTTTGGAAATGATCATTTGACACAAAAAATGAAAATTTTTAATGAATTCTATAGGAAAAAAACAGAAGAGGCAGGAGGATATTTCCTCGATATTTGGAGTGGCTTTACTGATGAGCAAGGTCAATTTTCTTTTTCAGGCTATGATGTTCATGGAAAAATAGTCAAATTACGCACCAATAACGGCATTCACTTTACCTTCGAGGGAAAGAAAAAGCTTGCTTTTTATTTAGAAAGCCCATTGAAAAATATTTTAAATTTTGATCCATCTTCTCATAAAAATAGAGATCTCACTCATACGAATAATCGACAATTTATTACACAAGAGCCCGATAATATTGTGCGGAAACCGCCAATGAGCCTCGATGCTATAGCACAACAAAATACCAGCCTACTCAACAAAACCAATCAAAGTTTCATCAAAAAATTATGGTTGCCGCCAAATGGTCACCAGAAAGATCGCGCTGATAATTTTTCTCTCCCCTGATATCTTGAAAAAAACAGAGAGACTTATTTTCTTAACAAACCAAAATCTCAATACAACAAAAAAATCTCTCTTTTATAGTGTGATAAAATAAAGGTTGGCGTAAATCTTAGCGGTTAGTTAAGAATATAGCGGTATGGCTTACACCATACCGTTTCACTTTTATAGTCCACGCTTTTTAATCATTGCTTCTGGTGAAGGCAACCGTCCTCGAAAAGCTTTATAGAGCTCCTCTGGATCACGACTTCCTCCGGCAGAATAGATAAAACTTTTTAACCGATCAGCGAGTTGTGAATTAAAAACATCACCTGTTTCTTCAAAAGCCTGAAAAGCATCGGCATCTAGCACTTCTGACCACAAATACGAATAATACCCAGCTGCATAACCATCACTTGAAAATATATGTGTAAAATGTGGAGGACGATGACGCATAATAATTGTATCAGGCATTTGCAACTTTTCTAATTCCTGATGCTCAAACATTGTTGAGTCAGTTATCGTTTCTCTTTGATGAAAAGCCATATCCACTAAAGCCGATGAGATAAATTCTACTGCAGAAAAACCAGCATTAAATGTCTGTGCTGATACAATTTTATCCATCAATGCTTGCGGCATAGGAAGGCCGGTTTTTGCATGCGTAGCATAAGATTTTAAAATCTCTGGTACGGTTAACCAATGTTCGTAAAGTTGAGAAGGAAGTTCAACAAAATCACGCGAAACCGATGTGCCTGCTACAGATGGCCACGTTACATCAGAAAGCAAACCATGCAATGCATGCCCAAATTCGTGGAAAAGTGTGTGTGCATCCTCAAGTGATAAAAGAGCAATCTCTCCTTTGGGTGGCTTGGCAAAATTACAAATATTGTAAATAATAGGCTGTTGTCCGCCATCTAATTTATGCTGCGATTGTAGATTATTCATCCACGCTCCAGATCGCTTTGAGGAGCGCGCAAAATAATCACCAATAAAATGCCCAAGTAAGCTTCCATCAGATTTCTTTACTTCCCATAAACGTGCATCAGGATGCCAAAGTGCAACAGCATTTTTTTCTTCAAATGAAATCCCAAAAAGCTTTTTTGCTACAGCAAAAGCCGCTTCAATCATGCGATCAAGCTGAAAATAATGTTTCATTTCGGCTTCGTCGAAAGAAAATTTTTCAGCACGAAGTTTTTCAGCATAATAACGCCAATCGCAAGCCGCTAAAGATTCATTGCTGCCCTGATTATTTGCAAAATTTTGCAATTCTATCTGTTCACTCGCAGCCTTAGCTCTTGCACGTTCCCATACAGGCGTGAGCAACCCCATAACTGCATCAACACTTTTGGCCATAGTATTATCGAGTTTTAAATCTGCAAAAGATTTATATCCTAATAATTTAGCCTTTTCATCTCGAAGTGCAACAATCTCTAAAAGAATGGCGCGATTATCATTCTCGTTATTATTTTCACCGCGTTTAGACCAAGCTTGAAATGCTTTTTCACGCAAATCACGACGATGAGAACATTTTAAAAAGGGTTCAACAATTGAGCGTGCCAATGTTAAGGCATAAGCGCCCTGATGACCCCTTTCGGATGCAATTTCTTTCATTGAAGCAATGAGATCATCCGGCAAACCAGACAAATCTGTTTGTTCTAAAAATAAAACCCATTCAGCTTCATCTTTTAAGACATTCTGACCAAAAGTCGCATTTAAAAAAGCAAGCTTTTCATTAATTTCAACGAGCCTCTCCTTCCCTTTTTCATCAAGTTTTGCACCATTACAAACGAACTTTTTCCACCATAATTCAAGGACACGCGTTGTTTCATTATCATACATGCCTTGCTGCGACTGCTGATAAAGAACGTCTATTTTTGCAAATATCCGTGAATCCATCATAATTTGCGAAGAATAACGAGAAAGTTTTACGACAAATTCTTGTTCTAACTCCTGAATCAATGCATTGCTATGCGCACCTGAACGCAAGAAAAATATCGAACATACACGGCTAAGTGCTTTTCCAGAAAGTTCAAAAGATTGCAAAAAATTCTCAAGCGTTGGAGGCTCTTGCACCATTGCAATCGTCTCGATTTCTTCTTCTGCTTCTTTAAGCGCCTGTTCAAAAGCGGGCTTAAAATCTTCATCACTTATTGAAAAAAAATCAGGAAGCCCTGAAAATCCCTTCCAGTCCAGCACTGCTGCTTTTGTCATAATATTTTCTCTCTTCATTATAAATTGAGCGGGGTAGTAACAATTCTCTTTACGACACACATTGATAATACTATAAAATTATTTAATGTGCTTCGAAAGTGCCTTTCAAGCTTCTATATTGTAAGAAAAGAAGTAAAGGATTTTTTATCATGAGGAGATAAACAAAAATAAATGTCCCTACAGACTTGATTGATGAAATTGTTTATAACCACAATCTATCCTTGACTTTATTTTAAATATTAACAATTGGAAAGACAATTAGTAGGGGCTTTTGCTTAAATCTCTCATAACTTTTGTTCTATCCTCTCTATGACCTGAATTTATAATTCTCCAATCCTTCGGAAGGTACTTTATTATGACCGAAATTAAAACGACCTTCGACTTCAAAAATTCTTCTCCTGAAGTTCTCGCCGAAGAATTAAAAAATCATCATTTTGCTGACTCGATTGATATCATCAATGATCTTGATATCATGGAACGCGTCGCTATTCTTAGCCTTTTACCTCTTGATTATACCATTGAACTTTTTGACAAACCAGAACTTGAACAACCAGCAGCTATTCTCGAACTTCTCCCTATAAACCGATCTGTTGAAATTCTTGATGGCATGTCTGCCGATGCCGCTGCCGATGTCTTTCAAGAAATGGATACAGAAACTCGCACACGACTTTATGCATTGCTTAAACCCCTAACGCGCGCTGAACTCAAAAAACTGACCAGTTATCCTGATCATACAGCCGGTGCATTGATGACAACAGAGTTTATAGCTGTCCCCGCAAACTGGACCGTAAAAAAAACTCTCAATCACATTCGTGATGTTGAACGAACACGTGAAACAGTTTACACAAGCTATGTTATCGACCCTAAAACAGGTGCTCTTCTCAAAGCTGTTTCACTGCGTAACCTTATCCTTGCTTCACCTGATGATCAAATTCTAAACGTTTCTACACACGACACACCTATCACAATATCTCCCTTCACACATCATGAAGACATTGCTCGTCTTTTCCAGCGCCATGACCTTCTTTCTGTACCGGTTATTGATGAGGGAAACCACGTCATTGGTATTGTGACAGTCGATGACGTCCTAGATACAATGGTTGATGAAATGAGTGAAGATGCTTACAAATTTGGAGGTATGGAAGCTCTCAATAAACCTTATATGCAGATAAATTTTTTAGGGATGATGAAAAAACGTGGCGGCTGGCTTGCTTTACTTTTTGTTGGCGAAATGTTGACAGCCAGCGCTATGCAATATTTCGAAGCAGAGCTTGAAAAAGCTATTATCCTTACACTTTTCATTCCTCTCATTATGAGTTCAGGAGGCAACTCTGGCTCACAGGCAACATCCCTTATTATTCGTGCATTAGCTCTGCGTGAACTCACGCTCAAAGACTGGTGGAAAGTTATTATTCGTGAAATTCCAGCAGGGCTATCTCTTGGTATTTTACTCGGAATCATTGGAGTTATGCGCATTTTTCTCTGGCAACAGCTTGGTATTTATGACTATGGAAAACATTGGATGGCTGTTTGTGTAACTGTAGGAGCCGCTTTGGTCGGAATCGTTACATTTGGTTCCTTATCTGGCTCCATGCTCCCTTTTATTCTTAAACGCTTGGGATTTGATCCAGCAAGCGCTTCAGCTCCCCTTGTTGCAACTTTAGTCGATGTTATGGGGATTATAATCTATTTTTCTGTTGCCTCTATCATCTTATCTGGAACTCTCCTCTAATACGAGAAGAAAAAACGCATTTCATGCACCTTAAAATCTCTCCTGTCGAGAAAAAATTGATTTTGTAACACTATAAAACAGCCTTACACATCTTAAAGCAGGGTTTTTGATACTGTCATTTTGTTATTACAAATGCCTTCTTAATTTTCTATTTTCAATACAGGCATTAAATACTCATTTGTGAGTATGACAATCCGTAGTTATATTTTTAGATTGCATAAGGAATTTTTTCTCAGTTGTAATTTTTCTTACGTTCTTTCTTTAGTTCTTTATTCTTTTTACAAATATTTTTCTGTGTAACTGTGGCAGAAAGTATCAATGGATTTGCCTTTTTGATAGTTAAGCGTTTTTAGATGTTTGTTAGTTTAATTCATACGCCTGATTAGATTTTTAAATTAGGTGTTTATTTTTCTCAGAGAGATTGGCAAGTTTTTAATTGAGAAAAATTATTTGACACCTAACTCAATTGATAACTCGAACGATTATGTATGGAGGAACACAATAATTAAGCGTCTTTCTCTATTAACCATCGTTTGCAAGACTTCCAATACCAACTCATTCAACAATGCATCCTATTCTTTTCTCACTTTCGAGTCAGAAAATAACTGTAAAACATTTGTTTTAAGAAGGTGTATTGCATATTTTCAAGTCATACAGCTTGTATTGAAGCTATACACAATAACCTTTTCTTGATAGAGATATAAGGCATTATAAAATCTGTTCCTTTTTCACCAGTTTTTTAGCTTCATAGGTTCATTGGCGTTTTGCAAATTTACAACCCAGATTTTGGTTGTTAAATCGCCTTTTCTGTATTTTTTATGCTTCTAAAGCTTTATTAAGTGGAGTAGCTTGATCTATTTTCTTATCGAAAAATTCAACTTTGCTCAATTTCACAATGATAAATTTATCTTGTTTTATAATTAAGAAAATTATTTATCTCAATCTGCAACTAAAAGATTTAAATACATATGTAGTTTATTAAAGTCATCTGTATTTAAAGAATTTAAATTCATTTTTTGCAATCAGTATCCTGAACTTTTATTCATCAATAAGCAAAAAATGTTCAACAACAAATCAGTAAAATCAATAAAGGAATAGACTATCAAATTCGTTCTAAAACGGATTTTTACCCGCACTTCACTCCTCTTATGACATGTACATAAATGATTTTTTCTTCATAATAAGATCAAGAGAGGTATAAATAAAAGTTGAGCTCTTCTAACGCAAAAGAGAAAACGATGCTTATCTCATTTATAAATCACTGTCTTGCCAATACAGAGATGTGCAGTGATTTTTGATGTTCATTGACAAGCAAAAGCTAAAGCATACGCTTTTATTCTAAAAGAGCAAAAAGTGTATTATTTTTTTCTGCACACATCCCTCCCATTGAAACACTTAACACATGCAAAAGTTTTCTAAAAAACTTATTCAAGCCAATAAAGCATCAAAAGCTTTTGCCAACACTTTTTTATAAAAATATTTCCTCCTCTTCCAAAATTATCAAAAAACATGTACAAGGCTTTATAATAGTAAGGTAAAAGGCGCAAAAGCTTTGCCTCAAATGGAATTTCATTAAACGAAAAGAAGAAGATTTATGCAATTGCGTAACATTGCCATTATTGCCCACGTTGACCATGGAAAAACAACACTGGTAGACGAACTCCTCAAGCAATCAGGAAACTTCCGTGAGAATCAGCGTACCAGCGAACGTATGATGGATTCAAACGATATTGAAAAAGAGCGGGGAATTACAATTCTAGCGAAAGTGACATCCGTTGTTTGGAAGGATACTCGTATTAATATTGTCGATACACCAGGCCATGCAGACTTTGGTGGAGAAGTTGAACGTATCCTAAATATGGTAGATGGAGCAATTGTGCTTGTTGATGCTGCCGAAGGTCCAATGCCGCAAACAAAATTTGTCGTTGGCAAAGCACTGAAAGTAGGATTGCGCCCTATTGTGGCTATTAATAAAATTGACCGTGCTGATGCGCGCGCTGATGAAGTCATCAATGAGGTTTTTGATCTTTTCGCCGCTCTTGATGCAAGTGATGAACAACTTGATTTCCCCATTCTCTATGGATCTGGACGCGATGGATGGATGACTGAAAACCCCGAAGGACCGAAAGATCAGGGTCTCAGTCCCTTGTTTGATCTTGTAACACGCCATGTTCCTGCGCCTCATGTAGCAGAAGGACCATTCCGCATGATCGGAACTATCCTTGAAGCAGATCCCTTTTTGGGGCGAATTATTACAGGACGCATTCATTCAGGCTCTATAAAACCCAATCAAAGTGTCAAGGTTCTTGGACAAGATGGAAAAATTTTAGAGACTGGGCGTATTTCAAAAATTTTAGCATTTCGTGGGCTAGAACGGCAACCCATTGAAGAAAGTGTTGCTGGTGACATTGTCGCAATTGCAGGTCTCCAAAAAGGCACTGTTGCTGATACTTTCTGTGATCCTGCTGTCAATGAACCTCTTACCGCTCAACCAATTGATCCTCCTACTGTGACTATGAGCTTTCTTGTCAATGATAGCCCTCTTGCCGGAACTGAAGGAGATAAAGTAACAAGTCGTGTTATCCGTGACCGTCTGTTAAAAGAAGCAGAAGGTAATGTAGCCCTTAAAATTGAAGAATCAGCTGATAAGGATTCTTTCTATGTTTCAGGACGAGGAGAGTTGCAACTGGCAGTCCTCATCGAAAATATGCGTCGTGAAGGATTTGAGCTTAGTGTTTCACGTCCACGTGTTGTTATGCAAAAAGATGAAAATGGAACAACTCTTGAACCAATTGAGGAAGTTGTCATCGATGTTGATGAGGAATATTCTGGAACGGTCGTTCAAAAAATGTCCGAACGTAAAGCTGAAATGGTTGAACTGCGTCCCTCCGGAGGCAATCGTGTACGCTTGGTCTTTTACGCACCAACGCGAGGTCTGATCGGCTACCAATCTGAACTTTTAACTGACACACGTGGTACAGCAATTATGAATCGCCTTTTCCATGCCTATGAACCTTATAAAGGAGACATTGGTGGTCGTGTTAATGGTGTTATGATTTCAAATGATAATGGTGAATCCGTCGCTTATGCTCTTTTTAACCTTGAAGATCGTGGACCTATGATAATCGATGCTGGAGTTAAAGTCTATCAAGGCATGATTATTGGTATACATTCACGCGATAACGACTTAGAAGTCAATGTTTTAAAAGCAAAAAAGCTAACCAATATGCGCGCTTCTGGAAAAGATGAAGCCGTAAAATTAACCCCTCCTGTTAAAATGACATTAGAACGCGCTCTATCGTGGATACAAGATGATGAACTTGTAGAAGTCACCCCTAAAAATATTCGTCTACGCAAACTCTATCTAGATCCCAATGAACGCAAACGTTTTGAAAAAACACGCTCATCACTTTCAAATTAATTTCAGAACTTCATCGATCAAATGTTTTATTATCTCTAAGTTTCATTACTCCGGAAAGGATATTTACATGAATATTAAGGAAATAGCTGTTGGTAAAAATCCACCAGAAGATGTCAATGTTATCGTTGAAGTCTCTCTTGGTGGAGAACCTATAAAATATGAAATGGACAAAAAATCGGGCGCATTATTCGTTGATCGTTTTCTTCATACCTCTATGGTTTATCCAGGAAATTATGGTTTTGTCCCCCATACCCTTTCAGAAGATGGTGATCCTCTTGATGTTCTGATCTGTAATACCCGCCCACTTCTTCCTGGCTGTGTTATTAATGTTCGCCCAATCGGTGCTCTGATTATGGAAGATGACGGTGGTAAAGATGAAAAAATTATTGCCATCCCTACTCCCAAATTAACACAACGATATAATAACATTCATGACTATACAGATCTTCCTGAAATTACACTCAAGCAAATTGAGCATTTTTTCGAACACTATAAAGATCTAGAACCTGGAAAATGGGCAAAAATTAAAGGTTGGCGTAATAAAAGTTTTGCACATGAATTGATTAAGCAAGCGATTGAGCGCAATAAAGAAATATAATTTTTTCAACAAAATCTAAGCCTGTTTTTTGAGCAGGCTTTTATCTTTTCTTTAATATGATTAGCCCATCATGCAAAATAGAACGCCATTGTCTTGTACATTCATATAGTCTTTTTTAAAGAAACCTCTCTTAATTCTCCCAAGTCTATTTCACAAGTGTCATCCGTGAATGGTATTAATAATGGGAAAGCATTGTGCACTACCATTTTTTACGCTTATGAAGGTGTAAACAGACACCATCATTCTCTTTGCCAGATCAAAATATTGTACAACTCTTGCATTAGAATGATTCATAAGGAGCATTTTTACTCCTTTGTTAAATCGTTTCACCCACACACCAACATCACTTATGAGATACAAGCGAATGATTTTGATTGATTCACTGTGACAGAATTTGAGATAAGAGAATCTTACGATATTTGCAGCTCTCATTCACGTTGCAAAACGATGAGTTATCTTTATAAATCAATATGATGATTTATTTTGGTGTAACAGTATGATCTTCTAAAGATTGTAATATCTTTCTCAATTTTTCTAAATATCCCGAAAAATAAAGCTGTTTGTAGCGTGATGTCCCACCACTTTTAAGAGAAATATAAGAAGATGGAATTCTCCATTGTTTTGCCAAAAATTTAATGAGTGCTTTATTCGCCTTTCCATTTTCAGGAATAGCACGAAGACGTATGACTAAATGCCGCCTTCCATCATCCTTGCATTCAATCCCCATTATTTTGTCAACTGAAGCTTTGGGAATTAAATATACAAATAGAATGACACTATTCGTATCAACTTGATGAAACATTTTAGTTTGCCTAACGTAGTATTTCTAGAGTTATATACCTGCATAAACATACCACATCAAATTACGCATAAAATAAATAATCAAGAACACGACAATAGGTGAAATATCAACCGCTCCCAAATTTGGTAAAAACCGTCGGATAGGCCCCAAAACCGGCTCCGTAACGCGATACAAAAATCTCCCTACCAAAAAAACAAATCGATTGCGCGTATTCACAATATTAAATGCATAAAGCCAAGAAAAAATTACATTTGCTATTAAAATATCAATATAAATATTGAAAATCAGATCAATTACCTGAAGCAATGCATAAACCATCCTTTATCTCTCTTTTCATCAAAGAAACAGAAGATTACATATAGAGCATTTATTAAAACAAACCTATTTATCGGACAATAATTTTACACTGCAATGCTTTTTTCCATGAACAGAAAAACAAGCATTACAACTTTTTATCTATTTATTATAATGATGATGAAACCTCAAAAAAAGCCGATCGAAACAAAAACAAAAGCGAATAATCTAAGAATCAGCAAAAGACTTTGAACATCTCTTTTGCATAATCTTTCCGCTTCATAGTTATAAGCTTGTTGTAAAAAACGCTTAAACTAAAAACGGCCTTAAAAGGCCGCCTTTGTTTTATTTTTGAGATTATTTCTGCAAAGCAATCAAACGATTAAGTGCATTGCTAAAACCACCTAGCTGAACAAATAAATCATTTAAAGGAGGTTCCCCTGGAGCAGCAATTGTCATAGCTAACTTCAAATGTTTTCCAGCACGTAAAGCTGCTACATAATTTTTGTCAAAAACTATTGGAACAATACAACCCGCTGGCACACAAGTCCGAATACCGGTCTCGATAACAGCCTTTCCTTCATCAACTTGTAAACGAACAGGTTTAGAAACCAAAATGCCAAAAGGAACCGTTAAATTACCTGAGACAACACCATCAGCATTAAGAACAACGCTCATAGCCACAACAACACGATTCTGGTCATTCACCTCTTGACGGTGCATAAAACAAACTTTTTTTCCCTCTTGTATACCGCAGTTAATGCTCCACAAACCATAGGTTTCGCTCAAAGAAGAAGCACCGTTTGGCAATGTAGCTGCTGTATCTTTTGTAGCAGCAGACTTTGGATCTGATGCAAATGCTACAGAAGAAATACTTAAAAGAGTAAAAACTATAAATAAATTAAATAACTTTTTCATTTTATATTCCAGTTCTTTACATAAAAGAAAATTACGTTTATTATTTCCGAATGTTATGCATAATATTAATGGAAGTGTCCTTACGCATAATATAAAGCATCTTAATAAAGAAAGCTTTCTTAAGTGTATATCTTTTATAATCCTTTAAGGCTACCTCGAAATTCGTTAACAATTTTCATATAAACATGCTTTTTAAAAGAAATAACGATCGAAGGAAGAGTTTCTAAATCAACCCATTTCCACTGATCGAATTCTGCTTTATGACCATCTGGTGGCGGATTAGTCGCAATTTCAGAAAGCTCTCCCGTAAACTGAAAAGCAAACCATTTTTGTATTTGTCCACGATATTTACTGCTTAACACGCATCCAACAAGTTCTTGTGGAAAATCATAATGGAACCAATCCTTTGCTTCCTTGATCAACTCTACAGACCGGATACCCGTTTCTTCGTAGAGTTCACGACGTGCTGCATTTAGTGGCTCTTCATTTTCATCGATCCCTCCTTGAGGAAGCTGCCAACGGTGAGATGTCTCCTTATTTTCGTGAGCACACACCATTAAACGCCGCCCAACCCAAACTTTCCCCTCATGATTAAAGACGAGAATTCCAACAGATCTTCTATAAGGAAGAGCCGTTAAATTAACACCTGCATCCATTTAATTATCCCTCAAAAACTCTAAACTGTCCATATCCCTTCTCACTTTAAAATATCTTTATTGGGGTCTGGTGGAAATGCTGCATGTGCCATTTCACCCCGCAACAGCTTATAAGCCTCATTTAACTGAGCATCATCCTTAGGATCTTGTGGAACAAAAGCAGCTGAACCAGATCCTTTATTGTTCTCTCGTTTCCCTTTGATATGTCCTTTTAACTCAGATTCACCAAGCTTTACATCATAACCTTTATATTTTTCAGGAAGTGGTTGCTCGACAATAATATCAGGCGTAATTCCTGTCCCTTGAATTGAAGTACCGGATGGAGTGTAATAAAGTGCTGTTGTCAAGCGTAAGGCACCATTTTCACCCAAGGGAATAATCGTTTGAACAGATCCCTTACCAAAAGATTGCGTACCTAAAATTGTAGCGCGACGATGATCTTGTAAGGCACCTGCAACAATTTCAGAAGCGCTTGCTGAACCACCATTAATGAGTACAATAAGGGGCTTTCCATTGATGATATCTCCTGGCTTAGCATCAAATCTCGTCACATCATTCTTTTTGCGCCCGCGAGTTGATACAATTTCACCTTTATTGAGAAAAGCACCAGAAACACTGACCGCCTGATCTAATAGTCCACCAGGATTAAGTCGCAAATCAAGAACATAGCCTTTCAGCTTATCTTGAGGAATTTTAGACTGAATATCTTTAATTGCCGCCTGAAGATTACCAAAAGTCTGCTCAGAAAATTGAATGAGCCTTAAATACCCAATGTCCCCCTCTACGCGATATTTCACCGCCTTTACTTTGATGATATCGCGAACAACCTTAATTTCAAGCGGCTTATCAACACCAGAACGAATAATTGTCAACGTAATTGGTGTTCCAGGAGCACCCCGCATCTTACTGACAGCTTCATTCAATGTTTGACCATTCGTTTGTACACCATCAATTTTTGAAATGAGATCCCCTGCCAAAATACCTGCTTTTGCAGCAGGTGTATCATCCATCGGAGAAACAACTTTAATTAAGTTTTTCTCCATGGTCACCTCAATACCAAGTCCTCCGAATTCTCCCTTTGTAGAATCCCGCATTTCCTTGGCTTCTTTAGCATTCATATAAGATGAATGGGGATCAAGCGATGTGAGCATACCATTGATAGCATTTTCAATAAGCTTTTTATCATCCGGAACCGTTACATACTGCATACGGACTCGCTCAAAGACATCGCCAAATATGGCAAGCTGTTTATAAGCATCACCCTCATTATTCGCAGCAACAGAGTGCACCATAATCATTGAACAGGCGCCGAGCAATACCCCAGCGACCAAAAGAATAACTTTACGAATCATTTTGGTTCCTTTTTGTTTTTTCAGTCCGCCACCAAGGAGTTGGTTTCACAGGTTTCCCATGTTTTCTAAACTCAATGTAAAGCATTGGAGCAGTTTTTCCTATATCCAATGCAACACTGTTTGCAATAAATTGCATCCCCATTGTACCAAGAGGCTCACCTGAAAGAACAAATTGCCCCTGCGTTACATTAATTTTTGACATCCCAATAAGAACGATATGGTAACCATCTCCAACGTTGAGAATAATTAACTGTCCATAAGAACGAAATGGTCCAGCAAAAGCAACAAGAGCATCAGCAGGTGCTACAATAACAGCTGCTGCTTCTGTTTCAATCATTTCCCCAAAGCGCGTAATCTGTGAACTATTCTTAACATGCTGAATTTTTTTTCCTAAAACAGGAAAAAGTAAAGACCCTTTTCGGCTTTCAAAATTCGACTGCTCTAACAATTGTAATTTTTTTTGTAATTGTACTGATACATCAGAATTAAGTTTTGACTGACGGTCAAGCTCTAAAATCAATTCTTCCAAAGACTGCGCTTTTTTAACAAGAGCAATGTTTTTTTGTTGCTGTTCTGTAAGTTCTGCTTCCGATCTTTTTTGTAATGTAGCTTTTTTGTTTAATAAAAGCTCTAGACGCTTTCGCTGCTCTACCTGATTTTGTATTTTAGTCTTTAAAGACGCATACTCTATAGTAATCGCATCGCTCAAATTGGTCAACTCCTTAAGGCTCTCTGTTAAAGCCTGTGTTTTCTCTTGCATCTGAGGTATAACAGCTCCTAATAAAACAGAACTCCGAATAGAAGCTAATACATCTTCAGGTCTTACCATAAGAGCAGGGGGTGGCTTTAACCCCATACGTTCTAGAATAGAAAGAACCTTTGCAAATTCAGCGCGACGACTTTTTAAACTTTGATGAACTTGTGCCCGCTTCTCTAACATTTTTTTAAGCTTTTCTTCCCTTTCAGCAATATCATTTGCTATTGCACGTTCTTCTTTAGCAGCTTTTATGAGTGCATCGCTCAAAGCGCGTTGATCTTTTTTTAAACGCTCAACTTGCCGAGCAAGAAAAGCAACACGCTCATGCGAAAGTGAAATACTTTGGCGAATTTCTCCCAGTGTTTTCCTTGCTTCTTCACTCCTTACTGTATCTTCGGCATGCGATACAGACAAGAAAAAAAACATGGTCAACAACAGCACAACAAATATTGTACATTCCTCATATAAATACTGCATCTTTCTATGAAGAAGCTTCTTCATTTGCCTAACCATTAACCTCATCGCGTAAACTAGAGATGCTTTAAATGGTCTCAGCTAAAACAATCTTAATAAATATACAAATAAGTGCTAAAAATTGCACAAAAATTTTAAAAACGATGATAGGGATGATTGCTCGCAATTGTTACAGCACGATAAAGCTGTTCTGTAAGAAGTATACGCGCAATTTGATGGGGCCACGTCATAAAACCAAAAGACAAAAGAAAATCAGCGCGATTCCTTATCTGTTCATTATGCCCATCAGCCCCTCCCAAAGCAAAGATGACATCACGAACACCCTCATCACGATAAAACCCTAGCTTGTCAGCAAAAGCAGATGATGAAATCGCCTTCCCCCGTTCATCTAGCACGATTAATCGACATTTTTCAGGTAAAAATTCAAGAAGCTTTCTTCCCTCTTCCTCCATGCGCTGACAGGCTGTCTGAGCACGACTTTCTGATATCTCCTGGAGTATTTTAAAATGAAAGCCTACAGCGCCACAACTCTTAGAAAAACGATCCAAATAATGGTGCACTAATGCTTGTTCTGCTCCCTTTTTCATGCGACCAACAGCAAAAATAGAAACGTGCATCTCAATGATCTCTGAAGAGAACCGACTTTGTATTATTTAAATCTGGAGTAAGCCACATCTTTTCTAGATTATAAAAGAGACGAATTTCTGGACGAAAAAGATGAATGATAATATCACCTGTATCAATCAATACCCAATTTCCTTCAGTAAGCCCTTCGATATTTGCTCGACCATAGCCACTGTCCTTCCAAGTCCGTAATAAATGATCAGCAACAGCAGATACATGACGTTGTGAATTTGCCGAAGCTATCACCATGTAATCCGCTAAAGATGACTTCCTCTGAATATCAATAGAGACAATATCTTCTGCTTTTGTATCCTCTAAACTCTTGAGAATAATTTTGAGCCTCTCTGCAACAGAAAAAACTTTTCTCTCTGATGAAGCAACAATACTGCAAGAGTATTTTTGTGAAATATTTTCCAGATCCATATCCTTTCTTAATCATTTAGAGTATAAAAAAAGAGAAGCAGAATTTCTTGATCTCCTCTTTGTCATTTAGAGACAAAAATCTCACCGCATCTCACTTTGCCATCAGATTGGCTTCTTTCAGGTCCGCTCCACTTATTAACCTCTTGCGTGTTCTACGTCACAAATTTTACCCAAAAAGAGTCTTGCCCTGAAAATTTTGCTTTAATCTGTCCTTCTACACTGAATTGATACAAAAGAAAATTCAAATCAATCATGAACGCCATTGTATTTTTGCATGCATCAACACGCTTTATATTAAAGAGTGCATCTTACGACACTACGGATAAAGTGTGCAAGAAAAATCATTCTCCTTAAAACGAAGATTCGTTGAAGATTGAAAAGACAAAGGTCCATGCAAATAAGCCCAAGCCGGTGGTTTCATAAAAGGTAATCTTATACTTTCTCTCTCATCTACACGAAAAGAACGGTAAATGTGTGCCATAGAAGAAGAGAGTGCTGACATATGCACCAAGGGACGATCAATGATCGCAATAGGAAGCATCGATATGATATCACGCCACCGATACCAATGATGAATCGTTGCCAAACTATCTGCTCCCATAATCCATACAAAATATACTCTGCGGTAATGTGCAAGAATATGAGAAATCGTCTCTACCGATGTTTTGCTGCCTATCGTCTGTTCAAAACCCGTGACACGAATCTTTGGATCGTCAATGAGTTCAAGACTTAAGTGCATTCTCTTTTCTAAAGAGAGTAAATCTGCACAATCTTTTAAAGGATTTCTCGGAGTTACCATCCACCATAACTGATGAAGACGCAAACGTCGGATTGCAGTTTTAGCAACGAGCAGATGCCCTTCATGTGGTGGATTAAAGGACCCACCAAAAAGACCAACAACATTGGACCTTTCAACATATGGCATATGATTTTTCCATCGAAGAAATGGCTGTTTCAAGGTCTAACCTGTCCATTTCCTTTAATATGGTACTGAAAGGATGTCAGCTGTTCAACCCCTATGGGACCACGCGCATGCATTTTGCCTGTTGCAATACCAATTTCTGCTCCAAAACCAAACTCACCTCCATCAGCAAATTGCGTGGAGGCATTATGCAATAAAATGGCTGAATCCAAATGATTAAAAAATTTCTCCACCATTTCCATATCCTCAGCAATAATCGATTCAGTATGCCCTGATGAATAACGTTTGATATGAGCAATGGCTCCCTCAACGCTTTCAACTGTTTTAACAGACACAATCGCATCAAGATATTCATGCGACCAGTCTTCTTCACAGGCTAATTTGGCTTCTGGCATAAGAAAAACGATATCTTCTGTTGCACGAATTTCACACCCTTTCTCCTGTAGTGCAATCAAAACAGGAAGAAACTTTTCTAATGCCTGGCGATCGATGAGAACTGTCTCAACAGCACCACAGATACCTGTGCGCCGCAATTTTGCATTCAAAACAATATCACGTGCCATCTCTAAATCTGCCGACTGATCAATATAAATATGACAAAGCCCTTCTAAATGGGCAAAAATAGGAACACGGGCATCAGACTGAACACGCGCAACAAGATTTTTTCCACCACGAGGCACGATTACATCAATGGCTCCCTCTAATCCTTTAAGCATTTCTCCAACGGCACCGCGATCTTTCGTTGCAACCATTTGAATAGCATCTTTAGGAAAACCTGCTTGCTCCAATCCTTTTACCAACGCACAATGAAGTGCATGCGCAGAGTGAAAACTATCCGAACCACCACGTAAAATTGCAGCATTTCCAGCTTTTAAGCACAAAGCACTCGCATCAATGGTAACATTTGGCCGACTCTCATAAATAATACCAATCACACCAAGAGGTGTACGAACACGGCTGATATGAAGCCCATTTGGACGTGTCCATTCATGAATTACTTGTCCAACAGGATCAGGCAAACACGCAACTTGGCGAACACTGTCTATGATTGCACATAAACGCACTTCATCTAACTTAAGCCGGTCAACCATCGCTGCCGTCAAATTATTCTGAGTAGCGTTCAATAAATCTTGATGATTAGCTCGTAAAATTTCATCTAAATGAGCCTCTAGATTCAAAGCTATCATTTCTAACGCTTTATTCTTTTGTTCAGAAGACATCACTGCCAGCATCGCAGCCGCACGGCGCGCCTTTCGCCCCATGTCCTTCATCTGTTCTTCTAAAGTCATAATATTATCCACTCTGGAAAAAAATAAACAAACTAAGAGATAACTTTTTTAAGCAGAATCGGTCAAGCAGCGTAAAACCATATCATTACGATGGACCATAGCAGAGCGCGCCTCATACCCTAGGATAGATTCAATTTCTTCACTTTTACGCCCCATAATGCGTACAGCTTCATCTTTGCCATAACTCACAAGTCCACGTGCAATCTCAACTCCATTTGTATCAACAATCGCAACCGTATCTCCACGATTGAATCCCCCCTCAACCGCAATAACTCCTGCAGCTAATAAGGATTTTCCAGATTCAAGCGCCTTAACCGCTCCTTGATCAATCGTTAAAATACCAGACGGATCTAAATGACCAGAAATCCATGTTTTCCAAGCATTAACAGGCTTTTCACCGGCAGCAAAAAAACTTCTGCGCTCCCCTCTGTCAATCGCGGCAAGAGGATTCATACGCTTCCCTGAAGTAATAATCATAGCCGTTCCAGCGGAATTTGCTATTTTTCCAGCATCAAGCTTGGTCTTCATTCCTCCACGAGAAAGTTCTGAAGCAGCAACATCTGCCATTTTTTCGATATCACTCGTGATTGATGCAATAAAAGGAATAAATTCAGCCGTTGGATCACGATGAGGAGACTTGGTATAAAGACCATCAATATCTGATAAAAGTATCAAAAGATCTGCTCCCATCATCGTTGCGACACGCGCCGCTAAACGATCATTATCGCCATAGCGAATTTCACTTGTTGCAACAGTATCGTTTTCATTAATAACAGGTACTGCTCCAAAACGTAAAAGCACATTAATCGTAGCACGTGCATTGAGATAACGCCGTCGTTCTTCTGTATCGAAGAGAGTGAGCAAAATCTGACCCGTTTTTAATCCATATTGGGCAAGCGTATCACTATAGGTTTTAGCCAACTCAATTTGCCCCAAAGCAGCACAGGCTTGACTCTCTTCCAATTTCAAAGCCCCCTGAGGAAGACGGAGCAATGTTCTCCCTAAAGCAATAGCTCCTGAAGAAACTAACAAAATCTCAACGCCTTTTTGCCGCAAGTTGGCAACATCACTTATTAAACTTTTAAGCCATTTAGCACGTAAACCTGTCTGAGGATCAACCAAAAGCGCAGATCCAATTTTGATCACAATGCGTTTATAATGTGCAAGCTTTTGCAATCCAACTGCCATCCTAATCAATCCTGCTCTTCTCGAACTACATCCTCTTTGCGCGCCATTTCAATAATATGTGCACCAGCACGCAGCACATTTTCTAAACCTTCCCGACTAACTGCAGAAAACATCATCACAGATTTACCCGTTACTTTTTGCAAAAGTTCTTGTTTAGCTTTACGCTCCTCAATTGTAAGAGTATCTATTTGACTTAAAGCTACAATCTCAGTCTTATCATTCAGATTATTCCCATATGCCTTCAATTCATTACGCACAATCTGGTATGCTTTTGCCACATCTTCTTCTTGAGCAGAAATCAAATGAAATAAAACACGACAACGCTCTACATGCCCTAAAAAACGGTCTCCAATCCCTACACCTTCATGTGCCCCCTCAATGAGGCCAGGAATATCAGCCAACACAAATTCACGAGCATCAATACGTGCAACACCAAGATGAGGATAGAGAGTTGTAAAAGGGTAATCTGCAACTTTTGGCTTTGCCGCCGTCACGGAAGCTAAAAAGGTTGACTTGCCAGCATTCGGTAAACCAATAATCCCCGCATCAGCGATTAACTTCAAACGAAGCCACAGTGTGCGCTCTTCTCCAGACAAACCTGGATTAGCGCGGCGAGGTGCCCTATTGGTAGATGTCGTAAAATGAAGATTTCCAAAACCACCATTTCCTCCTTTTGCAAGACGATAACGTTGCCCAACTTTCGTCAAATCACAGATTAATGTCGTATTATCTTCTTCAAAAATTTGCGTCCCAACCGGTACCTTAAGGATAATATCATCACCCTTTTGACCGGTCATATTGCGTCCCTTACCATGCCCCCCTGTTTTTGCTCTAAAATGCTGTTGATAGCGGTAGTCAATCAGCGTGTTCAGCCCATCAACAACCAGTGCCCAAACATCACCACCGCGCCCTCCATCGCCCCCATCTGGCCCACCAAATTCTATAAATTTTTCACGACGAAATGATACCGCTCCTGCTCCTCCATCACCAGAACGAATATAAACTTTAGCTTGATCAAGAAATTTCATCGGAAACGCTCACTGAGGAATCAACTCCTCTACCTCTACAGGTAATATATCCGTTTTACCAGTTTTTCATCATTTACAAAATGAAAAACTATAAAAATATCACTAACAACTGTTTGAAAAAAATCCTCATCTTTAGAGAAAAAAGGATAAAACAAATAGCAAAACCATAGTATATAACTAACACTCTTGACCAATAATAGGAATATTGGTGATCAACTCGAATTATTTTTATGGATAAAAAATTATCCTAAATAAGAGAGGCAAAGCCATGGATGGATTCTTCGTTGCCTTTATTGAACCTTAACAGGTATAATAATTTTGGAAAGAAATAAATTATAATGACTCAAAATACGCTACAACATTAGCGGCAAGTAATCTAAAATAGAATGAGCAAAAATTATCATCACTGATCAATGTTTTGCGAAAAAATCACCACATTGGTATTCATCGATCTTATCATCTTAACAAAAACTTTGCTTTGAAAAACAAGACAAAAATCATAAATAATCCTTTGCTGAAAGTCTCTCAATAAACAAAAAAGTCTGCTTTAGGTAAGCGTTTTTAGGAAATATAGTGACGTAAATAATACCCCGCGCAATACTAGTGAAGGAGCACCTTTTAGAGGAAAAAAGCTATTAAATTTTTAATTTTTTTGAAAAAATAAAATTTATAATATAGCTTCTGTTCAATAAATAGGACATGAAAAGGTGCCTGATCATGCTCTTATTATCATAAGGAATGCAAATTTCTTGAGAGTGGATTGATGTGTCCTTTAAGAATTTGCTTCACTTAAAATTGTTGAATGACGCTCGACCACATAAGTCACTAAACTTAAATCTTCTAAAAAGCAGAAGCTGTTATTTTCTTTCTGTTTTTGCTTTGAACTCGAGCGCTAGAAGATAAAGTTCTACGGATTCTGAACGGCTCGCAGGTGGTTTAACATGATGGACTGTTTTAAAGTTTTGTTTTAATGTGGTGAGAAGAGTGTTTTCTGCTCCTCCTTGAAAAGCCTTTGCTAAAAAATGCCCTCCAGGCTTGAGAACTGAAAGAGCAAAATCAGCAGCAACTTCACATAAATAAACCGTCCTTAAATGATCCGTCTGACGATGTCCTGTTGTTGGTGCAGCCATATCAGAAAGCACGACATCTGGCTTCGTCCCTAAAGCATCCATTAATTTCTGCGGTGCATCTGAATGCAAAAAATCCATTTCCAGCATCAACACCCCAGGTAATGGATCAACAGGCAAATAATCAATACCAACTACACTAGGCTTTTCATCACTCGACCCGACAATACGCCCAGACACCTGACACCACCCCCCTGGCGCTGCTCCCAGATCAATAATCTTTTGACCTTTTTTGAGAAACTTATAGCGCTCATTAATTTCGATAAGCTTATAAGCCGCACGCGAACGATAACCATCCACTTTCGACTGATGCACATAAGGATCATTCAAATGTCTCTCTAACCAGCGCCGTGACGAAGCTTTAATAGTCCCGGCTTTTTTCTTTACACGCTGATATAATTCATGTGATCCTGAACCACCATATCCACCAGTCGGTGTTTTTGTCGTTTTTTTCATAACTTATTGTTGTCTCCACAATCCAATAACTTGCTAATGCTTGAAACTTCTCCTTTTCCTAGAATGGCGCCATACTCCATCGTTTAACATCAGCTCTATCAAAATTCCTTCTCTCAATCCACGGTCAGCAACTCTTAAACGTTGACTGGGCCAAACTTCTCGAATAACGTCTAAAATCGCACATCCCGCTACAATTAAATCTGCTCTCTCTCGCCCAATGCAAGGATTGGCACCACGTTTTTTTATGTCCCATGACAATAGGCGCTGCATCATAAGAGTAATGTCTACGTCCTTCATCCAAATGCCATCAATTTTCTTCCGATCGTAACGCTCCAAATTAAGATGCATTCCTGCTAAGGCCGTAATCGTTCCTGAAGTTCCTAAAAGATGAAACTTCGAGCCTTGTGCGAGAGTTCCCAATTTATAACGATCTGAAAAATTATTTAAAAAACCTCGCACATAGTTTTTCATCTTTTCAAAATCATTTAAACTAATATCACGACCTCCAAAACGTTCAGCAAGTGTAACAACACCAACAGGAAGAGAAGTCCAAGCTATAATCTGTTCAGCTAAATGCAAAGAACGCTTTTTGGAAACATCAAGGAGCACAATTTCCGATGATCCTCCTCCAATATCAAAAAGTACAATTGCATCAGTATTTGGCTCAACAAGCGTACCACACCCAGAAACAGCAAAACGTGCTTCTGTTTCTCGATCAACAATTTCTAATTTAAGACCAGTCTCGTCCAAAACGCGTTGAATAAAATGTCTCCCATTTTTTGCTGAACGACAAGCTTCCGTTGCAACCAATCGATAACGCTCAATATGCCTTTGTTTTAACTTTAAATGACAAATTTTTAACGCTTCAATCGCCCGGTCCATAGCTTGTGTATTCAGAAAACCGTTATTTACCAAACCTTCTCCCAATCGTACAATGCGTGAAAAAGCATCAACAACGTGAAAACACCCGGGATTACTAGGAGACGCGATAAGAAGACGACAATTATTTGTCCCCAAATCAAGAGCCGCATAAAGAGGTGAGGATTTTGATTGAGAAAAACGTGGAAAAAAAAAGGCTTTTTGACTTTTTGTTTTTTTGATATCTCCAATCACTCGACCTCGAAATTCACGAGTTGTGTCTGATCGAATAAGTGATTGTTTTTGTTTCAAACGTCTTTTTTTCGTTTTTTCTTTATATCAACGGAAACAGGGCAGGCTCCTATTTGTAAAAATGTAGAATGATTATTTTGCTTATCACCATGATGACCCAATAATCGCTCTGTTTTTGTATCGCACTCTTTTCCTTGCTTTGAATCTTTTAAACCATAATCTAACGGGGTCATTCTTTCTTATCCCTTAAGCGTTTTCCCCCAACTAAACAAACGCGAGAACTCTTCCTCTACTCATTGACTAGAGCTAAAGTAACACTGCAGCATCAAATTACCATTTTTAATATTTTCTATGGTAGCATCACTCAAGCTTCTGAAAAACACATTGATTATTGAAAAAATAAAAACTTTTCGCAACAGCATCTTTTTCTTTATAAACTTGGAATTCTCAATTAATCGTTTACGCTGACATTCATTTTGTGGACTATCAGCTCTCTTTGTATCATTCTTATTAATGTAAGTGTGCTTCTCGGAGATACTCTCGTAAAAAAGATTGCGAATATATTCACTATAGATAATAAGAAAAAAGATTTTAGAGTATTTTCTTTGAAATTGCTCTCCTTTAGAATAAATGAATCTATACTCTAAGGATTTTTTTAAGCATTGTTATCTTTATATTCGTATCATAAAAATATTATAAAATGTCTTGCTATAAATTATGATATCATCATCAAAAATATTGCAGTACTTCAATTGATATCTCTTACTGTTAAATAATATTTTCCTAAAAATACGTATAAAACTTGCAAAAATTTGACTTCTTTCTTATCCCCCAAAAGCCAATGTTATCTTTTATTGTATTCAGTTTTAAACTGGTTATTCTCAATGAATTTTTACTGGTAACAACTAACACCCTTCACTCTATAAGCTCTGTGAAAAAACTTTAAGTAATTTTCTATTACAGAAAAACAGCTTATGGTGGACTCTGCATTTATAAAATGTGCTCTCGTTTGAATCAATTATCTCTCTACCATATTGATATAAAATTCTCACTTATTGCATTTTCATTTAAATCTAAAAATATAAGGCAACAATTATGAAAAAATAATCCTGCTAAAAGCTGTCTAGGTAGTTTATCTTTGTAGAGAATTAATTGCTGCACTTAACCCTTTAAATGGCAAAGTAAAAGAGAGTATTTTTCCCTCTTTAACCTTATAGGAAATACGTACTTCTTTGTTTTGCTCTATTTGTTTGCTCAGAAGTGGTCCTACAGGCGATTGTGCCAAACAGATCTCTTCATTACATTGCGTATAACGAATGAGAACAGGCTTTTTAATGCCCTCCAAAAACATTCGAATAGGGCTATTTGTATCAGCATTGGGTAATGTTCGAAAAAGCATTATTGCTTGACCATTTTTCGTAGAAACAAGAGACCAACTAAAAATAGTATTATCCTCCTTATCATGGACAGTCTGCGTCACATTACATATGCCTTGCTTAAATTTTTGTTTTTCATCACAAATCAAAGTCCAATGATAAAACTGCATAATGATGCGACGTGTTTCACCAGGTTCTCCCTTAGGAATAGATAAATGCGGTGGTTGCACCGTATAAACACTATTGGTCTCACTAGCAAAACTTTCTCCCTTGCCCAATAAGGCAAGGAAGAACAGAATAGTTATCAAAATATTTCGTTTTTTTCTCATAATATCAGTTTCTTATCACTTTAATCTAAAAGTAATCCCTGCACCTACTCCCCAGTGACCTCCAGCACTTGTGATAGATAAATTAGAACGAATATTTCCATCTTCCGATGTATAACCAGCACCAACAGCAAATGCAGACTGACTACGCCATATACCCGTACCAAATGAAAAACTTAAAGATCCTGGTATATCATAGTAACGTAAGTTAGATACTGCCAAACCAATAGCCGCTGCCTGTCTTGCTTCTTTCCGCACATCCTCAACAGCATAACTTAACGTCTCAAACTTCATATCTGTATAAGCTTTGGACTCATTAACGCCATTGTTGACAATATCATTGACATGCTCATCCGTATATTTCTTCGCATCATCAAGAACTAGCTTCATCTGTTGGTCTGTGTAATCATGCAATTGACCTCCATTAATCGCTTCTTTCGAACCACTTTCAATCCGACCATCCGCTACATTGTCTATCAAGACAGGATCACTTTCATTCCCACCAACTAACGTGATTTTATTCGTCTTCTTACCAGCCTCATCCTTATCATAGTTAACAGCACCATTCGTGACCGCACTTTCAACATCCTTCACATGTTGATCTATACTCTCTACACGGTTTTCAACTGCCGCTACTTTCTGGTTCGTCTCCCAAAGCTGTCCTCCATTCACTGCTTCTTTCGAGCCCTCTGATACTTGACCATCCGCTACATGCGTAATCTTACTGTCTACGCCATTGTGACGACCATCATAGCCTCCTACTTCCTCATTCCAAGTTAAGCTGTTCGACGAAACATTCTGGGCAACGTTATTAAGACGATCGTTGATACCAGAAAGACTTCCGTTAACGCCTTCAAACGCAGCCCCAACATTATCATAGCCCTTCGTCTCATCAGAACTACCATCACTCTTGAACTGCGAAACTTGGAATTTAGGAGGTGTCCATTGACCTCCCTGATAGCTCGCTCCACCTCCCAAATAAGTCGCTAAAGTCTGATTTAACTGATACAACTGGTTACCCGTGATGGCTTCTGTCGAACCTGAAGAAATTTCTCCATCAACAAGGTGCGTAAGCTTGCTATTGTGCTTCTCTGACCCTTTACCATGAAGCGCTACAAACGCTTCCTCTGCATCACTCCACAACAAGGCATTCTGCTCAATGTTGTCTGAAAGTTCATGATGAAGCTTCGTGAAAGAATTATTCACACCTGCAAAGGCTGCCGCAACATTATCATAACTCGTCTCTTCAGAACTTCCATCCTCTTTAAAGCTCACTATCTTGAAGTTTGGAGCTGTCCATTCACCATTTTCATACTTCGCACCTCCACCTAAATAGCTCGCTAATGTCTGATTCAAGGAATAAAGTTGAGAACCATTCACTGCTTCTGTTGACTCTGTTGAAAGGGTGGCTGCTTTTACACCTGAGAGACTACGAACTGCACCGTCACTATTTGCAATGGTGATTTCTGTACCGTCTTTCTCAGCACCTATCTTGATAACCTTAGTATCAGCATCTTGCTTCACAAGACTATCACTAACAACTTGGCTAATTTCATTCTTAAGCTCATTATGAAGATTGGTGAAAGACGTACCAACACTCGCAAAAGCTTCCGCTACATCATCATAGCTCTGCTCTTCAACTTTGCTACCATCTTCACTGACAGCATTCACTTTGAAGTTTGGAGCTGTCCATTCACCATTTTCATACTTAGTTCCACCACCAAAATATGTCGCAAGCGTTTGATTCAAGGAATAAAGTTGAGAACCATTCACTGCTTCTGTTGACGCTGCTGAAACTTCACCATCTTGAAGATGCTTGATCTTACTATTTGTCTTAGCATCTCCTGTACCATGAAGTGCAACAAAGCCTTGTTCTTCTTCATTCCATAATAAAGAATTATCAGAAATACCTTGCGAAACTTCTTTAATACGCTGGTTAACATTCTTGATATTCGTATCAAGACCTGCAAACGCAGAACCAACATCTTTAAACTCAACCTGATTAGCCTCACCCTTTTCATCAACTTTCGATAAACTATAAGTTGGTCCTGTAAAGACACCTTCTTTAAAGACTGCTTCACCACCTAAGAATTTTGCCAAATCCTGAGAGAGTGTATTAATTTGACCACCCGTAACCGCATCATGTGATCCATTGGTAATCTTACCATCGGCAACATTATGAAGTGCAACTGGGCTGGTATTCTTCCCTTTACCCAAAGTTACATTCGTATAATCAGTATCACCATTTTCCTTCTTATCGTAAAGAACAACAGCGGAATCATCTGACTGAAGCTTATTAGAAAGATCTTTCAAACCTTTATCAAATTGCTCTTTATTAACTGCTTCATTATCATTTACTGCTGCCTTCACACCAGAAAGGGTGCGATCTGATTTATCTTTGTTGGCAATATTAACTTCACTTCCAGCTACTTCTTTACCAATAGTGATCAGATCTGTTTCTTTTTCTTGCTTCACAAGACTATCGCTTACTACTTGGCTAATTTGATTATTCACTTCATCATGAACATCTGTAATAGTATTGCTAATGCCTGCAAATGCATCCGCAACATTGTGATAAGTCTTCTCTTCAGCATCACCATCCTTATTGAACTGCTTAACTTTGAAGTCTGGTGACATCCATACACCATTCTCATATTTAGTACCTCCGCCTAAATAGGTCGAAATTGTATTATTCAAAGAATAGAGTTGGTTACCCGTAATAGCATCCGTAGAACCAGAAGCAATATTTCCATCGGCAATGTTGTGAAGACCCGTGGGGATTTTATCTTTACCACCAAAAGTGACACTCGCATAATTAATAGTACCATTTTCATCATCTGTTTTATCGTAATGAACAACAGCGGAATCTTCTGACTGAAGATGATTAATCTGGTTGGTAATCTCATTAGTAATTTTATTCTGAACATTTGTAAAAGAAGTACCAACTCCTGCTAAAGCATCCGCTACATTCTCATAAGTCTCATTTTTTTCCTTACCTTCAGCGTTAACTGTGTTAACCTTAAAAGTAGGAGCTTTCCATTCTCCCTCTTCATTATAACCAGATCCACCACCTAAATAGCTCGCAAAGCTATTGCTCATAGAGTAAAGCTGGGAACCATTGACAGCATCGGTTGATTTTGTTGAAAGCTCACCGGCTTTAACTCCAGAAAGGGTCCGTTCTGTACCATCAGTGTTGGCAAAACTTACTTGAGTACCACTCTTTTCACCACCAACCGATATGACATGTGTCTTTTTATCTTGCTTAACAAGACTGTCTCCTACAACTTGGTTAATTTGCTCGTTCACCTCATTATGAATATTCGTGAAAGATTGATTCACACCTTCAAAAGCTTCAGCAACAGTTTTATATTCCTGCTCTGTTCCCTTGCCATTATCATCGAATTTCTTAACCTTAAAAGTAGGAGCTTTCCATTCTCCATTTTCATTATAGCTAGCTCCACCACCTAAATAGCTCGCAAGGGTATTGCTCATAGAGTAAAGCTGAGAACCATTGACAGCATCGGTTGATTTTGTTGAAAGCTCACCGGCTTTAACTCCAGAAAGGGTCCGTTCTGTACCATCAGTGTTGGCAAAACTTACTTGAGTACCATTCGTTTCACCACCAACCGATATGACATGTGTCTTGTCATTTTGTTTAACAAGACTGTCTCCTACAACTTGGTTAATTTGCTCGTTCACTTCATTGTGAATATTCGTGAAAGATTGATTCACACCTTCAAAAGCTTCAGCAACAGTTTTATATTCTTGCTCTGTTTCTTTGCCAGTTTTATCATCGAACTTCTTAACCTTAAAGGTAGGAGCGCTCCATTTTCCTTTCTCATCATAGCCAGATCCACCACCTAAATAGCTCGCAAGTTGTTCGTTCATCGAATAAAGTTGTTTACCTGTAACTGCATCTGTTGAATCCGCAGTAATGTCTCCAGCTTGAAGGTGTGTAATCTTGCGATCTGCCTTTTCATCACCTTCACCATGTTGCGCACTAAAGGCTTTGTCAGTCTTGCTCCACAATAAAGCATCGCCTTGAACGTGTTGTGTAACATTTGTTATGTTTTCAGTCAGTTCATTAAACTTATTCGTTATATTATTATTTACTTCATTGATATTCGTATCAAGTTGAGCTTTGTTAACAGCTTCATTATCATTTACTGCTGCCTTAACTCCAGAAAGCGTACGGTCTACTTTATCTTTGTTAGCGATATTAACTTCACTTCCAGCTACTTCTTTACCAATAGTAATTGGATCTGTTTCTTTTTCCTGCTTCACAAGATTATCACTGACCACTTGAGTGATCTCATTATTAATCTCATTGTGAATACTCGTGAAAGAATTATTTATACCTTCAAAAGCATCTGCAACATTGTGATAGGTCTGTTCTTCAACATCACCATCCTTGTTGAACTTCTTGACTTTGAAGTCTGGTGCCTTCCACACACCATTCTCATACTTCGTACCTCCACCTAAATAGGTCGAAATTGTACTGTTCAGAGAATAAAGCTGACCACCCGTAACAGCATCCGTTGAACCAGAAGCAATATTTCCGTCCAAAATATGAGTAATTTTGCTAGCTTTTCTTTCCTGATCTTCTCCATGTTGAGCACTAAAGGCTTTATCCGTTTTACTCCATAATAAAGAATCCTGTGCAACTCCTTGAGACACTTCTTTAATCCGATCATTCACATTCTTGATATTTGTATCAAGCCCTGCAAAAGCTAATTCAACACCTTGATAAGAACTCTTGGTTACTTTTCCATCTTTAGCAACGTCAGATAATTTATAGGTTGGTTCTGTAAGAACACCGTTTTTAAAGGATGATGCACCACCCAAGAATTTTGCTATATCTTCACCGATTTTATTAATCTGCTGACCATTGATTGCATCATGCGATTCCGAAGAAATAGCACCATCAGCAACATTGTGGAGAGTTGTGAGGGTTTTCTCTTTACCACCAAAAGTGACACTCGCATAATTAATAGTACCATTTTCATCATCTGTTTTATCGTAATGAACAACAGCGGAATCTTCTGACTGAAGATCCTTAGAAAGACCCTTTAAGCTGTCTTCGAGTTGTTTCTTATTAACAGCTTCATTGTCATTCTTCGCCTCTTTTACACCAGAAAGGGTTCGTAACTCACCTTTTATGTTGGCAATATTGATCTCAGTACCTTCTACTTCTGCACCAATAGTGATGTGTTTCGTTCCAGCATCTTGTTTCACAAAGCTACTGGCTGCAACTTGTTCTTTGACCTCTTTTTCAACAGTCTTCAGTTGTGAAAAATTCACCGCATCGGTTTCATCAGTACCCTCTAATACTCCTGTTATCTTCTTACCAGAAGCATTGATACCAGTAGTGGTGATTTGTGGACCACTCGTAATTTTCAAGCCCGTAGCATCTAAAGTATTGGTGCCTGCTGTTACGCTCTCCAGCGTAATGTTCTTTGCCAAATCAAATTTTACCTTATTGTCTTCTTTACCTTTGCTAATTTCAAGATTTTTACTTCCAGTTGCCAAATCTATCGAGTCGTCTATACCAACAACTTTATCATTTTTACCATTAACAGACAGCTTCCAACCTTTGTTCACGTAGTCTTGTAAGGACTTCAACTGTGCAATATTCACCGCGTCGGTATCTTGAGTACCTGCTGCTACCCCTGTAATTTGCCGCGATTGCATTCCAGAAATATCACCAACACTAACGGCACCTAACGTACTTTTCCACTCATAACTTATTTTATTTGATCCACCACCTGTCAAAGGATCATAACCAGCAATACCAGAACTAACATCAGCTACAGAATACGCTCCTATAGCAACTCCTGAATTCACCGTTGCTTTTACTTGCGAATTCATCCCCAAAGCCATAGAATTAACACCAAGTGCAGATGCCTCAGAACCTATCGCAACTGACGATTGCCCATCAGCTATAGCATCTTTAAAATCGTTGCCAGTAGTGTTAATTTTCCAGCCTTTGGCTAATTCTTTTAGCTGTGCAAAATTTACAGCGTCGGTACTTTTAGTACCGACTGCCACACCGGAGAGAATACGTGCCTTTTTATCTTTATTGGTAATATTGATTTCAGCGCCTGCCACTTCTTTACCAATGTTGATGAGGTTCGTTGTGGCATCTTTCTTAACAAGACTATCACCTTTTACATTGGTAATGGCATTATTAATCTGGTTGGTCATTTCATTTTTGATATTCGTGAAAGAACTACCAACTCCTTCAAAAGCAGCTGCTACATTATGATAAGTTTCTACTTTTTCTTTACCTTCATCAGTAACAGTTTTCACTGTAAAAGTTGGAGCGGTCCATTTTTCATTCTCGTATTTTGCTCCACCTCCAAAAGTCTTAGCTATATCTGTGGCAGTAGTTTGAAGATTAGTGACATTTTGATTTGTCATAAACAACTGCGAACCAGTAACAGCTTGATTTGAATCTTTTGAAATTTCACCATTCTTTATACCCGCAAGAATACGCGTTTCACTTTTATTGTTGGCAATATCGATTTTATCACCATCGGTATCCTTACCAATGGTGATGTATCTCGTTTTATCATCCTGTTTCACGAAGCTACTGGCGGCTACTTGCTTTTCGACTTCTTTAACTTGTTTTTCTACTTGTTCTTGGACTTCTTGCTTGGCTTTATTCAATTGTCCAAAATTCACCGCATCAGTCGCCCCAGCGCCTTCTGCTAATCCTGTTATTTTTTTACCTCCTGCATTAATACCATCGGTCATTATTTTCGGACCATTTGCAATTACTAAACCCGTGGCATCTAAGATATTCGTACCCGCTGTTACGCTCTCCAGCGTAATGTTCTTTGCTAGATCAAATTTTATATCATTGTTATCTGTACCTTTTGTAATGTTAAGGTTGCTACTTCCAGCTGCAAAATCTACTGTATCGTCTATCCCCACAACTTTAGCATTTTTACCATCAACAGACAGCTTCCAGCCTTTGTCTACATAGCTTTGTAATGACTTTAACTGCGCAATATTCACCGCATCAGTATCTGCACTCCCCGCTGCTACTCCTCCAATTTGTCGTGTTTTACTATTAGCAATATCACCAACACTAACCGCACCGTAAGTGCTTTTCCATGCAAAAGCATCATCTGTCGCCTCCTTCTGTAAAAGAGGATTATAGCCTGCAACACCAGCAACAACGTTCGCTATAGAATCCGCTCCTAAAGCGATAGCGTGATCTGCATTTGCTTTTGAATAAAGTCCTATAGAAACAGCGTCTTTTTCCGTTGCATATGCACGATGACCCACAGCAGTTGAACCATACCCCAAAGCTCTAGAAACAGAACCCAAAGCTGTTGAATAATCACCCTTGGCGGTTGTATAATCATCGTCCCCATGTTCATTCTTCTCATTATATTCAGAACCTAGTGCAACACTGCTTTTTCCCATAGCGTGAGCCATGTGCCCTATAGCCATGCTATCTTCTCTTGTCGCCTCTGCCTTATAACCAAAAGCTATAGCGTAGTTTCCCTTAACTTGTGCATTAGAACCCAAAGCTATAGATGCCACATCCTTCGTCTTAGCACGACGTCCAATAGCAATGGATTCTTCGCCTTGTGCTATCGTACGACCCTCAGGAGGGATCGGTGTATCCCCATATCTACCTTCGCCACCTATCGCAATACTGCCTTGACTTACACTATAAGCCAAATGACCTACAGCAACAGAAAATCTCCCTTCTACCTGCACACCATAACCAACAGCAACCGAATCTGATTCGTTTACTAATACATCGTAACCAATAACAACATTATCACTTTGGTAATTAGGTTTTTGCAAGACTTTCCCACGACCAATCAAAATACCTGATCCATCTGTGCTGACTGGCGGCACTTCACTAAACGGCACTCTCCTAATTAAATTATTTTGCGAGAAATCAGATACATCAATGATCGCTGTACCTTTGTTTTTATCTACAAAAGACCGTGGATTGATGAGAGATTTTTTATATTGCTCCTCTGTACCTAATGTTTCTTCTGTTAGGTTTGCGCTATCTGCCGCCGGAATATTCACTTTTGCTGCTTTCGCTGTACTCGGCACCGTAAGATTATTTGCCTTGGATAAACGAGAATCATTAAAATTTTTATGACTATCATCACCAGAAACAATCGTTTGATTCCTCCCTTGAGAATAAACCGCTGTTGCTTTCTCTATGCTTTGAAAAACCTGTTGGTCTATCATATCAATTTTTTTCGCCAACACAGGAGACACACTCGATAAAAGTGCAACCATTGCCGTTCCCAACGAAAACTTTGTCAAAAAAGATAAACATCGTGAAACAGGTGAAGCATTCAAGTCATGTTGTCTCTTTAAGGTGATAGATAATTTTTTCATAACAAACTCTCCAATGAAAAAATTTAAAAAGCATATCAAAAACATAAAAAAGACACATTTCAGTGATATAGTTTCGTTTTTAGTGATAATTAGATCAAAATTTAGTTGATCAGAGTAGGGACAGTTTGAGTCTTTGTTTTTGTTTCCTATTTGCTTTCTATAGTGGGGTCTAAATAAGAAAATTGGAAAATATGTTTATATAAACATAAAAAGGTATATTTAGACTTTAGCGGAATTGAACTTACAGTTTTTCATCTAAGCTTTAGAAAGGCCTCTTTGAGGCATTAAGGGCGATTTACTCATTATATGATTATTTACGTGATAAAATCTTTTTATAAAGAATTTGTTGTCTGTGAATTTCTTAATATTAAGAAGTGGTATTTTGTGATTTGAGTAAACAAAAAGCCGCTACATTTGATAATGCTTAAATTATTTAAAAAGATAGAATTTTGCAGCTAAGATGTTTTCTTATTCAGCTTTGATTCTTACGCATTACTCCTCCCCCCTTTGAATTTTATTATCAAAATGAGTTTTACTAATATTCTTTGTGACTCATATCCACTCTATAGTAAAATAGCAACAAAAAAATAATACTTTTCATCAATTTGAATAAAAATATATTATTTTACGTGATTATGTGATCTTTTTTCAACAAAATAAAAACAAGAATCCTATAAAAAATGAGATTTTATATAAAATTTACTATAGAGATAAAATATTCGTAATTCTTCATAAAATAGAGAAAATACAAATCTAAGATAAGTTCTGAGATAAAAATACTTAAAAGAAAAGTATAATTTCATAATTCACTTGCAATATTGGTTTCTATGTATCAATTCAGTTTTATTCTTAAGCCAGCTCCTACGCCCCAATACCCGCCAGAACTCGTCGCTGATATATTAGACCGTATCTTCCCACTTGAAGACACATAACCTGCTCCAATGGCTATCGCTGATTGATTGCGCCATAAACCAGTCCCAATCGATAAACTTAAGGAACCTGGTATCTCTTCGTAACTCAAATTCGATACTGCTAAACCTATAGCCGCTGCCTGTCTTGACTCTTTGCGAACTTCCTTAAGTTCATACCTTAACGCTTCAAACTTTATATCCGTATAAGATTTTACCTCATTTAAAACATCATCTATCGTATGATTGACAATGTTATTGAAACAATCATCCGTATATTTCTTCGCATCAGAAAGAACTAGCTTCATGTACTGGTCCGTGTAATCATGCAACTGTCCTCCATTAATGGCTTCCCTCGAGCCACTCATAATTCGACCATCCGCTACATTGTCTAGCAATACTGGATCACTTTCACTCATACCAACTAACGTGACTTTATTTATCTTATCACCCTTTTTATTCTTATCATACTTAACTGCATCATTCGTAACCGTATTTTCAATAGTCTGTACATGTCGATCAATACTCTCTACACGGCTTTCAACCTCTGAAACTTTCTTATTCGTTTGCCAAAGTTGGCTCCCATTAACCGCTTCTTTCGAGCCTGCTGAGACTTCTCCATCCCATACATGCTTAATCTTACTGTCTTGACCTTTATGACGAGCGTCAAAAGCTTTTTCTGTCTCGTTCCAATTTAAACTGTTCGACGACACATTCTGTGCAACAGAATGAATACGATTGTTGATCGTTTTCATGCTATCATTAACACCTTCAAACGCACTTGCAACATTGGTATAGCTCTTCTTGTTGTCATTATCACTCCCATCGCTCTTCAACTGCGAAACATAAAATGTGGGGGCATTCCATCTCCCTTCCTTATAGCCTGAACCGCCGCCTAAATACCTAGAAAGTGCATCGATCACTGAATAAAGCTGAGAACCATTGATTGCTTCTGTCGACCCTTCGGAAAGAAGCCCTGCTTTTACACCAGACAAACTACGTACCCCACCAGCACTGTTGGCAATACTGATTGCACTTCCCCCTCTCTCTCCACCAATCGTGATAAGCTTCGTCTGCTCATCTTGCTTCACAAGACTCTCACCCTTCACATGAGCAATCTCATTGGTAATTTTATTTTGAATATTCGTGAAAGAATTTCCAACCTCACTCAAAGCATCGGCAACATTGCTATAGCCCTTTTCTTCCGTCTTACCATCCTCACTAAACTGCTTGATCTTGAAATTGGGGGGATGCCATTTTCCATCTTTATAGCCAGCACCACCACCAAAATAGCCCCCAAGCGTGTTCTTTAACAAATAGATCTGGTTCCCCGTAATCGCATCCGTTGAAACAGCACTAATATCACCGTCTTTAAGATGCGTAATCTTACTATTTGCCCTTGTCTCCTCCTTCCCATGAAGAGCAACAAACGCTTGTGCACCCTCGTCCCATAACAAAGAATCATCACTAATGCCTTGCGAAACTTCTTGAATATGCTTGTTCACATTCTTGATATTTGTATCAAGACCTGCAAATGCCGAACCAATATTATCATGCTCTACTTGCTCTACCGTACCATGTTCAGAAATCTTCAATAATTTATAAATTGGTCCTATAAAAATACCCTCTTTAAAGACTGCATTCCCATCGAAATATTTAACTACCTGCTCGAATATTTTTGTAATTTGACTACCATTAATTGCATCGTAGGATTCTTGAGAAAGCGTACCATCAGCAACATTATGAAGTGCAACGGGCTCTTTATCTTTACCACCTAAAGTGATACTCTTATAATTAACAGTGTCATTCGACTGTTTATCGTAAAGAACTGCAAAAGAATTCGTAGACTCAATTTTCTTATTGAGTTTATCAAGCTGCGCTTTGTTAATGGCTTCATTCGCATTCTCAGCCGCCTTTACACCAGAAAGCGTTCTATCCTGTTTATCCTTGTTGGCGATATTGATTATAGTACCATCCGTTTCCTTACCAATGGTGATAAGATGACTGTCCTGCTCTTCTTTAACAAGGCTATCACTAACCACTTGGCCAATCTTATTGTTAATATTCGTAACCGCATTCGTCATTTCATTATGAATAACCTTGAAAGAATTATTCACACCACCAAATGCATCCGCAACATTATTATATGCCTGTTCAGAAGACGTACCATTATCAAAAAACTGTAAAACCTTGAAACTAGGTGCTAACCATTCTCCCTTTTCATTATATCCAGCACTACCACCTAAATAGGTCGCAAACTGCTCGTTCAAAGAATAGAGCTGACCACCTGTCACAGCATCCGTTGAACCTTTAGAAACATCACCATCTAAAAGAAACGTAATTTTACTGTTTTCTTGCGTCGA
>NZ_HE997540.1:499167-500866 GCF_000312545.1 Bartonella senegalensis OS02
TGTAGCGACCTGTTCTTCTGCTTCCTTTTCATGACGTGCGACAAATGCCTTGGCTTTATCGTTCCATAATAAAGCATTTTTTTCTATATTTTGCGTAATCTCAGTGTTGTTTTTATTAATCTCATCATGAAGCTTCGTGAAAGAACTATCAACACCTGCAAATGCTTCTGCAACCGTATGATAGCTCTCTTTCTGAATAGAAAATGTTGGCATATCACCTCTAAGAACATCAGCTCCACCACCAAAATAACTTGACGTATTACCAGAAACCGTTTTCAGATCATTTGTTACTGTCATAACATTTTCATTGGTCGTAAAAAGCTGCGAACCATTCACTGCATTGTTTGAATCTTTTGAGACTACGCCATGTTTCACACCAGAGAGAATCCGATCCTCTTTGTTATTGTTGGCAATATTGACTTCAGTGCCCTCTTTTTCCGCACCAATATTGATAAGATTTGTATCCTTATTCAACTTAACAAGGTTCTCGCTTTCTAATTTGTTAATCACACTGCTAACACGTTCAGTCATTTGATTCTGAACATTCGTGAAAGAAGTACCAACTCCAATCAAAGCTTCCGCTACATTCTGATAAGCTTTATCTTCTTCTTGGCCATCAGCCTTAATAGTTTTTAGTGTAAAAGTTGGAGCAGTCCATTTTCCACCTTCATATTTGGCGTTACCTCCAAAGTAGTTGGCTATATTTGTGGCGGTGGTTTGGAGGTTATTTGATACAGTCGTTACATTTTTATCTGTTGTAAATAGCTGTGAACCGGTAACAGCTTCATTTGAATCTTCTGAAAGTTCAGCATTCTTTATACCAGTAAGAGTACGTTTCTTATCACTTGCATTTGCAATATCGATTTTATCACCACCTGCATCCCTACCAATCGTGATGTGTTGCGTATGCGCATCTTGCTTAATAAGACTATCACTCACCATATTTTTAATTTGATTTTCGACATTCGTGACAGAATTATTCACATCCGTAATCTGTTGCTTTACCTCTGTAAAAGAGCTGCTCACACCAGAAAAAGCACTAGCAACATCATTATAAGGCTTATCTTCAACAGTATAGGTAGGTGCCTTACCATTTAGCACATCAGTACCACCACCCAAATATTGCGACGTATTTGTAGCTATTGTTGATAAATTTGTTTGAACCCCTGTCACACTCATCTGTATCTCAGAAAAGCTTTTCTTAAGAGTTGCAATATCATTATTGGTCGCAAAAAGCTGTGAACCGATAACGGCTTCATTTGACTCCGCTGAGAGTGCGGCATCCTTTATCCCCGTAAGAGTACGCTTTTCTTTATTCTTATTGGCTATATCGATTTTATCACCCTCTGTATCTTTACCAATAGTAATATGTTTTGTTTCAGCATCTTGTTGTATAAGGCTTTCACCTTGTATAGTGGTAATTGCACTATTAATCTGGTTGGTAACCTCCTTAGTAATTTTATTCTGAACATTCGTAATAGAACTACCAACTCCTGCTAAAGCATCCGCTACACTCGTATAGCTTTGCTCATCTTCCTTGCCTTCACCGTTAACAGTTTTGACCTGAAAACTAGGTGCTTTCCAGTTTCCTTGCTCATCATAACCAGCATTTTTATCTAAATAGGTCGCAAGCGTGTTGCCCATAGAATAAAGCTGTTTACCGGTAATAGCATCTGTTGAATCTTTAGAAACAGCACCG
>NZ_HE997540.1:501607-505596 GCF_000312545.1 Bartonella senegalensis OS02
TCTAAAAGAAATGTAATTTTGCTATTTTCTTGTGCTTCCGTTTCTTTGCCTTGTTCTTCTGCTTCCTTTTTATGACGTGCGACAAATGCCTTGGCTTTATCGTTCCATAATAAAGCATCACCTGTAACTTGTTGCGTAATATTCGTTATGTTTTGATTAAGTTCGTTGAACTTATTGGTTATATCATTGGTAACTTTATTCTGAACATTCGTGAAAGACGTACCAACTCCCGTCAAAGCTTCCGCGACATTCGTATAAATCTCTTCTCCTTCATTGCCATCATCTTTGACAGTTTTAACTTTAAATTTTGGAGCAGTCCATTTTCCTTTATCATCATAACCTGCTCCACCGTCAAAATATTTTGCAAACTGATCCTGTAAGGAATAAAGTTGGGAACCTGTCACTGCGTCAGTGGAAACTTTGGAAATCTCTCCATTCGCAAGAAAGGTGATCTTACTATTTTCTTTTTTACCTTCTTTTTCTCCATGTTGAGCGACAAAAGCACCCTCAGTATTACTCCAATTTAAAGAATCCTGTGCAACTCCCTCTGAGACTTCCTTAATCCGATCATTCACATTCTTGATATTGCTATCAAGACCTGCAAAGGCTTTGCCAACATCTTTAAACTCTGTCGGCTCCACCTTACCATGAGTATCAACCTGAGATAATTTATAAGTTGGCTGTGTAAGAGCACCATCTTTAAAGGATGCTTCTCCTCCCAAAAACTTAGCAATATCCTCACCAATGGTATTGATCTGACCTCCCGTGATAGCATCATGTGAATCCTTAGCAATACTACCATCCGCAACATTGTGGAGAGCGGTGAAGCTTTGATCTTTACCACCTAAAGTTATACTCGCATAATCAGTTTTACCACCCTTTTTATCATAATGAACAACAGCTGAATCATCTGACTGAAGATGATTAATCTGGTTGGTAATCTCATTTTTGATATTCGTGAAAGAACTACCAACACCTTCAAAAGCAGCTGCTACATTCTTGTACTCTTTCTCTTCAGATTCACCATTATCCTTAACTGTTTTAACTTTAAAGCTTGGGACTGTCCATGTGCCATTTTCATACTTAGCATTACCGCCAAAAGCTTTCGCAACATTGTCACCTAAAGAATAAAGTTGAGAACCATTAATAGCTTCTGTTGAAGTAGCGGAAATATCTCCAACAGCAAGGAATTTAATTCTGCTATTCGTTTTTTCTTTTTCACCATGCTGAGCTACAAAAGCGCCCTCAGTACTATTCCAATTTAAAGAATCCTGTGTAACTCCCTCCGAGACTTCCTTAATCCGTTGATTCACATTCTTAATATTTTCATCAAGACCTGTAAAAGCTGAACCAACATCGTTATAGGACTTATTTGTGACCTGTCCTTTTTCAGAAACTTCAGATAATGCATAAGTTGGTCCTGTGAAAGCTCCATTGTTAAAGGATGCTTCTCCTCCCAAGAATTTGGCTATATCTTCACCAATTTTATTAATCTGTCCGCCATTGATTGCATCATGCGACTTATCACCAATAATACCATTACCAACATTGCGGAGAGTTGTCTGGGTTTGACCTTTACCACCTAAAGTCACACTCGCATAATCAGTTGCACCATCCTTTTGTTTATCATAATGAACAACCGCTGAATCATCTGATTGAAGGTTGTTAACCTGTTTAGTAATCTCATTTTTGATATTTGTGAAAGATGTACCAACTCCACTCAAAGCAGCAGCTACATTCTGATAATCTTCATCCTTTTCCTTACCATCAGTGTCAATCGTTTTTAATTTAAATGTTGGAGCAGTCCATTCACCATTCTCATACTTAGAATTACCACCAAAATAGGTTGCAACCTTATCACCCATCGAATAAAGTTGTGAACCATTAACAGCATCCGTTGAACTTTCATTAATAGTTCCAGCTTGAAGAGATGTAATCTTGCTATTAGATTTTTCGCTGCCATCCCCATGAAGAGCAACAAATGCTCCTTTATCATTATTCCACAACAAGGCATCACCTTGAACTGATTGAGTAATATTATTCACCTTTTCAGTAAAGTCATTAACAACATTCGTTAAGTGATTATTTACATTCTTGACACTCGTATCAAGCCCTTCAAAAGCTGAACCAACATCGTTATAAGACTGTTCTGTCACTTCACCTTTCTCAGCAACTCTCGATAATTTATAGGTTGGATTCGTAAAAGTACCCTCTCTAAAGATCGTACCACCACCAAAATAGGTAGCAACTTCCTGAGAAATTGTATTAATCTGTCCACTATTGACCGCGTCATGTGAATTCTCAGCAATCTTACCATCAGCAACATTATGCAAAGCGACAGCACGAGCATTCGCACCTCTACCCAAAGTGATACTCGTATAATTAATGCTACCAGTTTCATCTTTATTTTTATCATAATGGACAACAGCGGACTCATCAGACTGAAGACTGTTAGAAAGCTTCTCTAAATTTTCTTCAAGTTGAGCTTTATTAACCGCTTCATTATCATTCTCAGCCTTTTTAACACCAGAGAGAGTCCGATCTAAACCATCACGATTTGCAAGATCAATTTTAAAACCGCCTCTTTCTTTACCAATCGTAATAAGACTAAGATTATCTTGCTTCACAAGATTATCGCCTTCTACTTTAGTAATTGCGTTATTAACCTCATTGGTAATTTTATTCTGAACGTTTGTGAAAGAACTACCAACTCCAGCCAAAGCTTCTGCAACACTTTTATAGCTTTCCTCTCCAGAGTTGCCATCTTTCTTAACTGTCTTGACTTTAAAAGTTGGAGCAGACCATTCGCCTTCCTTATTATAGCCGGCGCCACCACCCAAATAGGTCGCAAGCTGCTCGTTCATAGAATAAAGTTGTTTACCCGTAACTGCATCTGTAGAGCCAGAAGCAATATTTCCATCCGAAAGATGGGTAATTTTACTCTTTGTTTTTACACCATCCTTTTTATGATCGGCAACAAACGCGTTATCAGTATTGCTCCACAATAAAGCATCCCCTGTAACTTGTTGCGTCACATTACCGACTGCTTCTGCTAATTTCTCTTCTACTTTCTTGATGTTTGTATCAAGCTGAGCTTTGTTAACAGCTTCATTATTCTTTGTTGCTTCCTTCACACCGGAAAGGGTACGATCCTCACTATTCTTGTTAGTAATATTGATTTCACTGCCTTCTTCTTTTGCTCCAATGGTTATACGCTTTGTTGTATCACCTTGTTGTACAAAGCTGTTGGCGGCAACTTGAGAAACCACATTATTAATCTGTTCAGTAACTTTATTCTGAACATTTGTGATAGACGTACCAACTCCAGTTAAAGCTTCCGCTACATTCTTATAGCTCGCCTCTTCAGCCTTACCATCAGCTTTAACTGACTTTATTGTAAATTTTGGATCAGCCCATTTACCGTTCTGATATTCAGCACCACCTCCAAAATATTTAGCTATATTCGTGGCAGCGGTTTGGAGATTAGTGGAAACAGTATCTACTTCCTGATTTGTCGCAAAAAGCTGTGAACCCGTGACTGCCTCTGTTGAATCTTTTGAGACGTCACCCTTCTTTATCCCCGTAAGAGTACGCTTTTCTTTATTTTTGTTAGCAATATCGATTTTATCACCCTCTGTATCCTTACCAATGGTGATGTGTTGCGTTTCTTTATCTTGCTGCACAAGGCTTTCACTCACCACATTTTTAATTTGATTTTCGACATTCGTGATAGAATTATTTACGTTGATAATTTGTTGCTTTACCTTTGTAAAAGAGTGGCTCACACCAGAAAAAGCACTAGCAACGTCATTATAAGATTTGTCTTCAAAAGTATAAGTAGGTGCCTTACCATTCAGTACATTAGCATCACCACCTAAATATTGTGATGTATTGTTAGCTATTGTTGATAAATTTGTTTGAACCCCTGTCACACTCGTCCGTATCTCAGAAAAGTTATTCTTAAGAGTTGTAACATCATTATTGGTCGT
>NZ_HE997540.1:506915-550981 GCF_000312545.1 Bartonella senegalensis OS02
AATCACTTTATTCTGAACATTGATGATAGAACTTCCAACTCCTGTCAAAGCTTCCGCTACATTCTTATAGCTCGCCTCTTCAGCCTTACCATCTTCCCTAACTGTCTTCACTTTAAAACTAGGAGCCATCCATTCGCCATTCTCGTACTTAGCACCGCCACCAAAATACTTGGCTATATTCGTAGCAACAGTTTGTAGATTGTTAGCAACAGTATCTACTTTCTGATTTGTAGTAAACAGTTGCGAGCCCGCGACTGCCTCTGTTGAATCTTTTGAGACGTCACCCTTCTTTATACCCGTAAGAATACGCTTTTCACTTTTATTGTTGGCAATATCGATTTTATCACCACCTGTATTCTTGCCAATAGTAATCGGATCTGTTTGTGTCTTTTGCTCAACGAAACCACCGCCTGTTCCTTTTTGCTTTATTGCTTTTAATTGTGCAAAATTCACCGCATCGCTATCTTCAGTACCATTTGCCACGCCTGTAATCTTTTTATTTTCTGCTGAAATTCCTGCAGTTGTTATTTTAGGACCATCACTAATAAATAAACCCATTGCATCTAAAGTATTTTTCCCTAACTTTATGCTATTCAGTTTAAGGTCCTGTGCAAGATCAAATTTTACTTTGTTATCATCATTGCTTTTTTTAATTATGAAATTTTTGCTTCCTGCGGAAAAATCTACACCACTGTCCATCAGAACAGTTTTAGCATTTTCACCGCCTACAGATAAACTCCAACCTTTAGTTCTTACAACTTTCTCTAGACTTTTTAACTGTGCAACATTCACTGCATCGGTATTTTCAGTACCAGCAGATACTCCTGTAATTTGGCGCACTATTTCTTGCTGGGGATTACCAATACTAACCGCCCCTGCAGAACTTTTCCATGCTATACTATTATCTTTTGAAAGAGCATGCGTCATAGGATCATAACCATGAACAGAATCCGAAGTCATAGAATAGGACATCCAACCCAAAGCAACACCTGTAGGGACAATTGCTCCAGAATTCATACCTAGAGCCACTGAATTTTCCCCAAAACCAATAGAAGCAGAACCTATAGAAATTGTTTTTTTACCCCTCGCGAATGCGCCAGCACTTTTATTACCAGCACTACCAATTGCAATAGAACTCTCTTCATCAGCACTAGTATTTTGACCTATAGCAATACTACTCACACCCGATGCCCTTGCAAGATGACCAACAGCTATACCGGAATCTCTCTGCACCGTTGAAAAAGAACCAAGAGCTATAGATTGTATATTGTTCGCCCTAGCACGATATCCAATAGCAATGGATTCTTCGCCTTTTGCTATCGTACGACCCTCAGTAGGGATCGGTTTATCCCCATCTCTACCTTCACCACCTATAGCGATACTTTTTTTACCTACGCAGTGAGCTAAATGTCCTACAGCAATAGAAATTTCTTTTTCTACCTCCGCACCATAACCAACAGCAACCGAATCTATAGCTAACATTGATACATTAGCACCAATAGCAACAATATCTTCGGTACTATAGGCATTTGGACGTCTTTTTATTCCTTCACCCAATATGACATTCGTACTATTGATACGTTGTAATCCGGCACTACGCTTCGTTATTGCAGTGAAACTATCGCGCGAGGAATCAGATACATCAATGATCGCTGTATTCTCATCATTCTGTGCAAGCTGTTGAGAAAAAACATTATTACGAACAGACAACTGCGGACTGATAAGAGATTTCTTCTTTTTTTCCTCTGTATTTACCGCTCGTTTCGATCGGTTACTACCATCTACTCTAAGAGTATTTACAACAAAACTATCACTGCCTCCATCAGAAAGGATTTTGTTTAGAAAATTTGCATAATCCTTATCATCCGCAGAAGCATTCACTTTTGCTGCGAGCACCATATTCAGCGCTTTTAAATATTCTGCTTTGGATAAATTAAAGTCATCAAAACTGTTATGACTGGCGTAAGCAGAAACAATACTCCTATTGTTTCCTTGAAAATAAAGCACCGACGCCTTTTCTACAGTTTGAAGAAACTGTTCTGGTAAATTAATTTTTTTTGCAAAAATAGGCGAAACATTTGATAAAAATGCAACGATTGCGGTTCCTAACAAAAGCTTTTTAAACAAATGTTGAGAGAAATGTACGTAATCCCAGTCATTCCTCTTTGATATGATAGATAATTCTTTCATCACAAGTGCCCCAATGAAAAAAAATCAAATCAAACATATTTATGACATAAAAAAACCATATTTCAATTTATAATGTATTATTTTTATTAAATGAAATGTTAATAATTATTGGGAAAGGTTATTTTTGCGTGAAGCTATAATAAAAAAGCCACTTTAAAGAAAGTTGGAAGTTTTTTGGCAGTTTTATTTTTATGATGATGTGTTATTGGATAATAGGCTCATTTAAATAAATTTGCGGAGGACTATTTTCATGCTAGGTTGGTGAGTTTTTACTTGTGAATTAAGTAGCATTGTGGTTTTTATGATCTTTTGAGCTATTTTTTCGTAAAAAGCAGAAATTATTAATATCTGATAATCTCCGTTATTATTAAGTTGTAAATTGAGATGCAAACAGAGCTTTAGCATTAATAGTACATTTTATTTTATTATTCAGTTACTTGTCATGTTTTTCTTTAAAGACTTCACTATCTCGTTTGTTAACTTTATTGGTTTCTTATTAAAATAAACTTTCGCCCCTGTCTTCATTAAGACAAGAGCGCAAGTGTTTTTACTCAAGAATTTTGTTGATATCAATTCAATGTCATATTGAATCCAGCACCTACACCCCAATGACCGCCAGAAGTGGTAACAGATACATTAGAGCGAATATTTCCCTTTTCTGATGTATAACCAGCACCAAAGGCAAACGCAGATTGGCTACGCCATAAGCCAGTACCAAATCCAACACTTAATTTTCCAGGTGTATCATTGTAGCGTAAGTTAGCTACTGCTAAACCAATAGCCGCTGCTTGTCTTGCTTCTTTTCGTACACCCTCAATACTGTAATTTAAAGCATCAAACTTCATATCGGTATATTGTTTGGACCTCTCAACAGCATCGTCAATCGCATCGATAACAATATTATTGACCCGTTGATCTGTGTAGTGCTTCGATTCATCGAGAACGATTTTCATTTGTTCTTTGGTGTAGTCGTGAAGTTGCCCACCATTTACAGCTTCTTTCGAACCTTTCTCAATGCGACCATCAGCAACATTATCAATCATAACAGGTTCACTTTCATTACCGCCTTTCAAAGTGATTTTATTGGTCTTTTTACCGTTTGCATCTCTGTCATAGCGAACAGCATCCTCAGCAATGTTGTTAACCTTGTCATCAATCTTATCAACTTTGACGTTAATATTGTTAACTGTATCACCAATGTTGGTAATCGTATTGGAAATGTTGTCAACTTTTTTGTCGATAATCTCAACATGATTTTCAACATTTGCAACACGCTCATTGGTTTTCCAAAGTTGGCCACCATTCACTGCTTCTTTTGAATCTTTTGCAATTTTACCATCAGCTACATTGATAATCTTACTTGGTTGACCATTGCGACCAGCATCATAAGCTTTTTTATTCTCATTCCACTTTAAAGCATCTGAATCAACCTTGTTTATAACATTATCAATACGGTTATTAATATTTGACATCCCATTACTAATGTCATCGAAAGCATCTGCGACATTGTTGTGCTTTGTCTCAACAGTCTTACCATTCTCATCAACTTTAGAAATCTTGAAAGTAGGATCTGTCCATTGACCATTCTTATAACCAGCACCGCCACCAAAATAATTGGCAAGCTTGTTGCTCATGAGATAAAGCTGGTTACCCGTAATAGCATCCGTTGAACCTTCAATAATCTCACCATCCAAAAGGGATTTAAGCTTGCTCTTTGTTTTCTTTCCATCTTTTTCATGAAGTGCAACAAATGCACCTTCTTCTTCATCCCACAGTAAAGCATCTTTAGAGATCCCCTTTATGCTTTTATCAAGTTGGGCTTTGTTAACAGCTTCATCATCTTCCTCTGCTGCTTTTACACCAGAAATAGTACGCCCTGCACCACCAACGCCTGCAACATTGATTTTAGTACCTGCTGTTTTCGCACCAATAGTGATAACACCTGAAATTCCCTCTTGTTGCACAAGATTATTTTCCTTCATTTCAATAATCTTATCATCAAGATTTTTAATGGAAATATTTACACCAGTGAAAGCATCTGTAACATTATTATACGTCTCATCCTTAATAAGAAAAGCTGGTTCTATACCATCAATGACATCTGTACTGCCACCAAAATAGTTTGATATATTTTTAGCAATCTCAAAGAGCTGAGAACCATTGATGGCATCTGTTGAGTTAACATCAATATCGCCATCTTTCAAAAATTTAATCTTGCTGTTTGTTTTACGCCCTTCTCCATGAAGTGCAACAAATGCTTGTTCATTTTCACTCCATAATAAAGCATCTTGAGAGAACTTATCAAATTTCTGATCAAATTTATTATCTACGTATTGTACATGGGTATTTACATTCTTTATATTTGTATCAAGCCCCTCAAGAGCATTACCAACATCATTATATTCCTTCTGCTCTATTTTACCATCTGTAGAAACTTTAGATAAATTATACCTAGGATTACTAAAGGTGCCATTATTAAATTCTGTACCACCACCAAAAAACCTCGCAATATCTTCAGATATCGTATTGATTTGACCACCATTCACTGCATCTTTGGAACCGCTCTTAATGTTGCCATCAGAAACATTTGTAATTAATACAGGGGCATCTTTATCGCCACCTCTCAAAGTAACCTTATTAGTTTTTTGACCGTTTTCATCTCTGTCATAGCGAACAGCATCCTCAGAAAGATCGTGAACTTCCTTACTCATATCAGTAACCGTACTTGATATAATGTCAACTCTCTTATCAATATGAGCAACTTTTTGTTCCGTATCCCAAAGCTGTGAACCATTTACAGCTTCAGTTGAATTCTTTGAAAGATCCCCTTTTTTTACACCAGCAATAGTCCGCTCTCCACTAGTACCTGTGATATCAATTTTTGTGCCATCTTTCTCTTTACCGACACTGATAAGCTTCTGACCTTCTTCCCATTTAACAAGACTATTGCTTGTTACGTCTTTTATTTTCTCCTCTACTTCTTGCAACTGTGAAAGATTAACTGCATCCGTGTATAAAACACCGTTTGCTACATTTTTAAGCTCTTTATTGCCAGCATCAATACCGCCATATGTTATACTTGGACCCTGTTTAATCGCTAAACCACTATTATTTATAGTAACTTCACTCCCTACTTTTATTGTTTTAGCAATTTGAATAACTTCGTTTAAATCAAATTTTACCTCGTTATTATCGCCTCTTACAATTTTAATGTTTTTGTGACCTTCATTATTCGCAACAGCAGTAAATTTTACTGTATTACCTGCCTCAATATCTGTAGCATCATCGTTATTAACAGAAAGCTTCCAACCTCCTGCTTTTGATATCAATCCTTTTACCTCAGTCAATTGCTTGAAATTTACTGCATCGGTATCGACAGTCCCCGCTTCAACATCTGTAATCTTTTTCTTACCAGCAGAAATACCATCAACAGTTATTCTTGGTCCCTTATCACCATCAAATATAAAACCATCATCACTCATCTTGCTTCTGCCTGCAGTGACACTCGTCACTGTAATATTATTAGCTAAGTCAAATGTGACATTACGGCTATCATCTCCTACAATTGTGATGTTTTTCTTTCCTTCCTTGTTAGCTGACTTCAAATTTACTGTATCGTTTTGTCCAATAGATATAGGACTTTCACCATTAACGGTAAGCTGCCAATGCGTTATAGAAGCATCTCTTACCTCTTTCAGCTGTTTATAATTCACTGCATCAGTATCTTCTTCTCCGGCTTTCACTCCTGTGATTACTTTATCGCCAGCATGAATGCCATCAAAAGCTATTCTTGGTCCATTATTATCAGTAAATCCAAAGCCATCATCACTCATAGTGCTTCTGCCTGTAGTGATGCTCGTTAACTGAAGATTATCATTCAAAGTAAATTGAATTTTATGCTTATCGCCTTCATTGCTTTTTTCAATCTTTAGGTTATCTTTTCCTACTACGTTGTTACTTTTCACTGAAAAATCTACTGTATTGCCTGCATTAACATCTGTAGGACTTGTATCATTAGCAGAAATTTGCCAACTTCCTCCTCCTTCTCCTATGATACCTCTCAGAGCTTTTAACTGTGCGACATTCACAGCATCTGTATCTTTGGTACCAGCAGCTACCCCTGTAATTTGCCGTGTTAGATTACCTCCTCCATCAAGAGCATCAACTTCACCAACGCTAAAAGCTCCTGCTGTGCTTACCCATGCTATACCGGTTTCTGTCGTATCACCATTAAGGTAAGGGTCATACCCCTTAACGCCCTTGTCTCTATCAGAAACAGAGCCACCACCGATAGCAACACCATCATTAACAAGTACTTGTGCATTTGCTCCAATAGCAACGGAATCTTCAGTTTTAGCGTATGTATGCGAACCTATAGCAATCGCATTTTCAGACTGTGCTATTGCTTTTCTTTTAGGGTCTGCTTGTTCTGTTCTTTCAGATTTGACACCACCTATCGCAATAGCACCTGAAGCTTGAGCTTCAGCCCTTGCGCCGATAGCAATCGCATATTCCTTTTGTGCTTTTGCCTCTACACCTAAAGCAACAGTATTTTTACCAGAAGCGGTTGCAAGTCCACCAATAGCAACCGTAGCCTCTTCTGATGCTTCTGATCCAACGCCCATAGCAATACTTGCTTTACCGCTTGCAAGTGCAGAAACACCAAAAGCTTGGGCTCCACCAGCTTTTGTGGTCGCACCAGCACCAAATGCTGTTGAATAATTCCCCGTTGCCGCAGCTCCACAACCGGTTACAAAAGAATAAACACCATAAGCTTCAGGCATTGCATTTGTCATACCACCAGTATGGGTTCCCATATAACCTCCCTTTGGAGTCGTTGTACCATCACTACTCCAAATGACTTTCTCAGTTGTCGTGCCATAAGGATTACGATTTGAAAATTCTTGATTTTCAATAAATCTTCTATATTGATCCTCTGCAGTTATTTGTGTACCTGTTTTTGATGAACCACCACGCCCTTTAACATTATCCGCACCACAAAAATCATTATCACCGGCAAAAACAATACTGCCATGACTACCATATGTATAAGGAACACCGGGACCACTATCATACTGAACAAGCCCTCCTGTTATCGCAACGCCAGCAGCGAAAACAGGTGAGACACTCGATAAGAGCGCCGCCATGGCGGTTCCTAATGAGACCGCTTTAAGCGAATTTGATTTTGAATATAATTTTTTCATAAGAACCTCCTCCAACAGAGTCCAATACCATTACAAGGCGCAAAAACTCTCGTGGCAAAACCCCTGTTCGCGCACCCCAAAAACCAATAAATAAAGATAAAACCCATCCCTTCGTGATACCGATATTCATTACGGCATCATCCTAAAGTCTCTAAAGAGACGCTAAATCTAGGAAAGTCCCCAACCCTTTTAGCTAGAGGGATTTAAGCTAAAAAATAAAGAAAATAGACAATTTTGAAAATATCGTACCTCTCCCCATTCAAAAACCCGCGCTTTATCTTCTAACAAAAACAGCTTCATTAAAGAGCAATTCTACCTTTCAGATAAAGCGCACAAGAAAAATGGCAAGAGTGTGAAAAATAATTTTTTATTAATTTGCAAAAATACTTTTCAATAAACCTAAAGAGAGCTATTTTACTATAGCTTTTCTTATAAGTATAAGCTTATGATTTTTTTAGAATTTTTACATAATGTAAAAGAGAGTGCTTATCATGCTAATAGCATTATTCACTATGAAATAGCATATTTATAATATGGATCTGTATCTTTAAAGGAAAGATTTACCAATCTCATTCAGCGATTTCTCAAATAAATTTTTGCTCTTTTAATTTCATGCGCTTTATAAAAAAATAAAAGTTCTGTACATTTTCTTGAATTCTTCTCTCTCTTTATATTTGTTTCCTTTTTTAAGCTGCGATAAGAAAATTATTTTAATAGTTATTGTTTTTTTATAAATGTATGGATTTTTATAAAATACCGCTCAATGAAAAGGTTGTGTTTTTAGCTCTTGCCACCCTAAAGCATTACAAACAGAGTTTTTTCGTAAATCTCTCTTACGAAATCATATGAAAAATGCTTTAGAAACATTTTCTATAAACAGACTATGCTTTTTCCAGATTTTTGCACGAATAAATAAGATCCATCACCAAATACACATGTTATAGACTCTTGAATCAACACTTAGACGTTATAAAACGTTATAAAAAATGTGTACTACTCAATTGAACTATTAGCGGTATCCACTATTTGATGGGCTTTTTCTGCTTCGATTTGGCGTTTTAAATGAAGTTTTAAAAGAGGCAAAGTGGCTTCGACTTCTTCCATATCTTGGATATTGTGAATAAGCTCTTGCAACTTTCCATAAAGCTCTGCCGCTAACTCCGCTACATCTTCAGGAGGAAGTGTTATTTGTGCATCACGATAGGTCGTATAAGCTAAATACCCAAGGCGCTTCATCACTCCAGCAGGAATAGCTTGTGGTTTTAAACCCGCTGCTTTCGCCTTCGCTATGTCTGTAAACATCTCACCATTGCCAGTTATCAGCCAATCTAATGAAACACCGCAAATTTCTTTGTATTTAGAGAGAGCAGAGGCTGTAGGTTCACTTATGCCCATTTCATAAGTCCCTATGGAACCAGCAGTTATACCAAGATGTTCGGCAAATTGTTTACGCTCCGTGAAACCAAGTATACGCCGCACTTCACGAAAACGTCTTGCCAATTTGGTTTTAGGTTCTTTTTCAGGACGTGCCAAAAAAATTACTCCAAAATCAATATAATTGTTGACTAAATAATTATATTGATTTATATCTATCATTATCCTCCCATTAAGAAGGGCGGTTATTACACATAGTACCCCACAAAAATGGATGTTACAGCATCCGTATTCATGACAATCACACAAAAAGGGGATCACCAGAATATCTTAGCCAAGCTACACCACCAGAATATATCCTTGGCAAAGAACGCCAGAGTTTACCAAATACCCCCATCCCGTGTCAAAAACATCTCGACAGACCTCAACGAAAAAACTGAACACATCATTGCCGATTTTATCCGATTGCTCACCAAGCAGATGTTGGTCAATCGCCACCTAAAAAGTTGCATTTGCATTTCTAAAGCAGCAAAAAAGCGTGATAAGGCTTCTCTTCTTGCTCACAGCCTATTTTGCAATAATGCCGCTTAAACCTCTTGGCAAGAATGTGTAAAGCATTTCCCATAGTTTTCTAATTACATAAGATAAAAGATTTATCAATGTCTAAAAGTTCATACAAAATGAGCAAGATACCTGATGTTCTGGAAAATATGAAACCATCACCTCTTATGCAAAAGCTAAACATTTACAAACCATATCTGCTTATTATCAATAGTACAGATTTTGTTTTGATTGGCAATGACGAGATCTTAGGGTATGTGTTTTATCGTCAAAGTAGTCCATCTCACACGCAAATTAAAAGCCGTTTGGCAATATATCCTCAATGCTGTAAACTCCATAGTAAAGATACTGCAATACCTCTTCATGATTGGAAGATTAAAGATCTTGGTGCAATAAAATTGCCAATAGATTATAGTTTAAAAACTGCTGTTTTGCAACAAATTGACAAAACCATGATGTTGGTATACATGGCAACTCTTGGTGATGACAGTGGGGTAACACCTAAAATATCAAAGCCGCATGAAAAAACCGCAACGTGGAGGAATAAGCATGACCTCTTTATGCGATAAAGAATTATCCGATACACTTGTTGGTCTTTATGACGATTATCAACGGGGTTCTGATATTGGGGAAGAGCTTAAATTGTGCGTGGATTTGGCTTTAGCTCTTGAATTGGAATTGAGTATTCACCGTTTAAGCGAAACAGATAGCGTTTTGAAAAAGGAAATTATACAGACCTTACAACATCGCAGAAATTCTCATTCCAATGAAGATGAAACAATTGACAAGACTGATACAATTCTTCATGTAAATCTTGAAGACCGCAATTAACCTAACACCTATCGTGTGCGAAAATGCCTCATTGCTTTGCGTTCTATTTTGCTTAAACATAAAATGAAAAAAATTTTAAAGCACTGTATTATTGGCCATTCACAATAATAAGGTTAATTGCATAAACATATCACTGTTTTTGGGTCATTTATCAAAAAACGACGAGCATTTTATAGCATACATAATTTATATTAAAAACTCCGCTCTTGGCATTTGAAATTGGCTCACCTCTTTTAAAACCACACATTAAATGTCAAGCGTTATAAATATTTGCAAAATGACATCATACTTAAAACAATTTACTGTTTTTTATTTTTGTAAAATAAAACAATGAGCATTCCAATAACAGCAACAATACTTTGAAAAAAGTATAGAGATTGGAGTGAAATGCTACTGCTCTCTTTCGCCATGAAGAGATAAACTCCAAGGATAAAGCAACCAGAGAGAGCATTAAAACTTGCTTGTAATCTTCCCTGATATTTAGGATCACAAGAAAGTTGTGATAAAGAAATTGACAGAGCCCAGCTCGAAAGTCCAAATCCAATCATAAAATAAACAGGAAAAACAATAAGTGTATGTCTATTAATAGATAGAATGAAAAGACCGATAGCTATAATAGCTAATAAAAGCGCCAGTGTTTTCCTTATGGATAAAACTTGACAAAAAAGTGGCGAAAGAAGTGCACCAATAAATACGCCCGCTGAATAAAGTACTTCGAACATTGCAAAGGTCCTGCTGCTATCTTCATTCAAGACCTCTTGTGTATAGGGAACCAAAATAACAGGAATTGTCATTAAAAGTGTCATAATAATCATCTGGCTCATATAAGGCATAAAAAGAGCCGGATTCTGCTTAAAATAACGAAGTGACTCTGTATAATTTTTCCACAAGTTTTGCTGGTTTTGCCTTTCAAATCCTCCGGTTTTAGGTACCTTCATTGCAAAATTAAACAAACCAGCAATAATAGAGAATGTGCCACCTATCAGAAGAGTTCCTTTTATTCCAGCATAGGTGAGTATAAATCCACTTAATCCCATACCTATGATCGTGCCAAATTCATACACCATATCAATTGTCGCATTTGCATTAATCAACTGCTCTTTTCGAACAATAGTTTGAATTAAAGAGAGTGCTGATGACATATACAAAGAAATCAAAATACCCAAGAAAGCCGATAAGAACATTAAGTTAATTTCTATGCCAAATTGCCAAAGTGTTACCCAAACCACGAGCACCAAACCTCTGACAAGGTTTGAAATGACAATCTGAACTTTACGATTGTATTTATCCGCTAATACGCCAAAAATAGGCGCAAAAATAATGCTCGGCATCCAGAGAAAAAACATGAGAAGTGCTACACCCTGAATTGAACTCGTCTGATTGTAGGCTAGCCATGATAATGCAATATAATTTAGCCCATTTCCAAATGTAGCAAATAAGCTGCTCAACGTAAAATAGAGAAAAGTTCTACTCTCGAATAAAGCAGCCCGTTCTTTCAAATTTGCAGCGAACATAAATTATCCCTTCGAACAAATATCTCTTAGTATAGAATTGAACCTGTTTTAAAATTTTTTATTTTAAATTATTAAAATTTGAGGAAGTGAAATTCCTCATATGTCGTAGTATGATTTATTTTTTTATGAAAATAAGGGGCATTTTAGGCACAATGGAGAAAAGATTTAAGATATTGAAATTTCATAAAAGTCATTGTACTTCATTGGGGTTTAATGTTTAAATCGTGGATGTAATAGAGTGCCTTTAAAGCCAATTTTTTGGTCATATCAAAAAATAAAAAGTCTAAATCAAATATTAGATACACCTTATAGATCTAACGCAGTGTTTGCATCGTTGTTCTCTATGTCAAGAAGAGACTCTGGCTGCAATATCAGAAAGAAAGAGACTTTGCCGCTTTATCTCTCAAAGGTAAGACAATATCAAATCCCCCTAAAAGGAAACATTATTGCCTTAATCCTTAGTTTACTCTCCGTATTCAAATATGCTTTGAGCATATCTCTACATTGTCGTTTTTACATCGCCATGCTTAGCATAAAAAATTAAGATATTCTTATTATGATAAATATTGATAACTTCTTCACTATTTTAAACCCTCCAACACAAAATTTTTCAAAAACAAAGCGCGTTGCGGTTTAATGATAGTTAATTTTCCAATGAGAATATTAAAATATTCAACGCAATATTTTTCCAAAGCATATCAATTATTGTGATCACATCTCTAGAACTTCAAATGTAGGCTCTAAACCAACATAATACCGCGGATAGGCTTTTTAAAATTATGAATCAACACTCTATTTTATTCATAGCAAAAACAAACCTTATCTCTATGGTATCGTATCTGATTATGGACATAAGATATTTTAAAAATTCGTCTCATTGCCATTTAAATACATTGCTCCCCATAACCTTACCTATGAAATAGGCTGAATTTATTTTTATTAAACAACCCTCATGAACATTTAATATCTCACGGGACTATTCCTGCACGAAAAACCAAAATACTAAGTACAATAAAACCGCAACTTTACAGGGTGTATTGGCAATCCTGATGCCACCATATATCTATCACCACCTGTTATCGCTACAAAAATGGCATTACTGAAGCAAATGTTAACTTTGATGAGTCCGAGCTTACTAGCTTTACAAATGCTTAGAATTCGTTATTCGCTAGGGATGTTTCTATAGATGATATAATCTTCCTAGCTATAAGCATATATAAAAAAACCAGCACATTTAGCGTCTCATATTTTTGAAAATTTTCGATTTTAGTTTTCTGATACCGTCCAAATGGATAACCTCATCTTTTGCACTAGAGTATTCGGGATTGGTCATTCCCATGAGTAAGCTGTAAATTCAATGCGAGTTAAAGATATTGAAGCGGTGATTGTGCCAAAATTTGGACGGATTTCTTATCGGAATGCATGGAATTTCCATTTAATTGTGATTGCACTGCAAAACACATTATTGGAAGTAGAAGGAGAAAGTATCAAAGGACAGTATCTCTTCAGCTCTCCTTTAATGAATTTATGCTTAATATAATGAGAAGAGCTTCTCAATTATGTATGGCAGCAATTATAAGGAGGGTACTATAATACAAAGCATTCAAGCAAAAAGTGAAAAATTTGATGGATTGGCTGATGATTATGATCGCTATCGTCCGCGCTACTCTCTTACTTTATTTAAAACCATGCTGCTTCCTTTTAAGGACAAAAAGCATTTATCCATCGTGGATGTAGGAGCTGGAACAGGTATCGCATTAGAGGGGATTATCAAACTTCTGGGGAACGAACACCAATACCATGCTATTGATATATCAGCAGATATGATTCAGCAAGGACGAAACAAGTTTCCTTTTGGGCAGTGGTATCAAGGCAAAGCTGAAAGCCTCTTGCCCTAAATCGGCGAGTTTGATCTGATCGTTGCAGCGCAGGCATTTCAGTGGATGGATCGTCCTCTGTTGCTTGACATTGTCTCAAATCAACTCCGAACCAGCGGTGTCATGGCAGTCATTCAAAATAATCGTGATTTTAAACACAGTGAATTTCTCGCTGCTTATGAGACATTGCTAGAGGAAATGAGTCCTAATTATTCGCGTTATTATCGTCATTTTGATTTCTTACAGGAAATGCATGATGGCTTTGGAGTAAATCCAGAAAAGATTACTTTCCACACGCACAATTGGACGATGACGATCCCATCCGAAGCCTTTATTGGAATGAGCCGCTCCTCAACGCAAGCGCAACGCGCCATTGCTCGCCACGGAGAAAAATATTTACGGCAATTGACTACATTGATAAAGCAATATGAAGTGCAAGGGAATTTGGAGATTTTGTATCGAAGTGAACTTTATATGTATGCAAGATAATCTTACATCTATGGTTCCTTCCGTTATCTTTCGGCGCACCAGAGCAGACAATGTATAAAAACTCACGCATTATTAATGGGCGTACTTGAAAAGCGTTGAACCGATTTTCCCCTCAGCGCTTAAACGAATGCCTCTTTGCATTTAATCTTTACTGTTTGCTTAGCCGGTATTTTTATTCAACAGGGAACTTCTTGGCTGCACTATGGCAGTTGCGAAAAAGCATTTTTTCACCTTCTGTTATAGAACAGCCCATCCTCATTATCGACAAACTAGATTAGACAAAGCCTTTGTTACAGCTATGGTGTTCAAAAGTGCACAAACGTCAACTTTGGTGCATCAAAATTGTTTTATGCAAAGCGTTGACTAAAAATATTTGTCTTTTACCAGCTAGAACGCTACCCTTTAAATAAACCATCCATTATGTATATGAATTGGAATGAATTTAACGAACGATCAATACATTGCATAGTTTCGGTTACCGTGCATCGCTTGTTAAGCAAGTAACTCAAAAAGGCATCAGAAAGTTCATTTAGAGCCAATGGTAATATATGGACACAGTTCTAAGCTAAAGAGTCTATTTTTAGCGGCTTAAAATGAATTTAATTCTTTGTAAAAAAAGATAATTTTTGCTTCACAGTGCATAAGCTGCTATTTTCTAGTGGAACTTCTAAAGATTGATCCTATAGCGGAGTGCAGGCGGTATAGAAAGGGATCTGATCCAAGCATATGCTTGCCTCTAGGAGAAAATACCGGATTCAGCTACATGAGCAGCTAACAAATCCTTGATCTTTTCTCTAACCACCGCCCACTATGCATATTTGATATCCAATTCCGTCAAAAAAGCAGCAGAACAAGCTTCGTGAAGGTGTTCTTGATACCCTTTGCAAAAACATTTCAACCAAATGTTTCTTACATATTTTTAGTATTATAAAAAGTCGAGGTTTAAAATCTTATATCAGCCCCAAAATAATGACACAAGCTCATCCAAATCGGCTTTATGTAAAACCTCCTAAAGCTAAATCAATAGTGCACTCTCTATGAAAAAAACACCATGTAATGGCCGTTAATATGACCACCCTCCCTCAACCTGAGGACAGATTCTCTGCTGCATAACGAGGTTTGTCGTCACACTAAAATCCAAACTTATGACAGCCAACGGTCAATAGTAAAATCTCAACGTTAAGTATAAACATAATCAGAAAGCGCCTTTCCTTCCCAAGGGCATAGCTATGCTCGTCATCTCGTGAAGCGGCCCCTATTAGCAACGCAACCAGCAAGAGGTGCCATGAAAATACCAGTTGTCCTCGGCTCCTTAGCCTTCTGAAAATGCGCTATCACTAAAATAAAGGTCAGTATTCAAATTTATATCATGTCCTGCTCAAAAAACTTGAAATGCTCGGCAATACATGTATCCATTATTTGTAGACATGATATTGATTATCATACTGCATATTTTAGGGGTTATAGGGGGGATGATGTCCGCAAACGGTTAGTGTTTCGGTTTTATGGTCTTGTTGTTCTGCTCTATCTTTCTGATATGGTGCTCTTTTTAAGTAATTTTTGGAATGCTTACCGTATAACATCCTCATCGGTTTTCCTAGGCATAACCATGGCTTTGGGAACCCTTACGCCCTATCTTTTGAAAAAAGTGGACTTTTGCACATTAAGTCCTCACTGCGGTTGGTAGATTTATACAGAAGACGAATTATCATTTATAGTCTTCTTTTACTGATTGCTCTTTTCCATTACGTTGATTCCCCCTTTGGTTTTATTGCTGTCTCTATCTCTATTGGTTATCTCTCTTTGATCACTCTAAGCACACTCGAGACTTATAATACTAAACTAGCGCTTAGTGGTTATATTAGCGCGCAAAAGGCTTCCCGCATCATGCAAACAGTGGTGCAAATTGGTGCTTTTTTGGGAGCAGCACTAAGTGGTTATCTTTTAGAAGTAACCAGTTCGCAAGGAATAGCCGCTGGAATTGACTATAATGGTTTGATTGGGGCAATTTGTTTGTTTGACATTATCGTAAGCCTTGTAGCTGGTTATGTTATCTTTCGCGATGAACATAGAGCCGATAATGCTACAAATGCCACCCCCCTACCGAGAAGATGCAAACAGCTATATCCAAAACAAACGGACTCTCTCCTGCACTTAAGCTTTTATGCGTCTTTATTTATGCGCCTCTATAGGCCTTATTGGCTTTCATATTTGCGCCTATAATACATTGGCAACTATTCTTTTTCAAAGTGTGAAAAATTTTGGCTCTGAATATTATGGACTTTGTAGTGCCGTTGCAGGTGTGGGCGCTTTTTTAGCTGCTTTTATCAAAATCCCTCGCTTTGAATTCATCCTCCCTGCCCTTCTGTTGAGTGTGGCTGATGTCATTTTAGTACCACCCAATTGCCCTATTTGGCTGTCGTCTTTTGCTTTTTTATTGGTTTTTCAATGAATACCATGCGAATTAATGCCCGCAAACATATGATTGAAGCAACCAAAACAGAAGCTCAAGCAGAGCTGGTGGGAAGCTATAGCGGCATGCTTTATACTCTCTCCCAATCGGCGGGTTATGTTATCCTTGGTCTTCTTACAAGCTCCACCCTTATGGGACCACAAGTAGCTGTTTATCTTCTCCCCCTTATAGGATTCATAATCTTTATTTATGTCCTTATTTATGTCATTTCCCTTTCCTTGCAGCGGACCACAGCATGAGCAAACCCATTCTTATTATCGATCCTTTCTCCACAGGTGCCCTTTACGGCCCTGCTTTGCAAAAATTAGGCTATGCTTGTTATGGCGTTGTCTCTCAACTATCTCCTTTTTCACACTATATGCTTTCTTATCAGGGTGAGGGCATGGCAGAAGCGAAACTTCATAGTGTAGAGGAAATAAAGCAGCGCTTTCCGATTGGCGCTATATCAGCCGTGGTGGCTGGTACTGAGGAGCTATTTATTGTACAGAGCAATTGGCGACGGAAAAAGGCGGCGATGCAAAGGCGCCTCTCTGAAAATGATTTATCTTATATCCGCTCAAAAATTCTTACAAAAGATGATTGTGCTCTCGATGGTTTTGAAAGCCATAGTGGCTATGTGGTGAAACCAAATGCTTCTGATGGAAGCGATGGTGTTTTGTTTTTCTCCAACCCTGAGGAAGTGGGGGCGTGGATCTCTGGAATCGACTGGAAACAGAAAAATATTTTTGGCGACATTAATGAGGCTTATTTGCTCCAAGAAAGGTTAGTAGGAGAAGAATATATCGTAGATGCCGTTGTAAAGGGAGAGGCTATCAAGATATGTAGTTTATCGCGATATAAAAAGGGTCTCCATAATGGAAGTGCCTTTGTTTATGAATCACTTGATGTGCTTGATGCTCAAGACCCTCTTTATGCCGATCTTATCTCTTATGCAAAACAATGCATTGGCGCGGTGGAAATTGAATATAGACCCGCGCATATGGAAATCATGCAAACCGCTCGCGGTCCAGTAATGATTGAAGTGGGAGCCCGCCTCCACGGAGGAATTGCACACACCTTATTCGCACATTGCTATGAAGATGATTTACTTAAAAGCTCCGTTAACCTCATTGCGGGGGTATTTTCACAAACACCAAGCCGCTTTAAGAAAAAGGGGCGTATTCTCTTTCTTATCAATAAGACTGAGGACTGTATTATAAAAGATATGAGCCTATGGCGAAAACAGCTTCATTCTTTGAAAAATGTGGTTCATTTTATGCTCTTTTTAAAGAAAATGAGCCCCTACCCCTGACAATCGATTTAAATACCTGTCCAGCCATTATAGCAATTTTGGGCGAGAATGATGATGAATTATCGACCTTAGAGACATTAATTCGTAGCAGTTTCTTATAAAAGATAACAATTGGGAGGAAAATAGGGATTCAGCAACACAAATGAGGAGAAAGAGAGATAAATATGAAAAATGGAAGCAGGTGGTTTTTAAGAATTCGATGTGGTCATGAATAACAAAACTAGACTTTTTCCCTGCCTATTCGGGGTGAATGGATAGCAAAAAGACATGCTCAGATTTGGATTCCATAGTAAGTTGACTGAAAAATATGATGGAAGACCTTATAAGTTATTGCAATACTTATAAGAGCTTTTATACATCTTTTGTTGGAGGGATGCGCTGTCATATGCTTGTTTGGCTACATAAATGCTGTTATTGTAACACTTAATTATCCAAGGTAAAATTAGATGTTCTTCATATGTGAATCAGAAGCATATGAAGGGTGTCAATCAATTTGAGTTTGTTAAAAATATTAAGCGAAACTCTATGAATAATCTGATAACCCCATATATTGCGGTTGCTGGTTCTTTTTATATTATTAAGGCATTGAAATATTTAATGAATTGGGACCCATGAACAATTATAGAAAAAACATTCTTCATTCATTTTTCCGGATACCAAATTGAGAGAACTGGAGATCCACATAGTGGTTCTTACCATATTTGTAATAAAGTGTAAGCTTTTATATTTAAAGTGATGTACTGATTACTTTAAAAACGTTGATGTGCTCATTGCTTTATTCGTGTTGGTGGGGAGTAAATGACGAACATATTAGCGTTTGGATTTTTATTTAACGGTATAAGGATTTTAACAGGCGCCTTTATTGTATTTTATATGCTTGAAAAAGGTTTAACGCTTATTGATATCGGTATCATTAAGTCATTTCAAGCCTTTGTTATGATGGTCATAGATATTCCCCTTGGATATTTTGCAGATAGAAAAAGTTATAAAATATCGATCATTTTAGCAGCGGCTTTTGCAGCTACATGGCTATTTCTCATGGGCGTTTCTACAAGCTTTTACGGTTTTCTTCTGGCAGAACTTTTTAATGCATTGTCGCTTACATTGATTGCTGGTGCTTATAATGCTTTACTTGTTCAATATGCAAAAACAAAACGTACATCTACTAAAAAAGTGCTTGGTCACAGCTCTCAATATAATTGCATTGGCATGCTTCTCTTTAGTTTGATAGGTGCCTATTTTGCTGATTATTCTAGCCAATACAAATACATATGGTATATCTCTGCATTTCTCATGATGATGACCACAATATTTGGTTTGTTTTTTCTGGATGATCTAAAAGGAGAGAAAAAAACAAAAAAAGCGAATTTTTTAATTTCTGAAACAAGAGAAATGTTGTCTATTTTTATTAGAGTTCCTTATATATCTCTCTGTTTTTATTTTTCACTTCTTTTTTTCAATATATTTTCGCAGTATTGGCAGTGGATATTTAAAGACTATAATATCAATGTAACTTATTTTTATCTCGGTGTGGTATTTTCCCTTATATTGCTCTCCCAGCTACTGGCTAGTTTTCTATTTACAAAACTAAGTGAGAGGATGAATTTTGTTTTACTGCTGTTACTTTCAGCTTCTATGATTTTTACAGTTGCCTTCTTTAAGCCAAAAAAAGAATTTGCTGTTATCTTAGTTTGTATGATTTTTTATTTAATTAAATATACATATCTCCGGGTAGAAGTTACTCTGCACGACAGTATTAGCAACAATCTTAGAGCCACATACGAATCTTTTTTGTCTACTGTTGGGAGGCTCAGTCCTTGGTATTTTTTTACATGAGTGCATATATGGTCAACATCTTTGGCTTTTTGTCATCAGTTTATATTTTGGGTATATATTTACTTATTTATTTGTTCGCAGTGTTTTTTAGAAGGAACTCTGAAAAAATCTCACTGAGAATGTTAACTTATCATAATCGCGAGCGTTTTATGGAGCTTCAGAGTGGAGCGTTTACATGTCATGCTAGTGTTTATTTTTGACCTTCGATTATCGCTTCTTGTACAGTTGTGCTGCGAGATATAGCGGTGTACAGCTACTAAGTCTGCGACCACCAGCCTAAAGCCAGCATAGAACTTCTTTTTGTTGCACGCCTTACTCTTCATAAATTGGATTTGCAGCGTAAAATAGAACGCTGGAGAATGTCTGTACCCCCAGACTTATAGACAAAAGAGACCCAATGCATTAACTGATCACCAATCAATGGCACAGTAATTCAAAGGAGAACGGATCCTTCAGCATACCGCATCTTGCTTTAACAGTTCTGCGTCCTGCTCTTCATCTATACCGGTTGAAAAATCTTCATCGTCTTTGACCATATGAACATATCGGAGAATGATTGACTGAACAAAAATAAACGACCAAAGAAAAAACCTCAAACGTTTGATCAAGTTCAGCCTATTTTGTGTGATATGTGTTATTTTTCAGTATCCCTATAACTTTCACCCTTGTATTCCCCTTTTCAAAAGTTTCCTACCATTGTTATTTTCTCAGTTCCTTATACTCAATCATAAAGGTATCACCTTCAATCCTCGGTTTTTTTGCTATGGCATAATTTTCAAATTCTTACTAAGCTTTGGCAAGTAAGGTTATCGCCATTTTTTTGATCGTATGTTCAAAAAAATTGATCAAGTTTACTGCTTTTACATTCGTGCGTTAATTGTTTTTGAATATCTCCGATTATGGCTTTGTAAAAAAGTTTATAGGACTTTGTAAAAAACTTACCTATCTAGTTATCTACTTTTTACAGTAATGCTTCATATTTAATTATTCGCAAGTAAATAAGCACTCATTTTATAAAAAGTGATCACATCTCAAAGAATTCCTGGTGATTATCATACACTGGTGTAAACCGATTCATTGCCAACTCTTTGATTTCGCATGACGAAAAGCTCCGTACTTCACTTTTCCAAGTCCGCTATTTTCAGAAGAACGGCATCTAGAGGAAAAAAATTAGAGAAAAACGAAGCGTTTTTATAGAATGGAAATCAATCGCAAACAGCAAAAAAGCCAATAGAATACCTGACTTATGAAGTCACGCCATCAAGAAGCATAAAGGAAGTTCATTTAAGGTCATGAAGTAAATAAAAATAAGTTATATAAAAATGAACGAAAAGCACCAACGGAAAAAATCCAACACATTTATATAACTTATTGATTTTATTTAAAATGGCGGAGAGAGAGGGATTCGAACCCTCGATATGGTTTCCCATATACACGCGTTCCAGGCGTGCGCCTTCAACCACTCGGCCACCTCTCCAGATTTTTGCACACTATAGCCAGAAAAAAATAACGTGCAAGCTTAAACTCTACACTCAAAATTCAAAAAACAACTTTATTTAAAAAACAAAATGTAAGACTTATTAAATAACAAGCGTATCCCCTTTTTTAAGAAAAAAATTTTTGTAGATCCCCCTAAAATGCAATAACTGGATTAACATAAATCAGCAATTTTCATATTCACTTGCTTACCTTTTCACTTAATGTTTTTTCAAAAAAAAGATTAAACACCGCTAAAAAACCTGTTACCACTGATTGTGCCCAATAATCATTAGGATAAAGAATGACATTAACCTCTTGTTCGCAAAATTCAACATGCTTCATGGACATAATAAACCTCACTCCAACAAAAACGATTTATAATGTGATTGCTTACAAAATTGCGAATTTGACTAGTTCCCCCCCTTCAAAACTCTTGCATCACCTTATATCATTGCTAAGGGCACGCACAGCTCGCGCAGTTTCGCACTGTAAGGCTTTTTTCGCTAAAATTCTCATATCCCCAAAACTATGTGCCTGTAAGCATGCTCTTACTGAAGAAATATCACAGGATATCATAGAAAGTTCATGAATCCCTAACCCCGTTAAAATCATCGCTGCAAAAGGATCTCCAGCCATACCGCCACACACACTAACCCAACATCCATGTTTTGCGGCACCTTGAATAGTATGGTAAATCATACGCAAAACCGCTGGATCAAGACTATCAGCTTCAGACACAAGATAAGGATTTTGTCGATCAACAGCCATTGTATACTGCGTCAAATCGTTGGTCCCAATTGAGAAAAAATCAACATGAGCACTCAAAATATCTGCCATAATGGCAGCAGCTGGCACTTCAATCATAATACCAAATTTTAATTTTGGTGCACCAATATCGTTGCGAATCTCTTCTGCAATCTTTTTCATAGCAAAAACTTCTGAAACAGACATGACCATCGGAAACAGAATCCATAAATCACCCCCTTCTTTTGCCGCGCGATAGAGAGCACGCAATTGCGGAACCAAAAGATCACGCCGACGTAATAAAAGCCGTGTTCCCCGAACACCTAAAAACGGATTATCTTCTTGAGATAAATGTAAATGTTTAACCTGTTTATCTCCTCCAATATCGAGCGCACGAATAATTAATGGCTTATCTCCCACAGCTGTAATCATCGCTCGATACACATCAAATTGTGCATCTTCATCCGGAATGCGCGGACTCTCTAAAAATAAAAATTCCGTACGCATGAGTCCAATACCCTCAGCCCCTAAATCCAATGCAAAAGGAACCTGATTTGCGTAATTGACATTAGCCATAATACGAATTCTTTGACCATCTGTCGTCTGTACAGGTAATTTACACACATTACTGTCACGCTTTTGCACGGCAATGCTTATTTGTTTTTCAGCTTCTTCAACATCTTCCGGAATAGGATCAGGATAAACAAACCCATTATCACCATCAATGATAACTTGAATATCTGGTTCTATTGCTAAAATATCCAGTCCCGCAGCCACAACCATTGGAATACCAAGAGTACGTGCCAGAATAGCTGTATGGGACAATGGACCTCCCCATGCTGTTGCTAAACCTCGCACTTTTTTACAATCAAGCTGTGCTACATCAGAAGGAGATAAATCATCTGTAACAAGAATAACACCGTGCGGAATATCATTTAAAAAGAATGATCTATAAGATGGATTGATTTCGCCTAGAACACGACGACCAACATCAACTAAATTAACAGCACGTGCCGCTAATAAAGGATTATCTCCTTTAGAAAGCCTATCTGTAAACTGTCGAATCGCGCTATCCCAAGACCAAGCTACACCATGACCTTCTGCCATAAAACGACAAGCTAGGGCGATCAGATTTTCATCTTCCAGCAAAACCATTTGCGCAGAAAAAATCGCGGCAGAATCTGCTCCCATACGCGCAGTGATATCGTTAATAATTGATATCATTTTATGTTTGGTTTTTGTAAGAGCATTTTCAAGACATGCCTTACCACTTGCAAAACTAATTGGCTGATCGGTTATAGAAATATCATTCTGCTTTAAAACAAAAATCTTGCCAAGAGCTAATCCTGGACTCGCTCCAACACCAGAAATGCTTTTCTGCATAAAACGCGGATACCAGCCGTGAAAAACCTTGGTTTGAGCTTTTATTCCTCTCATCATACATTTTTCACTTATGCTCACTTTCTTCACGACAGAGATTGCTTCCTTTAAAAGTTGCACGCCTTCTGAAGCATCCGTCGAAAAAATCAGAACATCACCGTTTTTTGCTCCTAATTGCAATAAACCAACCAAATTTTTCATTTCAACAGTATACTGACCATGGCGAACTCTGATAGAGCTCCGCGCTTTTTTTGCAAAGTCAACCCAAAGAGAAGCGGGGCGCGCATGAAGACCACTTGGATAATCTAAAGTCCATTCTTGACACACCGAAAGATCACCAAAAAATGTCGTTCCCTTCTTCGTATCCTGACCAAACAGCATTGTAATAATCTGCTGTTTGTCCGCAGTTGTTGAAAGGACTTCAAGCCGTTCCTTATCAAATAAAAGAAGGGTCAATTTTTTGCAAATCTCTCTATAAAGATCCTGACAAGCCGCAATGGCAATAACCAAACGTGCTTTATTGCCATCACACCAATCAACACCTGTAGGAATCTGTATAACAGCAACTGCATCTTTGATAATTAAATCACGATTTTCAACCATTCCATGGGGAATTGCTATACCATTCCCAAGCCAAGTATTCGTTACTGCTTCGCGTTTGAGCATACTTGCCAAATAAGATTTATCAACTGCACCGATTTGCACAAGCAGTTCAGCCGCAGCATGTATCACATCATTTTTATGATCAAAAGCAGCTGCAAGTTTTACAGAGTTTGTAGACAAGATTGCACTCTCGTTAAAATCTCTATTCATTACCTCTGCTTCCTCACATCTTATCATGAAATCTAAACTGCCTCACATTTGAGCATAAATGTTTCTGATAAATTTTATTTCAAAGCTGTATTTTCCAAAATATAAAAAACAATCACGCAAATTTCTTTTGTCTTAAGAAGATCGCTGTTGCAAAAATATAAACTTCAGTGAAACGTCTAAACATCCTCAACATGAGATCCATCACGTGATGAAATTGCGTCATCTACTGAGTAGCTTGAAGCCATTACAGGAAAATCCAACTCTCTCTACCCAAAAAAGATAAATCCTCCATCCAACGCACTAAAAAACTACTTTGAAAATATCTCTACCATCTCAAGTCGTTCAACATAACTTGTCATTACCCCTTCTCTCAAAAAGCAGAAGATCCCAATCATCTAAAACTACATCGAACATTTTTCTTTCTTTCCCCATACTGAGCTACCCTACTTTTACTCCTTACATTATCACAGATTGCTATAAGCGACCTATTGCTATAAGCAATTTAAAATCTTTAATATTCCGCATAGCTAAATATCGCACGACACAAAATCCTCATGCTTACAATCTTGACAAAACTGTAAGCTTTTCTCTCTCAAGTAAATTATAGAAACTGCCCGTTTTACTCTACTCTGTCTGCATATTCGTTAAAGTATATAAACCAAATCCAACAACACTCTCTTCTGCTCGTAATCAAGCAGAGCTCCACAAATAACCTGAATTTCTAAGTATTTTGATAAACAAAATAAATAAGGCACCCAAATAAAAAACATTTTTGCCTTACATCAATCTTTGCTCTTTTGTTGGTAGGTTTACTTTTCATAACGCTTAAAAACAGATAGATCAAAAAACATGCTTAATGTTGCTAATCGCACATAGGTTATTTCGATATCTTCAAACTTCATCCCCTTCTTAATAATACAGCTTCCCTCTTGACTTATTAGAAAATCTTTCAATGCATATCACTGCTTAAAACACAGCTTTGATTCCCTCTTCGTTTTATCTCTTTTACATATCCCTTCTTTTGTAAACTCTAAACAGATCACCTTAGTGGTTCTCACAGTCCTTAAGAATATTATGACCTCTCCAGAAGCTAACAAACTCGTTCATTTTCATCAAAATAAAGGTGCTCCCCCTTCAATTCTACGATAACTCTCTGAAAATAAATCTTCCGGCATTTTTTCAAGCCTATATCTATCCTATAGAGGAAAGAAAAATTTCCTCATCACGCCCTCTCTTGATTATCATTAACCTCCCTTAACATCTTCACTCCAAAGAAAATATGACAGCCACTTTTGCCATTATTTAAGAAAAATATTTCTCCCGATTCTATTTTGTTCTTTGTTCCCCCAAATATCACCCATTTTGGATTATATCATAGAACGCAAAAAAGGAAAGACAGCATCCTGTCTTTCCTTCTCATGTTAAAGATTTTAAAACTAAAATCCAAAGAAATCTCAGCTTATTGCAGAGAACATTCCTACTTATTCTACAACCTCCACCATAGGAATAACAGAAACATACGAACGATTATTCGCTTTCCTTTGAAAAGAAACCACACCATTGGAAAGTGCAAAAAGAGTATGATCCCTCCCTATACCGACATTGTCACCAGGGTGCCAGCGCGTACCACGCTGACGAACAAGAATGTTTCCAGCAATAACAGCCTCACCACCAAATTTTTTAACGCCAAGACGTTTCGATTCTGAATCGCGACCATTACGCGAGGACCCACCAGCTTTTTTATGTGCCATGGATGTTCTCCTTTAATCTTCTTTACTCTTTGATGCTACGGCATCTTGTTTCTGTGATGCAGACTTTTGCTCAGCAGTTTTTTTTGTAGCCTTTTTTACAGAAGTCGCTGCTTTTGTTTCTTGAGCTGTTTCTTTCAATGGAGCTGCTTCTTGTTTAATTGGCTTCGCAGCTGCTTTTTGAGGCTTTAAACCACCCGTTAAAATTTCTAAAATACGAAGTGTCGTTACTTCTTGGCGGTGACCACGCACGCGTTTTGAATTTTGACGACGGCGCTTCTTAAATGCGATAACCTTACGTGCACGTGCCTGTTCTATAATTTCAGCCGTCACCAAAGCATCGGCAACAACAGGTGCACCAATAACCGCACTCTCTTCTTGCCCAATCATCAATATGTCATTGAATTCAACAACATCACCGATATTCCCAATAATTTTTTCAACTTTTACCACTTGGTTAGCAACAACGCGGTATTGTTTACCACCCGTTTTAATGACTGCGAACATTTTTTATCCTTCCGTTCACTCCAGCTCTTATTTTGATTTCTGCCTTAATTAATAAGGGAAAATAGGCTGCTTTTTATCAGTCGTTATAGATTTAAAAGAGAGAAATATTCTCGCAAACACAAACATGCGCAGATTTCTCCACGCTTGCATTCCGAGCATATATGATAGAATTTCTGTTCTCTGTCAATAAAATCCTACAAAAAAACAAAAAAGGGTTGTACTCAAAGCAATTGAAGTTTATCTACCCATCATATACTCAGACAGTGAAAATTTTGTTATAGCTTTTTATATGGAGAGATGGCTGAGTGGTTGAAAGCACCGCACTCGAAATGCGGCATAGGGGCAAACCCTATCGGGGGTTCAAATCCCTCTCTCTCCGCCAAAGTATCAGCCGAAAGGGCATTCTCTTAGAATGTCTTTATTTAAAATGTCTTGCCTGAATATGCGCCAACAAACCTAATGTTGAACTATCACGATTATCCACTTTGTTTTCTCCACGAAGAATTGGGAGCAATTCATTGGCCAATTCTTTACCAAGCTCAACACCCCATTGATCAAATGAATTAATATTCATCAAAATACCTTCGACAAAAATACGATGCTCATAAAGTGCAATGAGACGACCGAGTGCAAAAGGTGTCAATAAATCCTGAACCAGCATTATATTGGGGCGGTTTCCCTCAAAACTTCTATGAAAGGCTAAATTCTCTGCTTCAAATTCACCAACACCATTTTTTAAAAGGATAAGCCGTGTATCTTGAATGCTGCGTCCTTTCATTAAAGCCTTTGATTGCGCTAAACAATTCGCTACTAACATGTCATGCATAGGACGTAAATTTTGCTCATGCCCTTTTATAAATAAAATAAATTCTACAGGAATAACATCTGTCCCTTGATGCAAAAGCTGAAAAAAAGCATGTTGCCCATTCGTCCCTGAATCACCCCAAACAACTGGACCACTTGAAAAAGCTAATGTTTTGCCATCCAAAGAAACCTGCTTACCATTTGATTCCATATCAAGTTGTTGCAAATAAGCTGGAAAACGCGCTAAACGCTGTGCATAAGGAATGATAGCACGTGATGTATAACCACAAATAACACGATGCCAAAACCCTAAAAGAGCAAATCGAATAGGAATATTTTTATGCAAAGGTGCTGTTTTAAAATGTCGATCCATCTGCTGAGCACCTTCGAGAAATTGGCGAAAATTATTCCCTCCTATTGCTAACATCACAACAAGACCGATGGCTGACCAAATCGAATAACGCCCTCCAACCCAATCCCAAAATCTAAAAGTTTTTGAAGAATCTATGCCAAATTCTGACACCTTATCAAGCGCACTTGAAACGGCAACAAAATGTTTGCAAACAGCATCTTGCCCTAAATGTGATTGAATCCATTGACGTGCAATTTGAGCATTTGCAATCGTTTCAGCCGTTGTAAAAGTCTTAGAGGCAATAACAAACAGCGTGGTTGCCGGATTCAAAACAGAGAGAGTATCAGAAATATGGGCACTGTCCGCATTAGAAACAAAATGACAATTTGGACCATCATGATAAGGTTTTAAAGCATGTGTGACCATTGCAGGTCCAAGATCAGAGCCACCAATCCCAATGTTTACAATATCGATTATCTTCTCGCCACTGTTTCCCTTATAGCTACCATCACGGACCATGTCAGAAAATCTTTCCATATCATCAAGAACATCTTGAATATCGTGAACAAGATCATTGCCATCCAACATGAAAACTTCGTCAGCAGGCAAACGTAGTGCAATATGAAGAACCGAGCGTTTTTCAGTTGTATTAATGGCTTTCCCTGAAAACATTGCATCACGCCTGCCTAACACATTTGCTGTAATAGCCAAATCATCTAGCAGTTGCAGTGTTTCAAATGTTACGGCACATTTTGAAAAATCGAAAAGGAGATCATCAAGGTTTAAGGAAAAATGAGAAAAACGCTGTTCATCCTCCACAAAATGCCGACGAATATCATAAACACCCTCTTTTGTTGCATGTCTTCTTAAAGCTTGCAAAGCACTGTGAAAAGCTTTTTCATTTCGAACAAACAAGCTATCTTCCATGGTTTTATCCCACATGGTTACTAACAATAAAATTTACACACCCAAAATAACACCTTAGAGAATTTTTCCTTTGTTACAAATAACTTTTAATCCTTACATCCACAATGGAGTGGTGTAAAAAGTGGAAAGATACAACCAAAAAACGACATTTTTAAAATAAATGTTAAAAAACTAGCAAATATTCTCTACCCGATACGTCATTTAACTTGGCTTAATTCTCTTGTTAAGCGGAGAGCTTCTTCTGATTTTGGTCTCACAAAACGACCAAGAAAGAGATAAACAACCGGTGTGACATAAAGAGTAAAAATAGTTGCTAAACCCAAACCGCCAACGATAACCCACCCCAAAGATGTACGGGCTTCCGCTCCAGCACCTTTGGCTAAAACCAAAGGAATCCCCCCTAAAATAGCACAAATCATCGTCATACAAACTGGGCGAAGGCGAATATTGGCTGCTTCTTCGACAGCCTCACGTACGCTTTTACCTTGATCACGTAACTGATCTGCAAATTCAACAATAAGAATACCATTTTTGGCCATCACACCAACCAACAAAATCAAACCAATTTGACTGTAAATATTAAGACTCACCCCACTTAAAAGCATCGCAATTACAGCACAACCAATCCCTAATGGGACAGTCGCCATGATAATAAATCCTGAAATAAAACTTTCAAACTGTGCCGCCAAAACCAAGAGAATAATCACAAAGGCAATTCCAAAAACAATCATAAAATTGTGAGATGTTTCACCGAGTGTAGCTACTTCCCCTAAAGGAACAATATAACTTCCCTCTGACAATAAAGGAGCTGCTATTTTCTGCACAATTTGATATGCGCTCCCTAAAACGAAATGGGGAGCAAGATTTGTGCTTAAAATAACAGCACTCATGCGTTTCTCTCGTTTTAACTGAGGGGCAATGGCTTTTTCATGCAGGTTCGCAATAACCGATAAAGGAACATATTGATTGCCTTTGGTTTTTAAAAAAATGTTTTCCAAATCATGGGGATTATTAAGAGGAGTCTTACGCGATGTTAGTTTAACATCATAAGAATGGTCATCCACATAAACCGAACCAATTTTTTTTCCATCCAACATTGCTTGTAATGTATTGCCCAAATTGGTGATATCAATTCCTAAATCAGAGGCTTTTTCTCGATTGATTTCAATAAAAAATTGCGGTTGTGTCGCATCAACTGTAAGCCGTGGGCGAATAAAATGCGCATCAGCTTGCAAAGCATTCACAAGTTCCTCTGCAATTGGCTGTAATTTTGTATAATCATTTCCAAGAATTGCAAATTGTAACCCTTGACCCGTGCCTCTAACGCCTAAAGAATTTCCTTGCGCTGTAAAGGCAAAAACTGTCGGAAATTGTTTTACCTTTGCATTAACATCTTCCACGATCTCTTGTTGAGTACGCAAGCGCCTATCCCAAGAGGAAAGCAATAAAATTAAAAAAGCAGTATTGGGCGAACCACCAATACCAGCAATAGAGTAGCTGTTAGCAATCTCTCCAGAATCGCGTAAAGGTTGTAAACTTTTTTCAATCTGCTCTACCTGTTCATTCAGATATTGTGTTGAAATACCCTGTGGTCCATTAATGACCAAAAAGATAAGGGCTCTATCTTCTGCTGGCGTTAGTTCCTGTTGTAATTTCGTAGAGCCAGCAACACAAAGACCGGCAAAAATAAGCGAAGCAAAAACAACTATCCAAGGTCTTGCCAAACATTTATGCAGACTATAACGGTATCCTTTACTAAAAAAAGAGCCTAAATTATACAAAAAAGTAAAATGAAGCGCTCTTTCCTCATAACTTCCAGTATGCCCTCTCAGAAAACGGGAAGCTAACATGGGACAAAGTGTTAAAGCAACAATCGAAGAAAGCAGAATAGAAATTGCTAATACAAAACCAAATTCTTTAAAAAGTGCTCCAACTTGCCCAGGAAGAAAAGAAATAGGTACAAAAACGGCAACTAAAGTCAACGTTGTTGCTAAAACAGCAAAAAATACTTCTCGTGTTCCCAACACCGCTGCTGCCCGAGGACCAAAACCCATATTGCGCCACCGAACAATATTCTCAAGAACAACAATCGCATCATCCACCACAAGTCCTGTTGCTAAAACAAGTCCTAAAAATGTGAGAATATTTAATGAAAACCCTACAAGGTAAATGGCAGCAATTGTCCCAATCAAAGCAACAGGAATAGATAAGGCAGGAATAAGCGTTACACGCACATCTCTTAGAAAAAGGAAAATAACCAAGATAACACTGAGAACCGCAATAACCAATGCAACCTCGACTTCATGAAGGGCACTCTTAATGAAAATGGCATCATCACTAATAATACTCATCTGCACAGAAGAAGGAATAACCGTTTTGAGATGATCGACAACCGCTCGAATACCTTGCGAAATATTCAGGGTATTGGATTGTGCTTTGCGCACAATCCCCAAACCAATGCCTGTTTTGCCGTTGATACGAAGAATAACTGTTTCTATATCAGGTGACAAAGTAACATGCGCGACATCACCAAGACGCACATGAGATTTTAAAACAACTTGTTCAAAAGCTTCCGGTGTTGTTAAACGTGCAGTTGCACGAACAACTAAAGTTTGCGTAGAATTGCGTAATGACCCCACCGGTACATCCGTTTTCATATCAGCAAGAACACGTGAAATATCCGCTACGGTTAACCCATGGCTAGCAAGTCTTGCCTGATCAACATCAATCTGAAAAATCTTCGTGCGTGCACTATCAACCTGAACATCACCAACACCCTCAACAGCAGAAAGCGCATCAACAATTTGATCGTTTACAACCATTGTTAAATCATCAATACTCATCGTTGGTGATGTCACAACCAAATACATCATCGCAACAGCATTTGAATCTGCTTTAATGATCAACGGTGAATCCGCATTCTTTGGTAAAGAATAAGTAATGCGAGAGAGCACATCACGAATGTCAGATGCTGCAACATTTAAATCAACACCAACATTAAAATTAATCTCCACACGTGAACGGCCAAAAGAAGATGTTGAAGAGATCGTTTTAACACCTGAAACACGAGAAACGGCATCTTCTATAATTTTTGTAACTTCACGATCTATTGTTTCCGCCGATGCTCCAGAAAAAGCCGTCATGATTGTCATCACTGGAGTATCAACATCCGGGAGTTCTCGTATATCAACATTCAGCCAGGCAACAAACCCTGCTATTATAATCATAGCATTTAAAACAAAGGTAAAAACCGGTCTGCGAATAAATAAAGCAATTATACCACCTTGCTCTTCCTGTGCTCTATGCTGTTTTGTGCTTACATCTTCACTCATTGTACATCCTGCTTGGGAAGTGCTGATAATTGCTGTTGATGTTTTTTTGAATCATCAATCGTTACCTGACTTCCTGGATAAAGCATTTGTACTCCCTGAATGACAATTTGATCACCCTTTTTGAGAGCTGCTTTCACAAACACTTGATCTGCTTTATGCTGAATGATTGATACTGGAATGGGCTCTACTTTCCCATCTTTCACACGCCAAACAAATGATCCTTTGCTGTTCCATTGAATCGCAAGAGGATTAACAACAGGAAGCAATCCACCATAAAATTGCAACGCAACAGAAAAAGACATACCAGACATGAAGATATCTTTTTCATTCTTGATTTCAATCTGAACATGAAGTGTGCGGCTTTCTGGATTAATAACATTATCAATCGCATAAATATGACCAACAAAAGTTTTATCCGGCTGTGCTGTTAATGTCGCAGTCACTTCATCTCCTTTATGAATATGCGATGCGTACCGTTCAGGAACCCATATATCGACTAAAATACGTTCTCTATTCTCAACACGACCTATTACAGTATTAAGAGATACAGCATTGCCTTCATCAATGGGTAAAATACCAACAATCCCGCTAATCGGTGTACGAATTGTTCGCCGTTCAAGATCTAACTCAGCATTACGCAAAACCAAATTCGCATTATCCAGCTCTAAGCGCGCAGTAATTTCTTGAACCTCTGTTGCTGTCTTGCTGGCACGTAATTTAAGAATACGTGAAAGCGTTAATGCACTATTATCACGTTGTACTTTTGCTTTTGCAGCCGCTATTTCTTCCTTTTTAGAATCAAGCTTTGCAATAACATCACCCTCTTGTACTTTTGTACCAGCTGATACAAAAAACTTATCAATAACACCTGATGACCAAGGGGTTAACTCCACCGATGTAAATGCTTGTCCACTCCCAAGCACATTCAACTGTTCATGAAAATCTTGAACTTTTACAAGATCAATAACAACCTTTGTTGGCGGCCTTCCCATGGAAACTTTTGAGAGTTTATGAGAGGTATTTGTCGTTTTATCCACTAATGGAATAAATTGTTCTGAACTCTTTTTCCCTGCCCAATAAGTAACCATCAAAATGACAACAAAACACATCAGAGGAAAGATTTTTTTTGAAAACTCCATACACCTATCCTTACTGTTTCATGAATATGCAAATTTGTCTGAAACAGTCTTCAACACTAATATCCGAGTTTTACATAAAAACCGAATTGCAGGTAGCGCACCTCACTCCCCCACCGTAAAACACATATCTCATCTCTTTATTGACTATCTTTCATAAATTAAAACGTCAAGTTAACTATCGTTCATATTGATTTGCCCCGTCGTTAATACAACAAAAATAACTCTTGCTAAAATACAACTAAAACTAGAAACACACTGTAGCCTTTTTAAAAATGGACCCTCCATAAAAAGATAAAATTTTTATTTTTACCAAGTTTCACTTGCAATTCCTTCATGAAACGATTAGGAACCCTTTCTTAATGAGATAAAAATTAGAAGTGCACCCGTAGCTCAGCTGGATAGAGCACCAGACTACGAATCTGGGGGTCAGGAGTTCGAATCTCTTCGGGTGCGCCATTCATGGAGTTTCTCTTTCTCTTCAGTTAGTTATTGAAATTAGTAAACAGAAATTTAGTGCGTTATTTTTTATCACCTGTTATGCATTATCACAGAACAAAATGTTTGCTTTTTGACTGCGAATCAGGATTACTTTGCTGAATATTTTTTCAACGTACCGAATGCTTCACATATTTTTATTCGTCAAAAATAAAGATTTTTGAAGATCTTTTTACATTTTTTCACTCAAAACCGAATATTCTGTCCTCTTTTGCAAATTTTGCATCCTTTTAACTAAACTCTCTTCCACAAAACTTGAAGATATAGAAAATCTGAATAGAATATACTGTTGGAAGAATAAAAGAGCATCACAAAATGCTCTTATGAAAAAATATCGTATAAAGAAGTTTTTCCTGAATCATGCATTTCTTTTTAAAGCTTGTCAGAATGAAAAACGAAGCGATTCCTCATTTTTCTAAAAAACTATAAAACCTGCTTTTGCTCCACTTTAGCATTCCTTCTTGCAGACTATATCATTGATCTTTATGATGTCTTGTGCACTGTATATTAGAGTTCCTCTCGTTCGTTTATAATACACACGCTTAATGTCAACAAAAGCCACATGTAAAGAATTTTTCCATGCCTAAGACAGATATTGAAATTGCTCGCTCTGCTCAAAAGCAACACATCACTAAAATTGCGCAAAAAATCGGTATTGCACATGAAAATCTCATTCCTTATGGACATGATAAAGCTAAAATTTCTTCTGCATATATAAAATCGCTTAGTAAAAATCCCGATGGTAAACTTATCCTTGTTACGGCTATCAATCCAACACCTGCCGGAGAAGGAAAAACAACAACAACCGTTGGTCTTAATGATGCTCTCAATCTCATTGGAAAAAAAACCATTGCCGCCTTGAGAGAACCGTCTCTAGGTCCCTGTTTTGGTGTAAAAGGTGGTGCTGCTGGAGGTGGCTATGCTCAAGTTGTACCAATGGATGATCTTAATTTGCATTTTACCGGTGATTTTCACGCCATTACAGCTGCTCATAATCTTCTTGCTGCAATGATCGATAATCATATTTACTGGGGGAATACTCTCAATATTGATCCACGCCGCATTGTGTGGAAACGAGTCCTTGATATGAATGACCGTGCATTGCGCGATATCGTTATTTCATTGGGAGGAGTAACCAACGGATTTCCACGTCAAACAGGTTTTTATATTACTGTTGCATCAGAAATTATGGCTATCTTTTGTCTCGCTGAAAATCTAGAAAATCTTGCGCAGAGACTCAAAAAAGTTATTGTTGCCTATCGCTATGACAAATCACCCGTAACCGTTGCTGATCTTCATGCAGAAGGCGCAATGACAGTTCTGCTTAAAGATGCCATGCAACCCAATCTCGTACAAACAATTGAAAATAACCCTGTTCTTGTTCACGGAGGACCTTTCGCCAACATTGCTCATGGCTGTAATTCAGTTATTGCAACAAAAACTGCCTTAAAACTTGCCGATTATGTTGTTACAGAAGCGGGATTTGGAGCTGATCTTGGAGCAGAGAAATTCTTCAATATTAAATGTCGACAAACTGGTCTTGTACCAGATGCTACAGTGATTGTCGCAACAATTCGCGCATTAAAAATGAATGGTGGTGTCGATAAAAATAATCTTAAAGAAGAAAATATCACCGCTTTACAAAAAGGCGCAGCCAATCTTTTACGGCATATAAGAAACATGGAGCACTACGGTATCCCTTGTGTTGTCGCACTCAATCATTTTGATACCGATAGCGATACTGAAATAAGTGCGCTACAGAAAATAGTTGCAACAACTGGACACAAAGCTGTTCTTTGCAAACATTGGAAACAAGGTGGAAAAGGCGCCATAGAACTTGCTCAAGAACTTGTTACCTTAATTGAAGAAAAAAATGCCCATTTTAAAGTTTTGTATCAAGATGAGCTCCCTCTCGTTCAAAAAATTAATTGTATTATAAAAAATCTCTATGGTGGACGTGGAGCCATCATTCCAGCTCCTCTTCTCAAACAACTTGAATCTTGGCAACAAGAAGGTTACGGCTCGTACCCTATTTGTATGGCTAAAACACCCTACTCGTTTTCTGCTGATCCTACTCAATACGGTGCTCATGTTGATTTTGAAATTCCTGTACGCGAAGTTCGTCTTTTGGCAGGTGCGGGCTTTATTGTCATCATTTGCGGAGATATCATGACTATGCCTGGTTTACCGCATTCCCCTATCGCTGAAAAAATTTATCTTGACGAAAATGATCAGATACAAGGACTTTCATAAGCTTGTCCTAGTGAACGAAATCATTCATGATTAAAAGCATCTTAGAGTAAAAAGATGAGAATTTTAAAAAGCAATATAGACAAACACCTTCTTTATGTGATATCTACGTATATCTTTATACGTATGATAGGCGTGTAATGTGCATCCTTTTAGGTCTATATTTAAAAGGAAATGGTTTTTTCATATTATTTGTGACATTAGAATAAAGCAGGATAAATAGTGCAAGTACTCGTTCGTGATAATAATGTTGATCAAGCGCTACGCGCTCTGAAAAAAAAGATGCAGCGTGAAGGCATTTTTCGTGAAATGAAAATGCGTGGTTATTATGAAAAACCATCAGAAAAGCGTGCTCGTGAAAAAGCTGAAGCTGTTCGTCGTACACGGAAGCTTGCACGTAAGCGTGCACAAAGAGAAGGTCTTATTAGCAACGGCCGGAATTCTCCGCTGAAATAATATCCCTGTATTTATTTAGTATAACGTGTTCATGTGGTATAAAATTCCTTTGGTCATGGTATAGAGATAAAAAGGCTACGAAGTTTCTCCTTCTATTGTAAGTTGGGTTTTTTATATCACGTGCGTTGCTTAGGGATGTTTTCCGTATTCGTTATTTGAAATGATGCGTAATTTTTTCTAAAGAGCATTGGCTATTCTTATCTTGTAGCTATTTTCAAGCAGTAGGAGCAGCCTATCGTTTGAGATTGTTTAAAGTTTTTTTGCTACAAAGAGTGCCTCGTTCCTTGTCAATGGTTTTTCTGTCATCTCCTAAGGTAGTTTTTTTCTTTGCTTATTCCATCTGGAATGATTTTCTTACTTGGAAACATCTAACATCCTTTAGCTCCTTAATCTCAGAGAAAAAAAGCACATGTTGTTCTCATAATATGCGAGTGTGTCCATAAAGGCAGTTATAAATGCGATCTCTTCTCATTTGTTAAATGAATCGATAAGATTCTGTAATTTTGAATGCCTCATAATGACTCGGAATGAACGTGTGCTCATGCAGCTTGATCTGCTTATTTGGTACAGTATTAGGCAATTAATAAAATTATTTTAGCCGACTATGATCAAATTGAAAAGTTTATAAAAAGCGTTGCCTTTGAGGAAAGTTGTCTTTAGGTTAAAGAAGTGAGAAGTTAACCTTATCTTTATAGTGACCTTCCCTTAATGGGGTTAAGCCGCTCACGTAAAACAGAACACCATTGGATTGCCCATTTACGGGTTTGTTAAAAAAACATCTCTCAAGGCATCCAAGCCCATTTCACAACAGCGTCCGTGAAGAGTATAACTGTAAATCCATTGACACCCCCATCTTTATGCCTGTGAAACAGTAAGCCAGTATCATCATACTCTTTTACCAACCCGCAATGTTGCGACAGCTCTTAGTACTTAAGATGGTTCATAAGAGGCATATTTACTATTTTCTTCTATAGTTTTTATCCAGACGCTCATTCCGCTTGCAACGTATAAGCGAATCATTTTGATTGATTCAGCATAGCGAGATTTGAAATGAGAGAAGCCTACGTTGTTCAGGGTTCTCATTCAAGTTGAATAACGCTAAATTATCATTATAAATCAATACTTTGTATCAATATCACTCACGCTTTTACATTTACAAAGATTCATTCATCGCTTGATACATCCACTATCAAAGTGCTTTTCAAGGCATACACTAATCTCTTGATTGACCCATTATCGAACAATTTTTTTTGATTCATAATACGAGTATATTCGTATCCCCGTTTCAAAAATAAACAAAGTAAAGAGACACAAAACCTTACTCCTATTTTTTATATAAAATTGATACAGCGCTGCAAGACACTCAGTCTTTCCAATATTTATCTCAAACGTGCAATTCTATAAAAGCTGAATATTCATTTACGGGTGTATTTTTAAACACCGCGACCGTTAAAAAATTCAAATTTTTCCTTATTTCTACCGTTATTTTTGTAAAAATTTGCTGACTGTTTAGATCTCTTTAACTATCGATATGTCATAGCTTTGATCAGTTCTCACTCCTATCTTACAGGTCTTAAATTCACCGATATAAAAACGAAGAGATAAAGGGTTTCAGTGTGCAAGATTCTCGTTGGTTTCAATTTTCCGTGCTTGCATTATGTCTCTTAATAGCAGAAGCTTTTATATTTAATTCACCTCGTTTTTTACACGCACAAACACTCAATCAAAATTTAGGGCAAAATTTAGGGCAAAATTTAGGACCAAGTGGCTTACCATTGCCACGATTTGCTTCAATTAAGCCTACCCGCGTTAATGTGCGTGTTGGGCCAGGGAGTGGTTATGCTATCATCTTTACCTACACAAAACAGGGCTTACCTATTGAAATCATTCAAGAATACGATCAATGGCGCAAAATTCGTGATGCCGAAGGCGATGAAGGTTGGATCTATCAATCACTTTTATCAGGAAAACGAACCGCTATAACTATTCCATGGCAAAAAGATAAAACAAAAAGGCTAATGCTTCGCAAAAGCCCAGCAGATAACGCAGAAGTTGTAGCAGAAGTTGAGCCTAATGTTATTGGTAATATTCGCCAATGCAATGGACACTGGTGCGAAATCAGCATTCAGAATACCCGCGGATGGTTTTATCAATCACAGTTATGGGGAATCTATCCTGATGAAAAAATAAACAGTTGGTGATTGTGTAAACTAATTCAGTTTAATTTTCATCCCTTTTTGTTGCATTCTCACAGTTCTCTCATCCAATCAATTTTTTTGGTTTTAAACGAACTATCAAATCCACATGGGAAATTTCCATACCCTCTGGTGGTTGAGGCAAATTGCCAATAATAGGAGCTTCTTCCAAATTGCATGGAATATCAAGAATACGATTTTCGCCTTCTATATAAAAATGGTAATGATCAGATGTATTGGTATCAAACCAAGTTTTAGAACCTTCTACAGCAATAATCCTTAACAATCCTGCTTCTGTAAATTGATGCAGCGTATTGTAAACAGTTGCTAAAGACACAGGAACACCCAATTTAATTGCTTCTTCATAAAGCTCTTCAGCGGCAATGTGGCGATTACCTTGTGAAAAAATCATATTAGCAAGCTCTAGTCGCTGGCGTGTTGGCCTTAAACCATTTTGACGCAAATGCTTTTCCAACATAGATATGGAATAACACCTCACAACTTTTCCACAGTCTTTCGTGAACTGTTCTTCTTCATTAAAACCTAAATTATCTGCGTTTACTGACATGATAAAAACCAAAATGTATTTCTGTTCCCATCAAACTAAAACACAAAAAAATGGGGACAGTATGATATAATTTTTTATTCCATTTTAAATAACTAGCCATGCAGGATACATAAAAAAGGGCTGCTGTCATTAAAAAATAATATAAAACATTTCCCTCTCCTTAAAATTTGCTCTAAAAGTAGGTTGGGGAAAAGCGCAGAAGAAAAATATACGCAAATAAATGGAGTAACAATGGCTGAACAAAAGTCTCGCTACACTTATGAGGAGCTTCTAAGCTGCGCTCGCGGCGAAATGTTTGGTAAGGGTAATGCACAATTACCAGCACCACCAATGTTGATGGTCCATCGAATCACTGACATTAATGAGACTGGCGGTGAATACAATAAAGGAATGGTTCGCGCTGAGTTTGACATTACTTCAGACCTATGGTTCTTTAATTGCCACTTTATAGGCGATCCCGTCATGCCAGGATGTCTTGGTTTGGATGGCATGTGGCAATTGACAGGTTTTTTTCTCGGCTGGTTAGGTGAACCAGGAAAAGGGAGGGCTATATCAACAGGTGAAGTAAAATTATCAGGTATGGTAACTCCACAAACTCAACTTCTTGAATATGGAATAGATTTTAAACGTATCCGGCGTGGAAATTTGGTCTTGGGAATAGCAGATGGATGGGTGAAAGCAGATGGAGAAAGCATTTATAAAGCAAGTGATTTACGCGTTGCTCTGTTCAAAGAAGACTAAAAAACTATTTCCATTAGAGGGTATATTTTACTATTCTTTATGAAACAAGGAGGTATGAATGCGTCGAGTTGTCGTAACTGGTATGGGAATCGTCTCCGCAATTGGAAATAACCCAGAAACCGTTTTAGCCAGTTTATATGAAGCAAAATCTGGGATTTCTTACGCACCTCAGTATGCCGAATTAGGCTTTCGTAGTAGAGTTTACGGTAAACCTGATATCAATATAGAAGAACTTGTTGATAGACGTGCTCTGCGTTTTCATGGACGTGGAACAGCTTGGAATCATATCGCCATGGATCAAGCAATTGCTGATGCGGGTTTAGAGCCCCATGAAGTCTCCAATGAACACACAGGGATTATTATGGGCTCTGGAGGAGCTTCAACGCAGTCAATCGTTGAGGCCGCTGACATTACACGTCAAAAAAGTCCAAAGCGTGTTGGCCCTTTTGTCGTACCTAAAGCAATGAGTTCTACAGCATCCGCAACACTTGCAACTTTTTTCAAAATTAAAGGAGTGAACTATTCAATCTCTTCTGCTTGCGCTACTTCTAATCATTGTCTTGGAAATGCTTATGAGATGATACAATATGGCAAGCAGGATCGCATCTTTGCTGGTGGCTGCGAAGATCTGGATTGGACATTATCTGTTTTGTTTGATGCCATGGGTGCTATGTCCAGCAAATATAATGACGTACCAGAAAAAGCTTCTCGTGCGTACGATGCTCATCGCGATGGATTTGTTATTGCTGGTGGAGCTGGAGTTTTGGTTCTTGAAGAACTAGAATGCGCTAAAGCACGTGGTGCAAAAATCTACGGAGAAATTGTTGGTTATGGTGCGACATCCGATGGGCATGATATGGTTGCTCCATCAGGAGACGGAGCAGAGCGATGCATGCGTATGGCATTGGCAACCGTGAAGAATAAAATTGATTATATTAACCCCCATGCAACAGCAACACCTGTTGGTGATCCTCCTGAAATAGAAGCGATTCGTCGTATCTTTGGAGCAGGTGATCAATGTCCACCTATTTCCGCTACAAAATCTCTGACTGGTCACTCCTTGGGAGCAGCAGGTGTTCAAGAAGCAATCTATACACTGTTAATGATGAATCATAATTTTATTTGCGAAAGTGCCCATATTGAAGAGCTTGATCCAGCTTTTGCCGATATGCCAATTGTGCGTGAACGCCGTGATCATCAACAACTTAATACTGTCTTGTCAAATACCTTTGGCTTTGGCGGTACCAATGCAACGCTCATTTTCCAACGTTATGGATAAATAGGAATTCTTAGCTGATTTAAAAAAGCACGGTCTTACGGAGAATAATATGAAAGGTTTGATGGAGGGCAAACGTGGCCTTATTATGGGGGTTGCAAATGACCATTCAATTGCTTGGGGCATCGCGTGTCAACTTGCAAAAGCAGGCGCTGAATTAGCATTTACCTATCAAGGAGATGCTTTCGGAAAACGTGTTCAACCCTTAGCAGAAAAAATTGGCTGCAAATTAGTACTTGAGTGTGACGTTGAAAAAATTGAAAATGTTGATCGTGTCTTTGATCGTCTTGAAAAAGAATGGAAAACTATAGATTTCGTTGTTCATGCTATTGGTTTTTCAGATAAAAATCAACTAAAAGGACGTTATGTTGATGTGACAACACGTGAAAATTTTAAGCGCACAATGGTTATTTCGGCTTATTCCTTTACTGAAATTGCCCAACGTGCGGGTAGGCTTATGCCTCATGGTGGTACGCTTTTAACACTCACTTATGGCGCTTCACAGCAAGTTGTTCCTAATTACAATGTTATGGGTGTTGCTAAAGCTGCTTTAGAGGCTATGGTGCGTTATTTAGCTGCTGACTTTGGTGCTCAGAATATTCGCGTTAATGCAATTTCAGCCGGTCCTATTAGGACCTTAGCTGGTAATGGTATTGCAGCTGCACGAGCAATTTTTTCACATCAACGCCGAAATGCGCCCCTACGCCGTAATGTAAATATTAATGAAATTGGAAAATCTGCTCTTTACCTGCTTTCTGATTTATCTTCAGGGGTCACTGGTGAGATTCATTATGTTGATTCAGGTTATAACATTATGTCTATGCCAATTCTTGAAGAATTAAAACAAAGTGAAGAAGCTCAAGGAGAATGATTATCCATAACTCTTTTAAAATAGAAAATGGTTACTTGTATACCGCTTAGATACATATTACGTGCTTTTTCTCAGGTGAATGACATTGAGAATGGAGGGCTTCTTTTTTAAAGATATGGCTTAAACAGTAATAAATTTTTGTATGTTTAAGTCATAGAGCATAAAAAAAACTGGCTCTTATGAATTTCCGGTTCTAAAGCTCACCGCTTTTAAAATAATCAATGTGATCTTTTGTCAGTTTCTGTCTTGTTATGGTCATATCTCTCATATGACTTAAAAGGTACTTTTCCCAGCACAATGCTGTTTGAAGGTACCTCTGATTTCGAAATGCCCACCTTCGATAATTTCAAAAATCAAGGCAAGGCTTGCTATGGCTTTGGGCATTTTCAAAAGATGCGCTTGTAAGTTTTCAGAAAGGTCATTCCCTTTGACTTGTTTTAAAATCTTTTCCATCCATTCACGAAACATCTCTTGAGCTTTAGGAGAAAAACGCATCACAAACGGGTGTTTTGACAAGCCTAGGAAGTTTCTCATAAAGAGACTGAAACACATCCCTTCATAGTCCTTCTAAGCCTCTTGATTGGGATTCTCTCAACCAAGTTCCAATCTTTTGTATCATCGGAAAAGACCAGTATTTGAAACTGTTGGATAAAACCATCATTGCCTTTGCCATATGAAACATTGCGTATAAAGGGCAGAATGCGTGAGGATTGATGCCCCCAATTATTGATAAGGTTGCATGAGGAATATAAATAGCTCCCTGTCCTATACGGTCATAAGTAAATGGGCTATCTCCATTAAATTAAAAGCGTCCTGTATCATACATCTCATCTTTGAGTTCACGGCTTAGTAATGCATTAGCCGCTTTGGATACACTTTTACCACAATAGAGCACCTGGTAAATTTGCTCTGTAATTGGCATTTCTACCCCAATACGTTGTGCTAACATATGCACTTCTCTGGTATTTAAATAACCTTCAACAATCTGACCAATCTGTTTTTTTGCTTCTTCTCTATCCATTCCTTGCCCAAGCAGCATTCCAAAACGGCGATTGCGCGACTGATTATCGGTACATGTTAAAACCAGATCCCCTAAACCTGTCATGCCCATAAATGTTGAAAGCTGCGCACCCATAGCAATACCTAAGCGACTAATTTCAGCTAATCCTCGTGTGATGAGAGCTATTCGCGCATTTGCTCCAAATCCCATACCATCTGATATTCCTGCACCAATAGCAATGACATTTTTGACTGCTCCACCTAGTTGAACACCGATCATATCTGGATTTTTATAAACTCTAAAACTTTTATCACAATGAAAAAGTTGCTGGAGTTCTTCACTAAATTCAGCATCAGAAGCTGCTACAGTAATTGCTGTAGGCAAACCAATAGCAAGCTCCTTAGCAAAAGTCGGTCCAGAAAAAACAGCTAAAGGGATTTTATCACCTAGAATTTCACGTGCAACTTCTTGTAGGAGGCGTCCCGTACCATGCTCCAAGCCTTTGGTTGCCCAAATAATCCGTGAATGTTGATCTAAGTAAGGTCGGACATTGTACAATACCTGATGAAATACATGGCTTGGAACAGCGATTAATATATTGCGACTTGTCGTTATTGCAGTTTTAAGCGAATCTTCAGGGCATAGATTATCAGGAAATTGAACATCGGGTAAAAATGCTTGGTTACAACGATGTTTCTGTAATTCCTTGATATGCTGAGGATTATATCCCCATAGGAGAACATGATGGCCATTACGAGCAAGCACAATGGCTAATGCAGTACCATAAGAACCGGCACCAATAACTGTCATTGAAACCGCATGCATTAAATTTCCTAATGATTTCTCAAATCTTTGATTTAATTGTATGTTATTATTGCAAAAATCTTCAAGTAAAAGACTTTCATATAAATTAACTCGCTCTGAAACATCCCTTCTTTATGACTTTACTTTAACATACTATAAACGATCTTTTAAATGCCCTCATTCTCTCTGTACTAAATTGTGTCAACACTTCTGCTTGTAGATTTATAAAACGAGTGTTGTCTCGAAGACCAATAAGATTTTATTAAATTATCTATAGATTTCATTATTTAAAATAAAAACACATTCACAATCGTAACAATAAAATTCTAAATAACCCTTCGCCTACCAGCTTCGCACAAACATTTACACATACCAAAGCCCACAGGGCTGGCAAGATGGCTAGGGTATCTCTGCCCGGTAACCATCTAACTCTTTACAATATCTGCCCCGCAGTTGTACTTACTTGGGCATATCAGAGCCTGGTGCAGGCTCTACAGGTGTCTGCATAGCGGGAGCTTGCCCCATAGGCATTCCAGAGCCTGGTA
>NZ_HE997540.1:551536-589121 GCF_000312545.1 Bartonella senegalensis OS02
CTCTAAAGGCATTTCAGAACCTGGTACAGAATCTACAGGTGTCTGCATAGCGGGCGCTTGCCCTAAAGGCATATCAGAGCCTGGTGCAGACTCTACAGGTGTCTGCATAGCGGGCGCTTGCCCCATAGGCATTCCAGAGCCTGGTGCAGGCTCTACAGGTGTCTGCATAGCAGGGGCTTGCCCCATAGGCATTCCAGAGCCTGGTGCAGAATCTGCGGGAACTTGCATACTTGGCAACTTCTCCGCAGATATGTCTTTACTTAATAAATGCTTTTCTGTCTCTTGTGTATCTGATAATTGCTCTAATGCCGAAGAACCCGCTTCTCCTGATATTTCCGGCTCAACAACACGTCCTGAACCGCCCATCATATTATAATTTAAATGAGAAATAGCCCACCATGTACCCCCAATAATGACAAAAACGCAAATAACCGCAAACCACAAGGCGCTTAAATTCCATTTTGCATCGGGACCAGAATTCAAATGCAAAAAGAAAACAATCTGCACTATAATCTGAATAATTGCCATCCCAATAAGATACGCAACCTTTGTGCTAATTGCCCAACTGTCCATCATCCCATACATCACAGGAACAAAAGAACCCAAAGTGAAAAGTACAGCCAGAATAAAGCCAACTAAATAGGAACCAGTACTGGGACTATGTGTTTCATTATGCACACTCATTACAATGCTCCTAACAGATAAACCATTGTGAAAACACCAACCCACACGATATCAAGTAAATGCCAGAAAATGGAAAGACATGCTAAACGTGTTTTATTATCCTGATCTAAACCACAACGACGGAGATGAAAAAACATCACTATCATCCACAGAAGACCAGCACTTACATGGAGACCATGTGTACCAACCAAAGCAAAAAACGCTGACCAATAAGCTGATAAAACTTCTTTTCCAAAAATCTGTAAACCTGTTGCAGGATCAATACCAGCATAAGCATTAGGATCGTAATAAAATACCTCATTCAAAAGTTCATGAAATTCGTAAATTTCCATTCCAATAAAGCAAAATCCAAGCACAAAGGTAATAGCCATCCATAAACGTACACCACCGATGTTACCTTTATGCGTTTGGACCATTACAAACCCATAAGTAATTGATGACAGTAATAAGATGGCGGTCTCAACCAAAACAAAGTTTAAATCAATAAATTCATTGCCCGCTTTTCCTCCACCATAAGAAGCAGAAAAAACAACAAAACTTGAAAAAAGTGTTGAGAATAGGATTAAATCCGAAAGAATATAAACCCAAAAACCAAATGTCATTATCGAGCTACTGTCGTGATGATGCTCATCAATATGAGAATTATTCATTGTCGTCGTACTCATATTGTTATTCCCTGCTCTTTCATAACAGCTGTAAAAGCATCCTCAGTTTTTTGTACTTCTTCAGCTGAAATGTAGTAACCATGGTGATCACCCGTTAAGGAATGACATATAATTGTTGCAAAAAAACCAATCAACCCAATCGCAACAAGCCACCAAATATGCCAAACAAGCGCAAAACCAACAACTAACGAGAAGAATCCCGCAATAATTCCAGCTGAGGTATTTGATGGCATATGGATTTTTGAAAATCCACTTGTCTGACGTTGATACCCATTCTTCTTCATATTCCAATAAGCATCGTCAGTTTGCACCTTCGGAATCACTGCAAAATTATAAGAAGGAGGTGGGGAAGAGGTAAACCACTCAAGCGTACGTGCGTCACCCCAAGAATCATTTAATGTTATTGGTAAACGTCCCTTATGCTTGATACCATACCAGATTGCCAAAACAACTTGCAGCACAAAACACAGGATACCAAGCAAGATAATAAACGCGCCCAGTGCAGCAATCATAAACATCGGCTGCCAACTAGGTTCCATATAATGTTGGAGACGACGCGTCGCTCCCATTAAACCAAGCGCATAGACTGGAAAAAAAGCAAGGTGGAAACCAATGAACCAACACCAAAAAGACGCAATACCAAGTGCCCGATTTGGTTTATAACCAAAGACTTTTGGGAACCAAAAAGCAAGCCCAGCCAAATAGGCAAAAACGACACCGCCAATAATTGTATGATGGAAATGGGCTATCAAAAACAGTGAATTGTGAAATTGCCAATCAGCAGGTACGATAGACATTAAAACACCCGTCAATCCACCCCCAACGAATGTAAAGATCATTCCCATGCACCAAAGCATAGGAGGCTCAAAACGAATTCGACCTTTATACATGGTCAACAACCAATTAAAGACTTTTACACCTGTTGGAACAGCAATGATCATCGTCGCAATACCAAAGAAGGTATTTACAGCTTCACCCCCACCCATGGTGAAGAAATGGTGCCCCCAAACAAGAAGCGAAAGAACCAAAATAACCAACATTGCCCATACCATTGAAGTATAACCAAAAAGGCGTTTTGACGAAAACGTTGATACAACTTCAGAGACAATTCCAAAAGCAGGAACAACCAAAACATAAACTTCAGGATGACCAAAAATCCAAACATAGTTAATCCATACCATGGGATTTCCTCCACCAACATTGGTAAAGAAATTCATGCCCAAATAACGATCACATGCCAAGAGTGCGAATGCTACAGCTAAAACAGGATAAATAACTAAAATAAGGACATTGCTAACGAAAGCGCTCCAACAAAAAACGGGCATTCTCATCATCGTCATGCCAGGAGCACGCATTTTAATAATAGTTGCGACAAAATTGATTGACCCCATCGTCGTTGCGATACCAGACAGCTGAAGTGACCACAAATAATAATCGACCCCTGTATCTGGACTCCCTTGTAACTCTGAGAAAGGTGGGTACATCAACCAACCACCACGACCAAAATTACCAACCCCTAGTGATATGTTAATCAATATTGCCGCAGCGGCAGTAATCCAAAAACCTAAATTATTTGCAAAGGGAAAAGCAACATCGCGTGCACCAATTTGAAGCGGTATAAGATAATTGAAAAGACCAAATAAAATAGGCGTAGCCATGAAAAAAATCATAATAACGCCATGAGCAGAAAAAATCTGATCAAAATGCTCTGGTGGCAAATATCCAGCCGTTTCACTGCCAAGTGCAAAAGCCTGATGCGTTCGCATCATAATCGCATCCGCAAAACCACGAACAAGCATGATGATCCCAAGAATAATATACATAATGCCAATGCGTTTATGATCAACTGTTGTGATCCAATTTCGCCACAAAACTCCCCACCACCCCAATACTGTCAAAGCAAGAAAAGCAACAAGGCCACCCAATACAATCGCAATACATGTGTACAAAACGATCGGTTCATGTGCAAGCGCATGAAAAGCACCTGCCGTAGGATCTGTAAGTCTTCCAAACATCTCTCAACCTATATCAAATGAAATCCCAGTTTAAAAGAAACCTTATCTTAAAAAGGACTCTTCTCGATCGATACTCTCAAATAACACCATCATCAAAAACTGAACACAGTGCACCCCAAAGTGTTTGAGCCGCAGCACGCTTCATTAAATCTTCATTACATACCGTATTTTCATCAACACATCGATTAACAACTCGGTAATAAAGCCCCTTCTCGACAGGTGCAAAATAACGCACCTCAGCATCCTTTTCCTTTGCAGGAACATCACCCATGCGAGGGGCAATGGTAAGCTGACGATAAGAGGCACGATCAAGCACTTGACCATGGGACCGAGCTTTAGCAATCCAATTGTCAAAATCCTGCGAAGATACAGAATGCCATTTAAACCGCATCCCTGCAAAACCATCCCCACTATAATTTGCCGAACTTCCTTTGAAGACTCCTTGTTCTTCAGCCACCAAATGTAATTTAGAATTCATCTGCGGCATAGCATAAAGAACCGTGCCGAGTTTTGGCACCCAAAAGGCATTCACAGAATTCTCTGATGTCAACTGCAACAAAACCTGACGACCTTCCGGTGCATAAATTTCATTGATTGATGCAATACCATATTCTGGATAAATAAAGAGCCATTTCCAATCAAGAGCTACAACATCAACTTGCAATGGCTTCCCTTCACCAACAACTTCTACGGGAAGGGAATTCGTAGGCTCAAGCCTATAGGTGTAATAAGCTGTTAATAAACCCAAAATCGTTACAATAACAATTGGAATACCCCACATAAATGCTTCAATTTTATTGGAATGCCCCCAATCAGGTAAATAATCTGCTTTTGTATTCGATGCACGATACTTGATAGCTAAAAATACCACACTAACCATTACAGGAATGACAACACAAAGCATAACAAGCACACAAATAGCAATCAAAATAAGCTGTTGGCGCGCAACATAACCCGATGGTTGAAGGACATCAATTTTACAACCAGAAATAAGCAGCATACCACTTAAAACTGCAAATATTCCTAATTGTCTCATAAAGCTTTTCATCTTCACCTACCCCCGTCATACGCATCTGGAAGTTGTAATAAACACAATGTCCTGTATTGTATTTATCCAAAAAATAATTATCAAGTCAATTCAAATTCCGTATCCCTCTTATCCAACATTGCTTTTTATTTCTTATAATTAAATCGTTTCACAATATATTCAAGTGCAAGCCAATATCCATCACCCCCACAGCCAACAATGACTGCGTCTACAGCCGCAGATGTATAAGAATGGTGACGAAAAGCCTCACGGTGATAAATAGAAGACAAATGAACCTCTACTTTTGTCTCCGTAAACATCTTTAATGCATCAAGAATTGCAATAGAGGTATGGCTATAAGCGGCGGGATTGATGATTAACCCTGCACTGACTCCAATTGCCTTCTGTATCCACTCTACCAATTTTCCCTCGTAATTGCTTTGATGAAAGTTTACTGTTACGCCAAGCCTTGTGGCACATTCTTGGCAAAGTTTTTCAATATCTTCTAAAGTTTCGGTGCCATAAATTTCCGGTTCACGTTTACCAAGAAAATTTAAATTAGGACCATTTAAAACCGTTATAATCATCGACATAATCGCTTCTTCTTCTGGATCATCACCTTATAAAAATTGTTAGCATGTTTTTACTGCAACAAAGTTCCATCCTTAATCGCGAAAAACTCTGCTCGCCCTTTCAAAGCGTCAAATAAAATGGGATCTGTTCCTGTCATAAATGTTTGCCCCCCTAAATCATCAAGAATATCAAATAAAGCAGCACGACGATGAGAATCAAGATGCGCCGCTATTTCATCAAGAAGAAGAATAGGGGCCCTCTCTGACATCATACCTGTTAAACGCGCATGACATAAAACCAAACCTGTCAATAAAGCTTTCTGTTCACCTGTCGAACAAGACGCTGCTGCCATATTTTTATCAGCATAAAAAATCTGCAAATCTGTGCGATGTGGTCCTTCTAATGTTCGTCCAGCAGCACGATCTATCGCACGGTTATGCTGCAACCGATCACAAAACTGTTCTTCAACCTCAACCGCTGATATTGTATTCAGAGCTGTTTCTAAAAAACCATCAATTTGCAAAAATGCCCGTGGAAAAGCTAGTTGAGATGGCGTTTGTGCAAACATGTCATTTAAAAGCCGAACAACATCGATACGTGCTGCAGCAATAGCCGTTGCCAGTTCTGCCATCTGTTTTTCCAAAGCATCAAACCATGCACAATCTTCATTTTCATCCAAAAACAAACGATTGCGCGCACGCATAACTCTATCATAATCTGCTATACGGCGACTATGCAAAGGGTCAATCGCCAAAACCATACGGTCCAAAAAACGACGACGTTCAAGTGAAGAACCTGTAAAAAGCCCATCCATAGAAGGAGTTAGAATACTCATATGACAGTAATCTGTTAAGCAATCACCTATCTCATTTACACCATTAATATGTACTTTGCGACTGTTATCAGTTATTTCTAAAGCTGTGCCAATATTCACTTCACCGTAAAGAGCACATTCAAGACGCGCAAATACGACAAACCCTTCACCTCCACCATTTGCAAAGCTAACATCAGAATAAGCAGCACGCCGCAAACCACGACCAGGAGAAAGAAAAGATAATGCTTCTAAAAGGTTTGTCTTACCAGCCCCATTATGGCCAGTAAAAACCACATGCTGACCTGAAAAATGAATATTAAAGGAAAAATAATTGCGATAACGTAAAAGCCTTAGCTGCCTCACTGCCACTTTGTGCACATGATCAGCCATGCATTGCAAAACAATACCCCCTAAACACGAATGGGCATCAGCACATAAAGCACATCCGCATCACAATTATCTCGAATCAGAGCCGGAGCTCCAGCCTCAGACAGCATGAAGACCATCTCATCACTCGAAAGCTGTCCAGCAATATCCAAAAGATAACGTGAATTAAACCCTATCTCAAGTGGATCAGATGTGTAAGTCACTGCTAATTGATCTTCCGCACTCCCCGAATCTGGGCTATGAACAACAAGCTTTAATTGCCCCTGCTCAATTGTTAACTTCACTGCACGACCACGATCACTTGCAATCGTGGAAACACGATCAACCGCAGAAGAAAAATCCTGCCTGTTAACAATCAACTTTTTATCATTTCCAACAGGAATAACACGTTGATACTCTGGAAATGTTCCATCAATTAACTTCGAGGTAAAAACCACAGAACCTAAGGAAAAACGAATTTTTGTTTCTGAAAGCTCTACACACACATCCTCATTATTTTCTTCAGAAAGAAGCTTTTGCAACTCTCCCACGGTCTTACGAGGAACAATGACTCCAGGCATTCCCTCAATTCCTGAAGGAGCTTCCATATCAACCTGTGCCAAACGATGACCATCTGTTGCCACCAAACGCAGCCTGAGAGCACCATCATCAATAACATGAAAATAAATACCATTAAGATAATAACGGGTCTCTTCAGTAGAAATAGCAAATTGTGTACAATCAAGTAAATGCTTCAAACTTGACGCCGATAAAGAAAAACGGTAGCCGAACTGTCCTGGAAGAGACTCTGGAAAATCTACTTTGGGTAGACACTGAAGCTGGAAATGTGCACAACCAGAAACAACAGACATCGTACTCGCCTGATCCATCTTAACTGATAAGACAATCTCGCTGCCATCAGGAATTTTACGAACTATATCATACAGCAAATGAGCAGGAACAGTTATTGCTCCCCCTTGCATTACATTCGCTATAAAAGATTCTGTAACCTCTAAATCAAGGTCTGTCGCTTTTAATTGTACGCTATCCTTGTCCGCATCAATCAACACATTCGACAAAATAGGAACAGTATTACGACGCTCAACCACACGGTGAACACGACCAAGAGACTTGAGAAGCTGATTACGATCAACTGTAATACGCATAAAAACCACCGTTATAACTCGCAGAGAATCATATTAATTCTCAAATTAAAAACAACAGACCAACCCAAAAGAATCATCTGTTGAACTTTATTCAACCTCTCCTAAAATGGCAAGGAACTCCTGCACAAGAAAAAAAGTGAACACTCTTCAACTCTCTGCGATATTTTCGATACACAGCGGAGAAAAATTATCAAAGCTATGCAGCCTGTTCTCCAATCAACCGCTTAAGCAATTCAAGCTCCTTGGCTAAGGTTTGATCATCGCAAACCAAATCTTCAATTTTACGGACAGCATGCAAAACTGTCGTATGATCACGCCCTCCAAAACGACGGCCAATTTCCGGCAATGAGCGAGGTGTCAACATTTTCGCTAAATACATTGCAACTTGTCGCGGTTTCACAACTGTACGTGTCCGACGATTGGACAATAAATCTTGCTTAGAAACATTATAATGGCGCGCAACTGCACGCTGAATTTCTTCGATACGAATACGCTTCGTTTCACCTGAACGTGTCAAATGACCTAAAAATTCATCAATTCGTTCTAAAGATAAATCAGACTCGAAAGACTGACGGAACAACAACTGATTAAAGGCTCCTTCAATATCACGTCCTGACCCCAAAACCGTTTTAGCAATATATTGCAAAACCTCATCTGAAATAACAACCATATTGTCATCTTGTTGTGCCAACTTTAACCGTTGACGCAACATTTCCAAACGCATTTCATAATCTGGCGCTTCAATTTCAAGAGCAACGCCACCCTGAAGTCGAGACCGAACCCGAAGATCTAGTGATTCCAATTCCGCTGGCGGGCGATCTGCAGCAACAACAACCTGTTTCGCACTATCAAGCAGCATGTTGAGTAAATGACAAAATTCGTTCTGTATCGACTTTCCTTGCAAAAATTGCATATCATCAATAATCAAAAGATCGATATCACGAAGCTGTTCTTTAAAAGAAAGAGCATCATTATCACGAATAGCGGTCGCAAAACGCCACATAAAATATTCAGCAGTCAAATAAATAACTCGTGCTGGCATTAAACGCTTCAGTGCTGCTGCTGCAATAGCCTGAAGCAAATGTGTTTTTCCTAAACCAACAGACGCATGAATAAAAAGAGGATTAAAACGCAAAGCACTTTTATGCCCCTCGGCAATGGAACGCGCGGCAGCTAAGGCAACACGGTTAGATGCACCTTCAACAAAACTCTCAAAAGTATAGCGAGAATCAAGAGGAGAACCAAAAACTCCTGCATCAATCCCCTTGACAGAATGCTCTGTATAATTCTCAATAAAAGAGGAAGCCGTCTGCTCTTCAGCAACAATGGGAGCTGTATTCGTTCCACAAACAACAGCTTTTGACACGCGCTTCATACCCCGAACAATCACTTCAACACGAAGAACCGCTGAATTCTCCTGTTTCCATAAATTGGTCAAAAGAGAACCATAGTGATTCTGAATCCAAGAACGCAAAAATGCCGTAGGAACAGAAAGCTTTACAAGATTACGACTATATTCAGCAAGCTTCAAACGACCAAACCAACTGTTATAAGCTTCGATACCAACCTGCGCCTTTACTTGCGCCATCACACGCGCAAAAGCCGCCGCACTTTCCTCCTCTGAAATAACCGGATGCTCTAAAGAAACATTTCTAACACCTACACCCTCTACATCCGTCATATTACCCTTTATTACTTTCTCTGCCGACAGGATATCCATCGAAACCCTTTTAAAGGAGCTTGCTTTAGAGTTCAATTTATCCACCATCTTCCATCCCGATCAAAACAAAAACCTTGTTTCGCCAAACAGCTAAAATCAACTTAGCAAAAGCAAAACGCTCTACCCCACATAAGATTATCATCCTCCCCTAGGATAATCTCATCACAACCCCACCAACAAAGATGACCAATAAGATTTACTTGCATTCATGATATGATCCATTCTTCTAAAATGAAAAACACACCAGTCACGAAAACTAAAAAACCGTCAGAAAACCTACCTAAAACGAGAGCCCATAGCAGCATCAATTAAAAGTCTTACACTCACCATAGAATAATAGCTGATATGACCCCTGTCTTTTTCTTATCCTGAGGAGAACCATACAAAACACCAGAGGTAAAATGCAAGAGGTCAAAATAAAATCAAAAACTGCTATCACTATGCTGATCATAAATAAGGAATGGGAAAAATAATTGATTCAATTCACTTTTTTTCTCTAAATTTACCAATAATAAAGAATATCTTCAGTGTAAAAAAAAAAATAAAAAAGCTTGACAAAAAAGACTCTGCAAAAATCCACAAAGCTTGTGGATAACCATATAATTTCTATAAACCTGCTCTAGACTTTTGCGGAGAGAATCACTGCATCCTTCTCTTTTAGAAAGAGCAGTATTAATAAAAAACCAGCATCTACAGAGATGCTGGTATGACTTAAAAAACGGGAAATTTTTAGACGCTTAATGCCTTCAAACGCTTCGCTAAACGCGATACTTTCCTGGCTGCAGCATTTTTATGAAAAACCCCTTTGGAAACTGCACGCATAATTTCAGGTTCAAAATTCTTAAACGCCACTTCCGCAGATGCCTTATCGCCACCAGCTAAAGCATCATCAAATTTACGCATGAAGGTACGAACACGTGAACGGCGAGCCCGATTAACCTGCGTACGCGCAGCAACCTTTCGCACCGCTTTTTGAGCCGAAGGTGTATTCGCCATAAATATCTCTCTCTTTCAACGCATTGGTAGGAACGCACAAATAAATACCCCTACCACTCTAAACAAATCTAAGACAAACAGTTGCCTGTAACTGTGCAGCTTATAGCGCAATCCTAAAGCTAACGTCAATCGAATTCTCAAAAACGGACACAAAAAACGAAAACAAACTCCTTGATACTCAATTGAAGAGTTTAGAGATACTTCTCAGCAAACAAATGCGCTTTAAATTGCCAGATTACGCAAAACATATTGCAAAATACCACCATGATGCAAATAATCTAATTCATCTTCAGTATCGACACGGCATAATAATGGAACAGTTTTTACCGTTCCATCAGAAAAAGTGATTGAAGCGACAATCTTCTGACGGGGTTTCAAGTTATGAATCCCTTCAATTGTTACCTGTTCATCTCCCTTTAAACCCAAAGATTGCCAGCTTTCTCCCTCTTCAAACACAAAGGGAACAATTCCCATACCAACGAGATTAGAACGATGAATCCGCTCAAAAGACTGAGCAATCACTGCTTTTACACCAAGAAGATTAGTGCCCTTAGCAGCCCAATCACGAGATGATCCATTGCCATATTCAATACCAGCAAAAACAACAAGCGGAATACCTTCCTGTTTATACGCCATGGCTGCATCATAAATCGCTTGCTCTATCCCTGATGGATAATGAACTGTATAGCCTCCTTCACGACCATTTTCTCCTAGCATGAAGTTACGAATGCGAATATTGGCAAAAGTTCCACGCATCATCACCTCATGATTTCCACGACGCGTTCCATATTGGTTAAAATCAGTCACCTTAACCCCATGATCCGTTAAATATTTTCCAGCAGGAGAATCAACCTTGATGGAACCAGCAGGAGAAATATGATCCGTCGTGATTTTATCACCAAATAAACCTAAAATCCGTGCATTTTTAATGTCTGGTAAGACATCAGGAATCTTCCGCATACCCTTAAAATAAGGGGGATTGCGCACATATGTTGATTGTTCATCCCAAGAATAAGTAGCCCCCGTAGGAACTTGAACTTTTTGCCAATTTTCGTCTCCCTTAAAGACATCTGCATATTTTTCAGCAAAAATCTTACGCGTAACATTCTTTTCGATAAACTCTTGTATTTCTTGAGAAGTTGGCCAAATATCTCTCAAATAAACTGGTTGACCATCTAAACCTTCGCCAAGAGCCTCCTTGGTTAAATCTTTACGCACTGTTCCTGCCAAAGCATGCGCAACAACCAAAGGTGGTGAAGCTAGATAATTCGCTTGCACATCAGGGGAAACACGCCCTTCAAAATTACGATTTCCTGAAAGAACTGCAGCCGCAATGAGACCATTATCATTAATCACTTTAGAAATAGATGGATACAAAGGGCCAGAGTTCCCAATACATGTCGTGCACCCAAACCCTACTAAGTTAAACCCTAGTACATCCAAATCTTTTTGCAAACCTGAATTATGAAGGTAAGCTTCCACAACTTGCGAACCAGGGGCAAGAGAAGTCTTAACCCATGGTTTACTCCTGAGACCTTTCGCCACAGCATTACGCGCCAAAAGACCTGCCGCAATAAGAACACTTGGATTTGAGGTATTCGTACAAGAAGTAATGGCAGCAATCACCACATCGCCATGCCCAAGCGTGTATTCCCCTTCCTCGACAGGATAACGGTTATCTTGCTCAGAAGTCTTCTTATAATCCTCAACCAATGCCTTCTCAAAACCTTGCCCAACAGTTTGCAAAGCGATACGCCCCTCCGGGCGTTTAGGACCAGCCATAGAAGGAACAACACTTCCCATATCTAATTCAATTGTATCACTAAAAACCGGATCTGCTCCCATTTCGTCATGCCACATCCCTTGTGCTTTGGCATAAGCTTCCACCAAAGCAATCCTATCTTCATCGCGTCCTGTCATATTGAGATAACGCACTGTTTCTTTATCAATTGGGAAAAAACCACATGTTGCCCCATATTCAGGTGCCATGTTTGCAATTGTTGCCCGATCGGCAAGCGTCATGTGTTCCAGACCAGGACCAAAAAACTCAACAAATTTACCGACAACACCTTTTTTGCGTAAAATTTGTGTTACCATTAACACGAGATCGGTAGCTGTTACACCTTCTTTAAGTTTACCGGTTAAACGAAAACCAATCACTTCAGGTAACAACATAGAAACAGGCTGGCCTAACATTGCAGCTTCTGCTTCAATACCACCAACTCCCCAACCCAAAACGCCTAAACCATTTACCATAGTTGTATGCGAATCAGTTCCTACACAGGTATCAGGATAAACTGTCTGATATTTCTCATCATCCTTCATCCACACGCATTGTGCTAAATATTCTAGGTTAACCTGATGACAAATCCCTGTTCCTGGAGGAACAACGCGAAAATTTTGAAAAGCCTGTTGCCCCCACTTAAGAAAACGATAGCGTTCACCGTTACGTTCATATTCATGCTCAACATTTTCCTTAAAAGCCATAGGGGTGCCAAAATCATCAACGATAATTGAGTGGTCAATGATGAGATCAACGGGAATAAGAGGATTGATTTTTTCAGCATTTCCTTCAAGATTGACCATCGCATCACGCATCGCAGAAAGGTCAACAACTGCAGGAACGCCAGTAAAGTCTTGCATGAGAACCCGTGCAGGGCGATAAGCGATTTCTGCACCGCCACTGCCCTTGTCTTTTAGCCATTTTGCAACGTTTAAAATATCCTCTTTCTTAACCGTGCGACCATCTTCAAAGCGTAATAAATTTTCAAGAATGACTTTCATCGAAAACGGCAAACGAGAAACACCTTGAAGCCCATTCTTCTCCGCTTCAATTAAACTATAATAAATATATTCTTTACCACATACACCTAAAGTTCTGCGACAATTAAAGCTATCAATTTGAGTCATGACTGCCCACCCTCATACTACAAACCACCCAATTTCCCGGAACGAACAACACAAACTACGAGTCAAGGTCGCAGCTTGAGCGCAGACGCAATCACCTCCGCCATCCATTTCCCCCTTCACCTTCCCATCAGCAAACTCGGAAATCAGCGTCAAAAACCATTCTACACCAGATATTGATGTAATACTTCGCTTATAGAACTATTTCTAGAACTATTCTAGGTACAATTCTATAAAATAACGTGTTTTTTTACCCTATAATGCAATAAAGATGATAGAAATAAGGATAAAACAGGTAATGACATGGTGTTATTGGGTAAAGATTTGGCAGCTCACAGAAATGAAGATGTTCTTTTTCAAGGACTCTCTTTTTGTTTATTCCCACAACAACTTATGACAATCACAGGCCCAAATGGGATTGGAAAATCTACATTACTCAGAATCATTGCGGGGCTCTTTGAAGCTGCTGAAGGTTATGTCAATCTTAAAGACCAAGAACACATATACCCTGTCGCAACAGCATGTCATTATCTTGGAACTCAAAATGCTATGAAACCTTTCTTATCAGTCATCAGCAATTTGCAATTTTGGTCAGCATTTTATGGGCAACCTCTACGCTCTCCACACGAAGCCCTTGCAGATATTGGTCTTTCTGATCTTGGACACTTACCCTTTAACGTTCTATCAACTGGGCAAAAAAGGCGTGTAGCAATTGCCCGCCTTTTGCTCTCTTATCGTCCTGTTTGGATTTTAGATGAACCAACATTAGGAATTGATAGCCACGCTCAAACTCTCCTTACCAATATTTTCCAGTACCATCTCAACCAAGGTGGTATGATTATTGCTGCAACCCATAATTCCCTCGGCATTCCAGAAAACCATAAAATCGCTTTGGAAAATTTTTTACCTCCCCAAGAGAAAATGCAATGAAAGCACTGTTCTGGCGTGATCTTAAATTAACCTTAACACCACAAACTTCCTCGTTAGCAGGGCTTTTATTCTTCATTGCCGTTGTTATGATAACTCCCTTCGCTCTTGGACCAAACCCTAAAATTCTTTCACAAATAGGTCCAGGCATATTGTGGCTTGGAGCACTTCTTGCAGGGCTTCTTAATCTCAATAAACTTTTTCAAACCGATCATGAGGATGGAAATCTTGACCAATTCATCCTTTCTGGACAAAGAAAAAGTTTTACACTGATTATCTTGACCAAATGCCTTGCACATTGGGTGGGAACTATGCTCCCTCTTATTTTTGCCACTCCTCTTTTAGCATTCATGCTCCATTTAGATGCAATAATAACTTTTACAACAATACTCACTCTCTTCTGTGGAACACCAGCCATTATTTTTATTGGCGCTATCGGAGCTGCCCTTGCAATATCCTTGTTGCATAGCACTCTTCTCATTTTTATCATCATCTTACCATGGATTATTCCAATCATGATTTTTGGCGTTTCCGCTGCTACAGCTCCAACAAATCCAAATATCTCTTTTCTCACTTCTTTGACTCTTCTGATCGCTTTTTCACTGCTTTTGAGTCTTTTTAGCTCTTTTATTGCAGCTATAACGCTTAAACTTTTATCAGAAGAATAAAAGGTGATTGCTGCACAACAAAACTCTGCCTATTATGAAACTCATGAAGAGAACATTTCACGTACATAAGGGGGAACTTCCCGCAAGTTTTACCTGTTTCATGAAAATCAGTAGTGCTGTTTTGCCTTGGTTAATCAGTATAATATTATGCCTTCTTCTCTTAGGAACTATTCTGATTATGCACTCTCCTGATGACTATCAGCAAGGGATCACCGTCAAAATTATGTATATTCATGCACCATTCGCGTGGCTCTCTACATGTTGTTATATTATAATAAGTGCTGCTGCCTTAGGAAGCCTGATTTGGAGGTATCATCTTGCTGATGTGGCACTCAAATGTGGTGCCCCCATTGGAGCAGTTTTTACAGCTCTAGCCCTGTTAACAGGAGCACTTTGGGGACGTCCTACATGGGGAACATGGTGGGTATGGGATGCGCGATTAACATCGGTTTTGATTCTATTTTTCATCTACCTTGCTATTGTCATGCTTGCTCGTGCTTTTAATAATCAAGCAAAAGCTGCACGCGCGACAGCAATTCTCACACTCGTTGGACTTGTGAATATCCCCATTATTAAATTCTCCGTTAATTGGTGGAATACGCTTCATCAATCAGCATCGCTTTTACGTTCAGGAGGTCCAACAATAGAACGTGCTATGTTATGGCCCCTTATAACAATGCTATTCTGTTTCAGCTTTCTGTTTATTGCACTCTATTTGATGGCTATGCGCAATGAAATCAACAGCCGTCACATCCAAATACTTCAGAGAAAAAAAGCCCGTCGTGCACAACATTAGGACTTATTATCATGCTCCACTTATATAACATTCATAGTGGACTTTTAGGGAACCTCTCTCAGAAAATTGATTTTTTCCTTGGCATTCTTCAACACCAGCAAATTGTTGTTTTGAGTTATATGCTTTCTGCAATCTTCCTTTTGTGTCTTATTGGACACATCCTTTACAAAGCTATACACCAAAAAAAAATCCTACAACAACTGAACAAAAATCCGTTGTTTGATAAAGAAAAACATCATGAAAAACACCCCTCAAAAACTTAAAAAAAACACATCTTTACCTACTCTCTTTGCTCTTTTTGGACCGTTTGTGTTTTTTCTTCTTCTTATGCTTTTCTTCCACCTTATACAGAACAAACACCCCAATGATACTTCCCTTCTCCCAGACATATTCGCTGAAAAACCTGCCCCCCAAACAAGTCTGCCTCTCCTTGGTAAGGAAAACCATCTCCTCAATTTAGATCAATTTAAAGGGCGGGTAAAATTGGTTAATTTTTGGGGATCTTGGTGTCTATCCTGTCGCGAAGAACATCCTCTTCTTATGAAAATTGCTCAAGATCAACGTTTTGACCTTATTGGCATTAACTATAAGGATAATAAAGAAAATGCCCAACGCTTTCTGAATAATTTTGGTAATCCTTTTAAACTGATTGGTTTTGATGTTTCAGGATATACAGCCATTAATTGGGGAGTCTATGGACCACCAGAAACCTTTCTTCTGAATAAAGAAAACATGATTATTGCTAAACATGTTGGTCCTTTAACATGGCAGATTTATCAGAAAAAAATTCTGCCCAAAATCGAAAAAGCAATTATCACAGAAGAATTTTCTAACATTAATAATTTGATTTATAAAGATAACTTATCTTCTTTCCATATTAAATGAGAAAATAGCAAATACAGAAAGTCTTTCCCATTTCAGCTTTCTCTTAAATAGTGAATCATAAAAAATTGCCTGTGTATCATTAAGAAAAGCGCGATTTAAATAAAAACAGCTTTTAAGAAGACTCAAAATGCCTTTCATAAACAGTCTCAATGCAAGAGCAATCATACATTGAAAGCTGGCAAAGAAAATGATGGCGCCAGAATGCACCTTTCTTAAGCATAAAAATAGGAGTTCCCAAGCCTATCGTTTTATAAAATTTTACGAACGATGGAGGAATTGAGAACAGGAAAATATATCTTTAAGATCAGTGTGGAATAAAGGGTAAAATGGCATGCTGTTCTTTATGAGGGTTCTTCCTGTAAAAAACATGAAAAACAAAAATGTCATTCTCTATACAATTGCATTGTTATTATTGAAAAGATCTTGCTGTAGATCTTTTTGAAAGCCATAAAGCTCAACTAAAACGGGACCATGAAGAGAGCAAAGAATTACGCCCTTATAGGGCATCTCCTGCAATTATTTAAATTTCATTTGTTCAGCAACATCGCGCACGTAACAAAACATTACTAGTCACTTCCTAATCAAGATTCATTATAAGGATACAATCAGCTCTCGTTATTCAAGAACAAGAAAGGATAATTTGAATAAGCTTCCTAAAGAAAGAAAAAATCTACATTCCTTAAAAGCCCAGCTTTTGCAATTTTCTTTCTTATAGAAGATGATTTATTCATGATGTCTTTTGCAAAAGAAACATTCTGGCAATCTATATCCCCAATTACCAAAATATTTAAGCTGACATTGAATAAGAATATAGAATGAATATAGATTATATGACGAATATCATATTCTTATCCGTCGTCTTTCAGAGATTGGCTGGAATGCTATCTTGGCATGAAAAGCACAATAAGGGCTATTCTCACCAGAATCGGCACCACAAAAATGAAAGTCTGGTGATAAAGGATCTCCAACTGGCCATCTACATGTATTTTCACTCAATTGCAAGAGATTAAGCTGACGCGATATAGGTACAACCACATTTGATTTTTCAGGCAGATCAACTTCTGCTACATCCTCTACGACAGCATCCATCTTTAAAGCTGTCGCTCCAACACTACAAGAAGCATTTGCCGGCAACACTGTCGATGGTGTGCGACGCATCCGCACAGACGATGGACTGACACCAACAAGTGTCTTTTGTACACGCGCCCCCCCTTGTGCTGTTTTACCACGCCCTGGTAGTTTTAATCGGTGCACTTTACCGATCACTGCATTCCTACTCACCCCACCTAACTGAGCTGCAATCTGACTTGCACTTAGCCCTTCACTCCAAAACTTCTTCAGAAGTTCAACGCGTTCACATGTCCAACCCATATCAGCACTCCATTCTGATCACTTCATTGAGACGCACCCATTCGCATCTTCAAATGTTTCAATCACTTTTTCAATGGGTTTAATGAAAAAAATTTTTACACTCTACCCGAGAGCACAAAAAATTTCACTCAACCTGTGGAATTGACAAACCGAAACATAACCTTGCCTGCTGTTTTAAACTACAATATGCATTGACTCTATGACAAGTATCTTTCCTTCTTGAAGAGCCTATTTAGAATGTTTTCCCCAACTTGCAAATCGATCATCAATCAAACTATCGTTTGCGCTTAACAGTTTTTGCCATAAATGCTTCTTGGTAAAACCTTCATTGACTTTTTGCCAATCGGTGCAATGATCCAACTTGTGAGCGTGGTAATTGATTACCATAAACCGTTGATGATGCTGCGTTCAAAAGTACAATGTATTCTGTTTGCAGCGTTGTTTTGTTTGGTGTATCGCAGAGCTCGAAAGATGAAGGAAATTAATGATGAAGGCGACCTCTATACAGCCACTTTATGAGTGCTTTGCTCGACGTAATTTGCATTTTGAAAAAGGGAAGGCTGTATGGCTTATTTCCGATAAAGGAGAGCGTTATCTTGATTTTACTTCTGGCATTGCTGTTAATGTATTAGGATATGCACATCCAAAATTGGTGGAGACCCTCAAAAGACAAGCTGAAAAAGTTTGGCATGTTTCCAATCTTTTTCAATCCCCTGAACAGGAAGCTCTTGCCGCACAGCTTTGTGCAAACAGTTTTGCTGATAAGGTTTTTTTCTGCAATTCCGGTGCTGAAGCAGTGGAATGCGCCTTAAAAACTGCTCGTCACTATCATTATGCTTCTGATCATCCAAAACGCGTTGAAATTATTACTTTTGAAGATGCGTTTCATGGACGCACACTTGCAACGCTTGCTGCTACCGGACAAGAAAAATATTTGCAAGGTTTTGGACCAAAAGCCGGCGGATTTATTCAAATTCCTTTTTGTGATGAAATCGCTTTGCGTAATGCTATCAATAAAAATACTGCTGCTGTTCTTATTGAACCCATTCAGGGAGAAGGAGGAATACGAACGGTACCTCATGAATATTTAAGGTTTTTGCGCAAAATATGCGACGAAAATGGCCTGTTATTAATTTTGGATGAAGTCCAAACAGGTATTGGACGGACAGGAAAGCTCTTTGCCTATGAATGGAGTGGTATCACACCTGATATTCTTACCCTCGCAAAAGGACTAGGGGGTGGTTTTCCTTTGGGAGCTTGTCTTGCAACCGAGAAAGTTGCAAAAAGTATGACACCAGGAACCCACGGATCAACCTTTGGAGGCAATCTTCTTGGGATGGCTGTGGGCAAAGCTGTTCTTGATACCATATTAGAACCCGGTTTTCTCGACCATGTTCAGCAAATGGAATATAAGCTAAAAAGTGGACTTTCAAATATTCTAAGCACCTATCCTGACATTCTCTGTGCAATTCACGGGATAGGACTGATGTTGGGCATTCAGTGCGTTATTCCCTCTCATGTTGTCGTCAATGCATTGGAAAATGAATATCTTTTGAGTGTGAGTGCTAACAACAACGTTGTGCGCTTCTTGCCTCCCCTTATCATCAAGGAAGAAGAAGTAGACGAAGGTTTACATCGTATTGAAAAAGCAATGGCTTCTCTTTCGCAAAAAAATAAAAGGTAACTCATATCATCTCATGAAAAATAGCTTCTTGCTATTGTATTGATTTACTTCTTTCTTAAACAGAGGACATATTTTTATCAACTATGGAAAACACTTTAAAAAATTGAAAAGTCTGAGAAATTCAAAAGCTTTTGCTCATAATCCCTGGCAATAATCGCTAAAAATACTTCACAGGTAGGCATTCTATCTCATATGAGTATGTCTCTCTTGAAAGAGGAATGATCGTATAACATCATTGTTTTAAAAATGCAGCTCAGACATAGTAAAAGCATCCCTGATAGAGCATCCCTCTGATCACTGTTTGTGCATATCCTTTAGGGCAGACAATAATCTGTCATAGAATATTTGAATTGGATACTATGCTGAAAGCCTCTACTGTAAACGACTTTATACTTTATAAATAAGTCACATCTTTGCTAGATTTTATGAGATATCTTGATCTAAAAAACGCTGTAAATCAATTTCCGATGAAATAGTGTTTAGATGAGAGACGTAAATAATGCTCTCCCTTTCTTGTTCAACGCATTAGCTCTCTTGAACCTTCATTTGCATCTTACCAGAACTTAAGAGATAATAAATCATCAGCTAGAAATTTTAGTGAAGCAGATGAACACATGGTAGCAATATTCTGTTCTCCAATAATCCGCTCAAAATAGCTGAAAAATTGATTGCATTACAACTAAAACATGTGTTTCCTAGAATGAAATCTCTTATACTCATTCATACTCTCGGCTTCATTCAATCAATAAAATCTAAAAAACACGAAACCCAATAGGCTGCTTCATGTACTGTTTGTCCAAGCCGGCACCCTCATACTCTTTGCCACCCTGCAATATTGCGACAGCTTTTGCATTGAGACAGTTTCATTATAGGCATTTTTAGTCCTTTCTTAATAGTTTTTTATCCACATGCTCATCCCACTTGTAACGTGCAAGCGAATGGTTTTGATTGATTCACCATAAACAAATTTGAAATGAGGGAATCCTAGGGTATTAGGGTCTCTCATTCAACATGCAAAACAATAAATTATCCTTATAGATCAATGTGATAACGATAATCACAGTAAAAAAATATCATTTATGTTCAAAATGAAACGCTTTCTGTTTTTTGACGAAGCTAAAAATTGTCTTTATGTCTAAAAAGCAATTCTTGTATGGTGTTTACAAGATGCATTTTTCTCTCCACAATAGTCTGCAAAAATAAATCCTATTAAAGGCAACACTATGAGCGAAAAACGCGAACAAACTGAAGATGAAGCCTCTCTCAACAATATCTACTTACATGAAGATGATACTGTTATTCCCTTTCAAGTCGAAGAACTTGATATTCGTGGACGTGCTGTACAATTCGGAAAAGCTTTAAACTCTATCCTCACAAGGCATCAATATCCTGAACCTGTTTCTTACCTTCTCGCAGAGGCTTTAGTTTTAACCGTTCTGCTCGGAACCTCCTTAAAACTTAAGGGAAAATTTATTTTACAAACCCATTCCGATGGGCCGATTAATATGCTGGTGTGTGATTTCTCGCCCCCTTCTAATCTGCGCGGATATGCTCGTTTTGATGAAGAAAAATTGCAACACGCAATAGCCAATAATCAAATATCTTCCGAAATACTTCTAGGAAAAGGTACTTTAGCCTTCACTATCCGTCAAGGCACCCACACGCAAGATTATCAGGGGATAGTTGCATTAGAAGGATCAAATTTACAAGAAGCTACCCTTGCCTATTTTGCCCAATCAGAACAAATTCCCACCGATATCCGTTTGGCAGTCGCTATATTGATCAACCGCGACCAACAAGGAAAGCAGCAAAAAAGCTGGCGAGCAGGAGGTATTTTGACCCAACTTTTGCCCCAAGCATCATCTCATCATAAGATATATGAACCCAATAAAGAACCAAAAGAAACGAAAACCCGTGCTCAACTTGAAAATCAATGGCAAGAAGCCAAAGCACTGACATCAACAATTGAAAGTACAGAGCTAATAGATCCTCAAATCGGCAGTAAGCGGCTCTTATTCCGTCTTTTCCATGAACAAGGTGTCAGAGTTTTTAATCCTCTTTCTCTTGTAGATCAATGCTCCTGTTCGCGCAAAAAAATTAAACAAATACTGGAAGGCTTTCCCAATGATGAACGCAATCAAATGATCAAAGATAAATATATTTCCGTTACATGTGAGTTTTGTTCAACAACTTATCGTTTTAAACCACTAGAATTTCCTGAGAATAAAACATGATAAATATTCCTCACCAATAAGTATATAATAATTGCGGCTAAAGAGCCGATTTTTTACATCTCAAAAAACGGATAGTAGCGAGCATCAGCGCTTTGAAAACATGTTGTGTCTCTTACTCTTTTAACACAAAATAGTGATTTATAAGGCTCATTTACTATTTTGCAGATGGAATGCGAGCCGGAATATTTTAAAACTTTTTCATTTTCAATCTTCACATTCAGAATGAGAAAAACATTCGCTTGGTCCTCATAAGAGAGTCCATATGCAAGAACATGCAAGAGCATTTTTAATTGAGAGCAATATAATAGCCGATCTGCTGCCTCATAAACATAAGTGTGGCGCAAAAAAAAACCTTCATAACAGTGTGTACCTACAAATAAAAATAGTTATTTGCCAATCCAAATATAATGCTACGCTAAATTCAATAATCAAGAATCAAGCCAGTAAACAGATGCTTAATTGCTCAAGAAAAAATAAAGCTTTAAAAATCTGTAGTCCTTTGGATGTTGTTTTATTTCATAAATACTTTTTAGCAATAATGCTTATCCACTTCTTTTATAAAGCCATAAAAGCAGAATAACTATCCGTAAAAATTGAAAAGTAATAACGTAAATATCCATAATAAAGTTTCACATTCTCATATTCTTTTCATGAACCATGAGTTGCATTTTCATTATAAGTAATATATTGTTTTTTATATATTTTTTATGTGATAGATGTGCAGATAAAAGTTAAGAGAACAAAATTTTCCAACATATCTAAAAGCACACATTTTTTTGCCAACTTTTTCTAACAATTCTTCGAATTCTGCTAAGTTTTGTTGTGAAAAATTATGCAAGACTTTAAAAACATGCTAACAATTTCACGCTTAACTTAAATGGATCAAAAGGCTTTATTTTGAAACTGTTGCGGAAAACATCGGTCTGTTTTCCTTTCATGGATTGAAAATATTGATAGCTGAGGCAACCATTATCAAACCTAAAGCAACCTAAATAACATCATACCCTTTCTTGGATAAAAAACGGCGTAACCGAACATAAAGTGCACCATCACCCCCATGTTGGCGAGCAGCTTGCTCAAAGGCATGAACATAATAGCGAAAAGCCGGTGTTGACAACCAGTGAGGAACAAAGTGATATAAAACACCATCACTGCCCCGTGACCGACCTTTTCCTGTAATCACGAGCACATAACGTAATCCATTCTGCTGAGATGATTGGAGAAATTCTTTCAAGAAAAAATAGGCTTCTTCCTGCATACACCCGTGAAGATCAAGACGAGCCTCAATAGAATAATGACCTTTGGCAATTTTACGATGAACAACATGATCAAAAAAATGAATCTTATGTGTTTGTGTTGTTGCCTTATTTTCTCTTTTAATCTCCGTTAATCTCTGTTGGTTTGTCTGAAACAATTGGGGAATTGTTGTTACATGCTTTTCCTTATTATATACCTTCACCACATCTTTAACAACATTTACAGTATCGTTTGCAAGAGAAGAAGAGTTCTTTTTATGAAGCGGTCTTGTGGTACGACATACCTTCTCCCAGAGAAAGCGATCCTGTGAAGACAAAGGACCCTTTTTTGCTCTCCATTCATCCGCAGACATTGCAATCTTTAGTCTCTTAAGAAATCAAATTTATTTATACGGTTTTAATCTTCATCTTCTGTTGCAAAAAGCTTCCAATTTGGATCTGTTGATAGGCTATTGCGTACAAAAGTCCAAATATCTCTAATTTCTACAATAGCATCAGGGTCACCATCTATACATTCTCCCTGCTCATTGTAAGTCGCAGAAATCATCTCACTAACAATCCGTACAGTCAAAAATTCTTCCTTTTCTTGCATTGCTGCTGCAACAAATTCGATTTTGTTAATCCCAACAAAAGTAAATTGAACTCTTTCTTGTTTTTTTTCACGTTGTTCAATAGCAGCACAAAAGCTCTCAAAAACATCCTGAGAAAGCAACTTTTTAAGTTGATCACGATCCCCTTTAGCAAAAGCTGTTACAATCATTTCATAAGCAACTTGAGCACCCTTTATAAAAAATTGAGGAGAAAAATGAGGATCACTCCGGCGAAGTGCTCGTAAACCTTCGTTGAGCACACTTCCTTCTGCTGCAATTGCATCAATTTCGCTAAAATCGTTCTTTTGTGAATTGGCTTGATGAGGGAACGAAGCAATATTGTCAGTCGTTTCTGTTTCGATCTGTTTTTTAGAACAACCCGAATAAGGATCAAAGGGAGGTTTTTCAAAACCAATCCGCTTTCCTAACACATTACGAAGTTGCATAAAAACAACAACCATAATAACAAGAGCTAAGACAAGTACGATGTCAAATTCCATGGGCACTGTCAATCTCCAAAACTAAGATGATCTACAATAAATATTGCAGTCAATATCATTTATCAATAAATATGTAAAATGGCGAATCTTGCATTCAAATAATTTTATAACTCCTCGTTTAAGTTTAAAAAGGAAATATTCTTTAATAATTTTTCACCCCAAACCTTAAATAAAGGGAATTTTCATGTGATCAAATATTACCGTATAAATTCTCGCTTTTTTATCCTTCTCTCCCTTGGCGCTCTCTTAGTTGAAATCGCCGGTTTTATCTTTGTCGGAAAAGAAATTGGAATTCTAGCAACTTTAGGTTTGGTTATTTTAACAACAATAGTTGGAAGTATTTTGTTCAGAATTCAAGGGGGAAGCCTTTTAAAAAATATACAAAGCGAATTTCTCCAAGGGCGAACACTGGAAAATTACTTTATCAATGATGGCTTCATCATTATTGGCGCAATTCTGCTTATTCTTCCTGGTTTTGTAAGCGATATTTTGGGAATATTACTGCTTCTTAAACCATTTCGTGCTGTTGCTTGGTCTTTGTTTTTATCACTCAAGGATAAAATGAACACACATCCTAAAAACACTTCTCAGACCAAAAATAAGTCTGAGAAAATAATCGATCTTAAAGCAGAAGACTACAAAGTTTACGATAGTACAGAATCTTCAAGGCGTAAAAATGAAGATCATCATTGAAAGACCCACAAAATCTGTAACGAACTAAAAAATAAAAAAATAATCAAGATAAGCAGAGCATTTCTTGCAACCTTTTGCAAGGCGTGATAACCAGCCTTGTCTTTAGAACTAAACAGAAATACATACATTATGATGAGAGGTTAGTAGTATGGCTGAAAGTGAAATGAATAACAATAATGGAGAGCCCGTTTTTGCTGTATTAACTCAATATTTAAAAGATCTTTCATTTGAGAATCCAAGTGCCCCTCGCTCACTGCGTCCACGTGAAAAAGCACCACAAATTGATATTAATATTAATGTCAATGCTAATCCCATTGGCGATGATAATTATGATGTCGTTTTGTCGCTCTCAGTTAAAGCAAGTGATGAGAGTGAAACATTATTTCATGTAGAATTGATTTACGGTGGCGTTTTCCATATCGAAAACATTCCCCAAGAGCATGTTATGCCGCTTGTTTTTATCGAATGTCCGCGTCTTTTGTTCCCATTTGCTCGGCAAATTATCGCTGATGCTACCCAAAATGGTGGTTTTCCACCTTTGCGGATTGACCCAATTGATTTTGCAACCCTCTTTCAAAAGCGTGTTGCTGAAGAACAAAAAAACAATCAAACACTCTCATCTTAAAAACTTTTTTTATCAAAAAGGCCTTAAAATATCAGAGGCCTTTATTTTTTATAATTTTTTTGCATGATAAGCGGCTAAAGTTGCAATATTAACAACATCCGTATCACTGCCACTAAACGGTACAATTTGGACAGATCTTTCCAGTCCAATCAAAATAGGGCCAATAATGGTTGCTTCACCAAGCTCTTGCAACATTTTACTCGCTATGGAAGAGGCATGATATCCTGGCATTACTAGAATGTTAGCAGGTTCTGTTAACCCCATAAAAGGATATTGCTGCATCAATTTCATATTAAGCGCCACATCAGCACTAATTTCTCCATCAAATTCAAAGCTAACCCCGCGTTCACGCAAAATGTTAACGGCATCGTGAATATGGTGTGTAACTGGTCCTTTCATATAACCAAAAGTAGAAAATGCTACAAATGCTACACGCGGCTGATACCCCAACTCACGAACGAAAGAAGCTGTCTGTTCAGCTATATCAGCAAGTTCCTCAGCGTTAGGATTCTCATAAACAGCTGTATCGGCAATAAACACAGTTCGTCCACGACAAATGGCCATTGAAATACCAATCAACCGTTCTTGCGGTTTTTCATCAATCACTCGGCGAATATCAATCAACGCTGTTTCATAATTACGAGTGACACCCGTAACCATTGCATCAGCATCCCCTAACGCCACCATACAAGCAGCAAAATAATTGCGATCATTGTTGATGCGACGGTGACAATCCCGCAACAGCCAGCCTTGGCGCTGCATTTTTTTATAAAGATAATTCGCATAAGCATCCAAACGACAAGAGAGCTTGGCATTCATAAGTGAAATGCCTTCACGCTCAAGATCAATTCCGGCAACAGCAGCTGTTTCTCTTACTTGTTCTTCACGACCAATCAAAATCGCCTGCCCCAATTTTTGATGAACATAGGAAACAGCTGCCCGCATTACCTGCTCTTCTTCACCTTCGGCAAAAACAATCTTTTTGGGTGCCTGACGAACATGATTATAAACACCACGCATCATAGAGGAAATGGGATCACGTCTCGCCTTCAAATCACGCTCATAAGCTTCTAAATCATCAATGTGCTTTTGCGCAACACCGCTTTCCATTGCCGCTTTTGCCACCGCAATTGAAACAACCGTGAACAAACGCGGATCAAAAGGAACAGGAATGATATAATTCGGACCAAATTTTAACCGCTTTCCGCGATAGGCTTCAGCAACGCTGTCAGGTACTTCCTCATGAGCCAAATCCGCAAGAGCTCTTGCAGCAGCAATCTTCATCTCTTCATTAATGACTGTCGCACGCACATCAAGCGCACCACGAAATATATAAGGAAAACAAAGAACATTATTAATCTGATTTGGATAATCAGAACGACCTGTCGCGATAATAGCATCATTACGCACATGCATCACTTCTTCTGGCGTAATTTCTGGATCAGGATTCGCCATAGCAAAAATGATCGGACGGGGTGCCATCGACTTTACCATTTCAGGGGTAATCGCACCTTTAGCAGAAACCCCAAAAAACACATCTGCACCTTCCATCGCTTCAGCCAGCGTACGTTTATCTGTGCGAACAGCATGAGCAGACTTCCACTGATTCATCCCCTCTTTGCGCCCTTCATAAACAACACCCTTCGTATCACATAAAATGATATTTTCAGGTCGAAATCCCATCGCCTTAGTCAGCTCAATACAAGCAATTCCCGCAGAACCAGCACCGTTACAAACTAATCTTGTATTTTTCATATCACGCCCTGTTAAAGACAAGGCATTAAGTACCCCAGCAGCCACAATAATTGCTGTACCATGTTGATCATCATGGAAAACGGGAATATTCATGAGCTCGCGTAAGCGACTTTCAATCATAAAACATTCTGGTGCTTTAATATCTTCCAAATTGATACCACCAAAAGAAGGCTCCAAATGACGGACCAGATTGATAAAATTTTCCGGATCATTCGTATCAATTTCTAGATCTATGGAATCAATATCCGCAAAGCGTTTAAAAAGTACTGCCTTACCTTCCATCACCGGTTTAGAGGCTAATGCACCTAAATTTCCTAAACCTAAAATAGCGGTTCCATTTGATATAACAGCGACCAAATTGCCTTTTGCTGTATAATCATAAGCCAACTCTGGATTTTGAGCAATCGCCTTAACTGGAACAGCAACACCTGGCGAATAAGCAAGTGCTAAATCATATTGCGTTGCCATAGGTTTTGTTGCAACAATTTCAAGCTTTCCAGGGCGACCACGACTATGAAAGTCAAGAGCTTCTCGCTCACTGATATTATAAACCGTTTGGTGCGTTTCCTGATCTTGCTTATTCTTTTTCATCTTATTTAAGCTTTCCCAAAAACAGTATAAATTTTGCTCGATAATGCGTGTAATGATCCGATTTTACAATTTGATTCAGATGCCAGAAATCGCTATGCTCGCTTTAACAGACCTGATCATACGTTTCAATTCACAGATAATAAAGATAAACATTGAAGTAAATAAAAAAGGGTATCAAAGCTTCACTTGAAGGAAACGAGCGCTTAAAAATGGATAATAAAACCGACAACAAAAATAATTTAACCCCACAATCCGCTCCCTCATCTGCTCCCCATAAAGAACGCCCTACACCTATGATGGAGCAATATATCGAAATCAAAGCAGTCAATAGCGATTGCCTTCTTTTTTATCGTATGGGTGATTTCTACGAATTGTTTTTTAATGATGCGATTGAAGCTGCACAAGTTTTAGGAATTACACTGACAACACGCGGCAAACATTTAGGTGAAGATATTCCTATGTGTGGTGTTCCAATTCATGCTGCTGATGATTATTTACAAAAATTGATCTCCTGCGGTTATCGTGTTGCTGTTTGTGAACAGACAGAAGACCCAGCAGAAGCTAAAAAGCGGGGATCAAAATCTATCGTTCGGCGCGATGTCGTGCGCCTTGTGACACCTGGAACCATAACAGAAGAAAAACTCCTCGATCCGACGCGGGCAAATTACCTGATGGCACTTACCCGCATTAAAACCAGTGATGGAGAAGAATTTGCTCTTTCTTGGATTGATATCTCAACAGGTATATTTCGTGTAACAGAAAGCCGAACCGAAAAACTCTTAGCAGACATTATGCGCGTCGATCCACAAGAAATCATTGTGGCAGATTCCTTTTTCCATGATAAATCCCATAAATCGCTTTTTAATGTTCTTGATCGTGTCGTTTCGCCTCAACATGCTAGTCTATTTGATGTCATCACCGCTGAACACGACATTTGCAGTTATTTTAAACTCTCAACTCTTGAAGGCGTTGCTGATTACTCACGTCCTGAACTGTCAGCAATTGCCGCAGCTATTCGTTATATCGAAAAAACACAAATCACGCATCGTCCTCCTCTCATGCGCCCTGAACGCCAAAATGAAAGTGCTACCCTTTTCATTGATGCTGCAACGAGATTGAGTCTAGAGCTTGTTCGAACCACATCGGGACAACGGGATGGAAGCTTGCTAAAAGCCATTGATCGTACCGTAACAGGAGGAGGATCACGCCTTCTCGTTGATCGCCTTATTGCGCCTCTCACCACGCCTTCAGCTATTGATAAGCGTCTCGATTCAATCGCTTTTTTTCTGCGCGATACATCTGTTGCAGAAGCTATACAACTCATTTTAAAAGGGGGACCAGATATGCCCCGTGCTGTTTCACGTTTGGCTCTTGGACGAGGAGGTCCCCGTGATATGGCTGCAATCCAGCGCGGCTTTGAAATCATTCATGAACTTCACCAACTGCTTAGCAATGAAGTGCTTCCGCAAGAAATCAGTGATGTACAACAGATTTTCTCACATTTACCCACTGCTTTACATTTGCGTTTAGAACAAGCATTAGCCGATGATCTGCCTCTACTTAAACGAGACGGGGGTTTTATTCGCCCTCAGTATCATAAAGAACTCGATGAAATGCGTGCGTTGCGTGATGAATCTCGCCGCGTTATCGCTGAACTTCAAGCACAATATGCTCAAGAAACAGATATTAAAACACTCAAAATAAAGCATAATAATATTCTAGGCTACTTCATTGAAGTAACCAACTTACAAGCAACTGCTCTCACCAATACTCCTCAAGCAAAAGCCCGTTTTATCCACCGACAAACAATGGCAAATGCTATGCGCTTTACCACGACTGAGCTTGCTGAACTTGAAAGCCGTATTGCCCACGCTGCTAACCATGCACTGACACTTGAGTTGGAAATCTTTGACACGCTTGTTCATGAAATTACTGAACAGGTTGATTTTATTCGTAAAGCCGCTGAAGCACTTGCTATTTTAGATGTTTCCGTTGCTTTAGCACATTTGGCTGAAGAACAAGGATATTGTCGTCCTAAAATTGATCAGTCGCTTACCTTTCGTATTACCGCAGGACGCCATCCTGTCGTAGAACAAGCACTCCGAAAGCAAGCAGCAGAACCCTTTGTTGCCAATAACTGTGACCTCTCTGTGCAAAAAAATCATCAATATGCAGCGATATGGCTTTTGACAGGTCCCAATATGGGAGGAAAATCAACCTTTTTGCGACAAAATGCTCTCATCGCCATTATGGCGCAAATGGGGTCCTTTGTTCCAGCAACCTCAGCCCATATTGGCGTTGTTGATCGCTTGTTTAGTCGTGTTGGTGCTTCTGATGATCTTGCACGGGGGCGTTCAACTTTCATGATGGAAATGGTTGAAACAGCAACGATTCTTAATCATGCTAGTCAAAATTCCTTGGTTATTCTTGATGAAATTGGACGAGGAACATCAACCTTTGATGGACTTTCAATTGCCTGGGCAACTGTTGAATATCTTCATGAAGTTAACCAGTGTCGTGCTATTCTCGCCACACATTTTCATGAAATGACAGCACTCACAGAAAAGCTTGATCGCCTTCATAATGTAACCATGAAAGTCAAAAATTGGGATGGTGATGTAGTTTTTCTTCACGAAGTCATGCCAGGAGCTGCAGACCGATCTTACGGCGTACAAGTTGCAAAACTTGCTGGACTTCCCAAGGCAGTTATTACACGTGCTACAAACGTCCTCCACCAATTAGAACAAGGTGAAATGGCTGGAAAAGGACATAAATTAATCGATGACTTACCGCTCTTTTCTCTTAAAGCAACATCTCCCCTCAATGAAGAAACAAACAAATATTCTGCGCTCCATGAAGCTGTTAAAAATATCCATCCTGACGAACTCTCTCCTAAGCAAGCTTTAGAAGCACTTTATCACCTTAAACAACTTGAAAAAAACAACCCCTTATGACAAATCAAACCACGAGCCCTTTCTTAATCATTCTTATAAATTTTGTACGTTAAGATGTAAGAATAAAAGTACAGTGGTGGTCTTATTCCTTTGTAAAGGACTGAAATGTTAATAGAAAGAAATATGCCATCAATAAAGTGCACAGAATGACAAAATTTTATTATTTATAGAGGACAAATATTTCAAATGAAATGGCAGAAAAAAGATATAAATTAATCGATGGCTTACCACTCTTTTCTCTTAAAGCAACATCTTCCCTCAATGAAGAAACAAATAAACATTCTGCGCTCCATGAAGCTTTTTAAAATATCCACATCCTGACGAACTCTCTCCTAAGCAAGCTTTAGAAGCACTTTATCACCTAAGATGCGTGTGAAGGCTTAAAATTTTCTCTGTGATTATTGTTGAAGGCATTCCTGTTGTTTTTGCAAATGGTGACGCTTCCTCTTTCCTTCAAAAAATAAGATAGTATCCCATTGATCCATGGCAAGGAGTATAATTATCCTTAAACGTTATTATGAAGCCTTCTATCAGAAAGGAATCTGATATCCGATTTTAGAAGAGCTAATCAAAAATTATGAACCACAATGGTAAAGCTGTAAAAAGCAATGTCAATTTTGTTCGGTTTTATCCCTTTGTTACAAACTGTAGATTATGCTATGGGCTGTAAATAAGGTTACTATGAGAGGAAAAGTTGGGAAGATGCAAGTGATATGTAACCTAAACAATTCATGCTGGAGTGGATGCCTTGGCTCAATCTTTACGTTTTTTCTCACTTAAAGGAATTGGAATATCCTTATTCAGAAACGGAAACTTCTCAAAAGATTTTACAAAAATTCTTGCTGATAAAGATTATACTTCAGAGAAGCAAAAAGAAAGCGTGAGAAAGACATCTGCATTTCTTGCCTGCTTTTCTATTCAAATAGAAAAATACTGCATAAAAATAATGAACCTTTACCCAAATATTACATTACCTTATTGAAGGTTTTTTTCAATAAACTAAAGCATCTTAGACGTTTCTCTTCATGATTGGCTAAAAAAACCTTCTTCTTTTATGAGATTCCTGATTTATACTTTAATCGTTCTCTAAAGAATTAAGAGTATAGAACCCCAAAATACTGACTATTTACCCTATTATCATTGCCTTTTACCTCAATGTATCTTGATCAAGATAATGCTCTGGAGAAAAAGTTTGCGCATAATAATTATTCAGATCAATTTTTGGCTATCATACCAAAAAGATTGAGACACACCCTGCTATTGTCACGGATTCGCTCGCTTTTGCAAAATTCCCATAAAGAACGATGAGCTCTTCGTCTTGCGAACAAGCATATTACTCTCGTGAATCACATCTTTTTCATGATTAAGATCAACTCTATTATAGAAAAATTGGCAAAAATCTCTCCTGTTTTGAAAGATCATTCGGTACCCTATGATAAAATTCACGAACCGTTGATTCATGTATCTGCTTTGCACCCTATCGACGGAAAGCTTCTTTCATTTTTTTATATGAACCCTCTCAACAGAAAGATCAGTCTCACTACATCTCATTCCTCTAAAAGTTCCATAATACTAACAATGCGATGAAGTTCATTCTTCTGACATTATATTAAAAAGTAAAAGCTCGCAAAAAACTGGAAAATGGTTTGAAAGATGATTCATATCCGTCATGGTAAAATCCACCTCATCTTCTTGCGATGCTGCTCAAAAATGAAATCCGTAAAAACTCTAATACCATATCATCATGACTTGACATGTCCTGTTACGCACATTGAATAACCCATTTGAAGTACTCAATATTATAATATATTGATTTATAAGGAATAATTTATCTTTTTGCACCTTGAATGACAGAGACAAGTTATTGATTTATAATGATAATCTAGCGTTATTCATATTGAATTAAAGACCCGAATAACCTAAGATTCTCTCATTTCAAACTTGTCTATCTTGGATCAATCAAAATCACTCGCTTGCATATCAAAAGCGGGGCTGGTGTGTGGGTAAAAACTATATAAGAAAGGAGTAAAAATGGTCCTTATGAACCGTCTTAATGCAAAGGCTGTCGCAACATTGGGGGCTGGCAAATATAACGATGGTGCCGGCTTGTTACTCCATAAGCGTAAAGATGGAGGTGCTCAATGGCTTTATCGTTATACCATTCATGGTCGGCGCCGTGAAATGGGCTTGGGTGCTTTAAGAGATGTCTCTCTAAAACAAGCCCGTGAATTGGCAAATGGGTGGCGTTCTGTTCTTCATGAAGGTCGTGACCCCATTAAAGAACGTGAGAAACAAAAGCGTGAAGCAATGCGCAATCTCCATTATTTAAAAGATATTGCTTTAGATGCTTTTGAAAGTCGGAAAGCTGAATTAAAAGGGGATGGAAAAGATGGAAACTGGTTTTTGCATTTACGCCTTCATATTCTCCCTAAATTAGGTTGCCTTCCCGTTTCTGAGATTACCCAAACAGAGATACGCGATACGCTTGCTCCCATTTGGCATACAAAAGCTGGAACTGCTCGAACAGCATTGATGCGTCTCAATCTTTGTCTCAAACATGCGGCTGCCTTAGGATTGGATGTTGATTTACAAGCAACAGAAAAAGCACGGGTACTCTTAGGTAAACAACGTCATAAAAAACAAAGTTTACCAGCTATGGATTGGAAAGATGTGCCTGATTTTTACCAATTTCTCTGCAAAACAACAACTATAAAACATTTAGCTTTGCGTTTGCTTATTTTGACAGGCGTTCGTATTTTTCCTTTACGTCACATTCATAAAGATCAGATTGAAGACGATATATGGACTATCCCCGCTGAAAATATGAAAGGCAAGCGTGATGCTACAACAGAATTTCGCGTGCCTCTATCAACAGAAGCACTAAAAATAATTGAACAAGCCCGTTGTATCTCTAAAAGTGATTTCATCTTTTCACTTACTAATCGTGATCCTCTTTCACCTACGATGATGGCTGCGTACATGAGAAAAAATAAAATTGAAGCCTGCCCCCATGGTTTTCGTTCTAGTTTACGCAATTGGCTTGCTGAAACAACCGATGCCCCCTATGAGGTCGCTGAAACCATTCTAAGTCATACGGTAGGAGGGCAAGTAGAGCGTGCCTATCGTCGGACTGACTATTTAGAACAGCGCCGGGTTTATATGGATAAATGGGCGGCTTATGTCACCGGTCAATCTTAAAATACGGGGTGCAATATCCCATTATCTGTGGATAACTTGCTCTCTCTGTTTTCTCATTCTCTCTCAATAAGTTTCATAAATTATCACATCAGAAAATGTATGATAATATATTGTTTTTTATGATTAAAATACCTTCAAAAAACAACCAAAATGTGCTTAATAAATGGGCATGATTTGTTTCTATTTTTTACTCTTGAAAGGATTTTAATATGACAGAAAATGATGTTCTTTTAACTGACCGTGAAAGTGCAAAATTGCTTCATATGAGTGTTTCAACATTCCGCCGTCATGTGACCAATGGCTCTTTACCAAAACCTTTAAAATTTGGCTTTTTATCCCGTTGGTTACAATCAGATCTTTTGAATGTCATAGAGCAAGCAAAACAGCAACGTTATAACGACGTCGCATAAAAGAAAACCTTGTCACGTAAGGACGGACAAGGCTTTCCATTTTCACTCAAAGAATGAATAGCAAAATCCGTTCTGTGACGCAAGTAACAGGACAATATTATGTTTTATGAAAATTCTGAGGGCATCACAAATGCCTTGCGGGGGATTTGGCATGGGCATTATGGAAGTGCCCGTTGTCCAGCCCATGATGATCAATTGCCTAGTCTATCTCTTTCCAATGGACATGATGGGCGTCTCTTACTCACTTGTTATGCTGGCTGCTCTTTTAAAGAGATCATACAAGCGCTTAGAAGAATTGGCTTGCTTGGGAAACAAGCCTTTGTTGATAGAGCCTATAATCACACGCTCTCTTTCTCAAAACAGAAAGCAGAAAGAGCAAAAGAGATTTGGCAACAAAGCCAACCGATTAAAAACACTTTAGCAGAAACCTATTTACGCAATCGGGGGATCACATGTGAATTGCCTGCTGATTTACGCTTTCACGACAAATGCCCGCACCCATTAGGGATAACACTGCCCGCGTTGGTTGCTCTTGTTAAGAGCGTTGGTTTTTTCGCCATTCATAGAACCTTTTTACAAGCCAATGGCCGCAAAACAGATCAGAAACCAGCAAAAGCCATGTTGGGTTCTGTCATGGGCGGTGCTGTGCATTTAAGTCAAGCCAATCCAAAACATCTGGTTATTTGTGAAGGCATTGAAACGGGTCTCTCTCTGCTGTCTGGATTGTTATCAGAGCCCGTGAATGTATGGGCGTCTCTTTCAACCAGTGGCATGATGCGTGTGAATTTACCCCCAATAAAAGGACGTCTGACAATCGCAATAGATGGAGATGATGCGGGTCGTAAAGCAGGTTTTACCCTTGCAAAGCGTGCTTATAACCAAGGCTTTGAGGTCTTTATCATGCAAGCTCCAAAAGGAATGGACTTTAATAACGTATTACTTTCTCAAAAGAGGAAACTATGAAAGAGTGTAATTTACAAAACAACAATGAAAATACCCCCGTCAATGATAACGATAATGCCTCTTTAAATGATAATACTTGTTTAAAAGCTATTCCTTATGAACAAGCCTTGCAACAAAATGGCTGGGGGGAATTAAAACCGATTGGTACGTCTCTTTTACCCGTCGAACCTTTTAATCCATTACAGCTCCCAATGCCGTTCATGGACTATATTTATGACGTTTCAGAGCGTCAACAAGCCCCTCTCGATTTTATTGCTGTCTCTGCTTTATGTGGCTTGGCTGCTGTGATTGGCAATGGCGTGCGGGTTGCTCCAAAGCAATATGATGATTGGACAATTGTTCCTAATCTTTGGGGGGGGCTCTTATTGGTCAATCATCAACATATAAAACACCAGCCATGAAAGCTGCTTTAGCACCTATCACGTGCCTTCAAAAGCAATGGTATAAAGAGTGGTTAAAGCAGAAAGAAAAACAAGAAATTGAAGAGATACTTGAAACTTTAGACAAATCAAAAAAAACAAGCCCCTTATACGCAATGCTTTATATAGCAAAGACAATGATAGTTTTTTACAACAGTTTCAAATACTGATCTTTCCCGATGAACGAAAAGAGTGGTTATGGGTTGATAGACCTCCAAATCAAACGGCATGGGAAAACTATCAAGAGATCTTTCGTTCTCTTTATGATAAACCATTAAGATCACCCAAACCTCCCATTATCATGCGTTTTTCTGCTGATACTCAAGAGATGTTTCGTGAATGGTGGGAAAATTTTCAAAGAACAATCAAAGGAGGAAATTTCTCTACAAATTTACAATCATATCTTTTGAAAATGGATAAAACCATACCAACCCTTGCCTTGATTTTTGAACTGTGTGAAGGTGGGCGTTTTAAAATCAATAGAGATGCCCTTGAGAGAGCCTTGTATTGGGGAAAATATCTGATAAGTCACGCAAAACTTCTTTATGCGGCAGGGGATACATTAACAGCAGAGCGTGCAAAATTGATTATCAAACGCTGTGATCATTTATCCTACATTTTAGATTACGGTATAATCTTTTAAAGGCAATATAAAAGAAGAGTATTCTATTTAAAATAGGTTTTCGTAAATTTCTCAAAACAATCTAAAAAAATATTTAAAAATTCAAATTGCATCTTTAATTTGAATTATAAATACATTATCAGACTTTTGACGTTGACCAAGGGTTTATGATGATGAAGTTTTCTATTTTATTTTGTTTGTTAATACTCACAGCTTGTAGTCCTAAAAACCATTTAACACGTTTGAACGGAATTGTGGATCCAAACTACAAGGGAAAATTTCAAACAAAAAAGATGGTCATAGGAGGTGTTGGCATGTCTATTTCTGAGCAAAAAGAACTTGAAGACACCTTGGCAAAATCCCTCTTTAAATACAATGTACAGATATTGAGAGGATTAGAACTTTTCCCCCCAATTCGTAATTATTCCTATAACGAGATGAATAAAATTATAACAAATAAAGGCGTAGATGCACTCCTAATAGTTAGCGTTGATAATCGTGCTATATCACAGACATATATCCCGCCAACATATTATCCGGGAACCTCTACAAGTACTATTTCGGAATTGGGACACTTTGTTACCGTAACAACTAGGACGACACCAGGTTATGTGAGCGGTGGATATAATATTAATAAGCCCAGCATAAGTGTTAGTGTTTACCTTAAAAATGCAAAAAATAAAGAAACCATATGGCTAGCAAAAGGTTCTAGTGATGGAAATGCTTTTGCATCGTTTTCTGATCTCATAGTAAACGTTGCTGAAACAACTGTTGAAAAACTAGCCAAAGAGGGACTTATCGCCCCAAAGTAGAGTTAGAAAAATAGCAGCATAATCACGAAGTAAAGACAGTTTATAATCATAAGAAATGCTATCAAGATCATTATAGTTATTGGTTTTGGAGGTTTAGGGGGGGAGGTCCTTTTACCCATTATTATTTTATTTTTTAGTCAAGAATAAAAGTTATTATATTTCAATGTGTTAAGATTTATGATTTTTCCAAAAAAACAACCTATATCGACAATGCAACTTATAAATTCAACTGATAAAATATGTTATGGGGAGTTTTGTAGGTGTTTTGGGAGTTTTTTAAACAAACAAAACCTATCAAAATACTCATTCTGATGTTTTTAAACACGTAGTGCATTTGTCTTGATTAACACGTCAAACGAACAGCAAATTCCACTATTTTGCTGCTTATAAGCGTCATTTATAAAATTTAATTTTAAGCAATTTAATAGACTTCATTCCGTTTCTTTATGATCTTTGATCATACCATACGCCAATGGAGTTTATCTTAATATGCTTCAATCTGTTAAGTCTGATAACAAACAAGTCACTTTACGCTCTCTCTTAGAATTCTACCGTGAAAAAGCAAAATCACCCCGTGAATTGGGAACGCTGTTTGAAAATCTTGTGAAGGATTATTTCTCTGAAGACCCCTTACAAAAGCAGGAATACGAAAAGGTTCAGACTTATTCGGAATGGGCTAAAGAGCATGATGAAGATGGG
>NZ_HE997540.1:589970-595457 GCF_000312545.1 Bartonella senegalensis OS02
TAAGATCTTTAGTGACAAGCTAAAAAGGAATGCTGTCTTCTCCAATAACGTTTTGGTGTCCATGGATAATGAAAAACTCTATGGCAAACAACTTTACACTTACAGCTTTTCACGTGCTTTAGAGGATAAGCTGTTATCACCTTGTAAAGTTATCATATTAGTTGTCAATGAAAAAGAAGTAAGCCAATCCATTCAACATCTTATTACTGATAAAAATTATGAACTTATTCTTGACGATAGAACCAAGATTAATGGCTGTTATAGAGCCCTTACCAAAATGGATCTGAAACTTGATCTTGAAGATGACCCTAAGCCCATGCGTAGAGCTTTGGCTTTTTGCAAAGATATTGATACTTCTAAACGCATATGCAAAAGATTTAAAAAAGAAAAAGTGCAAGAATCTTTGCGCGCTCTTCATAAAAACCATAAAGATATTCCCCCTCTTAACTGTACCCTTGCCCATATTGATGGAACCTTTAGTGCTAAAGAGCGTACAAAACAACTTGACTGGTTAAAGGAAGATGCGGGGGAAAATACTTGCCGTGTACTCACCAATGTGCGCTGTCTTTCTGAAGGTGTTGATGTTCCTGCTCTTGATGCCATTATGTTTTTACACCCGCGTAAAAGTCAAATTGAGATTATTCAAGCGATAGGACGCGTCATGCGTCGAGCCGAGGGTAAAAAAAGAGGCTATATCATTCTCCCCATTGGGATACCCGCTGATATTCCGCCGGAAATAGCCTTAGACAACAACCAAAAGTATAATGTCATCTGGCAAGTTCTCAATGCTTTACGTGCCCATGATGACAACTTTAATAAAATAATTCACCATATGCACAAAAAACAAGACGTAAGCCATGCCCTTGAAATCGTTGCTGCTTCTCAAGAACTTGCGTTAGAAGATACGACCACGGTTATTGATGATTTACCTACACGCTCAAAATTAGAATATTCAGGACTTAATATTGGGTTAGCAACTTATGAAGCCTCTCACACAAGTGGAGAACAAGGAGAACTCCCCCTTTTTTCTAAATGTAAAGATGCCATTAAAGCTGCTATTGTTAAGAGATTTTACGACCCTAGCTATTGGAAAAAATGGGCAATAAATGTTGGTGATCTTGCTCAAACTCATATCACACGCTTAACTGAGATTTTAACAAAATCAGAAACTGAAACATGGCAGGTGTTTAATGATTTTATGACCGAATTGCGTAGCAATTTAAATACAACTATTTCAGAACAAAATGCGATTGAAATGCTTGCGCAACATCTTGTGACGCGTCCAGTCTTTAATGCTTTATTTGAGGGGCATCAGTTTGTTCAAGAAAATCCCGTATCTTGTGCTTTACAACGTGTACTCAATATCCTTGATAAGTTTACTCTTAAAGAAGAATCTCAAGATCTCAACAATATTTCTAGGAGTATACAATTTTATACGCGTGGAATTACCAATTTTGAAGCACAACAAAGCTTAATTGTAGAGCTGTATAATGAATTTTTCCGTTATGCTTTTCCACGTACAGTAGAAAAATTAGGAATTGTTTATACCCCCATTGAGGTTGTTGATTTTATCATTCACTCTGTTGATGATGTTTTACGCAATGAATTTGGAAAAAGTCTAGGATCACGTGGTGTTTCTATTCTTGACCCTTTTACGGGCACTGGTACCTTTATCACACGGTTGTTACAATCAAATCTTATAAAACCAGAGGACATGGAGTATAAATACCGTTATGATATCCATGCCAATGAGATTGTTTTACTGGCTTATTATATAGCAGCCATTAATATAGAAGCAACCTATCATGGTCTTATGAAAGGGAATTATATCCCATTCAAGCATATTGGTTTAACCGATACGTTTCATCTTTTTGAGAAAAAAGATCTGATGGAAGGTACTATGAAAGAAAACAGTGAATATTTAGAACATCAAAAAAATCTGAATATCGAAGTTATCTTTGGCAATCCTCCTTATTCCACAGGTCAAAAAAGTGAAAACGATAATGCAAAGAACACTCCCTATCCTATATTAAATGACCGTATTCGTGAAACCTATGCTGCTCAATCTAAAGCAAATCTTAGGCAAGCGCTTTATGATAGTTATATTCGTGCTATTCGTTGGGCTAGTGACCGTATTGATAACGCTGTGGTAATCGACTTTGTCACAAATGGAAATTTCATCAGTGGGTATTCTATGGATGGCTTACGAAAATCTTTAGCCAAAGAATTTACGAGCATTTATGTGCTTAATTTACGAGGGGATATTCGTAAAAATATGATGAACAAAAAAAATTCTCAAGAAGGAGAAAATGTTTTTGGCAATGGTAGTATGACGGGTATTGCCGTGACATTGTTTATCAAAAATCCCAATGTTTCTGGAGATTGTAAAATTTACTATCATGACATTGGAGATTCACTCACAAAAGAAAAAAAGCTTAAGATAATCGAGGCTCTTGCTAGTATTGAAGGCATTACACGGAGCAAAAAAGGCTGGCAAATAATTACACCAGATAAACACGGGGATTGGCTTGGTCAACGGGATGACAGTTTCAAAGCATTTTTAGCTATGGGTGCTAAAAAAGGACATGATAAAAAACTGTTTGAGATTTATTCTTGTGGTCTAAAAACCAATCGTGATGCTTGGACATACAACTCTAGCCGTGATGCTTTATCAAAAAATATACACGGCATGATTAGCTTCTATAATAAAGAAGTGAAACGTTTTAATGACACTTATCACACTGACCATAAAGCACGTACAAAGGTTGTAGATAATTTTGTTAATGCGGATGAGAAAAAGATAAGTTGGAGCCATAATGTTAAGCAGGAACTGGTAAAAGGAAAAATTTTCGAATTTGAAGATACATGCTTTATTCAAAGCCTTTATCGCCCTTTTACATAACAGTGGCTTTATTATAATCGCGCCTTCAACGATAGAGTTTCCAAAATGCCGTGTATATTTCCTATGGAAAAAGCGGTTGAGAACAAAATAATACAACTTACAGGTATAGGAGCAATGGGGGGCTTTTCTGTTCTTATGGCTAAGAATTTACCTAACTTTGATTCAATAGAGAAAAGTCAATGCTTTCCACGTTATATTTATGAAGACACTCCGGTTTCAAAAAGTAAAAGTGAAAAACAATCCCATTTATTTGCAAATGCTACAGAAGATAGCAAAACAGCTGGTTTACAACGGCGTGATGCCATTACGGATGAAGGATTAGCACATTTTAAAGTAGCTTATCCTAATGAAACCATAACAAAAGATGATCTATTTTATTACGTTTACGGTTTACTTCATTCAGAAGATTATCGTTCCCATTATGCTGATAACCTCTCTAAAGAATTGCCTCGTATTCCTTGTGTAAAAACTGCTGAGGACTTTTGGAAATTTGTTACAGCAGGGCGTGAACTGGGTCATTTGCACATAAATTATGAAGATGTGAAACCTTATCCAGTTACATTTAAAAAAGGAAATCCAAAACAGACTGATATCTCTAATCCTAAAGAATTCTATTACGTGAATGAAATGAAATTCGCAAAAATTAAGAATAGTAAGGAAAAGGATAAATCTACAGTTATTTATAACAGCAATATCATAATGACTGATATCCCTCTTGAAGCTTATGAATATATCGTAAATGGTAGACCCGCTCTTGAATGGGTTATGGGGCGTCAATGTATTAAGACCGATAAAAAAAGTGGCATTGTGAATGATGCCAATCGCTATGCTGTTGAGACAATGGGGAACCCTGCTTATCCATTGGAGTTGTTTCAAAGGGTTATTACCGTAAGTTTAGAGACAATGAAAATCGTTAAGAGCCTACCAAAATTAGAAATGAGAGAAACTGAATAGACTTATAAAGCATGCTCACATAATGGGTATGCTAATCATAAGGGGTATAAGATCTTATAACTATAGATTTATACCCCTTTTATAAATTGCTTACATACAATCTAAAAGGAGTGTTTATATGCGTTATTCTAAAAAAAGAACATTTGCACTTTTAAACACCCTTATTTGGATTGCTTTAAGACTTATAAGAAATCCCCTCTTAAACAAGATGAGATTTATGTGGATTGCCTTTAAAAGATTATACCGTAATCTCAAATGATAGCTTTATTGTTTTTAAAAAACCTCTTTAAAGAGAGTTTTGTATCTTTATTTTCTTATATTACTTATAGGTTTTGAAGGTGCAAAAATTGTCAAAACCCCCTCGAAACCTATATCATTAGTTGAATTCATAGGTTATAATATCGATATAGGTTGTTTTTTGAAGATCTGTAAAATACTAACACATTGAAATATAAAGTTTTTATTTTTTGCTATTTTTTATATAAAAGCAGCAACCCTCAAAACTCAAAACCCCTTCAAAACTCATAACCATAATGATCTTGATAGCATTTCTTATGATTATAAACTGTCTTTTGAAAAGCTTTAAAGGATCACATGCTTTTCAGAAAGCACGTTTTAATCACTCACTAAAATGATTACTTTTGTCAGTTCAATTTACTGACAGAATACTGACAAATATATATTATGAGTTGAATTTATGGATTGCATCTTAATAAGGGTTGTATCATTAAAATACTAACATATTGAAATATAATGTTTTTAATTTTCTCTCATTAAAAAAATATTATAGGGTCTAAAAAGAACTGACTAAACTGACAAAAGTCTATTAAAAGGGATTTTGCTCATCTCTATAGTTATCAGTTTCTCTTTAAATGTTTTCATAAAAATCAATAAATCGCAATTATCCTACTTATCAACTAATTGTGCAACATCAGCTAAAGTGTAAGTTTTCATGAATCCTCCCCTGCATGCTCCTTAATTCTTTTGTATAAAAATTACTTATATAATACTGAGGATCTCTAGAAAGACTAGAGATTTCCTCACCATCCATGTCATCTCCCCCATAACTTTTTCCAAAAGCGCTTGTAAAAAGGAATAGGTTGTGGAGTGGGAGGGTTCTCTGGTTTTTCAATTGGTTGATCACCATCAGGTATCTCATCTCCCACGCTTTCTTTAATTCTTTTGCAAAGGAATTCATAAAAATTACTCGCGTAATATTCGCAATCTTCAGATGGAAGCATGACATAGAGTGGGCATTCTCCATCCCGAAACTGTGTATAATCAAAATAAAAAGTTTCACCAAAATCTGTTCTGCTAACAGCAAGCTGTTCTGGTGTTAGAAAACCATGTTTTCTATAATAATTTAAGTTTTGGTGAACAATATCATCAAAAGGAATATCTTTTCCACAATCCTTATAAAGACTATAGATTTCATAACCAGCAATGTCCCCGCCTTTATAATGTTTTAAAAAATTCTTGTAAGAGGATGTGAATTGTAAACCAAGAGCTTTCTCTGCCTTTTCAATCACGAGATCATCAACCGCATTTTCTTCAGAACAAAAATTAACAATATCACCATCATATTTATCAATTAATACTGCAACATCAGCTAAGGTATAGGTTTTCATTCA
>NZ_HE997540.1:595770-599371 GCF_000312545.1 Bartonella senegalensis OS02
GGGATTAGCATGAATAACAGAACTATATTGGTTATGAAATTCCTTACTAGTTTCTGCTAAGGGGCCATCAGGGGTTTGCTTTAAGTGATGCAACTCTACAGACTCACCATCATATCATATAGGTGCTCTTCCTGTTTCCATTCTTTCAAGATTGGTACCCCACACTTCTTTTTTGTTTTCAGTCCATTTAACCCTTTTGTTAGGATCAAATAAATCGTTTCTTTGATAGACTTTGTTGGTCTGACCAAATTTGCTATCGGTAAATTTAATGGGTTTCTTTTTTAACCAATGTTTTTTTTCTTTAACAGCTTCTTTGGTCAGTTCTTTCTTCGCCGCAAGTTTGTCAAGATCTCCCTGAGCAGCAAGTTCTGCAAGATTTTTCTTGGAAGCAAATTAAGTGATCATAAACAATACCACTACTAGGAATATCTGCTGTATATCCCTTATAAACGTTACATATTTTCTCACCCCCCCCTCTTGTCATCTCCTCCATAATTTTTTCCAAAAGCGCTTGTAAAAAGGAATAGGTTGCGGAATGGGAGGGGTCTCAGGTTTTTCAATCGGTTGATCACCATCAAGTATCTCATCTCCCACGTGCTCTTTAATTCTTTTGCAAAGGAATTCATAAAAATTACTCGCGTAATATTCGCAATCTTCAGATGGAAGCATGACATAAAGTGGGCATTCTCCATCCCGAAACTGCGTATAATCAAAGTAAAAAGTTTCACCAAAATCTGTTCTGCTAACGACAAGCTGTTCTGGTGTAGCAAAACCATCTTTTCTATCGAGTAAGTTCCGGTAAACAATATCACCAGCAGGAATACCTTCCCCACCGTCTCCATAAATGCTAAAAATTTCCTCATAACCAATTTCTCCTCCTCCATATTTTTTTAAAAAAACTTTGTAAGAGGATGTGAATTTCAAACCAAGAGCTTTCTCCGCCTTTTCAATCTGTAGATCATCTGTTTCATTCTCTTCATCATCTTCACTACCAAAAGTGATAATATCAGCATCATATTTATTTACTTTATCAATTAATACTGCAACATCAGCTAAGGTATGGGTTTTCATCAATTATTCTCCATCAATTATTTTATAAGTCTCTGTTTTTTCTCTTTTCATCAACCGTAGAGCATTACTGCTGATGCTCCTGTCCCCATCTGTTAAAATCTAGACCTATGATACCCCATCTCATATCGATTATTCCTCCTAACTGACTGTTTTTTTGTTCTCTATAGCCTTTAGCACGTTCCTTCCAATATTCCTCTCTCTGCTTCTCAAACTTTTTTCTCTCTATAAGCGATTGATGTGTTTTGGGATTAGCATGAATCACGGAAGTATATTTTTTATGAAACTCATGGCTAATCTCTGCTATGGGTCCATCAGGCGTTTGTGAGAGATGATGTAACTCTACAGACTCACCATCATATCCTATAGGTGCTCTCCCTGTTTCCATTCTTTCAAGATTGGTGCCCCACACGTCTTTTTTGTTTTCTTTCCATTTAACCCTTTTGTTAGGATCAAACAAATCGTCTCTCTGATAGACTTTGTTGGTCTGACCAAATTTGCTATCGGTAAATTTAGTGGGTTTCTTTTTTAACCAATGTTTTTTTTCTTTAGCAGCTTCTTTGGTCAGTTCTTTCTTCGCCGCAAGTTTGTCAAGATCTCCCTGAGCGGCAAGTTCTGCAAAATTTTTCTTGGAAGCAAATTAAGTGATCGTAAACAATATCACTACTCGGAATATCTGCTGTATATCCCTTATAAACGTTACATATTTTCTCACCCCCTCTTGTCATCTCCCCCATAACTTTTTCCAAAAGCGCTTGTAAAAAGGAATAGGTTGCGGAATGGGAGGGGTCTCAGGTTTTTCAATCGGTTGATCACCATCAGGTATCTCTTCTCCCACGTGTACTATAATCCTTTTGCAAAGGAATTCATAAAAATTACTCGCGTAATATTCACAATCACCCAATGCAAGCTTGACATAGAGTGGGCATTCACCATCCCGAAACTGTGTATAATCAAAATAAAAGGTTTCATCAAAATCAGCATCACACACAAGAAGCTGTTGTGGTGTCATAAAACCACGTTTTCTATCATTTAAATTTTGAAAAACAATATCACCAGCAGGAATACCTTCCCCACAATCTCCATAAAGGCTATAAATTTCTTCACCACCAATTTCCCCTCCTACATATTTTTTTAGAAAAACTTTGTAAGAAGATGTGAATTGTAAACCGAGAGCCTTCTCCGCTTTTTCAATCACGAGATCATCAACCGCATTTTTTGCAGTACCAAAATTGATAATATCATCATCATATTTATTTACTTTATCAATTAATACTGCAACATCAGCTAAGGTGTAGGTTTTCATAGATGATCCCCCCTAAAAAAATAATGGTGGTTTAACATTGGAATTCAGAAGTAAAACCACCATACAAAGAAATTTACTTCAAGTTATCTGTAATCCTTTTACAAAGAAATTCATAAAAGTTACCTGCGTAATACTGGGGATCGCCAGGTGGAAATCTAAGATAGAGCGGACACTCACCATCCTGAAACTGAGAGTAATCAAAATAAAATGTCTCACCAAAATCTGTTCTACTCACAACAAGCTGCTGTGGTTTTGCTAAACCATTTTCTATATCCGTTATATGATAATAAACAATATCATCACTACGAGCAATTTCAAAATTTGTATTATAAACACTTAATATTTCCTCACCACAGATCTCTGCTCTTCCATAGTTTTTTAAAAAACTTTTATAAGAAGATGTAAACTGCAAACCAAGAGTTTTTTCTGCTTTTTCAATCAGTACATCATCAACTGCTTCATCTTTAGTGCCAAAATTGATACGATGACTATATTTATCAACTAATTGTGCAACATCAGCTAAAGTGTAAGTTTTCATGAATCCTCCCCTGCATGCTCCTTAATTCTTTTGTATAAAAATTACTTATATAATACTGAGGATCTCTAGAAAGACTAGAGATTTCCTCACCATCCATGTCATCTCCTCCATAACTTTTTCCAAAAGCGCTTGTAAAAAGGTATCAGTTGCGGAGTGGGAGGGGTCTCAGGTTTTTCAATTGGTTGATCACCATCAAGTATCTCATCTCCCACGTGTACTATAATCCTTTTGCAAAGGAATTCATAAAAATTACTTGCGTAATATTCGCAATCACCCAATGCAAGCTTGACATAGAGTGGGCATTCACCATCCCGAAACTGTGTATAATCAAAATAAAAGGTTTCATCAAAATCAGCATCACAAACGATAAGCTGTTCTGGTGTCGCAAAACCACGTTTTCTATCGAGTACGTTTTGGTAAACAATATCACCAGCAGGAATGCCTACACAATCTCCATAAATGCTAAAAATTTCTTCACCACCAATTTCTCCTCCTCCATATTTCTTTAAAAAAACTTTGTAAGAGGATGTGAATTTCAAACCAAGAGCTTTCTCCGCCTTTTCAATCTGTAGATCATCCGTTTCATTCTCTTCATCATCTTCACTACCCAAATTGATAATATCAGCATCATACTTATTCACTTTATCAATTAATACTGCAACATCAGCTAAGGTATGGGTTTTCATCAA
>NZ_HE997540.1:600071-692763 GCF_000312545.1 Bartonella senegalensis OS02
GGATTATCATGAATCACAGAAGTATATTTTTGATGAAATTCCTTGCTAGTTTCTGCTAAGGGGCCATCAGGGGTTTGCTTTAAGTGATGCAACTCTACAGACTCACCATCATATCCTATAGGTGCTCTTCCTGTTTCCATTCTCTCAACATTGGTGCCCCACACTTCTTTTTTGTTTTCAGTCCATTTAACCCTTTTGTTAGGATCAAACAAATCGTCTCTCTGATAGACTTTGTTGGTCTGACCAAATTTGCTATCGGTAAATTTAATGGGTTTTCCTTTTAACCAATGTTTTTTTCTTTAGCAGCTTCTTTGGTCAGTTCTTTCTTCGCTTCAAGCTTGGCAAGATCTCCCTGAGCAGCAAGTTCTGCAAGATTTTTCTTGGAAGCGAATTAAGTGATCATAAATAATACCACTACTCGGAATATCTGCTGTATATCCCTTATAAACGTTACATATTTTCTCACCCCCTCTTGTCACCTCCCCCATAATTTTTTCCAAAAGCGCTTGTAAAAAGGTATCAGTTGCGGAGTGGGAGGAATCTTAGCCTTTTCAATTGGTTGATCACCTTCAGGTATCTCAGCTCCCACGCTTTCTTTAATTCTTTTACAAAGGAATTCATAAAAATTACTTGCGTAATATTCACAATCTTCAGATGGAAGCATGACATAGAGTGGGCATTCACCATCCCGAAACTGCGTATAATCAAAATAAAAGGTTTCACCAAAATCAGCATCACAAACGATAAGCTGTTCTGGTGTCGCAAAACCACGTTTTCTATCATTTAAGTTTTGAAAAACAATGTCATTAACAGAAACACCTATAGGATGCTCATAAAGACTATAGATTTCTTCACCACTAATGTCCCCGCCTTTATAATGTTTTAAAAAACTCTTATAAGACGATGTAAATTTCAAACCAAGAGCTTTCTCAGCTTTTTCAATCACGAGATCATCAACAACATCATCTTCAGTACGAAAGTTGATAATATCATCATCATATTTATTCACTTTATCAATTAATACTGCAACATCAACTAAGGTATAGGTTTTCATTCATTATTCTCCATCAATTATTTTATAAGTCTTTGTTTTTCTCTTTTCATTAACCGTAGAGCACTACTGCTGATGCTCCTGTCCCCATCTGTTAAAATCTAGACCTATGATACCCCATCTCATATCGATTATTCCTCCTAACTGACTGTTTTTTTGTTCTCTATAGCCTTTAGCACGTTCCTTCCAATATTCCTCTCTCCACTTATCAAACTTTTTTCTATCTATAAGTGATTGATGTTTTTGAGGATTATTATGAATCACAGAACTATATTGATTATGAAATTCATGGCTCATTGCTGCTAAGGGGCCTTCAGGGATTTGATTTAGGTGATGCAACTCAACAGACTTATCATCAAACCCTATAGGTGCTTTTCCTGCTTTCATTCTTTCAAGATTGGTGCCCCACACGTCTTTTTTGTTTTCTTTCCAATTAGAAATTCTGTTAGGATCAAACAAATCGTCTCTCTGATAGACTTTGTTGGTCTGACCAAATTTGCTATCGGTAAATTTAGTGGGTTTCTTTTTTAACCAATGTTTTTTTTCTTTAGCAGCTTCTTTGGTCAGTTCTTTCTTCGCCGCAAGTTTGTCAAGATCTCCCTGAGCAGCAAGTTCTGCAAGATTTTTCTTGGAAGCAAATTAAGTGATCATAAATAATACCACTACTCGGAATATCTGCTGTATATCCCTTATAAACGTTACATATTTTCTCACCCCCTCTTGTCACCTCCCCCATAACTTTTTCCAAAAGCGCTTGTAAAAAGGAATAGGTTGCGGAATGGGAGGGGTCTCAGGTTTTTCAATCGGTTGATCACCATCAAGTATCTCATCTCCCACGTGTACTATAATCCTTTTGCAAAGGAATTCATAAAAATTACTCGCGTAATATTCACAATCACCCAATGCAAACTTGACATAGAGTGGGCATTCACCATCCCGAAACTGCGTATAATCAAAATAAAAGGTTTCATCAAAATCAGCATCACAAACGATAAGCTGTTCTGGTGTCGCAAAACCACGTTTTCTATCGAGTACGTTTTGGTAAACAATATCACCAGCAGGAATACCAGAACAGATTTCATAAATACTGAATATTTCTTCACCTCCAATTTCTCCACCTCCATAATTTTTTAAAAAACTCTTGTAGGAAGAGGTAAATTGTAAATCCAGAGTGTTCTCAGCTGTTGTAATCCGTACATCATCAGGGGCATTATCTTGAGTACCAAAATTAATAACATGACTATGCATATCAACATATTGTGCAACATCTGATAAAGTATAACTTTTCATAAATTTTTCTCCATAAAACACAGCGTGTTTTTACTGATCAATATTTCTCTGCTATAGCCAATAGAATTGAGATGACATTGATAAAATCATAAGGGATATTTACTTGATGGAGCTCTTTTCTCATCTATGTCTGTAAAATTATCTCACATTTACAATATATGATGTAACAAAAGGGATGATCGTTAAAGCTTAGAGAGCAGCTTTTAGAGACATTACTCCAATATTTGCCAATAATTACTTTATCTTTTTTTCCAACTTAGGAATTTTGTTTGAAATCCAACAAATAACTTTGCTGATAAAATTTCTCTTTGGCTGCATAGGAGAAACCAAACTCCTGCCTTGATAAAATGAGTAGAGAACCTCAGCGAGAGGACCTTCTTGTGTCATAGGATATAACATAATAGGTCTACAATCGACTCCAATAGGAGCTCTTCCTGTTTCCATTCTTTCAAGATTGGTACCTGTTATTATCTGTCCTTTTTCTTTCCAAGAAGAAACTGTTTCAGGCTCAAACAGTTCATCGTCTTGATAAACTTTTGTACCTTTAAATTCTACAGGCTCAGCTGTCCCCATATTTTTTTTCTTTATCCATTTCACGATTCATTATCCCCTCGATTATTTTCAAAATAATCACGTATTCTTTGTCCTAAATAGGCTTATAAACCTCCCTCCAAGAATGAGGCTTCACCTCACTGAAAAGCTCTTGTTCAGAACTATTTTTCTTCCAAATGGCTCATGTTTTTGATACTTTTTCAATCAAAGCGTAGCTCACTTGCTTTGATTTTGATACTTCTTGAGCTAATGCTACTGCACGTTCAAGATGAAGCTGTTGGATGCTTTCGCAAAAACCTAAATGATCCCCTGCAGTAAAACTTTTATGATAAGAGTGTAAAGTCTCAACATCACCTAACAAAGCAAGAGCACCAATATGAAGTAAGGCATAATCCGTATAATCTGCTTTAGACGTTGCATCCTGTTCCCAAGGAGCACTTCCATAATCAGAGCGAAGTCTTTCAGAAAGGTCAATAGCATTTACTGCCCATTCTAGCGCATCATCAAGTGCCTGTGTTAAACGATCTGCGGTGACTTCTGGTTCAAAGATTTCTAATCCTTTAGCCTCAAAATTAAGCTGTATATCTGGGATATCTTCCGTGTGAGTAGGGTCAATGAATTTGCAAGCTGCGGAAAGAATGCCGGTACTAATCAAAAAGGCGCTATCAAATTGCGGACAATCTTTAGCAATTTCATCGTTATAAAGAATGTCTACTTCACGATCAGCCAATTGATAGCTTGCCATATGGTCATTCTCATCGATTTTCTTGGTTGACCAACCTAGGCTTTTTAAAAGGGCTGTGGCACTTTCCATATTCAATGGAGCATCTTTATCATCCCTTTCATCTACCTCCTCTCTCAAATCAACAGATGTTGTTTTGGAAGCAATAATAGACGCTGTTTGTGGGTCTAAGCTCAAAATCGGAGCATTTTTAGGAAAACCAGTTCGATAACCCCGTGCAAGACTGAGGAGATTATCAACTCTATATTTTGAGATTTCTTCCACAAAGCCTAAAGGATTTCCCTTTCTAAAATTCTCCTTGTAAGATTTGAGCTTCTCAATATCCCCAATCAAAACAAGCGCAATAAGGTGACGCGCCACAAGATCAAGTTCACTGTCTGGGGGAAAAGCGACATAATCATAAATGATTTGATTAACATTTTGCTGCTCTGCCCACACAAGTATATCTGTACAAATCTGTTTCAGCTTGCCTTCATCCAATTCAGTACTAGAAACTGTATAAACTTCTTCTGCTTCTTTGAGAGCTATATATTGAGGCATATTATAGAAAATCTCTCTATGAGCAGAGCAAAAGCCAAGTGTTGAAAGGGAAGCCCTAAATGCAAAAATCGGCTCTTTTTCATCACTTTGAAGGCTGTACATTATATTGATGATACGGTCTTTATTTATAAAATAAGCATTGCAATTGTAGTTTTTATCGCGATAAACTGTCCAGCCCATTTGTTTTAATTGCTCTGCAACTTTATTGAAAGTAATCAAAGTTTGTGGACCAAGATGTGCTTCTGCTGCCTCTCGCTCATGAAGGATTTTCAAATGTTTTTCAGCAAATTCAACGGCATGGTTAACATATTTTTCTACTTCATCATCATCCAAATATTCAGAAATTGTACCTACCGCAATGGAATTTTGATAAGATCTCAGTACATCGATCTTTCCTGTTAACGCTAAACAAGCCAAATGCCAAATTATATCTGTATTGTAGTTGTATTTTTGAACAAGCGTTTTGCTTTCGATCGATACTTGTAAATCTTGGGCACGCGCCCATTGTATTATCCGCTCAGAGATTTTTGTCAACTCTTGCTCATTCAATGCCTCTACACAAATATCAATACCTTTACCAAAACCGCTAAAAAGACCTCCCCCAATCGTATTAAAAGACTTATAAATATCCGTAGGTCGTATCCAAATATATTCTCTCCTATAGTAAATATATTTGCAAGCTACAGAAATCTCTTCGTTAGAGATCTCTGCTTCAAGACGGATATTGTAATTGTTATGGAGGCGTACAAAACCAAAATCAAATTGAATAAAGCGATCTGGCAAAGAGAGCCACATTTTTCCAAGTTCCGTAGAAAACCAACCGTGGGTTTTGAGAATACGGCTTGCTGCAGTAAGACTCATCTGCTGCTTTTTTGGTTTTTTGCGCGTTAGAATATCGTCTAACTCCCCATTCTTATAGGCTTGTGCAAATAAAATAAGGCGATCAATCCATTCTATGGTTGCATAATCCGCAAATTCTGGAACATGTAATTGGGATGCCGGCTTGTCAGACCTTAAAGCATCAATATCGCCAAGCAATGCTTCAGCAACGGCAGAATGATTGGCAGCTTCTTCGCGCAATTTTTGTTCAATATTCTGCGTTTGTGCCCATGCAATCACTTTATTTAGAGCTTCCTCAATATGGCTTTCAGAAAGATTCTGTGCTGTAACTCCGAAATTTTCTTCTGCAGAAATCAACATATCATCATATTTGTAGCGCGACTGTTCACCATTAGAATATTCCCTAGCAAGGCAATAAGCAGCTGTAGTAAGATCAACTGATAGCCGCAACTTTCCACCATCTTCTCTATAATCTACAACATCGTAAAGAATGCGTATTATACGATCAGAAAGATGATAATAAGCAAATGTATCTCCAACCTCATGGCGATGAGTCTCCCAACCCAATCTTTTTAAAATCTCTGTTACGTCTTTTGTTTGCATAGTAGTTCACTTTTCTTCTAAATAGCTTGGATATTCGTTAAGTCTATATTTCCGTGGTCCTTTTTCCCATTTCTTATCCAATTGTTTTTTAGGCCACTCTTTATTAAATTCTTCTAGTTGTTTCTCAGTTGGTTTCTCTTTTTCTATAAACTTCTTTAAATTTTCTTGGTATTTATTAAATTTTTCTTTATTTTGCTTAAGATACTCTTCAGCTTTAGGACCACAAAATTTTATACTTCCTGTTGTTTTACATATTTCTCTTAAACCTTTCTGCCCTGTACTTAATCTGGATTTACCGGTTTTCGTCTCACTAAAAGCTGGTTCACCATCCTCAATATAAGTATTATCAGGACGTGTTCTTGCCTTGGTTATACCTTTATCTGTCGTAATTTCAATTTCAATCGTTAATTCTCCTTCGCTTGGTGAAAGTCCTTCCTCTTCTAATCTTTGTTTTTCCTCATCGCGTTTTTTGTCATGATATTTTCTGCCTTTATTAAGCTTTTTACCCTTTTCATCATTATCATTGTCATTATTGTTTTGTGGGTCTTTGCCACTCGCCTGAGAATTTTTATTTTTTTCTTCTTTTGAGCTTTGATTTGTTTTTTCGCTGTCTTCTTCTGCAGAATTTTTCGAAGCAAACCAATCGTTAAGAAAATCAGCTATAGCCGACCTATTGCTAGGAGATTGAACAAGAGTTGCTCCGCCAGCCATAAAAAGGGACAAAGCAGCCAACTCTTCTGGTGCAAGCGATACAACGAATGCTACGAATGCTGCTACTGCAGGAAAAAAATTATTTTCCGCGGCATTTCCAGCGGCATCAGCGCCGGTATTGACATCACCACCAGCAAGAGCAGCAGCAAAGCCTCCCGCTATGCGAGAAATATCAATGGCATGATCATTAAAATCAGAAAACTGTGCTTCAATCTTTGCATTGATACGCGCTTGTTCTTCTGCCGTTGGAATACGACCATCCAATGCTGCTATTTCTTTTTGTATAAAATTTTTGGACCATAGTTTAAACTGGAGCATTGCGGCGGCTTCGCCTACAACACCCCCCACGGCGCCAGCTGTACAATCACCACTCGCTGTCGCACCGACAATACAGCCAAGACCGGCATGGGCGACGATCTGTGTGACCGTGTCTATTTTGCCTTCTGCCTTAGCGGTACCAATTTCTTCCGCTAATGTTTTCCCAAGGGTTCCTGACAGCGCTGTACGCAGATTATTAAAAAAGTTTTTGTCAAGTGAACCGCCTTCAAGAGCCGTTTGAACGCCCGTGCCAATGGCGGCTTTGATCAAATTCTTTTCTGCCTCACGCGTGATACGATCAACTAAAGGGGCGGTTTTAGGTAAGGATTGACCAACTCCGGCCATCTCTGTGAATTGGCTGGTTAAACCTGCTGTCAACATTGAGGAGACAATGCCCAAAACATTCTTCGATGAGCCTAGCTCATGAAGTGCGTCGGCAATGTTGCCGCGATTATTGACAAGAGCCACAGCACTTTTATTAATCAATGCTTGGACACCTGCTTGTATTGCTGCATTCATGGCTGTGCTGGAGCCAACACCTAAAGTATTGGCAATAGCACCGGCGGCACTGGAAGCTGTTCCGGCGGTAACAGCTGTTACAATCAAGGTGACTAAAGCTGCCCCTACTTCTGTGAGACCCTGCTTTTTATAATCCCAGTCTTTAAATTCAGCCTTAACAGCTTGCCAATTAACTTGCTTGGCTAATTCTGGATCATCACGCAATTGCTTGATCCAGGACAATTCTGGTGAACGGGCTAACTGCTCAAGGGATTGGTCAAAATCACCGGTTTGTTCATATTCAACAACAAAGCCATCGCCCGCATCAAGCTTCATGCCCCCACCAGCTTCCATGGTCACATGCTTGATGGTCTCCTGCAAATAACCTTTGTCGCTCTCACTCCACCACACAAGGTTTTCATTGCGCTGATAAACATCCTTAAAATCCTGATCCTTGTTGGTCAGAAACTTTATCTTCCCCTTATCTGCCGTAAGATGTATCTCGCCATCACTTTTTGCCCCTATGGCTTTAAGCGTAAGGTCCCCATTTTGCGCATGCATAGAGAGATTGCCACCCGTTTCTATCATGGTTTTATTGGTGGTAACTTCGGTTGATTGTTGACGAAACTTATTCTTTTGCTTTGATTCATCGCCTTCTTTCCCCCTAAGATCCAAATCAGAACTGCTAAAGTCTTGTTCTGAAACCACATTGAGAGCACCACCACTGGTGAAATCTGCATCGCCCTTGGCTTTAAACTTTCCCCCAAGATTAAGCTCACCCCCTGTAACAATGGTTAGATTGTCACCACTGGTAACTTCTGCCAAATGGTGAAGGCTGCTTTGAGCATCATAATGCCCTTTTTCTAAGGTTTGCTTATTCTCACTCTCTAGTACCAATGAGCCAATGGTCGCAGAACCACCGACAGTCACCGTCGTTGATCCGCCACTGTTCCATTGCCCACCATTCATGCTTAAATCGCCAAGGGAGTGAATGTTTAAATCCTGAACAGCAATGATTTGAGACTGCTGCCCACTTCGATCAACAAAACCAAATTCATTCGTGTCACGGATTTTGGCAGTCCCATCAACGATTGTCTCAGCAGTGAGGGTGATGATATTCCCTAAAATACCCCCTGACGAGTTGACAAAAAGCCCTTGGCTGCTGAGATCAACAATACCGCTGCCAAGCAAAAATCCACCATCATTCAACAAAGTTTGTGTTGTTGATACGTTGAGTGAACCATTACTCACGATGGAGCCGCTATTGGCAAAGCGCTCCGCCTCTAAAGTGATACCATTGCCTTTTAAGTGTGCACTAGCAAGATTTGCTTGCTGCGTTTTGCCCCAATAAATATCCTGCGAGAGAGAAGAATTTGCTGCCAAATAAACATGGGGCACCAAGACTTCTTGCCCGTTTACAACATGCGTCTCAAGCCAGATCATATCTTTTTTGATCTCGGCAATTTGCTTTTGTGTTAATGGTTTGCCTAGCTCTAACCCTAAGGGATCTTGCTGTGCGATGGCATTGTCATAAAGCCTTTGCATTTGTGCGTTGGGATCATCCACGTCTATGAAGCTGCGATTACCGGTGAGTTCAAAGATTTGCTCCCCCACCAGACGAGTTTCATAATAGGCATCCCCTAATCTTTTAAACACTTGCTCAGGCTTATAATTGCCAACCCTTTTGAGGAAATAATCTGAGCCCAAAAATTTGCTGGGATTGATAAAATCTGGACGCGTTTCGACTAAAAACGGCACATCAGGTGTTTGGGGCTGAGCAAGCTCTGTCTTTACAGAGCTAAGTCCATCTTGCTTTGGTACTTGTATGGATTCTGGTGCTGGTGTTTGGATACTCGGTGCAAAAAGTGCTTTATGCCCCGTCAAACCATTGATAATCTCGTCTAATCGATCATCACTGATCAGTGGTTTTGAGCCGTCAAAATCGGTGTTTTTAACACCAGCCAAGCCTTTATCACCAGAGCTTAAGCCAACTTGCTCTACCCCTTCACGCACCGCATGATTATCAATATAGCCCGTCAGCTTGGCATCAAGCGTTCCCCCCGCTTCAATCGTGCTATAAACTGCATCATAGGTGCGTGTGGTTGTTTTGGTATCGGTCGTGCTGCCAAAATACGTTATGCCACCCCACAGACATCCTCCATTCCAAACAGTACAGTGTTTCTTCCTGCGATGCGTTTCAGTTACAATCTTGGTTGTTTCGATTAAATCGCGCCCCTCATTGAGCAGTGTATCGCCCCGCATCTCAATGTTGCCATTGACAGAAATCAAGCTATAGCTATTGCGAATATCCCCGGCATGAACTGTTAGATGACGCCCTGCTAAAATCTGTGCAGCATTATGCTTAAAATGTGCTTGCTGACGGATGACTGTAGTATCAACATCTTCCTTTATCTGGTGGTGCTCAACATTGGTTCCTCTCCATTGTCCCTCAAAGAACCGGTGAGAAACCACTTTATCGCTCACTTCAACCCCACCTTCACGCATGTTGGTGAGTGCTGAAACATCAAAACGCATATCGCCTGAGACAGCTTCTAAAAGACCCGAACTGTTGATCACATGACCAGCCCGCTCTCCCTTTAAGCCACGGATGATGAGATTGTCTTCGGCAATGACATCGCCAAACTGATTGATGAAATCCCCATCTAAGGAGAGCATGGCAGATTTCTTGGCATAAATCAGCCCGCTATTGCTCATATCCCCGCGCACATTGAGGGCAACCGCATCACCACCAGAACCAAGGCTGCCAGCATTGTTCAACGCATCTGTCGTCAAAACAAAAGTGCCACCACTTTTGAGAACCCCACCTTCAGCATTTAAAACCAGAGCCGTTTGCCCCAACAGTGGATCATGATTTTCTGCGACAAGTGTAAAAGCCCCTTGAGATAAAAATTGACCTGAATTTACTAATGAACCAAGCTTTGCATCAACAACACCCCCCACCATGATGCCTTGATTGCTTACAAGACCAGAGCTGTTTAAGCTAAGCATCCCCCCTTGTGCTTCCACAAGCCCTGCATGGGTGAGCATGCCTGCACTCAATGCCACATCATAGGCGCCAACCTCACTTGTCTCGCCCATTGTCAAGGTGCCATCACTGGAAAGCTCTATCCGCTTTTTGGAAACAATGCGCCCTGTTTGATTGAGATTTGTTTGCGCATGCAAAGCAATTTCATCATTGCTTTCTATCGTGCCGTTATTGGTTAAATCACCACGGCTCGTCAGCTGAAGATCACCACGCTCAATCTCTATGTACCCTGCTTGGATCACACTATCGGCAACAACATTAACTGCCCCTTGCGTAGAGATGAGACCATCAACATTTTCAAAACGACCCACATCAATGCGCAAACCATCTCGCGCTAAAATATGTGCACCCTCATCATGTGTAGCGTTTTGTTGGTTTGAATTTGTTGTTGCAGCGCTTTTATTGACAAAAGATGTTGCAACAATCTTCATCTCACCGGCAAGAGCACTGAGAAGACCAGCCTCATTATTTACATGACCAGCCCGTGTCTCTTTCAGCCCATGAACGGTGAGAGCCTCTTCAGCAATTATTCTGCCCTGTGTATTGGTTAAATCACCATCACTGGATACAGCCATGGATTTTTTTGCGTAAATCAGCCCACTATTGTTCAAATCTCCGCTCACATTGAGGGCAAGATTTTCATCACTAGAGCCAAGCGCACCAGCATTGTGCAATTGCCCTGCGGACAAAACAAGACTGCCCCCACTTTGGATAACCGCACCAGAAGCATTCATAAGAGAAGCTTGTTGACTATCCGTTCCCTCTTGTGTGTTGATCACCAATTGTAAATCATTGCTGGCAATCAACATCTCTTGATTTGTTAAAGAACCGGCACCGGTCTTGACGCTATCACCGCGCATCATACCATGATTGATGATCTGATTACGCACTTGAATAGCGAGTTCTCCACCTTGTGCTTCCACAGTCCCCGTTTGGCTTAAACGATCAGCGCTCAAGAATACATCATACCCCAACACTGTACTTTTCTCACCCGTTGTAAGCATGCCCCCAGCTGTCAATGCAACCTGCTGCAAACTAACAATATCACCCTTGTGGGTAAGTGCTCCATACGCTTGAAGTGTGATCACACCATTGGACGAGACACTGCCTTCTTGGATAAGATCACCACTCTGGGCAGAAAGATCAACTTTTTGCTCTGCTGCTAAACGAGCCCGTGAAGTAAGCGCTGCGGCTTCCGCCAAAAGAAAGCCGCCAGCGCTATAATGACCAGCTCCTATATTAAGCGCATCAGCGGATTTCAGAATAACATTTCCCCTAGCACCAATATGGTTATTTAAAGCACTAATTTGATTGGTTTTAATAATCACATCGCCAAGGGAAGAGATCCCAACCTGATCATTATCTTGCAAGCGATCCAGATCAATAGCCGCGGCATTTATCTGTAAAAGTGCACCAGCCGCAATTCGCCCACTGCCTGCCTCAACTTTTGTTGCTTGTAAATGTAAAGAGCCCATAGCGGACTGTTGGCCATTATTGCCAATACCATTGGCCAACAGAGCATCAGAGCCAAGCTTAATCACACCGGCGTTCACATCAACATTGCCGCTCGCTGCAACCCGTGCATTTCCTGCTAATTCAACAGTGCGACGCGCTTTAAGCTCAACAGAATCTTCTGAAAACAATAAGTCTTTTACATGCACGCTCTCGTGATGAGAATGCGCATGCACTGCACCTTTAGCACGGGCTTTAGCAAGCACCAGCTTCCCATCACTCGTCAGTCTCATGGCGCCTGCATTGGCAACCATGTCCCCTCGCATTTTAACGCCCGCTCCTTTATCGTTGGCAAGCACGCGGATCTGACCCGCATACATCCCACCAAATTCGCTGGAATCAATCGCCAATTCCGGCTCTTTGCCATCTGAGCCAAGAAACGTTGCTTCCCGTTTACTATAATCAAAATGATTATGCCCCGCGATAACAGCCAAATCCCCTTTGACTTGTATGGGCCCTGCAACGCTAATCTTGCGCGAAACAAGATCAAAAACATCTAATGCACTTCCATCAGCACCACGAGTACCTATGGTGATATCTCCACCCTCAACACGCAAGCCACTCAAAGCCCCATTGGCGCCAATAATCGGCTGCCCCGTCGATAAAGTCACCCGCGGTGTATTGATAAAGCCACAACCATTACAGGTAATGCCATTGGGATTAGCAATAATAACATCCGCCGTGGCCCCATGAACTTCGCTCACACCCTCAAGACGCGAACGATTAGCACTTATCACTTCGTTGAGAATAACCTTTGCAGCACCAGTGCCCCGTAAATTGCCATTGCCAAGCACCAAACCACCAAGCTGTGAACGTGAAACCTCCTTGGTCGAATTGTTTAAAATCACACCACGGCTATCAACATTAAAACTGCCATATTTATTGTGAGAAAGACCCTGCCCATTGGGGCGCGCTATATCAACAAGCGGTACGCCATTGCTGGCTTCTCCTATCGCGGGGCGGAAAAGTGAGCCAACCCCATCTGCCGCTTTAATCCCTTGAGCCTCTTGTGCTGGTGATCTTTGTGCACCAATTGCTTGCGCTTGCACTAACAAAGGTTGAAAAGCTAAACTAAAGCTTAAAACGAGAGAAATCCCCTTATGAGCCCCTCGCTGCAAAACACCAAGAGCATGCTGCCCTAGCACATACCCATATCCCAATTTATGCTTTTGATTTTTGAATCCCCGCATCTTACTCTCCTCAAAAAGCCTCTATCTCTTTGTAAAAAAACACCCCAATGGGTATAAACAGTTAGGCGATCTTTTCGACCGCCCCTTTGCTCTAAAATCTCAATAATGTCCGCACTTGAAACAACCCTGCCGTATTCCCCTGCTCTCTCGGTGTTGATTGGGTCAAAATATTTGAATATGACAGATCCATATCCAAAATCTCTCCGCTTGCATGAAAACCCAGAGTTGCACCAACGAGGCTACCGCCAAAACTATTTCTAAGGGGAGCATTGGCGACCATCCCTAAATCAAGCGCCATATACGGTGTAAATTGCCCTATAAATTTACGCCCCATTTTTGAAGAAAAACCTGGTAATAATAGCGACAATTCATTGCGCCAAAACACACCATTATTACCGTAATAAACCGCCTCACGCACGCCGCGTACAGAAGAATTCCCTCCAAGTGACAGTTGTTCTGAACTAAACAACGTATCAGGGGACAATTGCCCTGAAAGCAACGTGTTATAGCGAAAATTATACTGTTTGAGTGAAAAGGCACGCCCATACCCTAAAGAAAAAGACAACTTTGAAAATTGCCCTTTGGGAGCATTTTTTGTCGAAGTTTCTTGCTCTTTATCATCATAAGCGCCCAAAATCGCCAACCCCTTATGAACCCCTATATGAGCACTTAATTCTCCTCCCATCCATTTGCGTGAATGATCAAACTCTAATGTTGCAATAGCTAGTTTACGGCTGGAAACATCAACTTTGCTGCCCATAATAAAATTATCGGAATATTTCCATGTCAATTGTCCTGTAACCCATGTCTTTCCCTCTTGATCGCGGTCAATAACCCGTGAAATCCATGGCGTAAGCGATAAAGATTTACCGGCAGTATCAATATCAGAAAATATTCCCTTAATACTCGAATGATATTGACTCCAACTGCCATCAAGACCTACCGTCCAATAGCCATAGGGAATGGAAAATGAACCCGTTATCGTATCACTATTGGGGCGCTTGCCTGAAAAATGATACGGGCCACCATTCATGGAGCGCTGATAACTAAACGACCATTGATCATTGATCCCTAATAAATCATCAAAAGAAAGGCTAACACGCGTTTGGTAAATCCCTGTTGCTTTAGCACCAAGATTATCACTGGAAACTGTAAGGAGCCACGGCTTCTGCTTATCAATATGAATATCAAGAATAGAACCACCTGGAACCTCCCCAGCACCAAGATTGATCGTCGCATGACGAGAGAAAAGCCGATTAATTTGATCAAGTCCTTGTTCTATCGAGCGAAGATGAGCAGGATGACCAATCACATTAGGAAAAGCCGTAATGATTTCCCCTTGATATTTTTTTCCAGCTTTCTGTCCGTCTAGGGTAATATCCTCTATTTGTCCTTCAACAACAACAATCTTAAGACGACCACCCCTTAAGTCTTGTTCAGGTAAATAAGCCCGCACCGCAATATAGCCGCGCTTCATATAAAGCTTGGTTACTGCTTTGAGCACTTTGTTGATCTCGGCAATACCAAGACACCGCCCCTCCCAAGAGGAAATGGTGTTATGAAGGTCGCTGCGAGAAATCAATTGAGCACCAACAAATTCAATGTTTTTAATCAGCAAACAGTTTTTTTGTGTTGAATCACTTTGAAATAATGGGGGGTCATTATCATCCTGTAATGAAACCTCATGCGTTTCGTTCCTGCGATGTAATTGTTGAAAACGCTGTTCTTGTGTTTGTTGACGTTGAATCCTCTCGGATTGATCAATCGCTTGATCACGAATGCTTTCTGCAAAACTCCCCCATGAAAAAAAGCACAAAAATGCTGCAAAAGTAAAAGCTAAAAAAAAGCTACGCATTCATTGTGCCCTCAAAATGAGAAACAAAATGAACCACATCATCAGTGTTACAGAAAAAATCACCAACCGCGTAACAATTTTTTAATTTTTTGATGAGAATAATTCTTTTAAAATCTAACAGAAAAGCATAGACTGTACTGCATATACCTGCTTTATTGGTTGTGTAAAACATATTACTCCCCCCGCTCTTGGAAATCTTATAATTACAATGTCAAATGGCAATCATACACTCTAATATGCCTCTTAATTTTAGGTGTTGTATGTAGTATAATTTTGAAGATTTAAGTAAAGACTGTTATTCATAGAATATATTTAATTTATTGGAACTGTTACATAATAGAGACAATAAAAGACTCTCCATGATTGTCGCCTGATAAGAAGCCCAAAAAATACGACCTAAAACGATATCTTTTATTACGTTTACGGTTTACTTCATAAAGCAAGATTATCGCGTTCGTTATGCCGATAATCTCTCTAAAGCCCCCCTCTTACCTCTTGTGTAAAAACTTCTAAAGACTTTTGAAATTTGTGATAGCAGGGCGTGAACTGGGGCATTTGCACGTGAATTATGAAACTGTAGAACCTTATCCAGTTACATTTAAAAAAGGCAATCCTAAACAGACTGATATCTCTAATCCTAAAGAATTCTATTATGTAACTGAAATGAAATTCGCTGGAAATAGTAAAATAAAGGATAAGTCTACTGTTATTTACAACCGTCATATTACAATAACAGATATCCCTCTTGAAGCTTATAAATATATCGTCAATGGCAGGCCTGCTCTTGAATGGGTTATGGGGCGTCAATGCGTTAAGACTGATAAAAAGAGTGGTATATGTGAATGATGCCAATCGCTATGCTGTTGAAACCGTTGGAAACCCTGCCTACCCTCTAGAATTGTTTCAAAGAGTTATTACCGTAAGTTTAGAGACAATGAAAATCGTTAAGAGCCTACCAAAATTAGAAATGAGAGAAACTGAATAGACTTATAAAGCATGCTCACATAATGGGCATGCTCATCTTATAAGGGGTATAAGGTCTTATAACTATAGATTTATACCCCTTTTATAAATTGCTTACATACAATCTAAAAGGAGTGTTTATATGCGTTATTCTAAAAAGAAATCATTTGCACTTTTAAACACTCTTATTTTATTTGGATTACTTTAAGACTTATAAGAAATCCCCTTTTAAATAGAATACGCTTCTTTTGGATTGCCTTTAAAAGATTATATCGCAATCTCAAATGATAGCTTTATTGTTTTTAAAAGCTTTGTTTAAAGAGAGCTATGTATATTCATTTTCTTATATTACTTATAGGTTTTGTCTGTTTTTAAAACCCCCAAAACCCCTACAAAACCCTCTTAAATACATATTAAAGATTGTATTTACGTGTTGTATTTAATATAGGTTGTTTATTTTAAACATTAACTTATTGAAATATAATAACTTTTATTTTTAACTAAAAAATATATATAAAGGGGGGGTAAAAAGAACACCCATAACTCCCTAAACTCATAACCATAATAGTCTTAATAGGATTTCTTATCATTATAAACTGTCTTTTGAAAAGCTTTAAAGGATCACATGTTTTCTAAAGACGTGGTTTAATCATTTTCTAAAATTATAAGTTTATCCATTTAAGTAGACTGATAAAATTCATTAAAGGATTTTGATAACGTAATCGGTTTTCATTTTCATATGCTTTTCATAAAACCCGTTTTAATCACTCACTAAAATGATCACTTTTGTCAGTTCAATTTACTGACAGATAACTGACAAATATATATTTACAATTGTATTTAAGGTTGTATTGTCGATATAGGTTGTATCATTAAAATGCTAACATATTGAAATATAATGTTTTTAATTTTCTCTCATTTAAAAAAAATAATATAGGCTCTAAAAAGAACTGACAAAACTGACAAAAGTCTATTAAAAGAGATTTTGCTAATCTCTATAGTTATCAATCTCTCTTTAGATGTTTTTATAACAGACTATAAATCACAATTATCCTATTTATCCTTTCTCTTGTGAAAATGAAAAATGATGCGGTGGCTATAAAGAATATAACAGCTATAGAGAATGCGTGAAAAAAGCGGGCTTTCATAATCACAATGCAAATGAAAGCATTTATTATAAAGACAGTCCCTATAAAAGGCTGTTAAATTGCAAATGTGTTATAAAAGAAATTAACAGAAATATTAAAAACCATTTAGTAAAAAACAAGATAGGTTATAAAGTTAAAAATACGCATTATGAGAGCGTTTCTAAATATTATGAATGTATAGACTCAGAAAATAACGCAATCGTTTTATAATACCCATAATATAGCTTTAAAAGCATATAATAGAAAAGAAGAAATTAATAAGCATATAAATAATATTTATACACAATGCATTTAAAAAAATATCAAAAAAATGCATAAATTAATTGAAAATAAATACGTATTTTGATATATAAATAATCAAGTGCTAGAAACACTAAATCGATAGCGAAGAGGTTGCGATAAACCTAATCCTATTATAAAAACTGGCTATCTTTTATGCTTTTGTTGGTATATGAGAACTTTGTCGGGTGTGTTACACCATACAATACTCTTTATGAGAAAAGTGTAACGACGGACTATCGACCGTGTTTCTACCACCCGGCGCCCTTATAGGGTGTCAATAGAAACCTTATAATCGATAGGATTTAGTTATGAAAACTATATCACAAAACACCCCCGTTATTTCTTCCATTTCAAATAAAACCGCATCTAATAATAAACAAGAACCTGCAAAAAAATACGAATTTACGAATGAAACACGTTGCGTGGCTGGTCATACTTTACACCGCATTAAAGCCATTAGAGATTTTGGTGATGTTAAAGCTGGTTCTTTAGGTGGCTTTATTGAAAAGGAAAGTAACTTATCACATGATGGTAATTGCTGGGTAGCTAATGAGGCTCGTGTTTATAATAATGCTCTTGTTTCTGATAATGCTACTGTTTTTAATTATGCTAGTGTTTTCGATAATGCAACGGTTTGTGATAATGCAAAGGTATTTGATTTTGCTAGTGTTTATGACAATGCAAAAATTTCTGATAATGCCTTGGTTTTTGGCTATGCTTTTGTTTACAAACATGCTCGTGTTTTTAATAACGCCGCTGTATGTGATAAGGCTGTTATAAGAGACAATGCAAAAGTCTATGGGAATGCTTTTATTAATTGGTATACACGTGTTGAAGATAATGAAACGATTAATCTTGCATCTCAAATTTCTGATGACGCTTGTGTCTCTTTACCTATAACAAAAAAATATGAATTTACTGACGAAACTAAGATTATTGAAGGGTTTACTTTACACCGTATTAGAGCGTTAAGAGATTTTGATGATGTCAAAGCTGGTTCTTTAGGTGGCTTTATTGAAAAAGAAGATAATCTCTCTCATGATGGCAATTGCTGGGTATATGATAATGCTACCGTTTTTTGGGATGCTGTCATTTCTGACAATGCAAAAATACATGATAATGCTTGTATTAATAGAAATGCTAAAGTTTATGGCAATGCCGTTGTTAATGATGATGCATGGGTTTTTGGTGCAAATGCTCATGTTTATGGCAATGCAAAAATTAATGACAATGCTATCGTTCGTGGTCAAGTTTATGACAATGCCTTTGTTTGTAATAAAGCTAATATCATTTTTGATGCAAAAATCTATGGCAATGCGAAAATTGCTGATAATGCTTATGTAAAGGGCTTTGTTTATGGCAATGCGAAAATATTAGGCTCTGCTCGTATTGATTGGGCTGCTCATGTTTACGATGATGCCGTCGTTTCTGACAATGTATATGTTTGTTACTCAGTAAAAATCTCTGACAATGCTATAGTGAATGGCAATCAAAAAATTTATGATGATATTGGTAATAATAACAAAACCATAAATGAAGCTGCTTAAATAAAGCACGGGCGGTGCGGGGGCGCTTTCTTGCTAACCAAATTTTTTCATTCAAAAATTGAATCTTCTTTATAAAGGAATTGTGCCATGCAAAAAAAGTTTGCACTCACAAATGAGACACGTGTATTTAATAATCAAACTCTTTATCGCATTAAAGCATTAAGAGACTTTGCTGATGTAAAGGCTGGGGATTTAGGTGGTTTTATCGAAAATGAAAGCAATCTCTCTCATGATGGCAATTGCTGGGTATATGATAATGCTCTTGTTTTAAATACTGCCTATATTTATGAAAATGCAAAGATTTCTGATAAGGCTATTATTATGGGCTTTGTTTATGGTAATGCGCATGTTTATGACAATGCGCATCTTTCTTATAATGCTTGGGTTTATCAATATGCAAGGGTTTATGGGCATGCAAAATTATCGGGGTGTGCACGTATTCATAGCAAGGCGGTAGTTTATGATCATGCTGTTGTGAGTGGTGCTGCAAAGATTTATGGCAAGGTCTATGGCAATGCTAGCGTGGGGTCTCATACTGATGTTTACGGCTCTGTTTATGGGAATGCGAAAATCTCTGATTATATCGTGATTAGAGGCACGGTCTATGGCAATGCAAGGATAAAAAGACATAGCGGTTTATGTTCGGTTCCCATAAATTGTGAAGTTTATGAAAGCGATCACGTTGTAAAGATTATTGAAAACAAAGCAGCATAATTGAATGCTCGGGTGTTGCGGGGGCGCCCCTCTTACAAATTTTCCATTCCAAATTTTAGAAAATCTTTATCACATTCAATTGTGTGGGGTATCCTTATGTGCAAAAAATACGAATTAACTAGAGAAATCAAAAAAATCAAACATGCTCTTACTAGAGAAACTATCAATCTTTATCGCATTTGTGCTTTAAGAGATTTTGATGATGTCAAGGAAGGTGACCTTGGTGGTTTTATCGAAAAGGAAGCCAATCTTTCTCATGAGGGTAATTGCTGGGTGTATGATAATGCTTGTGCCTATGGTTATGCACGCGTTTCTGATAATGCAAAAATACGGCATTATTCTCAAGTCTGTGGTCAAGTCTATGGGAATTGTGAGGTCTATGGAAGAGCGTTTATCTCTCAATATGCAAATATTTATGACAATGCTTGTGTCTATGGCAATGCCCGTGTTTATGGCAATGTTTATGGGTATGCCCATGTAAGTGGGGGGCTTGTGTTTTTGCTGATGCCCATATTTATGACCATGCCCATGTTTCTTATGATGCTACGGTTTTTAATTATGCAAGGGTCTATGGTCGTGCCATTGTTGCTGGCTCGGCTCGTATTCATAGCTATGCCGAGGTTTATAATTATGCCCTTATTAATGGTCGAGCAAAAATACATGGCAAGGTCTATGGCGGTGCTTTAGTGGGTGGTTGTGCTGAGATTTATGGCTCTGTTTTTGGCAATGCCAAGGTTTTATTCTATACTAAGGTCTGGGGGCGCGCTTATGGCAATGCCAAATTAACCAAGCAAAGCAAAGTAAGGGAAGTCCCTATAAATTATGAGGTTTATGAAAGCGATAACCTTGTAAAGATTGAGAAATAGAACAAATAACAGGCATGGGGAGCGCCTTTAATGGCTATAAACGCATTATAAAATATATAAACGTATCATAAAAAAGAGAATTCAAAAAGAAAGCCGTGCCAATTGATATAACGCGGCTTTCTAATTTTGATTCTAATGATTTAATAATCACCTACAATGGAGTAATGAATGCCTATATACAAAACGTATCATATTGCAAGTGTTCTATTGTTTTTATGAAAACTTATCAAAAGAACCGTAAACGATGGCTATAATCTTGATAGCATTCATTTGAATGAGAAAGTCTATAAACGCTTTTATAGAATGTAAGGCTTTTAAGATTGGCTCTGCTGTGAAATATAGATCTTTGTTTTTTCGTAAATGAAACGTTCTTAAGAACAAATGATAACTGTTATAAAACATCAGTTTCAAACGTTTATACATTCACTTAAAGAGGTTCTTATAAGCGTATTTTTACTTTTCTTTAAAACCTAATTTCTTTAAAAATTAGCCGGCTCAATTTTGAGTTTGCAATATTAACCACTCCAATTCTGGAGGCGTTATTTTTAGAATAGAGCATTTTTAAAACAATGTCGTTTTTGACTCCAAATTTAGTAAAATCCCATGCCTTATAAGGTTACAACGATTTTGAATTTTGCCTGCTTATCTTTTTCTCAATAGATGCCCCCAATTTTAGGGTGACCCCATTTGACTTCATATTTTTAAACGATAACTTTTAAAACGTTTTTTAATAGCTTGCTTGCATACGTCATAAAAAGGCTTTTGATTATCATAAGATATAACGTTTTGAATTTCATATCTAGTTATGATGATAGTGTCGTATAATAACTGCCTATCGTTTTCTAAACTTTTAGAAAGCGCTTTAAAAACGATTTTGTCTTTAAATCCTTTTATGCAATCTTATAAATGAAAATCTATAAGCTTATAAAAGTTTTAAACGACTACTCTCTTATAGGATACTATAAGATCTTTAGATTTTGCGCTCCCCAATTTTGGGGACCGTTAATTTGTTCCTTTTATGCGATTAACAATCCAATCTTTAAAACAAGCTGTGATCTTTAAATGTATGTTATAGATAATTTCAAACGACTAAATTTTAAAACAATGCGATTTTTGAATGATAAAAACGTATCATAAAATTTATGAACTGTTATGAATGATAGTTGCTTTTCATTTCATTTGAATAACACATGCGTTATAATATTTACATCATGATTTGCTTTTTATGCTCTATTCATACATGGCAATTGTTTATAAAAAATGGTCAATTTAAATACGTATAAAAGTGTGGATTCTTAAGTGGATTCATATAAAATAATTACACTCAACATATTGACTTTATTGTATTTTTTATGATAAAATCTTGAATGACAGATCCGAATACCGTAAAATTCTTTCATTTCAAATTTGTTTATATTGAAATCACTTAAAAGTACTTGCTTACATGTCATAAGCGGGGCTAGCGTGTGGGTTAAACTACTTAAGAAAGAAATAAAAATGCCTCTTATGAGCCGTCTCAGGTGCCAATGGTTATCGCAACACTAGGAGCTAGCAAATAGTATAATGATAGCTGGCTTGTTTCTTCATAAGCGTAAAGATTGTAGTGTATAATGGCTGTTACGGTATACCATCAAGCACTATCGTGAAATGGCGTTTGTACCCTCCAGATGCCTCTTAAAAACAAGCGCATGGGTGTGCAAGATAATGGTGTTCTATTTTACGTGAGAGATGTGCCCTTTAAACAACGAAAAAGACACAGAAATCTCTAAAAAACCAATCTTTCATACTCCTTCACACAATGAACTCTTCATTTCAATCAAATATTACGCACAGCACCTTTTGCAGCAGAAGTCGTCATAGCCGCATAGGCTTTAAGAGCCTTTGAAATCTTACGTTTACGTTTCTCAATCGGTTGCCAAGCCGCTTTTCCTTTTGCTTCCATTTTGTTACGACGACGCATCATTTCATCCTCATCAACCAACATATGAATGGTACGGTTAGGAATATCAATTTCTATGATATCCCCCTCTTCCACTAGAGCAATGGCTCCTCCTTCAGCAGCTTCTGGAGAAACATGCCCGATGGAAAGCCCCGAAGTCCCCCCCGAAAAACGACCATCCGTTATAAGTGCACAAACCTTTCCCAATCCTTTGGATTTAAGATAACTCGTAGGATAGAGCATTTCTTGCATTCCAGGTCCACCACGTGGACCTTCATAACGGATTAAAACAATATCACCTGATTGAATTTTATCGGCTAAAATCGCGGAAACAGCGGAATCTTGGCTTTCAAAAATTCTTGCTGGACCTTTAAAGGTTAAAATTGACTGATCAACTCCTGCTGTTTTCACAATACAGCCATCTTTTGCAAGATTTCCATAAAGAACCGCTAATCCTCCATCTTGCGAATAAGCATGTTTACTATCGCGGATAATACCTTTTGCGCGATCCAGATCAAGATTATCATAGCGACGAGATTGACTAAACGCTGTCTGGGTTGGAATACCCGCTGGAGCTGCACGGTAAAATTTATGAGTCTTTTGTTCATTGGTGCGTTTCACATCCCAATGAGAGAGAGCCTCTTTCATCGTTTTTGCATGAACCGTATAAGTAGATGTATCAATCAGTCCAGCTGCATCCAATTCCCCTAACAGTCCCATAATACCACCAGCACGGTGAACATCTTCCATATGCACATTGGCAACAGCAGGTGCAACCTTACATAAAACAGGAACACGGCGTGAAAGGCGATCAATATCTGTCATGGTAAAATCCACCTCACCTTCTTGCGCCGCTGCTAAAAGATGCAAAACAGTATTAGTTGATCCCCCCATGGAAATATCAACAGTCATTGCATTTTCAAAAGCCCTGCGTGAAGCAATCGAGCGCGGCAAAACTGTCTCATCGCCTTTCTCATAATAACGCTTAACCAATGCGACAATTTGTCGTCCAGCCTCTTCAAAAAGCAGCTGACGATCTGCATGCGTTGCTAACATTGATCCATTGCCGGGAAGAGAAAGCCCTAACGCCTCTGTCAAACAATTCATAGAATTGGCGGTAAACATTCCTGAACAAGAACCACATGTAGGACAAGCAGCACGCTCCATCTCAGCAACTTCTTCCTCTGAGTTATTTTCAGCAACCGCAGCAACCATGGCATCAACAAGGTCAACACTCAGATCTTGATCTTTCCATTGAATCTTACCTGCCTCCATAGGACCGCCTGAAACAAAGATTGTTGGAATATTCAAACGTAAAGATGCCATTAACATACCAGGCGTAATTTTGTCACAATTGGAAATACAGACAAGTGCATCCGCACAATGGGAATTGACCATATATTCAACAGAATCAGCAATAATTTCACGTGAAGGTAAAGAATAAAGCATCCCATCATGCCCCATAGCGATTCCATCATCTATAGCAATCGTGTTAAATTCCTTCGCAACACCGCCAGAAACCACTATCTGCTGCGCCACCAGTTGCCCAAGATCTTTTAAATGAACATGCCCTGGTACAAATTGTGTAAAAGAATTCGCAATTGCAATAATGGGTTTGCCAAAATCAGACTCTTTCATCCCCGTTGCGCGCCACAGACTGCGAGCTCCGGCCATATTGCGCCCATGCGTCGATATTCTTGAACGGTAAGAAGGCATTATTTTTTTCCCCTCAAATAATTCCATTTTCCCTGTTGTGCTGTAATCTAACCCTAAAAACAAGAGTCCATCACCATGAGAAATAAAAAAGCCTTTTATTGAGACATTTAAATCACAAAATTAAATGCCACGCATAAACCCCATTTGATAACGATTCTTCATCATTGAATAAATTTTTCTTCAAACAAGTAGTTTTTAGATCATTCATAGAACCGATAAAAGCTGTATCTTAGCTTTACAAAAATAGATTTTTGCAAAAATATTAAAACAAGTGTTCACTTGAATTATAAGAATAATCATTGGTTCTTATCGTATAAAAATAACCTTTATTGATTATAGTGCTGATCCAGATGCTCTTTTTTTCCATATCATGGTACAAATGATAAAGAGTACGCTTTTTCTTTTCGTATGCACTTCCAAAAGAGCATCAACCTGCTTTTTTGCTTTCATAACGGCAAAACTTTATGAATCTTGTAAACTCACAAACAATCCATCATGACAAATAGTCACAGCTGGTACTCTCATTCTTTTTGCCAGCTCCTCATGTGCAATTGCTCTTGTAGTTGAGACAATTTATAAAATTATAAGAGACATTCTTCTTTCTTAAATGCTTCTTATCTAGATGCCAATTCCTTTTGTGACAGATAAGTTGTGACAGATAAGCAAATGGTTTTTTCTGATTTTGAATGCGAAAATTTGAAATGAGAAAACTTTATGATATTAGAGATGCTCATTCAACATGCAAAATAATAAGCTATTTTTATAAATCAAAGCTTTGTTGCAATACAATGCACCATGAAATTACTAAATTACTGAAAAACAAAAGCGGAAATAACTCTTAAGGCAATCACTATCGATAAGTAGTGCGCTTTTCAAACACAATGTAAAACTGTAAAATTGCTGCTCTCTTAAGCTAAATAGAGGTCTTTTTGGTGGAGCTAAGCGGGATCGAACCGCTGACCTCTTGCATGCCATGCAAGCGCTCTCCCAGCTGAGCTATAGCCCCACATTAAAGACATATCCACCCCTTTAAAAGAGGAATAAACAATCTTAAGGGGTTTTCTAGAACGAGAAAAATCGAAGATCAAGAAGAATTTGCATTCCGTGAAAACAATGCTCTTTCACTTCCCTTAAGAATCATCATCCTTAGAAACACCGCCTCCAAGAATATCGGTAACATCATCGTCTTCATCATCTTCATCGTGAGATAAAAACGTGTCATCGTCATCACCCAGATCCACATCACTGTCTTCCAAATCAGGAAGATCATCATCTTTAGGATCATCACCATTGTCTTCCAAAAGCATAAAAGCAGATTTTTCAAGCGCTGTATCAAGCTCTTCAGTATCAACGTCTTCTTCACTATTTGCTTCAGCTGCCGCAACCTCAAAATAAGAACGCGGATAAGAAATTCCTGTATAAGGCGACACAATAGGGTCGCGATTAAGATCATAAAACTTCTTTCCCGTTTCTGGATCAACACGCTTAGTTCCAAGTTCTTCTTTTGCCATGAACCGTGCCTCTTTAAGTTAACTATAATTCTATTAAAAAATAAATTTTATGGTGCTTAATCGAAAAATAATGTCTTTGTCAAAGATAAATACATCATTTCACATGGATTTCCTCATGACGCCTTTCAAAGCATGTGCTAAAAAGTGCTTCATTTTATAAAAAACAGAGAAATTAAATAGAACTTCTATGCAAAAAACAATACCCATAACCGCTTACAAAGCTACGCGTCTTTCTGGCACAATTAAAGTACCAGGAGATAAATCAATCTCCCATCGATCCCTTATATTGGGAGGATTAGCAAGTGGTGAAACACATATCCACGGACTGCTTGAAAGTGGTGACGTTCTCAATACAGCTGCTGCTATGCAAGCTTTGGGCGCCTGTATTATTAAGAAAGATGATCTCTGGATTATTCGAGGAACAGGAAATGGTTGCTTGTTAGCCGCACAAAAACCTTTAGATTTCGGCAATTCTGGAACAGGTGCACGACTGGTCATGGGAATGGTTGGAACTTACCATATGAAAACGACCTTTATTGGTGACGCTTCTCTCTCTAAACGCCCAATGGCACGTATTCTAGACCCGCTGAAGTTAATGGGTGTGGAAATTGAAGCAACCCATGATAACCGTCTCCCTTTAACGCTTTATGGTCCCAAAATGGCTAACCCGATTCGTTATCGCATTCCTATGGCTTCTGCTCAAGTGAAATCAGCAGTCTTACTCGCTGGCCTCAATACAGCTGGTACTACAACTGTTATCGAACCAACTCCCACACGAGATCACACAGAAAAAATGTTAAAAGCGTTCGGTGCTCAACTTGAGATAGAAAAAGATGCACAAGGAACGCGTTTTATTCATCTCAATGGTCACCCGCACCTGACCGGACAAACAATTCATATTCCAGGTGATCCATCTTCTGCAGCTTTTCCTCTTATCGCAGCCCTTCTTATAGAAGACTCTGATATCACTATTGAAAATGTTCTTATCAATAACTCTCGAATGGGACTTATCGAAACATTGTGGGAAATGGGAGCTCAAATTGAACTTTTGAATCAACGTCAAACAGGTGGCGAAGATGTTGCAGACCTACGGGTTAAATCATCAGTACTAAAAGGTGTAACTGTACCCAAAGAACGTGCTCCATCAATGATTGATGAATATCCTGCTTTAGCAGTAGCAGCAGCCTTTGCTGAAAGCAAAACAGTTATGCTAGGAATTGAAGAATTGCGCGTTAAAGAATCAGATCGACTGTCTGCACTTGCTCAAGGACTCAAAATCAACCACGTAGACTGTGAAGAAGGTCCAGATTTTCTCATTGTTCATGGAAAAGGCTCCGCTAAAGGATTGGGTGGTGGACATGTCACAACACATCTTGACCATCGTATTGCCATGTCCTTTCTTATCTTTGGACTGGTCTCAGAAAAACCTGTTACCATTGATGACAAACGAATGATTGCGACGAGCTTTCCAGAATTTATCCCTTTTATACAAAAACTTGGGGGAAAAATCTCTTGAAACCTTTTGTGATTGCAATTGATGGACCAGCAGCCTCAGGAAAAGGGACATTAGCACGAAAAATTGCTAGGCATTACCATCTTCACTATCTTGATACTGGGCTTACTTATCGCGGTGTTGCCCATGCACTTTTGCAACAAAAATTGGCGCTCGATGATGAAAAAAGTGCACTTTTCTATGCGAGAGAACTTGATTTGAATACTTTAAATTCAACGCTTCTTTCTTCTCATGAACTTGGTGAAGCCGCTTCAAAAATAGCAATCATACCAGCTGTACGCGAAATTCTTGTTGCAAAACAACGTAACTTTGCTAAAATCCTCCCTGGAAGTGTGCTCGATGGTCGAGATATTGGTACCGTCGTATGTTCTGATGCCGATGTTAAGCTTTATGTTTTAGCAGATGTTCAGATACGTGCAAAACGGCGTTATCAAGAGATTTTGAAAAAAGGAGCTTCAGCAGACTATCACGAAATCCTTGCCAATCTTGAACAACGTGACAGTCGCGATATGACGCGTGGACAAAGCCCGCTAAAACCAGCAGAAGACGCGCACTTGCTTGATACGTCAAAATTGAGTATAGAAGCAACATTTACAGTTGCATGCGCTCTTATTGATCCAGTCATAAAAGCGCATATAATTGGATAGAATCGTCAGGGTGATTTCCAGCCAAGCGCTAATTTTCTTCCTGTATATAAGGAAAAAGGCAGGAAGTTACTTCATGTTAACACTAACCTAGCGCTTATACCTTTAAAATTAAGGTATGTATCAGGAGTTCTTATGTCGCAATATAATCCTACAACAGCGGATTTCGAAGCCCTTTTAATGCAATCTTTCCAAACCAATGATCTAAATGAGGGATCCGTTGTTAAAGGTCGTGTCATTGCAATCGAAAAAGACATGGCTATTATTGATGCTGGACTTAAAGTCGAAGGACGTATTCCACTCAAAGAATTTGGAGCTAAAGGAAAAGATGGTTCCTTACAAATTGGCGATGAAGTGGAAGTTTATATTGAACGCATTGAAAATGCAATGGGAGAAGCTGTTCTATCGCGTGAAAAAGCACGACGCGAAGAAAGCTGGATTCGTTTAGAAGAAAAGTTCAATGCCGGTGCACGCGTCGATGGCGTTATTTTTAGCCAAGTAAAAGGAGGATTTACGGTCGATCTTGATGGTGCGATTGCTTTCTTACCTCGTAGTCAGGTTGATATTCGTCCCATTCGCGATGTCTCACCTCTCATGCATAATTCACAATCCTTTGAAATTTTGAAAATGGATCGTCGTCGTGGCAATATTGTTGTTTCACGTCGTAGCGTCTTAGAGGAAAGTAGAGCTGAACAGCGTTCAGAAATCGTACAAAATCTTGAGGAAAACCAAATCGTTGAAGGTGTGGTTAAAAACATCACCGATTATGGTGCCTTTGTGGATCTTGGTGGAATTGATGGCCTCTTACACGTCACAGATATGGCTTGGCGGCGTGTGAACCACCCATCTGAAATCCTTACTATTGGTCAAACGATTAAAGTCCAGATTATTCGTATCAATCAAGATACACATCGTATCTCTCTTGGTATGAAACAGCTTGAAAGTGATCCTTGGGAAAGCATCAGTGCAAGGTATCCAGTTGGTAAAAAAATTACTGGTGCTGTTACCAACATTACCGATTACGGTGGTTTTGTTGAAATCGAACCAAGAATCGAAGGATTAATCCACGTTTCCGAGATGAGTTGGACAAAGAAAAACGTTCACCCTGGAAAAATTTTGTCTACTTCACAAGAAGTGGAAGTGGTTGTTCTGGAAATTGATCCTTCTAAACGGCGTATTTCTCTCGGTTTAAAGCAAACATTTGAAAATCCATGGGTTGCTTTTGCTAATAAATTTCCTGTCAATTCACAAATTGAAGGAGAGGTTAAAAACAAAACCGAATTCGGTCTCTTTATTGGTCTTGAAGGCGATGTTGACGGCATGGTCCACCTTTCTGATCTTGATTGGAACCGTCCTGGTGAACAAGTTATTGATACTTACAATAAAGGTGACATCGTTAAAGCTGTCGTTCTTGATGTTGACATTGAAAAAGAGCGTATCTCTCTTGGAATCAAGCAACTTTCCAGTGATAAAGTTGGGGAGGCAGCAGCCTCTGGCGAACTTCGTAAAGGTGCTGTTGTAACATGTGAAGTCACTGCAGTGAATGACAATGGCATTGATGTAAAATTGACTGACCATAATCTTGAAACCACCATTCGCCGTGCTGACTTGGCACGTGACCGTGATGAGCAACGTCCAGAACGCTTCTCGATTGGACAAAGGGTCGATGCACGTATCACAGCATTTGATAAAAAAACACGTAAACTTTCAGTGTCTATCAAAGCTTTAGAAATTGCCGAAGAAAAAGAAGCTGTTGCACAATATGGTTCTACAGATTCAGGTGCTTCTCTTGGTGATATTCTCGGTGCAGCTTTGAAAAAACAAGAACAAGATTAATATGTGATTTAATAGACTACATTAAGGCCGCTTGTTTCTCTGGCGGCCTTTTTTGTTGTTCAATGAAACCGCTTTATTATATTTTCAATCGTCTGGTTAAAAAATTGTAAATACTTCTCAAAACAAATCCCCTTCTTGGAAGAGAAACGCCAACATCCTCCTGAATAAAACGGCATAATTGAGTCGCAATAAAATATTATGGCGTCTATACTCTCTTTCATGAAGTACTTTTTTTCCCGAAAAACCATAAGCTACCGTCTTACTGAAAGCAATTCTCCTCTTCGATCAACTTACAAATCGCAGGACGAACTCTATACATTAGGTTCTACTGTAGCCTCTGGTGAGACACTTTTAATCCCTGAATATGAAGAAAGTAAAAGTTTTCATAAGCGTTTGAGTGAAAATGCCAAATTTATTCTCCATGCCTTTCATAACAGTGATATTGCTGCCCAAAATGATGAAACTCTTGCACCATCTGCTCAATGGCTCATTGATAATCATTATACCATTGACAAAACCATACAACAGTTACGACGCAATTTGCCTAAATCCTTTATTAAACAAATGCCTCTTTATCAACAAAAGGCAGGAATGCCTCGTATTTTTGCTTTGGCATGGCTTTATATTGAGCATACAGATAGCAGATTTTCACAAGAAACACTAACAGCTACCATCAATGGATTTCAAAAAGTTTGTGCCCTCACAATTGGTGAATTATGGGCACTCCCTTCTGTCATACAAATGCTCTTAATTGAAAATGTTCGTCGTCTTTCATTGCGTATTGAACAAGCAAGGCATATGCGTCATCTCGCTTATCAAGTTGCTGATAAAATTTCTTTTACGAAAAATGAACCAAAATTACGCGCTCTTTTGACTCTTTATGCAACATTCGCCACTGATTCAACCTTTGCAGCTCATTTATTCTATCGGCTACGAAGTGCACCTGTCGATGCAACAACAGCATTAACTTGGCTTGAAAAGCAATTACAGAACCAAGGTAGTAGCCTAGAAATTGTAACAGCCAATGAACATACCCACCAAGCAGCAGATGGCGTAACCATGGGCAATATTATTCGTTCTCTTAAAGCCATTGATGGTGTTGAGTGGACAGCATGGTTTGAAACTGTCAGTACTGTAGACTCCATTTTGCGTGAAAAGAGTGATTTTTCCGAAATTGATCCTCACTCACGTAATATTTATCGACAAGTCATCGAAAAAATTGCACGCTTTTCGCCTTTTAGTGAGCCAGAAATTGCACGTAAAGCTATCAAAATGGTGCACTCTTCCTCCAAAAACACCTCTCATCATAACAATTCCTCTGTTGGATGGTATTTGATCGATGATGGGCGTTATGCCTTTGAAAAAGTTTGTGGCTATACTCCACCTCTGCGTATCAAGTGGCGAGAATATTTCTGTAGCGCAAAGATAAGAACCTTGGCAATTCCTGTCTCTCTTTTAATGCTTGCTTTTTTGCTTGCGATCTACGTTCTCTTACAAACATCCGGCATAGCTCCATGGATGCCCTTTTTCTTTACTATATTAGCGCTTTTTCCTGCTATGGATACTGCTTTTGCCTTTTTCAACACTGTTGTTTCGTGGTTTATCCCTTCAAAACAATTGATTGGTTATGAATATAAAAAGGGTATTCCAAAACATGCACGTACAATAGTTGTCGTGCCTACTCTCATGACGTCACGCGATTATATTGACGAGCAAATACATAATCTTGAAGTTCATTATCTCTCCAACCCAAAAGGTGCCATTCATTTTGCCCTCCTTACAGACTGGGTAGATGCTCCCTTCGAACAAACACAAGACGATCTTGACTTGTTGCATTATGCGCAAAAAAATATTGATGAACTCAATCGCCGTTATCACCGTGATGATTTTTCACTCTTTTTCCTTTTACATCGCCGACGCCTTTATAACCCTAGTGAAAAATGCTGGATGGGATGGGAACGCAAACGTGGTAAACTTCATGAACTCAATCTGTTATTAAGAGGCGATCAAAACACCAGCTTTTACCCCCCAAGTCCAAATCTTCCCATGGATTGTCGTTTTGTAATGACATTGGATTCAGATACACGCCTTACCCCTGAAAGTGTTACAAAACTTGTTGGAAAGCTTAACCATCCACTTAATCAGCCGATTTTCGACCCAGAAAATGAGAAAGTTGTAAGAGGCTATAGCATTTTGCAACCCCGTATTACATCGTCTCTTACAACAGGAAAAGAAACATCAATTTTGCAACGGGTGTTTTCGACCAATCGTGGTATTGATCCTTATGTCTTTGCTGTCTCTGATACCTATCAAGATCTTTTAGGAGAAGGAACTTTTATCGGCAAAGGACTTTATAACATTGATGCTTTTGAAAAAGCACTCAATGGAAAAATTAAAGAAAATACCGTTCTCAGTCATGATCTGTTGGAAGGAGGATATGCCCGTACTGCTTTAGTCAGTGATGTAGAAGTGATTGAGGATTATCCAACAGCCTATAATATTGATGTTGCGCGCTATCATCGTTGGATTCGCGGTGATTGGCAACTCCTCCCTTATCTTTTCTCTCGTCATCAAATTAGTGCCATTACACGTTGGAAAGTGCAAGACAATCTTCGCCGTTCTCTTACACCACTTATGTGGTTGATCGCAGCAATTGCAGGATGGTCTTTTTTACCGTTAAAGAGTGCAATCATTTGGCAAATATTCTTGCTGTTTAGCCTTTTTATCTCACAAATTTTAGGTGTATTACAAACGCTTGTTCCCTCCTATATTGATTATTCTTTGCGTGGGCAACTCCAATCAATTATGAACAAAACTACCCTTACGGGTGCAAATATATTTCTTAAAACAGCATTTCTTGCCCATTCAGCTTATTTTATGACTGATGCGATTATCCGCACGCTTTATCGCATGACGATTTCAAAAAAACACTTGCTTGAATGGAAAACCTCCGCCGCAACAAAATCAATCCCCAATAGTTTTGGCTTTTATGTCCTTACAATGTGCCCAGCAGCGTTTATTGGTATTCTTGCCATAGCATTGCCTCTCTTTTCTAAGACTTTTGCAAGCTTTATTGCTTTGCCCTTTGGGCTGGCATGGTTTTTTTCGCCCTTAATTGCATGGTTTGTCAGTCAACCTTCAACGTTTCAAGATACTCTTAATGCATCCTCAGAGGATAAAAAAACACTACGATCCATTGCACGACGGACATGGCTTTATTATGCAACCTTTGTCAATGCACAAAGCAATTATTTGCCCCCTGATAATTTCCAAGAAGATCCTGAGCCTCTGGTTGCACAACGCACATCCCCTACGAATATTGGGCTTTACCTTCTCTCTGTGATTGCTGCACGTGATTTTGGTTGGATTAATTGTAAAGAAACCATTTTCCGCATTGAATGTACATTAAGCTCTCTTGCAAAAATGGAAAAATTCCGTGGGCATTTTTATAATTGGTATGCAACAGATACCCTTAAACCTCTCTTGCCTACTTATGTATCAACTGTTGATTCAGGAAATCTTGCTGGTCATTTGATGACACTTGCTTCAGCTTTAAGGGAATGGGCTGAAAAACCTGATATTTTTCTTCAAAATCATCGAGAAGGCTTATCTGATGTTCATGCTATTCTTGCCGAAACTTTCAAAGAAATTCCCGATAATCAACCTATTTTACGCCCTTTACGTCAACAAATCGAAGAGCGCATTGCCAATTTTGATCACTGTGTTAATGCTTTCGTAAAAAAACCAAACACCATCACTTCTCCCATTCCGCATCTCTTACTTATCGCCCGTGATATTGTGCAATTGATAGATGAACTGAATCAAAAAATTCACACGACAGAATCCGCTCAAACACTCTCTTGGGCCAAATGCCTTGTAGAAACCTGTGAAGTTCATCATCACGATACCAGCAATGACTATAACACCAAACAACTCTGTACAAAATTAAACACTTTAGCCATAAAGACTCGGAAAATAGCCTTTGCTATGGAATTTGATTTCTTAGAGCATCCTGAACGGCATCTCTTGTCCATTGGATATAATGTTCAAGAAAATAAACTCGATGAAAATTGTTATGATCTTCTCGCCTCAGAAGCACGCCTCACAAGCTTTTTTGCCATCGCAAAAGGAGATATAAAATGTAAATATTGGTTTCATCTTGGGCGACTTCTTACCCCAATCGGTTGGAAAGGAGCCCTCTTATCATGGTCTGGATCCATGTTTGAGTACCTCATGCCATCTCTTGTCATGCATGAACCTTTAGGGTCTCTCCTCGATCAAACCAATCGATTGATTATTCGTTATCAAATACAATACGCTCATAAACGAAAATTACCATGGGGTATTTCAGAAGCTGCATTTAACGCCCGTGATCACTTAATGAATTACCAATATGCTCATTTTGGTGTTCCACACCTCGGACTGCAACGTGGACTCTCACGCAATGCTGTTATTGCCCCCTATGCTAGCCTTTTAGCAGCGCAGTATACACCTGCACAAGCTGTAAGCAATTTAAAACATCTGCGTGGGTTTGGAGCTTTAGGAACATACGGTTATTATGACTCTGTCGACTTCACTCCTTCACGCATAAAAACAGGAGAAAAATACGCCATTGTGCGCAATTATTATGCACACCATCATGGTATGTCCATTCTTGCTATTGATAATGTGATTTTCCAAGGGCGGATGCGTGATCGCTTTCACCGTGATCCAGTCATTGAAGCAATACAATTGTTATTACAGGAAAGAGCACCACACCAAATTCCCATCATCCATACCAAAGTTGTTAACTCCGTGCGCAATAACTCTCGAGAATTTGATGACATTCCTTTGCGCATGATCACGAACCCACTGCTCAAACCACGCGCAACTTTGCTTTTATCTCATGGTTTTTATTCCGTAATGTTGACAGCCAATGGTTCCGGTTACAGCCGTTGGCACGATTATGGGATTACGCGCTTTATTCCTGATCCTACAGAAGATCAACAAGGCACTTTATTCTTCCTCCGTAATACGGATAATGGACGTTGGTGGTCTGTCACTGGTGAGCCAACACGTGTTGTTGAAGAAGAAGCTGTTAGCATTTTTACAGATGAAAAAGCTGAATATAGAAAAATGGTTGATGGTATTCAATCGACACTTGAATGTATTGTTACTTCTGAAGGGTGCGGTGAAGGCAGACGTATTCAACTTCTCAATACAACAAACAAAGACCGTCTTATTGAAGTGACTTCTTACGGTGAACTGGCACTCGCAACAATGGATGCGGACCAAGCTCATCCTGCTTTTTCACGCATGTTTATAGAAACAGAAATTGCTGAAGACGGAAAAACTATTTTTGCCAAAAGGCGCAAACGTTCCCCTCATGATCCTGAAATTCACGTTGCTCATTTTGTTACCAGTACAATGGATAACATCCAAGAAACAGAAGCTGAAACGGATCGCTCCCTGTTTATTGGTCGAGGACGCTCTCTTCACCAATCTGCTGCTTTTGATCAAAATGCCCGTTTTAGCAATAGTCAAGGTTTTGTTCTTGATCCAATAATTTCACTTCGATGCCGTATAAAAATTCCCGCACATGAAAAAGCAGAACTTATTTTTTGGACTTTTGCTGCCAATGCAAAAGAAACACTGCATAATCATATTAAACATTATCGACAACCCAATATGTTCCAACAGGAACTTTCAATGGCATGGACACGTTCACAAGTTTCACTGTATCAGAGCGGTATCCAGCTTAGAGAAGCGATGACTTATCAAAAATATGCAACTCCCCTTATCTATCCTGAGCGAACATGGCGTCTTCCTACAAAAAATTTAGCAAAAACTCTTGGTAAACAATCTGATCTTTGGCCTCTGTCCATTTCAGGAGACCTTCCACTTTGTCTTCTCAGATTAAACAATGTAGGAGACATCAATGTTCTACAGGAACTACTTAAAGCGCACGAATATTGGCGTATACGTGGACTGCTCGTTGATCTTGTTATTCTCAACGAGCAAGCTTTTTCCTATATACAAGATACACAACGCACTATTGAATGGGTGTGCGAATCTTACCGTCATCATATTCACGAAACTGATGAACACAACCATATTTTCACGCTTCAACGTGATCAAATGAACGAACAAAGTTTTAAGACGCTCCTTGCCTCTGCACGCATCATCCTTCATGCTCAAAATGGCTCTTTATCTGAACAGATCAAACGACTTAATGAGAATGATTTTGATCTCGTAACACGGAATAGTCATCGGGAATCTCATGATAAATTAAACGACAAAAGAAGACAAACAACACCAAATGAACAAAGCCACTTTGCTTCCATTGTTCTTATCAGTCAACAAAAATCATCCGCTCTTCCCATTAATGGAGAAGATTTACAGTATTGGAATGGTTATGGCGGTTTTAACCACCATAACAACTATGTGATACGTCTTCATGGACAAACCACCACACCACATCCATGGATTAATGTTATTGCAAACAAAAGCTTTGGTTTCCATATCTCTGCTGAAGGTGCACTCTTTACTTGGGCCAACAATAGCCGCGATTATCAATTAACCCCTTGGACAAATGATCCGGTTTCTAACCGTCCAGGGGAAGCACTTTATATCGTTGATCGCCTATCTTTAAAACGGTTCTCACCAGTTTCTGCGGTAGAATGCAACGAAAGTGTTGTCTATGAAGCTTGCCATGGTTTTGGATTTTCAACCTTTAAATCCACACATTCAGAAATTGCCTTAGAACTGACCCATACACTCGATCAAGAAAAACCTGTTCGTCTTTCACGTCTCATCCTAAAAAATGAAGGAAAAAAAACACGCAGTTTACGCCTTTATAATTATGTTGAATGGGTTTTTGGTAATGTCCGCACAAAATATGCACCTTTCATAATCGCCTCTTATGATCCCATACGTGGTACACATTTTATTCAAAATCCCTATCACCTGGAAAAATCTCAACATGTGGCATTTTTATCAGCATCGGAAATGCCAACCAGCACCACCACTGATCGGAACGAATTTATCGGTTTAACAGGAACAGTGACACATCCACACGCGATCCGCAAAGCTGATGCGCTTTCCAATAAAATTGAAGCAGGATGTGATCCTTGTTCAGCATTCGCCTATGATATTGATCTTCTACCAGGGCAAACAAAAGAAATCATTTTCTATCTTGGCAGTACTGAAAATAGGCAAGAAGCGGAAAATTTACTCGATCAAGTCCGTGCAAGTGATTTTGAAATTCTCCTCACACAACAAAAACAGCAATGGGATGATTTTGTTTCTCCACTGCAAGTCAAAACACCTGATCCCTCTTTTGATATTATGGTCAATCATTGGCTCCCTTATCAAATCTACGCATGTCGCATGATGGCACGCACAGCTTTTTATCAAGCCAGTGGTGCATTTGGCTTCCGTGACCAGTTACAAGACAGCCTATCTTTATTATTACTGGAACCACAACTGGCACGTGAACATTTGTTAAATGCCGCAGCCCATCAATTTCTCGAAGGTGATGTACAACATTGGTGGTTGCCTGATACCAATGCTGGTGTTCGCACGCATATTTCCGATGACATTGTCTGGCTCGCTTATGCAACAGCTCTTTATGTTAATACTACCGGCGACTACGAATTGCTTGATACGCCAATTGCTTTTATGGAAGGAGATACTCTTACTGTAGAACAACACGATGCTTATTTTAGACCCACGCAATCCTCGAAAGCCACAACACTATATGAACATTGTGCTTTGGCTTTAGATCTTGCTATCAAGCGCTGTGGGCAACATGGACTTCCCCTTATTCTAGGAGGTGATTGGAATGATGGCATGAATTTAGTAGGTATGCAAGGAAAAGGTGAAAGTATTTGGTTAGGATGGTTTCTTGGCACTACACTACAGGCATTTATCCCCCTTGCTCAAAAATATCGTGACAAAACCCATGTGAAAAAATGGAATGCATATCTTAATCGTTTGAAAAAATCCCTCGAAGAAAATGGTTGGGATGGTGCTTGGTATCGACGTGGTTATTTTGATGATGGAACGCCTCTTGGCTCTAAAATCAATGATGAATGTAAAATTGATGCCATTGCTCAATCTTGGGCTGTTATTTCTCAAATGGCTTCGCCTGAGCGCCAAAAGCAAGCTATGTCCTCAATGCTTGAGCATTTGTATGATGAAAAAAGCGGTCTTCTACGTCTTTTCTGGCCGCCTTTTGATAAAACACCTCTCGAACCAGGTTATATAAAAGGCTATCCCCCAGGCATTCGAGAAAATGGTGGTCAATATACGCACGGTGCTATTTGGAGCATTCTAGCGCTTGCTGAAATGAATGAAAATGATAAAGCTTATGCTTTATTTTCTATGATCAATCCCATTACTCATGGAAAAAATCCTGAAATTTATCGTGTTGAACCTTATGTGATGGCCGCAGACATCTATGCTGTTGAACCACGTCGTGGACAAGGCGGTTGGACATGGTATACAGGCTCCGCTGGTTGGTTCTACCGCGCCGCAATACAAGCTATTTTGGGGATTAATCGTCAAGCTGAACAATTATTTTTACATCCACATTTGCCTTCCTCATGGCCCGAATATGAAGCAAAAATGAAATTTCATGACGCTGTTTATACCATTAAAGTGAAATGGGGCAGCACAAACATGCTCTCTATCGATGGAAGAGAAGATTCAAATATTTATAGGGGCATAAAATTAGAAAAAACAGGTAAACATGAAATTATATGCACTCTTAAATCTTAGAAATGAAAAAGATAACAAGCTTTTTTACTCTTGCTCAAAACCTTAGAGTTGTTATAGTTCTTGCCGTCCCTATATTGATGGTGTTGGTGCACAATTTTAGCTTCTACAAATTTAGATTCTACAAAACTGAAAGAAAAAGGGTTATGAATCATCCAGACATTGCAAGGCGTGTTTACAATCATACCTGGAAACTTGACCCCATTATTCGTTCACTGCTCGATACCGATTTTTATAAACTTCTTATGGTACAGATGATTTGGGGACTCTATCCCAATGTAAAGGTTACTTTCTCCCTCATCAACCGCAACAAAACAATACGTCTTGCTGATGATATTGATGAGATGGAATTGCGGGCACAACTTGATCATGCCCTTAGTTTACGCTTTACAAAAAAAGAAATGATCTGGCTTGCTGGTAATACATTTTATGGACGTAAACAAATTTTCGAACCAGATTTTCTTCAGTGGCTCGAGAATTTTCAACTTCCAGAATATGAACTCACACGTAAAGATGGCCAATATATCCTTCATTTCCATGGTCCCTGGACCCATAGCTCCATGTGGGAAATCCCCGCCCTTACTATTATCAGTGAATTACGTTCACGTGCTGCTATGAAAAACCTAGATCGTTTCACTCTTGATGTCCTTTATGCGCGTGCTAAAGCAAAAATGTGGAGTAAAGTCGAAAGACTCAAAAAATTGCCTAATATTAAAATATCTGACTTTGGGACAAGACGTCGTCATTCTTTTTTATGGCAACGTTGGTGTGTTGAAGCGTTAAAAGAAGGGATTGGCGATTCTTTTACTGGAACCTCTAATGTCCTTCTCGCCATGGATACAGATTTAGAAGCTCTTGGTACCAATGCACATGAGTTGCCGATGGTCATTGCTGCTCTCAGCAACAACGATGATGATTTACACAGAGCACCTTATCAAGTCTTGCAGGATTGGAATCGTTATTATGGTGGAAATCTTCTCATTGTTTTACCAGACACCTTCGGTACAGAAGCGTTTTTACGTAATGCACCAGATTGGGTAGCTGATTGGACAGGTTTCAGACCTGACAGCGCTCCCCCTCTTGAAGGCGGAGAGCGCATTATTCAATGGTGGAGAGAAAAAGGAAAAGACCCACGTGAAAAATTATTGATTTTCTCCGATGCACTAGACATAGAAACCATTGAAAAGACCTATCATCACTTTTATGGTAAAGTGCGTATGAGTTTTGGATGGGGAACAGATCTTACCAATGATTTTGCAGGCTGTTCGCCCCAAGAAATTGCAACTTTTGATGCCCTTTCCCTTGTTTGTAAAGTCACCCATGCCAACGGTCGACCAACCGTAAAACTTTCAGATAATCCTGAAAAAGCTACCGGTGATCTGCAAGCAATACAACGTTATCTCAATTTTTTTGGTAATGAAAACCGTATTGCTAGACCGATTAAAACATAATAATGTTTTTTTAGTTTAGTATTTTTTCTTTATGCGTATTTTTAAAAATAAGGATAGAGATTCTTTACAATACAGTAAAAAGGAAATATCCAGTTTACGATGCTTTTTGCAATGAAAGCAAAGAGTTTATTCTATCATCATCGAAAACAAGCATACCATTCTGCAATGTGCTGCTCATCTGCAAATTTTCTGCGATTATTTGCTCCCAAAGTCATCCGTCCTTGAATCGTATAGTGCAAGCCATTGGATATCACTATCTTCACTTCTACACGTTAGAAAACCGGAACTATATTATATTTTTCAACTTCTCATGTTGTGCTACTCTTACGTTGGAACGATTTATAAAAGGCATATTGATCACTCTTTTCCTCAACGATTTTTATCTACACGACTATTCCATTTATGACGTGCAAATGAACAATTTTTTGATTCATGATCAGAGGATTTGGAATGAAAAAATCTTATTGTATTCGAGGGACTCTCATAAAAGCTGCAAAATAAGACCTGTCTTTATCAATCAACCGCTTACCTTGAAAAGGATGATCATATAACAATTGCATCACAACTTAAAGCACTCTTTTGACCAATAAATGATAAAGGAGCAATTTGTTTTCATAAAGAGTATCTTTGCCAACTTTTTTCTCTATTCATTTTTTGCATTCTCTTAAATCTTGCTGTGCAAAGACATTCAAAATTCTTGTAAATCTATAAACAATTTCACGGTTCAATAAGTCAAAAGATTGCATTGTAAAGCCATTTTGGTAAGAAGCTAGTCTCTCTTCACCAGTTCCACTATTTTTATGCTCTCAAGCATATAATCAGTAACCTTTTCTTCTCTATCTAAATGAGAATTTTGCCGTCGACAGAAGGTAACAACGCCGCTGATGTCACTAATTTTTAACGATATCTAAAAATGTTCTGTTCTGATCACTGCAAAATTTACAAAAGATATTCCCAAATTCAGCTTATAGGTATTTTATCAATTTATAGGCACTTTAAATATAGGTGATCTCTGAAATTTAGTGGACTAAACTCTCTCTCAAGAGTGTTAGCAAACCTGCAAAATTAAAAGAGATCTTGATTTACAAAAGCTTTTATTTTTCTCTCTATGAAGATGGACGTGTCACAATATAAATGGCAATTAATAGCAAAATAGTAGCAACTAATAAAGCAAACCATAAAGCAGGGTGTATCATCACCAAAAATGACAAAAAGCCACCAGCCATACTCACCACTGCAAAAATTTTAATAAATGTTGAGATAGCCCTTTTTTCTTCCCATTGCTTAATAGGTGGACCGAAAACACGGTGATTATTCAGCCAATGATGAAAACGTGGTGATGAACGCGCAAAACACCATGAAGCAATTAATAAAAAAGGCACCGTTGGCATAATAGGTAATACTATACCTATAACACCCAATATAATCATTACCCACCCTACTATAGAAGTGCAAATACGCAAAGGGTGAGACATCTTAAAATCTTTTTTCATCCTCTAGCGCTATTTTCCTCTATAAAAAACTATTAGATATTCTTCTGCTTTTCACATGCTTTAGCCCAAAACCACTCCTACCACTTCATTTTAAGAGTATTTCCCGTGGTAAATTTTTGTAAAAAACAGAATAGTTTACGCTATATGATGATCATTTCAAATTTTTCAAGCAACCAAAAAAATTTAAATTCTAAAATAAAAAAAGGCTGCAGAATAAATCAATGCAGCCTCTTAATTACGAATGCAGTTTTTTGGGGGGGGAGAATACACACTGCATTCATCCGCTAGATATTAGGAGGAAAATAACCTAGCAGCCCATTCTCTATTTAAAACCAGTATGAGAGACAATACATAAAAATGCATGGCTGATATGCATAAGTTTTGGCAAGCTCAAATTTCTTGAATCGTGACTCGACGAGAAAAAATCCACAGGAAAATAGCAATAAAAATCAGTGTTAAAATCAACACAATCGTAGAGGCAGAATCAGAACCAATAAATAAGCTTAGATAAATTCCTAAAAAACCAGAAAGACCTGCAACAAGTATAGCAATCACCAACATCAAAGAAAACCGCTTCGTGATAAGATAAGCAATTGCTCCCGGCGCTATTAATAAAGAAATAACAAGAACAATTCCAACAGCCTTCAAAGCTGCAACAATGGTGAGAGAAATCATTGTTAAAAGAGTATAGTGGAGTAGTGCTATTCTCAATCCCATTGCACGACCTTGAACGGAATCAAAAATATACAGCATAAAATCACGCCATTTTGCTCCTAGAATAAAGGTGACAACAGCAGAAATGATCGCCGTCTGTGTAATATCAAGCCAGTTAACACCCAAGAGATTACCAAATAGGATATGGTTTAAATCTAAGCTACTATAAATAGCCGTTGCCAAAACCAGCCCCAAACCAAACATTGATGAAAAAACAACACCCATCACTGTATCGTGTTTGATACGGCTATTGCTTCCTAAAAAACCTGTTGCAAGTGCACAAACCATACCTGCAACAAAAGCACCGCAAGTAATCAAAGCCATTGTAATATTCTCTGGACGCATATGCTGAAACCAAGCAAATGGCAGAGAGGTCAAAAGTGCTATCACCCACGGCGTTGTCATATAACCAACAACAACACCAGGAAAAACTGCATGGGAAATTGCATCGCCTAAAAGCGCCCATCCTTTTAAAATAAGAAAACAGGAAAGCATCGCCATTGGAACAGAAAGGATCATGACGATAAGCATGCCTTTCAACATAAAAGAAAACTGAAAAGGAAGGAGTAATTGATCAATCATGATAACATCAAACCTTTTTTTGCCGCATTTATACGTAACCGTGCAGCGATAAACCCATGTTTAGGAGCAAAAATAAAAGCTAAAATAAACAGGAATGCTTGAAAAAGCACAACAACACCACCGGTTTGCGCATTCAAAAAATAACTCACATAAACACCTAATACGCTTGTGAATGTCCCAATGATAACTGCAATAACCAAAACATTGACAAAACGGTCACTTAAAAGATAAGCTGTTGCCCCTGGCGTTACAACAAGACAAATGACCAAGAACGCTCCTACTGTTTGCATAGCAGCAACAGTACAAGCGGCAAGCAAGGTAAAAAAGAGAATCTTTAAAAACTTTACGTTCAGCCCAATAGCACGAGCGTACGTTTCATCAAACAAAGAAACAAGAAGATCTTTCCATTTCAAAAGCAATATAAGCAAAGAAAAAAAACCAATAAAAGCCAATTGTATAATATCTGACGAACTGACTGCTAAAATATTCCCCAAAACGATTGTATCAATATTAACAGCCATCGGTTTTAATGATTTGAGAAACAACCCAAACGCAAAAAAAGAAGAAAAAATGAGACCAATAATGGTATCTTCTTTCAGCTTTGTGCGATGGTTAAAAAAGAGCATCGCTGCCGCAGCGAGTCCACCAGAAAAAAAAGCTCCAAGCGAAAACGGTAATCCTAAAAGATAAGCCCCTGCTACTCCAGGAACAATCGAATGAGAAAGCGCATCACCAATCAACGACCAACCTTTTAACATCAAAAAAGCAGAAAGAAAGGCACAAACACACCCAACTAACCCAGAAACCCACATCGCATTAACCATATATTGATAGCTCAACGGCTCAAGTAACCAAGACATCATGCAACATGCTCCACTCTTTCAATATTCTCAGGAACTGTAGATTGTTTTCTCCCCGTGAAAATATCATCTTTTTTTTTGTCTTGAAGATCAAAAATATGGTGGTGTAAAGTGCCACCAAAAGTTTCCTCAAGATTTTCCTTTGTAAAGACGGTTTCAGTTAAACCAGAAGCCAAAACTGTTCCCTTTATTAAAACCGTGTGATCACAAAATTCACGAACAGAGCCTAAATTGTGTGTAGAAACTAATATCACAGCTCCTTCTTTACGAAGGTCTTGTAACAAAGCAATAATTTTATCTTCTGTTGTGACATCAACCCCTGTAAATGGTTCATCTAACAAAATAGCTTTTGCCTGCTGTGCAAGAGCGCGTGCTAGAAAAACACGCTTTTTCTGCCCACCAGAAAGTTCACCAATCTGACGCTTAGCGAATGGCAGCATATCAACCCGTTCTAATGCAACACGCACAGCTTCATAATCGCGTGCCCTTGCATAACGAAAGAAATTCATATGACCATAACGTCCCATCAAAACAACATCTTCAACAAGGACAGGAAAATTCCAATCAACATCCTCACTCTGAGGAACATAAGCAATAAGGTTTTTTTTCAAAGCCGTATCAACCGGCAAACCAAACATGCGAATTTTTCCTTTTGATGGTCGTACAAACCCCATAATCGCTTTAAATAGCGTTGACTTACCTGAGCCATTTACACCAACCAATGCCGTAATAGAACCTGTTGGGCTTTCAAAATTGACTTCCCGTAAAGCAGTATGTCCATTACGATATGTTACCGTTACCCCTTGAGCAAATATTCCAGATCTCATCATTGGCCTTTTACTCCCTCTAATAAGGCAGCGCTAATGCGCCCGCTTGTCACACGTAATAAATCAATATAGGTTGGTACCTCACCATTCTTCTCACTCAGAGAATCAACATAAAGGACACCGCCATATTTAGCCCCTGTTTCTCTCGCAACCTGTTTAGCAGGCGCAGGAGAAATGGTGCTTTCAGAAAAAACTGCATGGATATTGTATTTGCGAACCATATCAATAACATGCTTAACCTGCTGTGGTGTTCCTTGCTGATCAGCGTTAATGGGCCATAAATAAAGTTCTTTCAGATCAAAATCACGCGCCAAATAGCTAAATGCACCCTCACTGGTCACAAGCCAACGCTTGTCTTGCGGAACCGCTTCTAATTCCGCTCTAATTGGATCAATTGTTGAGCGAATCTTTTGTTTATAAATTTCAGCATTTTCTTTATAAATAGAAGCATGCTCAGGATCGTATTTCACAAAAGCGTCACGGATATTATCAACGTAAATTAATGCCGAGGTCGGAGACATCCATGCATGAGGATTGGGTTTTCCACTGAAAGGGCCCTCACCAATTTTAATCGGCACAATACCTTTTGAAACAACGACGCTTGGAACATCCTTGATATTTTGAAAAAATTTTTCAAACCAAAGTTCTAACTCTAATCCATTCCACAAAACCAGATTTGCTCCTTGCGCACGCATAAGATCACGAGGCGTTGGTTGATATTCGTGAATTTCAGCACCTGGTTTTGTGATTGACTCAACATCAGCAACATCACCTGCTACATTGCGCGCCATATCAGCAATAATGGTAAAAGTCGTAACAGCTTTAAATTTTCCTGCACACAAAGCAAAATCGGATGTAAAAAAAATAGCACTCGCCCATATTATGGTAAAAAACGTTTTTACGTTCATTGATCCTCTCTTTCCTTTATATGCTCTCTATATGCTCTCTCTTTATTGCTAATGATTTGCATTATCATTTAGCAAATAACAGTTATCTTTTACCTTTGCAATGAAGAATCGTTACAAAGAAACAATTTTTTAAGTGATTTAAAAATATTCTTTTTTTGCCTTGAAAAAGGCTAATATTTAAAGAAAATCTCTCTTATATGAAGATCCTTTTAAGGAACTCCATAGCTCTTGAATGTATGAAAAATAAGGGAGCACTTCTCTAAGTGCTCCCGTTGAGAAGTCATCTCACAAAAAAGAAAAAACATTCAACAGCGCAAATTTGCACCCGTCATCCTGGTGACATTTTCTACTACTTTCAAAGAGAGATTTTCTATATCTTCATCAGTAAGAGTCCGCTCAATGGGTTGAAGAGCAACTTCAATCGCAACAGATTTTTTCTCTTCACCAAGGCTTAAATCTTCAAAAACATCAAAAACCTGTACTGAATGAATAAGCTTTTTATCTGCTCCACTCGCTGCACGAACAATAAGAGAAGAGGAAACCGTTTTATCAACGACAAATGCAAAATCACGTCGCACCATTTGCAGTGATGACAGTTTCAAAGGAGAACGACTTTTTGTTGGTTTTTTCTTTGGCTCTGGAATTCGATCGAGAAAAATTTCAAAACCACATAAAGGACCACTGACATCTAATTTTTCCAATGTCGCAGGGTGAAAAACACCAAAAAAACCAAGAATAATCTTTGATCCAAGCTTTAGAACTCCTGAACGACCAGGATGATACCAATCAGGTGCTCCCACTTCAATTTGAACCTTGCTCCCCTCTATACCACATGCTTCTAAAACAGCCAATGCATCTGCTTTGGCATCAAAAACATCAACGGCTTTTGCATTCCCATCCCAAAAACGCCCAGCCCCTCCAAACTGCTCTGTTCCACGGCGAATACCACCGGCAACACAGTGTTGCTTATCAGGGGTATCATCCTCATAGATGTTAGAAACTTCAAATAAAGCAATATCTGGAAAACCGCGATCAGCATTGCGTTGTGCTGCCAACAATAAACCAGGCAAAAGAGAGGGACGCATGACGGACATATCAGTAGAAATAGGATTTACTAATTTAAGCTGTGCTTGACCGCCTCCAAAAGCCAAAGCCTGTTTTTCAGAAATAAAAGACCAAGTCACAGCTTCTCTCATACCACGATCTGCTAAAGCCAAGCGTATAACACGTGAACGAAGTTGCGAAACTGTTAAAACTGGACCTTTTTCTTTTGTAAAATTTTCCAATGGAATAGGCTTAATTTTATCTAGTCCATAAATCCTCATCACTTCTTCCACTAAATCGGCTTTACCAGAAATATCAGGGCGCCATGTTGGCACTTTAACCGTAACAACATCTTCTTTTCCTTCAACACAAAACCCAAGCTTTGTTAAAATAGTTACAGCCTCTTCATGCTCTATTTGCAAATTTGTTAAACGTTGAATTTCAGAAAATGGAAAGGCAATCTGTTTAACGTCTGGTTGCTGATAACCAACAATCTTCGTCTTTGAAACTTCACCACCACAAAGACGTAAAGCGAGTTCTGTCGCAATCTCAAGCCCCGTTTCCATAAAAGCTGGATCAACGCCCCGTTCAAACCGATAACGGGCATCACTGATTAATCCTAATGCACGCCCTGTCTGGGCAATGCTCTGTGCATCCCAAAGCGCTGATTCAATAATAACGCGACGCGTCGTCTCATCACAGCTCGTTCTCTCACCCCCCATGATACCGGCAATCGAAACAACGCCCTCTTCATCGGCAATAACACAGTCCTTAATACCTAAATTATAAATTTTTCCGTTAAGCGCCTGAAGCTGTTCCCCTTCACGACCACAACGTACATGCAAATTTCCCTTAATCTTATCGGCATCAAAAACATGAAGCGGACGACCAAGATCAAAACTGATATAATTGGTTATATCAACCAGCGCATTAATTGGTCGCAAACCAATGGCGCTCAAACGCTGTTGCATCCATTGCGGTGATGCATTATTTTGAACATTGCGGACTTCACGCCAAGCAAAACCTAAACATAACGGTGCACTTTGCGAAAAATCTAAAGAAACATCAAGCGATGTTTCAAAGGCAGCATCCAACTGTGGCAAGGATAATTCTTTTAACCGACCAATTCCAGCCGCAGCAAGATCACGAGCAATACCACGAACCCCTGTGCAATCAGAACGATTGGGTGTTAAACCAATATCAATAACCGGATCATCTAAACCTGCATAAGCCACAAACGACCCTCCAATAGGCGCACCTTCTGGAAGCTCGATAATTCCATCATGTTCATTCGATAATTCAAGCTCGGCACACGAACACATCATTCCAAAACTCTCAACACCGCGGATTTTTCCTACGGATAGTGTCACATCAAGTCCTGGTACATAAGTTCCTGGTAAAGCAAGAACACCAACAAGTCCAGCGCGTGCATTTGGTGCACCGCAGATAACTTGTATAGGTGTATCAGTTCCTATATCTACTGATAAAATTTGAAGTTTATCCGCATCAGGATGTTTTATTGCCGTTAAAATTTTTGCAATCACAAAACCATTTAAAGAAGAACGATCATCAACATGATCAACCTCAAGACCAATAGCCGTTAGTTTGTCACAAATTTCATATAAAGATGCATCTGTCTCTAAGTGATCTTTTAACCACGACAATGTAAATTTCATTTTAAAACCTCACAGGAAAACTATGATAAGATCACATATTTCTTAAATCAGGAAAAAAAGCAGGCATGTCAAAACAACGAAAACCATAATGGTCTAACCAACGCAGATCAGCGTCAAAGAAAGCCCGCAAATCAGGCATACCGTATTTCAACATAGCAATGCGATCAATGCCCATGCCCCATGCAAAACCCTGGTACTCATCAGGATCTAAACCAACATTCTTTAAGACATGAGGATGAACCATTCCGCATCCTAAGATTTCTAACCAATCCTGCCCTTCCCCGAATTTTACTTCTGAACCAGACCGATCACATTGAATATCCACTTCTATGGAAGGTTCCGTGAACGGAAAAAAAGAAGGACGAAAACGCATCTTTACAGAGGGAACTTCAAAAAAGGCTTTACAAAAAGTCTCATGAAGCCACATCATATGGGCAATGGTAGAGGTTTTATCAATCACAAGACCTTCTACCTGATGAAACATAGGCGAATGCGTTGCATCTGAATCCATGCGATAGGTTTTTCCAGGAATAATGATACGTATCGGTGCTTTTTGCTTTTCCATTGTGCGAATTTGCACAGGCGATGTATGGGTGCGCAATAATTTCCGCTCTCCCGTTTTATGAACATCAAAAAAGAAAGTATCATGCATTTCACGCGCAGGATGACCTTCAGGAAAATTCAATGCCGTAAAATTATAATAATCTGTTTCAATGTCTGGTCCCTCTGCAAGAGAAAAACCCATCTTCGTATAAATAGCTACAATTTCTTCAATCACTTGTGAAATCGGATGAATACGTCCCCGTTCTATCGGCGAAGAACGCACCGGCAAAGTAACATCAACTGTTTCATGACTAAGGCGTGCATCCATTGCTTGGCGTCTCAAAAAATCACGCTTTTGTGCCCATAATTCTAAAACGCGATTTTTTAATCCATTAAGAACTGGACCAACTTTTTGGCGCTCGCTAGCACTCATCTTTCCTAATGCTTTTAACTTTTCAGAGATGCTACCTTTTTTGCCTAACGCTGCAACACGCACCGCTTCAAGTGCCTGTTCATCACCAGCCATCTCTAAGGCTAAACAAATTTCTTGTTCAAGACGCTCAATATCGCTCATATCTTTGCCTATTTTTTTAAATGAAAAAACCCGCACTAGTTTAACCAGTACGGGATCCCGAATAAATGAATGCTTTAAGAGAACGCGACTGGCTTACTTGACAGCGCCTTCAAAAGCGTTAGGCGTTGTATCTTTCAAATATTCCAAAGCTTTCTTTGCAGAAGCTACTAAAGCAGAAAATGCTGCTGACTCATGAACTGCTATATCTGAAAGAACTTTACGATCAATCTCAATACCAGCCTTTGATAAGCCATCAATAAAGCGTCCATAGGTTAAACCTTCTGCGCGAACAGCAGCATTGATTCTCTGAATCCACAAAGCACGGAAAGTACGTTTCCTATTTTTGCGATCACGATAAGCGTATTGCTTTGAACGGTCAACCGCCGCTTTAGCTGCACGGATGGTATTTTTACGACGACCGTAAAAACCTTCAGCCTGTTTAAGAACTTTCTTGTGCTTCGCGTGCGCCGTCACACCTCTTTTTACACGTGCCATGTAATATTCTCCTCAAAATCAAAAGCGTCAGGTTTAAAAACCATTTGGCAAATAATGCTGAATAACTTTTTTAGCATCTTGTTCACACAGAACCATTGTTCCACGTGCATCGCGAATAAATTTATTCGAACGTTTAATCATGCCATGACGCTTACCTGCAGCGGCCACTTTAACTTTGCCTGACGCAGTGATTTTAAACCGCTTCTTAGCGGACGATTTGGTCTTCATCTTGGGCATTTTGCTACTCCATACATTATTCACAAGTGAATCTTTTTATTCAAACGGACCAAGGCTTGAATAAGCATTTAAACAGCCACGGCATGCCCTGCCGGGCGGTTCCAACAGTGTTCTCATAAGACAGTATCAACAAAATAGCAAGTCCATATCAAAAAAAAATCGGAGCTCCATTGCCTTGAACTTCAACCAAAGGTGCCGGAATCGCATTTGTTTTGCTTGCTGCTTTACAGAGATCAGCAATGATGCAACGCGTACATTGTGCTTTACGCGCTTGACAAATATAACGCCCATGTAAAACAAGCCAATGATGCGCATAACGAAGATAATGAACCGGTATAATCTTTAGCCACTTTTCTTCGACAATCTCTGGTGTTTTGCCTGGCGCTAAACCAAGACGATTCCCAAGACGCAAAATATGCGTGTCTACTGCTAGTGTAGGCCAACCAAAAGCAATATTCAAAACAACATTAGCCGTTTTACGCCCCACACCAGGAAGCGCCATAAGCGCCTCACGATTATCGGGTACTTGACCACCATAGTGATCAATTAAAAACTTGCAAAGCGCGTAAATATTGCGTGCTTTTGCACGCCAAAGACCAACTGTACGAATATGACGTGCTATTTCTTCTTCTCCTAACGCAACCATTTTTTCCGGTTGATCGGCAAGGTGAAATAATTCTTTTGTCGCTTTGTTAACACTTGCATCCGTCGCTTGTGCTGAGAGAACAACTGCAACCAAAAGAGTAAAAACATTCGTATAGATAAGATCACTTTTAGGAATCGGACGTTGCACAGAAAAACGGCGAAATATTTCTTCAATTTCGTCTTCGCTATACAATATTCCACTAACTTTTCTTTCCTTTAACAATTTTATTGTTTTTTGAGCCATTTAACTCTCTTATCTTTTCTCTTGAAGTTACCACTTACACTTGCCATATGAGAAGGATGCAACAAACGCTTTATTTAGAGTATAGCAGCTTTAAAGAGGACATTCACAATGACACATGTGACGCCTTTCTCCAATCCTTTTCTCTTAGGATTTGAAACAATAGAAAAAACATTGCGACGTATTGGTAAAGCTGATGAAGCTTATCCAGCTTATAACATTGAGCGTTTACACAAAAATGATGATGCAAGCCATATACGCATAACTTTGGCTGTTGCCGGTTTTAAAGTCAATAATCTCAATATCGTCCTCGACGACAATCAATTGATTATTCACGGTAAACAAACAGACAATCATAACCACCAATATTTATATCGTGGTATAGCTGCCCGTCAATTCCAACGAACCTTTGTTCTTGCAGAGGGAATGCACGTTACAAATGCCGAGTTGAAAAATGGTCTTTTATCAATTAACTTATACCAACCAAAAGCAAAAAAACAAACGAAGCAAATTCCAATCAAAGTGAGTAATAAGAGTTAAGGCGTAAAGGAATAATGAAATGGGAGAACATAAACAAAACTTGTCATTGCAAGATATAACCCATTCTGATACAGGGCAGATTGCTTATTTAAAAAAGGTTTGTACAGATGATCTGGCTAAAAACTTTCCAGATCTTCCACCAATGACTCCAGGTATTACAGTATGGGCTCTGTTTGGCGAAACAGGTTATCCAATTATTTTATCCGATGAGCGCTCTATCGCTCTTGCAGGAGCCAATGAGCATGAGCTGCAAATTGTAACCCTCCACTAGGTTACTTTACGAGAAATATTGGGTGTTTTTATAAACTCTGCCGATCTTGCATGAAAAAGTATGATTACGAGTCTTCTTTGGAATAAATTGGAAATAAATCACTCCAATTTCAGGAATTTCGTAATTGTTTTCATCAAGAAGCATGATTGCTTTTAATTTCACATTACTCTTTAGATTATCAATCTTTCTTTTTGAATATTGATATTTTGGTCTTTGTTTCTTTTTGTACTCTGCTGTTTGGCTTTTATAATTTTATAAAAAGAGCGAAAAACAAAGATTTTCTGATTGGTGGTCTTTCATGTATTTTATGAGCAAGCCTTTATAGTGAACTTTTTACCTTGTGATATCATCTCTTTGTTTTAACAAAGGTTTTGATAAAAAAATCCTCCCCGTCGTATTCTTAAAATGCATTGAAAGAATTGCTTGTCATATGGAGAGGTAATTCATAGAATGATTATACAAATCATTGATTTATAATGATAATTTACCGTTTTGCATGTTGAATGAGAGACCCCAATATTGTAAGATTTTCTCATCTCAAACCTCTTTATGGTGAATCCCCCCCAAAATCATTCGCTTGCACGTCACAAGCGGGGTTGGCGTGTAGATAAAAAATTTAAAGATAAGAAGTAAAAAATACCTCTCATGAACCGTCTCAATGCAATGGCTTCTACAATATTGGAAACTGATAAATAGTATAATGGCGCCGACTTGCACCTTCACAAGCGTAAGTGGTGCACAGTGGCATTACCGTTATACTACCTACCTTCACGGACATCGTCGTAAAATGGGCTTGAGAGCATTAGGAGCTTTCTCTTTAAAACGACAGCTGCTCATTCAGGTTGTGAGAAATTCTGTACTTATGTCAATTTGAAAACCAATTGAATTCCTGTTTCAGGTATTTTTATAATCTTCCTTAACGCCGTCCACATGCCTTTAATTGCTGATCATAGTGTCTAGACATCATTGCCATACGCTGTGCTGCCTGTGCAAGTGCACCAGGCACAACCCCTTGACTATGCGCATAAGCACCATGACCCATATGATAATTTAAGTAAAGGCTATAGGCATCATCAAACCGCACACCATTGCGTTGAACACTCTGGCGATGGTACCAAGCAACAAAATCAGCGGCATCTGCAAAATTAGTACGCCATGCAAAAGATCTTCCCGTAGAGCGAAGATACATTGCCCATGTACTGTCAAGCGCTTGAGAATAACCATACGCTGTCGACGGACGCTTCCATGGAATAAAACCAAATAATTTTGTACGTGCAGGACGTGCATTATGGCGAAAATTCGATTCCATCTTAATGGTTGCAAGAATAATAGGCATAGGAATGCCATAGCGTATTTCTGCTCTTTTAGAAGCTTTTCCCCAATTATCAAAAAAACCATCTTTTTGTGCTAAAACGGCGCAAGCATTGTTTGTATAAATCGGGGTGGTTGTTGCACACCCCCCTAGCAGAAACACCAATGCCCCCAAAAACAAAAGGTGTCGCATCTTCTCCCTTTCTCTCCTTAGGAAATAAAACATATAGATACTAAAAAATTATTACCAATCCATAAAGGATAGGAGACATACTTGTGATGTCTGAGAGCCTTGTTTTATTCTTCATCAACCAAACGCAATGTTTGCGATTGAGCAGATGTTTTCATCTCCATTGGCTCAGAGTTCTTGTCTTTTAATTGAAAAGTTTCAATACGGTTCGCTCGTTTCATAATTTTGGAGGATGAGATTAAAATCCCTTCTATATCCTCCCCCGCTTTGTAAAAATGCTTCTGTAACGCGCGAACACGGGTATCCATTCGTCCAAAATCTTCCATTAATTTTGCTACTTCTGACTGAATCAAATGCGCTTGTTCACGCATTCGTGCATCTTTCATAATAGTTTGTACAACCTGAACAGAGAGCATCAACAAAGATGGAGAGACAATGATCACATGTGCTCGATTAGCTTTTTGTACCAACGGTTCAAAATCCTCATAGATTGTGGCAAAAATCGATTCCGATGGCACAAAAAGAAAAGCTGTGTCGTGTGTTTCTCCAGGAATCAAATATTTTTGTGCAATATCACGAATATGAACTTCCATGTCGATACGAAATTGGCGTTCTGCCTCTTGACGTTCTTGTGCTGATGCTGCTTTACGCATAGCATTCCACGCCTCTAGAGGAAATTTAGCATCAATAACAAGAGAAGGTGCCTTATTTGGCATATGAATAAGACAATCTGGACGCTTTCCATTAGAGAGAACAGCTTGAAAAACATAAGCATTCGCTGGTAAGGCATCGGCAATAATTGCTTCCATCCGTCCTTGACCAAAAGTGCCACGCGTCTGCTTATTGCTTAAAATTGCCTGCAATTGAACAACCTGTCCCGTAAGTGATTGAATATTGTTTTGTGCTGCATCAATGACCGCTAAACGCTCTTGTAAACGATTCAAATTTTCATAAGTCGATTTTGTCTGCACCTGAAGAGTTTGGCCCAAATTGGCTGTCATCCCATTGAGTTGCTCACTGAGTGATTTATTCAATTCAGCCTGTCTTTGACCAAAAATTTCTGCCATCGTCTGCATCCGTCCTTGCATTTCAGCCTGTGTTTTCAGCAATGTGGCCATCTGCATTTGTACTTCACGAGAACGCTCAGCAGTTTCACTTTCCCAAAGTGCCTTTTTCCGATGAGAATGTATCAGCACAAAAGATACCACGCAAATGAGTATTAGTAAAAGCAGAGCACTTAGTTTAACAAAAGGCTCATCAGCGAGTATAAGAGAAAAAAACGAATCGAACATGAGAAATAATATAACGCTCCTATTGTAAAAAAGCGTAAGAATCTATCATACAATATTGACCGATAACAAACCATTGATTAATCTGTACCTCATGCCAATAAAACCTTTAGTTATTTTACCTGATCCGATTTTACGGGAAATATCCAAACCTGTCGAGCATATTGATTCAGCTGTTCAAAAGCTTGCTGATGATATGTTGGAAACCATGTATCATGCTCAAGGCATTGGCCTTGCCGCTATTCAGATCGGCATACCAATGCGCATGTTGGTCATAGATGTCTCGCGAGATGAACAGAAAAATCCTCTTGTTATTATCAACCCTGAAATCTTATGGTTTTCAGATGAGCGTAATATTTGCAAAGAGGGCTGTCTTTCTATTCCGGAGTATTTTGCAGAAGTCGAACGTCCTAAACGTCTGTGTGTTCGCTATCAAAATCGTGAAGGGAAACAAACAGAAATTGAGGCAGATGATCTTCTTGCTACTTGCTTACAACACGAAATTGATCATTTAAATGGTCGCCTTTTTATTGATCATCTTTCGAAGATCAAACGCGATATGGTGATACGAAAATTTAAAAAACGTGCAAAAGAAAAAAATACACAGGATGCAGTGTTGTAATGGCATTAAGATTAAGTTTTATGGGAACACCGAGTTTTTCTGTTCCTATTTTACAGGCTTTGTTAGATGCGGAACATGATATCGTAGCTGTTTACACTCAACCGCCTCGCCCAGCAGGACGTCGGGGTCTTAAATTGATCCCATCACCTGTGCAAAATGCAGCAGAAGAAAAATCTATTCCCGTATTCACCCCTCAAACACTCAAAACAACCGAACAGCAAGAACAATTTGCAGCACTTGATGTTGATGCTTCTATTATTGTTGCCTATGGACTTCTCTTACCGAAAACCATTCTTGAAACACCGCGTTTTGGTTGTTTTAATGCCCATGCTTCACTCTTACCACGTTGGCGTGGTGCTGCACCTATTCAGCGTGCCATTATGGCTGGTGATAAGGAAACGGGAATGATGATTATGAAAATGAATGAAGGACTTGATACGGGACCTATCGCTCTCTCTCGCTCCATCCCCATTACTGAGAACATGACAACCGGTGAACTTGCAAACAAGCTTTCACATATTGGTGCAGAACTTATGATAGAAGCTCTATCAGCTCTTGAAAAAGGACAGCTTAAACTTACCCCACAATCAGAAGAAGGCATCACCTATGCCGCCAAAATCAACAAGGAAGAAACCCGCATTGATTGGACAATGCCCGCAGAACATATTCATAGATATATCCGTGCTCTTTCTCCCTCTCCTGGTTGCTGGTGTAACATGAATATCGCCGGCCAAGAAGAACGTGTAAAAATTCTTGGAAGTCGCTTAACGAAACGTCCTTCTCTTGAAATTGGTCGTATAGAAAAAGAACCAGATTCTTTGATTATCCATTGTGGACAAGGGTGTCTTGAAGTTACCCATCTGCAAAGATCTGGCGGTAAAATTCTCGAATGTGCAATATTTTTGCAAGGTGCTCATATTTCTGCTGTTTTTTGATATGCCACGTTTTAAACTCACCCTTGAATATGATGGCTCAAATTATGCTGGATGGCAGCGCCAAGCACAACTTCCTACGATACAAAGTGCTGTGGAACAGGCACTCTTTCATTTTAGTGGACAAAAATTGACCATTACGACAGCCGGTAGAACGGATGCTGGTGTACACGCGACCGGACAAGTTGCACATGTTGATTTTGAAAAAAATTGGCATACGCATACTGTACGTGATGCGCTTAATGCGCATTTGCAAAAACAGGGAGAAAATATCGCAATCTTACATGCACAAAATGTTCCTGATAGTTTTGATGCACGATTTTCTGCAATCAAACGCCATTATCTTTTTAAAATTCTCAATCGCCGCTCTCCACCAGCGCTAAATGCTAAACGCGTGTGGTGGATACCAAAACCCCTTAATGCGCAAGTCATGCATGAAGCTGCCCAAAAACTTGTAGGAAAACACGATTTTACCACTTTCCGTTCAGCACATTGCCAAGCAAAAAGCCCTATTCGCACCCTTGAACGTCTCGATGTTCAAAGAGAAGGAGAAGAGATCTTCCTCTATGCACAGGCACGCTCTTTTCTCCATCATCAAATCCGTTCATTTGCAGGAAGCCTCATGGAGGTTGGTATTGGACGCTGGACAGTACAAGATCTTGAAGCCGCTCTTCATGCCAAAGATCGCACACGCTGTGGGATGGTCGCACCACCTTCAGGACTTTATCTGACCAAAGTGGAATATTAACGACCTTTTTAAAGGTGACGTCCCTTAAAACGATTAAGAAAGCTTATAAAAATCACGAATTACTTCAAAAGCTTCTGCTGCTGTATCAACGAATTTCACCAAATCAACATCGGAGGGAGAAATTGTACCTTGCGCTGATAAATAATCCAAATTGATTACATTGTCCCAAAATTCTTTGCCAAAGAGTAAAATTGGAACCCGTTTCATCCGTCCTGTTTGTATGAGAGTTAATGTTTCAAACAACTCATCTAGAGTACCAAATCCTCCAGGGAAAATAGCCAATGCCTTCGCCCGCATGAGAAAATGCATTTTGCGCATCCCTAAATAATGAAAATTAAAACATAAATGCGGAGTTACATAAGAATTAGGCTCTTGCTCATGCGGTAAAACAACATTCAAACCAACCGTTGGTGCACCAACATCAACAGCACCGCGATTCCCTGCTTCCATTATTCCTGGTCCTCCCCCTGTGACAACCACAAATTCACGATATTCTGTCGTAGCAGAATAGGATGAGCATAAACGCGCAAATTCCCTTGCTTCATGGTAATAATGTGACATAGCATGCAGATTCTTTTTTTGTGTTTGATTTTTTGCTGCCCATGCTTCTTTTCCAGGTTCTGGAATACGTGCACCACCAAATAAAACAACTGTTGATCGGATATCACATTCTTGAAGCATTATTTCTGGCTTTAAAAACTCAAGACCAATACGTTGTGAACGGAGTTCTGGACGCATCATAAATTCTTGATCAATATAAGCTAAACAATAAGTAGGAGAGCGCACTTGTGCTGAATCAGAAACTTTTTTTATCTGTTGTAGAGCATCCTTCGTATGGAGAAGTGGTGTCCAATGTTTTTGTTCTTCTTCTGTTTTTTCTTTATAACCTTTTTTCATACAACCATCCTGCTTGCTTATCGTTTTATTGACTGAACACATTTCTTCGCGTAGGTCATTAAAGTAATAAATCTTGAAGCTTTCAACTTGTTTAACGGAACTCTGGTCATGACTGATCTCACACAACTTGAAATGATTATTGAAAAAGCATTTGACGAGCGTAATTCTATCAATACCACCACAAAGGGTGAAATTCGTGAGAGTATCGAACATGCATTACACCTTCTTGATAAAGGAGAACTGCGTGTTGCACAACGTCAAGAAAATGGACAATGGCATGTTCATCAATGGTTGAAAAAAGCCGTGCTTCTCTCTTTTCGGCTCAATCCTATGCAAATTATTGCCGGTGGAGTCAATGGAACATATTGGTGGGATAAAGTTCCTTCAAAATTTTCTCATTGGCAAGAAGCGGATTTTCAAAAAGCGGATTTTCGTTCAGTTCCTGGAGCGATTGTGCGTCATTCTGCCTATATTGCACCCAATGTTATCTTGATGCCATCCTTTGTCAACCTTGGGGCTTTTGTTGATGAAGGAACAATGGTCGATACATGGACCACCGTTGGTTCTTGTGCACAGATTGGCAAACATGTTCATCTTTCTGGCGGTGTTGGTATTGGAGGTGTTTTAGAACCACTGCAAGCAAACCCAACGATTATTGAAGACCATTGTTTTATCGGTGCCCGATCTGAAGTTGTTGAAGGCTGTATTATTCGTGAAGGTGCTGTTTTAGGAATGGGAGTCTTTATTGGAAAATCCACAAAGATTATTGATCGTGCAACAGGTGAAATTTTTATAGGTGAAGTTCCTCCCTATTCTGTTGTTGTTCCAGGTTCTCTTCCCGGAAAACCACTTCCAAACGGTGAAATCGGTCCAAATCTTTATTGTGCTGTTATAGTAAAACGCGTTGATCAAAAAACACGAGAAAAAACATCCATTAATGATCTTTTACGTGATTAAAGCGCACTCTTTAAAGGTCTTTGCTTATCAACAAAATACAAAGCAATCAATAAGGGAGAATACTCCCTTATTTCATTATTTACTCATTTTGAGTGCTTGAATAAAAGCCGATTGAGGAATTTCTACTTTTCCGAATTGGCGCATTCGCTTTTTGCCCTCTTTTTGCTTTTCTAAAAGCTTGCGCTTACGCGTGACATCACCCCCGTAACATTTAGCCGTGACATCTTTGCGTAAAGCACGAATGGTTTCGCGTGCAATGATCTTACCACCAATCGCTGCTTGAATTGGTATCTGAAACATATGCTGAGGAATAAGGTCCTTCAATTTCTCACACATGGAACGCCCACGCTTCTCCGCAATAGTGCGGTGTACAAGCATCGATAACGCATCTATAGATTCTCCATTCACCAGAATAGACATTTTTACTAAATCACCCTCCATATAATCCTTCATCTGATAATCGAAGGACGCATACCCCTTTGAGATTGATTTTAAACGATCATAAAAATCAAAAACCACTTCATTCAGCGGCAAATCATATGTCACCATGGCACGCGTCCCGACATAAGACAAACTCACCTGTACCCCACGCCGTTCTTGGCAAAGCTCTAAAACTGATCCAAGATAGTTATCAGGAGTCATTATTGTCGCCCGAATCCATGGTTCTTCAATGGAGGAAATTTTAACAATATCAGGCATATCCGATGGATTATGAAGCTCTTTGACAGAACCATCATGCATATTCATGCGATAAACAACCGAAGGTGCTGTCGCAATTAAATCCAAATTAAACTCGCGCTCTAACCTTTCTTGAATAATTTCAAGATGAAGAAGTCCTAAAAAGCCACAACGAAAGCCAAACCCCAAAGCTGCTGAAGTTTCCATTTCAAAAGAAAAACTGGCATCATTTAAGCGCAATTTCCCCATGGCTGCACGTAAATCATCAAAATCAGCAGCATCAATGGGAAAAAGTCCACAAAAAACAACCGGTTGCGCTGGCTTAAAACCAGGTAATGTCTCTTCACAAGGACGGCGTTCTTCCGTAATGGTATCACCAACCCGCGTATCAGCAACTTCTTTGATAGAGGCCGTTATAAAACCAATCTCTCCAGGCCCTAATTCATCAACCTGAACCATCTTCGGCGTAAAGACACCAACGCGTTCAACTGGATATTTTGCTCCAGTCCCCATCATGCGAATGGTCTGGCCTTTTTTCAATACACCATCAATGACCCGTACCAAAACGATGACACCAAGATATGCATCATACCAACTATCAACCAACATCACCTTTAAGGGCTTGTTAACAGCGCCAGTATGCGGAGATGGTAATTGTGTAACAATTGCTTCTAAAACATCAGGAACACCCAAACCTGTTTTTGCAGATATCTCCACAGCTTCAGAGGTATCGATACCAATTACATCTTCAATTTGTTCTTTAACACGCTCAGGTTCTGCTGCTGGAAGATCAACCTTATTAAGAACAACAACCAATTCATGAGAATTATCAATAGCTTGATAAACATTCGCTAATGTCTGTGCTTCTACACCTTGGCTTGCATCTACCACCAATAGCGAACCTTCACACGCTGCGAGTGACCGCGAAACCTCATAAGCAAAATCCACATGACCAGGCGTATCAATAAGATTTAAAATATAGGTTTCACCACTCTTCGCTTTATAGTGTAAACGTACTGTTTGTGCCTTAATCGTAATCCCACGTTCGCGCTCAATATCCATGGAATCAAGCACTTGCTCTTTCATCTCACGTGTCTCAAGCCCTCCTGTCATTTGAATCAAACGATCAGCTAACGTCGACTTTCCATGATCGATATGCGCCACAATGGAAAAATTACGGATATAATTACGATCTACTGTCATAGAGGCGATTTAGCAAAGAATAGCACAAAACGCAAAGACCAATTGTGCTCCTTTGAAAACCTTTCAAAAGAATATAAACGAAAAAAGCTCCTCAAAACACAACGCTTCATACCCTAAAAATAAAGATTTTTTTACTAAACTGAATCAAATCAATTGAACGAGTACCCAAATATTCTTAATTTTTTCATATCCGCTGATCTTATCACCCATATCAGCATTATGAACATATAGTATCAGAAATGCTTATAGAGCATACACTTTCGATAAAATTTGTAAAAAATGTTTCTTTCTCTTTGGATACAATAACCCACTTTTTCATCAGTCTTACAAAATAAAAAATCTCATATCAGAGCAGTTGACCTTCGCGACTCTTCATACTTTAGAAACATGCTCTCCTGTACAATATCTTTTAAAAAAGTGCATTATTTGTGAAGAAATTCCACTCTAAAAAGATCCCTTTTCTTCTTGCCTTAAAAGTGAAAAAACATCAGGAAATAAAATCATAACAAGAGAGAGGCAAAGTTAATCACTTTTTTCAATCATTTCCTCTTTTTTTCGCCACTGTGAAGGTTGTAATTCAGCCACAATGATCCCAATCAGAATAAGTGCTCCCCCCAACAAAGCTAAAGGAGATAAATGCTCACCTGCTAAACGCCCCACAATGCCCGCCCACACAGGTTCGCCCGCGTAAATCAGTGTTGCACGCGTAGGCGAAATAGATTTTTGTGCCCAATTCATTGCTAATTGAATGATAGCACTCATCAATGCTAATCCTATACCAATATTCAGCCATACCCATGAAAATGGAGGTATGCTCTCCCCCATCAGAGGCATACAAAAAAATGAAAAAAGACCACTAAAAAATAACTGTATAATCGTTACACGCCGGCTATCAACCTTGTTGGCAAAAACTCCAATGAGTATAACTTCTCCCGCAATTGCTACAGCGCCTAACAAAGTTAGAATTTCACCTTTTGAAAAATCAAAACTTCCAGACTTTTTTCCAGAAATAAGGATAAGCCCAATAAAAGCGAAAATAATACCGATCCAACAAGCTAGACGAGGTGGCTTTTTAAAAACAATCCATTGCAATATTGGAACCATAGGAACATAAAGCGCCGTGATAAAAGCCGACTGACTACTCATAATCGTTTGTAGTCCCGTTGCTTGCAAAGCGTAACCCAAAAACATTCCTAAAGCGATAGCCATCCCAGCAAATATTTCATAAATGGTTATACCTTTCAGAGAACGCCAAAAAATTGCCCCACAAATAAGTGATGCAACCATAAAACGAAATCCAACAAAAAAGAGAGGACCGCTATAGCGTACCGCGATGTGAATCACTAAAAATGTAATACCCCATAACATTGTCGCAGCAAATAATGCCAATTCTGGATTGCTTAATAAAGGACGTTTCAACTGTTTTATATTCTTCATGAAAGGCTTTATCCTCCAATTGATCTCGTACGTCTTACGAAACGATCAGCGTTCCCGCTCCCTGTTCAGTAAACAGTTCTAGTAAGACAGAATGGGGAGTTTTACCATTTAAAATGACAACGCCTTCCACCCCATTTTGAAGAGCCTTCATACAAGTTTCTACTTTCGGAATCATACCATCTGAAATTGTTCCATTTTTGATGAGGCTTTCAGCTTCAGAAATTGTTAATTCCTTTAAAAGTTTACCCTTTTTATCCAAAACACCAGGAACATCAGTCAAGAATAACAGGCGTTTGGCCTCTAATGCACCAGCAATGGCACCAGCAAAAATATCAGCATTAATATTATAGGTTTTGCCATCGCGACCTGGAGCTACGGGAGCGAGAACCGGAATCATTTCAGAACATGCCAAAAGATCTAGCAATGTGCGATCAACCTCTACAGGTTCACCAACAAATCCCAAATCTAAAACACGTTCAATATGCGAATCAGGATCAATCACAGTTTTATAAGCTTTTTCGGCAAAAACCATATTGCCATCCTTGCCACATAACCCTATTGCCCATTCACCTTCCGCATTGATAAGCGCGACTATTTCTTTGTTTATGGAACCGGCTAAAACCATTTCAACGACTTCCACGATCCGTTCATCGGTTACGCGTAAACCGTTTTCAAACCGCGATTCAATCCCCATTTTCATTAAAATTTCAGCAATTTGAGGACCTCCACCATGAACCACAACAGGATTAATACCTGATTGCTTCAAGAGAGCAATATCACGTGCAAACGCTTGCCCCAAAGCAGGATCACCCATAGCATGACCGCCATATTTTACAACAACCGTTTCATTTTCATATTTTTGCATATAAGGCAAAGCAGACGACAAAAATGCTGCTTGTTTTTCAAAAATATCGGCAGCACCATTTTCAACATTATCCATTAAAAGCGTCTCCTGATTACTTCTTCTATTAGTGGAACTTAGGAAAAGTGAAAAAAGTTTACTCTCTCTATTCCCCCGAAAATCATCGATTGTTCTTTAAATTACCACCCAAAGTCATAACATGATGAAATAAAAGCATCTTTCTTTAAAAGAATTGACATCAAAAAATTAAAAAAACAGACGTGCACAACATCATTGTTTTATGACCTTATGTCTAAGACTTGAAATTATAATTTAGAAGATTTCTTAAGTTATGCCTATATATTCAAATTCATTCAAATTACCAAGTTTATCCTATCGTAGGATCTTTAACAATGAATATATAAAACTATTAATTTCATAGAAGAAAACAAAATTTTTTATCATGGTAAATCTCATTGCCATATCGTCAATGGAAGAAAAACTAAGTCGCGACGATTCCTCACTTAAACTCCATTTTGAACTAAAAATTCACCTTCTTCTTACTAAAAGAAATTAGAAAATATCCTTTAAATAATCACCATCATACATGCTATAAAAACAATAATTGTTTGATTTATAATGATAATATATCTTCTTACAATTTAGATAAGAGCACCCAATTGTAAGATTGTCTTATTTTAAATCCTCTTATAATGAATCAAAAAGAAACTTTTTATTGATAGTTCATAAAAAGGACTGGCGTATGGAAAAACCTGATTTAGAAAAAAGTAAATAGGGCTCTTATGAATCATCTTTATATGCCGCAAGCAGTCGTAAAATTGGGAGCAGATAAATACATGAAAGTGTCTGCTTGTATCTTCATAAGGGTAAAGATGATATAGTGCCCTGTAGATTCTACGCTTATGCTATTTACAGGTGCTGTCGTGAAATGGACGAGGTTAAAATTTAATTAAACTGTTTCTTTAAAGTAAATTTGTGTATGAAATATCTTAACGTCATGCTGTTTATGCATTGAGGAACATGAATTTCTATTAAAAAACGTAAGAAAAAAAACAGAATACTGTTATTTTGCCCATTTACGCACTTATTTTAAAAAGGCATCCGTTAACGCACAAAAACCCCTTCACCCTCATGAGGTCATTCGTGAAGGATAAATAAAAAATCCATTGTGCATCACCAACTTTATGCTTATTAAGCAGCAAACCAGCATCATTATTCTCTTTGTCAGCATTGCGACACCTGTTTTATTAAGACAATTCATGAAAGACATTTTTTTCTTTAAGTGTTTTTATCCACACATCAATCCCACTTATAACAGGCACGAGAATGATTTTGAGTGATTCATTCTAAAAGGATTTGAAATGAGAGAATCCTACGATATTCGGAGCTCTTATTGAAGTTAAAAAATGATAATTATCTTTATAAACCAATTTATTATATACAGCATGCGCTTTCTGGAAAAACAGCGTTATAAAGCATACAGAACGTTGGATATCAATTAGAAAGAGGTCCTTACTTTTTATAAAACACGACGTAAAACAACAAAATCACATCAAAAAAATATAAAAAATCCTATCGTTTACCATCCGAAATAAATGTTTTTTACAACACAATATATAAGAATATAAGAGAAGATCCCATCGTAAAACCACTTTGACAAATAAAAATATTCAATAGGAAAATTGTTATTTCTGTTATCTTAGAGCAACATACATCTGTTCATTTGTAGAGATCTCCACTTTCTCAAGAAATAAAAATGAGGATATCATTTAACCCCCTGAAGCGATGAAACATTGGGGTCATTCACGTCCTTTTACATAAACAACTTACATAAACAGCATTGACTGCAACCAATCAAACAAGAAACAGCTGTAATCACGTAAATTCCATTCTCAAAAAACCACTTGAATAGATGATAATATCTTACGCACATTCCTATGAAAAATATCTCTGTAACTCATCTCTAGAGATAACATTCTGAAAATATTCTAAAATATTTCACTAAAATGCTACGATACATGCAAACTTTGTTTATTCTAACCCCTTAAGCCTTGTTCGCGATCAAGCCACTTTACATTTTGCATTTAAACAATTAAACAATGGTTTGATTACAAACCTTAAAAAAGATAGGTTTTTTTAGAAAAAAATCACAAAAAACTCATACACCTAGAGTATCTTGAACAGTGACATTACAGAGAGAGATTGCCAGTATAGCCTATTGTCCATGAGTACGCTTTTGTTCAAATCTGATAGCACTCGAAACAAAATTTGCCCCAAAAGCTCTAAAAAGAAATATGAAAACTCCCTCACAATAGGTTATTTTAAAATAACTTGTAGAAACTCTTCTCTTTTCAAGCAAAAGGAATGCTACCCCTTCCAAGATTATGATGCATATAAAAAATTGAGTGCAAATAATCTTTCAAAAATGCTCTTGCTCCACACATTTGATAGGTATTCATTGATTTTGACCGGAAATATTTTCAAAAAACTCCTTCATGCGCGAAAAAAAACCATGCGATTGTGGTGAATTTTCGTGATTTGAAAGTTTCTCAAATTTTTGCAACAATTCACGTTGCTCTTGCGTCAATTTCTGCGGTGTTTCAATCGTGATATGAATATAAAGATCACCCCTCCCTTGCTGGCGACGTAACATGGGCATTCCTTTGCCTTTCAGGCGGAATTGACGTCCATTTTGTGTCCCTTCTGGAACTTTAACACGTGCTTTGATACCATCAAGATCGGAAACTTCAAATTCTCCTCCTAAAGCAGCTGTCACCATTGAAATAGGAACGCGACAATGAAGATCTGCCCCCTCTCGCTGAAAAAATTCATGCGGTTTAACAGAAAGGAAAATATAAAGATCACCGCTAGGACCACCACGAATACCAGCATCTCCCTCACCAGAAAGACGAATACGCGTCCCATCTTCTATACCGGCTGGAATGTTTACACTCAATGAACGGTTCTTCTCTACCCGTCTTGTTCCTTGGCATTTTGGACATGGATCCTTAATAGTTTCACCACGTCCATGACATGCAGGACATGTTCTCTCAATGGAAAAGAAACCTTGTGCAGCACGTATACGACCAGCCCCATGACAAGTGCCACAAACTTGTGGTTTAGAGCCCTTTTTCGCACCTGATCCTTCACAAGAATCGCACACAACAGAGCTAGGAATGTTAATTTGTGCGGTTTTTCCTGAAAATGCCTCTTCTAAGGTCACTTCCATATTATAACTTAAATCTGCGCCACGCTCACGACCATCACCGCGCTTACGGTGCCCACCTCCCATAATATCGCCAAAAAAATCTTCAAAAATATCAGCAAATCCACCGGCAGAAAAACCACTAAAGGGATTTCCTCCCCCGTGGTTATTATTTTCAAAAGCCGCATGGCCAAACCGGTCGTAAGCAGCTCGCTTTTGAGGATCTTTGAGAACTTCATAAGCTTCACCAATTTCTTTGAATTTCCGTTCTGCCTCTTTGTCCCCCGCATTGCGATCAGGATGATATTGCATCGCCAGCTTGCGAAAAGCAGACTTTAGCTTTTTATCATCACATTCGCGAGTCACGCCAAGAATTTCATAATAGTCGACCTTCATCATGTATTCCTGATAAGTTTTTATCATCCATTTTCATGGATAAAATTTGCTTTCAATTTATCTTTTTAGCCATAAAGTTGCAACTCATCTCAAATAATAAAGCCCATCCCTCTATTTCAAAGGCTGGGTTTATTACTTGATCAACACAGTTTTTACATTTATTTCTTCTTGTCATTAATTTCTTCAAAATCAGCATCAACAACATCATCATTCTTTGTTTCTGTGTTCGCTGTTGCTGCTTGTGAAGCTTCATACATAGCCTGTCCGAGCTTCATACTGACTTCTGCCAATTTCTGCATTTTCGCTTTTACCTCTTCAGTATCAGTGCCCTCAAGCGCAGATTTCAAATCTGATATTGCAGTCTCAATCTGTCCTTTCTCTTCAGCAGATACTTTATCACCATATTCCGTAAGCGACTTTTCTGTTGAATGAATAAGAGCTTCTGCTTGGTTTCTGGCTTCAACACCTTCACGACGCTTTTTGTCTTCAGCCGCATGCTCTTCTGCATCCTTTACCATTTTTTCAATGTCAGCATCACTGAGACCACCTGATGCCTGAATACGAATTTGATGTTCTTTACCAGTCCCTTTATCTTTGGCTGAAACATTGACAATACCATTTGCATCAATATCAAAAGTAACCTCGATCTGAGGCACACCACGTGGTGCTGGTGGAATACCAACAAGATCAAATTGCCCCAATAACTTGTTATCATTAGCCATTTCGCGTTCACCTTGGAAAACACGAATAGTCACAGCATTTTGATTATCATCAGCAGTTGAAAAAACTTGTGATTTTTTAGTGGGAATAGTGGTATTGCGTTCAATAAGACGTGTAAAAACCCCGCCCAAAGTTTCAATACCTAAGGATAAAGGCGTGACATCCAAGAGCAACACATCTTTCACATCGCCCTGTAAGACACCGCCTTGAATAGCAGCACCCATCGCCACAACTTCATCGGGATTAACGCCTTTGTGTGGATCTTTGCCAAAGAAGCTCTGCACAACTTCTTGAATCTTTGGCATACGTGTCATACCGCCCACTAAAACAACTTCGTCAATCTCACCAGCTTTTAGTCCTGCATCTTTCAATGCTGCTTTACAAGGCTCGATAGTACGCTTGACTAAATCATCAACGAGAGATTCAAATTTTGCCCGAGTCAACTTCATCGTTAAGTGCTTAGGACCAGATTGATCAGCTGTGATAAAGGGTAAATTGATTTCTGTTTGCTGTGAAGAAGAAAGTTCAATCTTTGCTTTTTCTGCTGCTTCTTTTAAACGCTGCAACGCTAGTTTATCATTTTTCAGATCAATCCCTTGTTCTTTTTTGAATTCATCTGCAAAATAACCGACCAAGCGCATGTCAAAGTCTTCACCACCTAAAAACGTATCTCCATTCGTTGATTTAACTTCAAAAACGCCATCTCCAATTTCAAGTACAGAAATATCAAATGTACCACCACCAAGGTCATAAACAGCAATCGTTTTTCCGTCTTTTTTATCCAAACCATAGGCTAAAGCTGCAGCTGTAGGTTCATTGATAATCCGCAAAACCTCAAGGCCCGCAATTTTGCCAGCATCTTTGGTAGCCTGACGTTGTGCATCATTAAAATAAGCAGGAACAGTAATAACTGCTTGTTCAACCTTTTCACCAAGATAAGACTCTGCAGTTTCTTTCATCTTTTGCAAAATCATAGCTGAAATTTGCGAAGGAGAATATTTCTTACCTGCTTCTTCAACCCATGCATCACCATTGTCACCTTTAACGATTTTATAAGGCACAAGAGCTTTATCTTTTTCAACCATAGGGTCATCAAAACGGCGCCCAATCAAACGTTTAACTGCAAAAATCGTCCCTTCGGGATTCGTAACCGCTTGCCGTTTAGCAGGTTGCCCAACAAGTCGCTCCCCTCCATCAGTAAAGGCAACAACAGAAGGTGTCGTCCGCGCTCCTTCTGAATTTTCAATAACCTTTGCGTTTTTGCCATCCATAACAGCAACACAAGAGTTAGTCGTTCCCAAATCAATACCTATTACTTTTGCCATATTATAATCTCCATTCAGCAAGCTACCTCAAACCTTCATTAAGCATCTTTCCAAGACAGCTCCTACTAAACTCAAAGTCTGAACTAACTTTAAGTTACACAAATGATAAATTGCAAGCCTAACACGTCTTGCTGCTTCGTATATAAGAATAGGCTCTGATCGCTACAAGAGAATAATGAGAGAAACATTCCCAAAATAAAATTTTTCTTTATAAAAGAAGCATTTTTCTTACACGCCAACATTGTGTTTACTGGATACTCGCGCAACAATATATGCCCCTGTAATTCTCACAAACATATCAGTCTAAAAAAGATAATGTATGAATAGCCACTTTTTTCTCTCATCGCCATACGGCATATTCAGATGAAAAATTTTTTAAAATATTGCGCAAACACAACAGACTCATGCCAAAAATATCATAGATTTCTCTGCGCAACATCTGATAGATTTCATATCTCATACAGCCAGAGAAAACAATGCCCCTTCTCTCGACAACTTAAATAACGTCAAATACAACCTTTCCAAAGGCTAAGAATATTATCTGTCACTCTATTCTCAACGGCTCTGCTTTTAACCACTTCATCTTTTACTGCTGTTTAAAAGCTATATGTTAAAGACATTCAACATAACCTTCTCTTTTTGATCTACTGACGTTTTCAATTTGCAAATATAAATATATTGGGAATATCTCTTTTGCCTTTAACTGCACTGTTATTTGAAACCTTATTGCTTTGATCCAAAATCTTAAGAGACCCAATGCCTCTTATACTCACATGTAATTGGTATGGTATTCACAATTCTTTCTTTTATTTTGAACAAAAATTCTGCTAAAGATAGATATAGGGTGTATTTCACAAAGGAGGGTCAATCAATGGTAACATTTATCGTCGCAAGAATGAAAGATCTCATATCTCAAGATCCGGCTTTCGCACAATATCCACTCAAAAAGGTTATCAAAAATGTAGCGTGGATTCTGCTCTTTGCTTGCATCAACCACCCTGCAACTGCTCAACAATATAAAGTTGGAGATATAGAAATCCTTCATCCTTGGACACGCGAAACACCCAGGGGTATAAAAGTGGGCAGTGGTTATCTCTATATCATTAATCATAGCAGTACCCCAGATCGTTTAGTGTCTGTTTCAACCAACGGTGTACAGGCAACAGAAATTCATTCCATGGCGGTTGTTAATGATATTATGAAAATGGAAAAAATGCATAATGGCATTGAAATCCCTGGCAATGGCGAAATTACCCTTAAGCCTGGTGGTGATCATATTATGTTTATGGGGCTTTCACAACCATTCAAACTAGGTGACAAAATTAACGCAAAATTAACATTTGAAAAAGCGGGAACAATTAACGTTGAATTCTCTGTAAATGCTACGGGAGAAAAATTACCTTCCAAATCAGCTCCTACGCCCTGAATTGTTTCCTCACTCTCTAACGCGTATTCCAATATGAGAATGAGAATCATAAAGTTTTTTTTATGATTCTCATTTTTTAACACTGTAAAATAGCTGTAAAGAAAAAAACTTATCCTCTGTCTTCATGAAGCGTGATCAATTTCAGGAATACGCAAAACTTGTCCAGGATAAATTTTATCGGGAGATTTTAGCATCGGCTTATTGGCTTCAAAAATAAATGTATTTTTATCACCTTGCCCTTTTCCATAAACTTCTTCGGCAATTTTCCAAAGAGTATCACCAGATTTCACCTCATAAAAGCGAGAAGCTTTTATAGACGCAGTATCTATAATCCTCAATTGGCCAATATCAACAGAAGAGATACCCTGCGCATTACCAACAACCAAAAGTGTTTTTTCAAGTGTTTCTCTATCTGGAACTTCACCACTTAAAATAGCTTTACCATTTTCAACCTGAATATTCACTTTTTCTGTGCCAACAAGTTGAAAATTATCGAACGCAGCCTTAAAATCTTTCTCTGTTGGCTCCAAATCCCCAATACCAAGTTTTTCACCAACCGTTTTCATAAAATTAAAAAACCCCATTATCGCCTCCTTTTTTGCAATATGTGCAAATTTTTGCAAATACATCACCACACTCTTTTCTCTGCTTTTAAAACAGATAGGGAGTTTTTTTTAACTTCAACGATTAAAAGCGAACCTGTTTAATTCTGAGCCTGTGTAATTATGGTACAGAAACACTCATAAATTTTGATCAAAAAAACGGTCATTTAAAAATTTATCCTCCGAAAAGGGATCTTAATATGTGCAAAAGCGTTATAAAATTGCAGAGATAAAACAATCTTTTATCGTAAAGATAAAAAGTTTTTTACTCAGTTACAGTTTGTATCATATTTGTTTTGCAAAAAAAATGTGAACTCCCATATAAATACCTTAGGTTAAATAGCGTAGATAATTTGCTAAAATTGCAATAGAAAACACGGCAATAGAAAGGTCTAAAAAGTCATGAAAGATAATCCAACAATCACACAAACGATTGTACTTGTTGATGATGACCGCAATATTTTGACATCGTTATCTTTTGCACTTGAAACAGAAGGCTATCGAGTTGAAAGCTATACAGATGGAGCATCTGCGCTCAAAGGTCTAACACTCCATCCTCCACATTTAGCTATTTTTGATATTAAAATGCCTCGAATGGACGGGATGGAGCTTTTGCGCCGCCTACGTCAAAAGTCTGATATTCCAGTTATCTTTCTTACCTCTAAGGATGATGAAATTGATGAACTGTTTGGTCTTAAAATGGGAGCTGACGATTTTATCACCAAACCCTTTTCTCAACGTCTGCTCATTGAACGGGTGAAAGCTATTTTGCGCCGTGCGAATACTCGTAACCAACCGCTTGCAACAGGAGCATCGCCTACCTCTTCCCTTAAACGCGGAGATCTTGTCATGGACCAAGAACGTCATACCTGTACATGGAAAGATAAACCTGTTATTCTAACTGTCACAGAATTTTTGATTCTGCAAACCTTAGCACAAAGACCAGGAGTGGTAAAAAGTCGTGATGCTTTGATGGATGCAGCCTATAGTGATCAAGTTTATGTAGATGACCGCACTATCGATAGTCACATTAAACGTCTGCGTAAAAAGTTTAAACAAGTGGATGATGATTTTGCAATGATTGAAACACTTTATGGTGTAGGTTATCGCTTCCACGAGGTATAAAGCTATTTTGTCGCAAAAATTTGAATGGCAATCAAATCGATGACAAAAAATACTCAACTGGAAACCCTACAAAAAATAACCCAAAACGGTCTCCCCTCGTCTCCATCTTCTATATTTTCTGATTTGCGTTTTCGGATACAACGTCTTCTCAGACAGTTGCTTTTTTCCAGTCTTACACGCCGTATTGTCATTTTGAATCTTGCTGCTCTTGCCATTTTGGTTACAGGCATTTTATATCTTAATCAATTTCGTGACGGATTGATTGAAGCGAAAATCAAAAGCTTATGTACCCAAGGAAAAATTATCGCTGGAGCCATTGCTGCCTCCGCAACGATAGATACAAATTCTATTCTCATCGATCCCCAAAAACTTTTGGAATTACAAGCTGGAGAAAGCGTTACACCCGCACCTCAATCAACAGACTCTTGGGATTTTCCCATTAATCCTGAACAAGTTGCCCCCCTTTTAAGACGCCTTATCACACCTAAAACAACAAGAGCACGTATCTATGATCGTGATGCGACTTTGCTTCTTGATTCACGCGTTCTTTATTCTAGCGGCGAAGTTTTTAGTTATGATTTACCCCCACTTAAAACTGAAAAAAACCTGTGGGAGCGCTTCTATTCATGGTTTTCAAGTGTACTTTATGGCAATGGTATTGCCATCGATAGAGAGCAAGCTAAAAAACGCAGTATTGTTTATCCAGAAGTTTACCGAGCACTTAATGGATCGCTTGCAACCGCTAAACGACGCAACAGACAAGGTCAATTAATTGTTTCTGTCGCCGTACCTGTTCAACGCTATCGGGCTGTGGTGGGTGCGCTCCTTCTTTCAACTACAGGTTCAGATATTGATGATATTGTAAAAGGTGAAAGACTGGTTATTTTTAAAGTCTTTGCCGTCGTAGGCAGTGTGCTTTTGGTACTTTCCCTCTTTTTAGCCCACACGATTGCCCACCCATTGAGTAAACTATCTGCCTCCGCCAACCGTGTGCGCAATGGCAACAATAAGCGCGTTGAAATTCCTGATTTTTCAATGCGCGAAGATGAAATTGGTCATCTTTCAACCTCTATTCGTGATATGACCAATGCCCTTTATATGCGTATCGAAGCCATTGAACGCTTTGCTGCTGATGTAAGCCACGAATTAAAAAATCCACTTACCTCACTGCGTAGTGCTGTTGAAACGCTCCCTTTGGCTAAAAATGAAGAAGCACAGGAACAATTAATTGAAATTATTCAACATGATGTGCGTCGTCTTGATCGTCTGATTACTGACATTTCTGATGCTTCGCGACTTGATGCAGAGCTTGCTCGTGAAACAGCGCAAATTGTTGATGTAACGCTGCTTTTGGAAAGTCTTGTTCATGCTGTTCAGGAAGTTTATCGTAATAGGCAAAATATTGATATAAGCCTTAATATTATCCCACGTCCTCATGGAAAGCCCTACCTTGTATTGGGACATGAGCTTCGTTTGGGGCAAGTGATTTCCAATCTCATTGAAAATGCTCGTTCTTTCATTCCCCATGATAATGGAAAAATTTATATAACTCTGAAAAGTCATGCTGCAAATCTTGTCTTAACTATTGAAGATAATGGCCCTGGTATTCGCTCAGAAAATATTGAACGCATTTTTGAACGCTTTTACACTGATCGACCAAGCGAAGATACATTTGGACAAAACTCAGGACTTGGTCTTTCTATTAGTCGGCAAATCATTGAAGCTCATAATGGGACAATTACAGCGGAAAATATTGTTGACCCCGAACTTGAAAATAGTAAAACTGGAGCACGTTTTATTATTGTCCTTCCCTTCGCTCGATAAACCCTTTACCCAAAGCCAAAAGCATGAAAACAAAAAATGAAATACTCCATGCGAATTGCCTCCAATTGGGAGGCAAGGGCCTCCTGATTATAGGCCCGTCGGGTTCAGGAAAATCAACCCTCACCCTTTCTTTGCTCGACCGTGCTGGATGGTCAAAACGTGAAGCAAAACTGATCAGTGATGATTATACAATATTGCGTGTGGAAAATGGAAAACTTCACGGATATACTCCAGAAGGTTTGCAGGGCGGTATCGAAATTCGCGGTGTCGGACTTTATACGATAGAATTTGAAAAACAAACAACTATCGATTGTGTTATTCTCCTCGGTCCTGAATATGAACGGTTTTCCACAAATCAGACTTTTAAATTTGCAGATCTACGCATTCCTCTTTTAAAACTTCCTAGCCTTCGTGAAGCAGATTGTACAGCCATTTGCCAAGCTATTGAAGCATTCTTTTTTAGAAAAATATGGTTGAAATCCGTCTAATTTTTTCCGAATAAAGAAAAAATCATACTTTTTGCCTTTTTTTTGCAAATTTTTCTTGGCAACAGAACAAAGCCTTGTAAAATGTTTTTCTCACCATATCTTTCTACTTAACAGGAGTTTTTATAAAATGATTGGAATCGTGCTTGTAACGCACGGTGAGCTGGCTGTTGAATTTCTGCATGCTGTGGAACATGTTGTTGGAACGCAAGAAAGATTCGCAACAATATGCGTCTATCCTGATGATGATATAGATCAACGCCGAGGCGATATTATAGCCGCAGTCTCCTCTACAGATACAAATCATGGCGTAATCATATTAACAGATGTGTTCGGTGGAACACCATCCAATATCGCTATTCCTGCTATTAAAAAAGGACGTGTTGAAATGATTGCGGGGGTTAATTTACCCATGCTTATTAAATTGATTTCTATTCGCCAATGTCCTGATATTTCACTTTCAGAAGCTTTAAGAATAGTGCAAGAAGCTGGGCGTAAATATATTAATGTACCAAGTATGACCTTATAGCGGATAATTAAACACAAATGCTTTCCAAAGATTCTCTCCCATCTATACTCAGTCGCCATTTGAATATCTGTAATAAACGTGGATTGCATGCGCGTGCTTCTGCAAAATTTGTCCAAATTGTTGACAATTTCAACGCCATTGTTGAAGTTGAAAAGGATGGTCAAACCGTTGGTGGATCATCAATTATGGGACTTATGATGTTAGCAGCTTCACCCGGTTGTAACCTCACTATACGCGTTTGGGGACCAGAAGCAAGTGATGCTCTCGATGCTCTTGAAAAACTCATAAACAATAAATTTGGAGAAGAAAACTAGAACTTTTCAACGGAAAAAGTATAATCATCTCTAAAATAAAAGGAAACTTCTTTTCATCATTATTTTTATTGGCCTTCTCTTTTTCCCTTAAGCTATATTAGCGTTCATATCCGTTATGAATTGGGGTTGTAATAATCGTAGGTAGAAATGTTTTTAGCGGTCTTGTAGCTACGATATTTTGTCCCCTTTCCCATCGATATTTAAGCAATTTGAAGGCATGCTGAGCATTATGATTGTTATTATCTTAAACAGGCATAATGAAACATTTATAGAAATATTAAAGTCGCTTTGAATCTCGTTAAAAAAAGATAAAGAACCCTCCCTGATCAGAAATCTATTAATTTTCCTGATTTGAGATTGTATTTGCAGTGCTCATAACAAAAGCATAAACGATCTTCTCACTCCATATTTTTGCAATGAAATTCATGCAAATATGACTTTTATTGGAATTACGAATCATTTTCTTAGATTGATATTACGAAAGCCATTTTTTGGCTTTTCTTTTTTTATACCCTTACACCATTCGTACTGCTATACTTGATTTTTCACTTCTCTACCATCACGCTTGTGGGAATATCTTTTCACTTTTAAGGAGAAAACATGCGTTTATTTAGTGCCCTTCAGATCCCCAAAAAAACAACACAAGAGCTCATATCGCTACAAAATGGCTTGCCAAAAGCACAATGGATTACCCCTCAAAATTTTCATATCACTTTGTCTTTTTTTGGAGAAATTGAAAGTTTGCTTGCAGACGAATTGATACGTGCCTTTGATACAATAAAGCTTCCTCCTTTTGTCTTACAGATAAAGGATTTTGAAATTTTTAGTTCAGAAAATATACCACATTCTCTTGTTGTTCGTATTGAACCCTGTGAAACTCTCAATCTTTTACATGAAAAGATACAGCATATTCGCAATCACCTAGGATTAACTCCTGATGAAAGACAATTTACTCCGCATATCACTCTTGCTAGGCTGCTTGATATTCAGCCTGAAGATCTCCCTCCCTATCTGTCTTCTCGCGGTAATTTTTCGTTCCCTCCCTTTGAGGTAAACAACTTTGTTTTATTGCTATCGCCCTCTCCCTCAAGCAATGCTCCTTATGTCGTAAAAGGGAGCTGGAAACTTCAAGGATAAAAGGGGGCTCTCACACCCTTTAGCCCTCTTTTATAACATGCCTCACGAAAGTGGAGCAGCTATATATTGTTGCCATATTTTGAAGTCAAAAGCATTGTTCTTGATGTATTTTAAGCCGAATCACTTTCAACAGAGATATCTTTCGTACCTCCTTTAGCGACACCCACGATAGCTGGACGCAAAACACGTTCACCGATAATGTAACCAGCCTGAACAACCTGCTGAACAGTGTTATCTGGAACATCAGAGTTAGGAATCTCAAACATCGCTTGATGAAAGTGAGGATCAAATTTTTGCCCTTCTGGATGAATTTTTTGTACCCCATGACGTTCTAGCGCTGCTATCATTGCACGCTCAGTCATTTCCACGCCCTCAGCTAATGTTTTTAAACCTGCATCATTTTCCTTTGCTCCTTCTGGAATAGCATTCAAAGCACGATTGAGATTGTCAGAAACAGATAACATATCCCGTGCAAAATTAGCAATTGAATAAGCTTTCGCATCAGCAACATCACGCGCAGTACGACGTCGAAGGTTTTCCATATCTGCAGCAAGACGTAAAAGCTGATCTTTCAATTCTTTATTTTCGTCCTGCAAAGCAGCCAAGGGATCAACAAATTCCTCTCCTTCTCCTTTAACGTCTGCGTCAGCTTCTGCTGGATGCGCTTTTAAAAACTCATCGGCAGCTTGTTTAAGTGCATCGCGATCCGCTGGATTTTTCAAATCGCAATTTTCAAATGAAGCATCAGTCAATTTGTTTTTTTCATCAGACATAAAAATTCCATTCCTTCATAAGATTTGTTATTCTCGATATCGAAATTTTACAGACAAAAATCAAGGGCTATTTATGCATCTAATGTTCTGTACCTAAAATTAAGCGTTTATCGTAAAAATATTCACTTGGTCATTTTAACGCAATAACTGTGATACAAGTTGAGCCGTATAATCAACCATAGGGACTATTCTTGCATAATTAAGCCTTGTTGGCCCAATAACCCCTAAAGCACCAATGACTTTTTGTTGTGAATCACGATAAGGTGCCACAACTAAAGAAGAACCAGAAAGCGAAAACAACTTATTTTCTGAACCAATAAAGATACGGACTCCTGAACCTTCATCGGTTAAATCGAGTAACTGAGCCATACTTTCACGTGTTTCAAGGTCATCAAACAAGTGCCGTAACCGCTCTAAATCTTCTTCTGCCTTCACATCTTCAAGCAAATTGCTTCGCCCACGAACAATAAGATGGATTTTATGATCAGCACCTTCTCCTCCTAGGAGAGCTAACCCTGTTTCAACAAGATGATGAGATAAATGATCGAGTGCAGCCCGTGTTTCTGAGCATAAACGTGCAATTTCCTCTTTAGCTTCACTTAATGTAAGCCCTTGAATATGCGCATTAAGGAAATTCGTTGCCTCTGTCAATTGTGCATGGGTAACCCCTTCTGGTAAGTGAACAATACGATTTTCAACTCCACCTTGTTGAGTCACTAAAACAGCAAGAGCATGCTCCCCATCAAGACGCACAAATTCAATATGCTTCAATGTTCCTTCGTGTTTTGTCGCGAGAACCAGCCCTGCCCCCCGTGAAAGATCTGAAAGAACTTGACTTGCTTGGACGAGAAAATGTTCAACTGATTGTGCATGACCTGCCTCCTTGACTTGAGCTTCAATGCTTTCGCGCTCCTCGTTTGGCAAATCACCCGCTTCCATAAAGGCATCAACAAAAAAACGTAAACCTGATTGTGTGGGCATTCGCCCCGCAGAAACATGAGGTGCATAAATTAAACCAAGATGTTCAAGATCACTCATGACATTGCGAATTGTCGCAGGTGATAATGTCTGCCGCAAAAGCCGTGAAAGATTGCGCGACCCTACAGGTTCTCCATCATTAAGATAAGCCTCCACAATATGGCGAAAAATATCACGCGAACGTTCATCAAGACATTTTAGTTCATCATCAATAAGTTTGTGCTTCATCACAATTAATTCACGACTTTCAAAACACTCTCTTCTTATATAAATTTTGCCAAAGTTTGGTCAAATGGTCTAAAGCAGTATAAAACATAATATATATTTATGTTCTCATCAAAAAGAAAAATACTTTATATATGCCTTTTTAAGGATTGTTCTCATCAAATATAGAAAATTTTATTTGAACAAAATATTAATCAACATGCAAAAAAATTGTATCTCGTAAAATTTGACAGAACTGATACTTATATGTTCGTTTAAACTCATTTTTAGGACAGAAAATACCCTTTCCATTTTAGAGAGATGTATATGAGAAGCATAGCAGACAAAAAACTCGTCATTGCTACACATAATACCGGCAAATTGCAGGAAATTACCACTTTGGTCGCTCCCTTTGGTTTAAAAATACAATCAGCCAAAGAACTCGGATTGCCTGAACCAAAAGAAACGGGAACAACATTTGAAGAAAATGCCTATATCAAAGCCTTTGCAGCTGCAAAAAATACAGGTCTTCCTGCTCTCTCTGATGATTCAGGATTGGAAGTGGATGCACTAGGGGGGGCACCAGGCGTTTATACCGCTGATCTCGCTCTTCAATCCGATGGTACCCGTGACTTCTTAAAAGCTATGCAAAAAATAGAAGATGAACTCCAAAAAATCGGAGCGCATGAAAAAAACCAACGAAAATGCCAGTTTATATCGGTTATCTGCATTGCATGGCCTGATGCTCACGCTGATTATTTCCACGGATGTGTTGAAGGAACATTCATTTGGCCACCACGTGGAGATAAAGGTTTTGGCTTTGATCCGATTTTTTTACCAGATGGATATGAAAAGACCTTTGGTGAAATGACAACGGAGCAAAAACATGGCTGGAAACTCAATGATCAAACACCGCTCTCTCATCGTGCGCGTGCTTTCAAACTTTTAGCAGAAAACCTTTTAAAACTCTCATGAATGAACCTTTTGGCATCTACATTCATTGGCCTTTTTGTGCTGCTAAATGTCCTTATTGTGACTTTAATTCGCATGTTCGCGTTCATGGTGTTGATCAACAACGTTTCGTAACCGCTTTTGCACGCGAAATAGAAACGCAATATCATAAAATAGGTCCACGTTATATTACGAGTATTTTTATCGGTGGGGGAACCCCATCGCTTATGACACCTCAAACTGTTGATGCTTTATTGCAGACCCTAGCAAAAACATGGAACATCGATGATAAAGCCGAAATTACACTGGAAGCAAACCCATCCAGCGTAGAAGCAGAGCGCTTTCGCGGATACCATGCAGCAGGGGTGAACCGTTTGTCTCTCGGTGTACAGGCACTTAATGACAAAGCATTGCGAAAACTTGGACGTCTCCATGATGTCAAACAAGCTCTCCACGCTATTGCTTTAGCAAGAGAAATTTTTCCACGTTTATCCTTTGATCTCATTTATGCTCGCCCTGAACAGACACTTGAACAATGGGAAGGTGAACTGTTTCAAGCCATTGATTTAGCAGCAGATCATCTTTCTCTTTACCAACTCACTATCGAAGAAGGAACAGCCTTTAAAAGACTCCATGCCGCAGGAAGACTGATTCTCCCCGAATCGGAACTTGCAGCAGACCTTTATCAGCTTACCCAAGAAATAACCGCACAGCACGGACTGCCAGCTTATGAAATCTCCAATCATGCAATTCCTGGTGCTGAATCAGCGCACAATCTTCTCTATTGGCGTTATCATGAATATGCAGGCTTTGGTCCAGGAGCACATGGACGCTTTATTGCACATCAAACGAAGCATTTTTCTCCCTTTTCAATGCCAACATCTTCTCAAATCGAAAACCGTGAACGTTCTGTTACAATCAATGAAAAATATCCCGAACATTGGCTCGATTTAGTAGAAAAGACAGGACATGGCTGTATTGAAACAGAACAATTGACTACAGAGCAACAGGCAAACGAAATGCTTCTTATGGGGTTGCGTCTTTGCGAGGGTTTGGATCTTACACGCTACGAAACCTTAAGCTCTAAGAGCTTGCCGATAGAAAAACTTATCGATTTACAACAACAAGGGCTGTTAGAAATGGCAGGAAACCAACGCTTAAAAGCAACAAGCAAAGGACGCATTCTTCTTGACTATATTATTAGCCAACTAGCACACTAAAATCTATGGCTTCAATCTGTCGGCACATCATCAATCTGTCGGCACATCAGTTGTGAGAGAGCATTGACCATATCCTTTTCCGATAGAATTGTGCCTTATCTTTTCCATTAATTCAAGCGAGTGTTCGGAGTGCTTTTTTATGTATTGTGACAGAACGTTCACGGTTTTCGATTTAAAACAGCACTGCTTTTTAAAAAACAAGCGCGTTTTTACGCAAAGAAATCAACAATGAAACGTTCATAAATAGAAGTGAGGGTTTCCATTGCATCAACAGTGACACACTCATCCACCATATGCATGGTTTGTCCTGGTAACCCAAATTCAACTACTGGGCAATAATCTTTAATAAAGCGCGCATCTGAAGTTCCTCCTGAAGTTGAGCATTCTGGTATATTCCCTGTCACACTTTTAATCGCATTTGATAATGTGTGAATGAGTTTATCATTTTTGGTCAAAAAAACATCCCCCAAACTGGGAATCCACTCAAGTTGATAATAAGGGTATTGATCATCACTGTTTTTCGATTGGACGAAAGCAAGGCGGCTTTCGATTTCTACCATAAGCATTTCTTTTGTCCAAAGATCATTGTAACGTATGTTAAAATGGACCGTTGTTTGCGCTGGAATAACATTCAGCGCCCAATTACCTGTATCAATTGTTGTTAATTCCAAATTACTAGGTTGAAAATTCTCTGTCCCTTCATCTAAAGTTGTTTGGATTAACGCTTGTATAAGCTTACTTGCTAAAGGCAACGGATTAGCTGCACGCTCAGGAAAAGCAACATGACCTTGGTGACCCTTAACGGTTATGATGCCAGAGAGTGATCCTCTGCGTCCAATTTTAATTACATCACCAACCGTTTTTACGCTCGTTGGTTCTCCTACAAGAGCTGCTGTCCATTTTTCACCTTTTTGCTCTGCCCATTTGAGAAGTTTGACCGTACCGTTCAGTGCAGGGCCTTCTTCGTCACCGGTAATCAAAAAACTTACCCTTCCTTTTATGGAGCGTTTCTCAAGAACACGAGCCAGTGCCGCAACAAAACAAGCAATCCCGCCCTTCATATCGACAGCACCCCGCCCGTATAATGTCCCCTGATCTATGACACCTTCAAAAGGAGGGTACGTCCAGCTTTCTAAATCACCTGGTGGCACAACATCCGTATGACCTGCAAACATAAGATGCGGACCTTCTTTTCCCATTTTCGCATAAAGATTTTCAACATCATCTGTGTTTGTATCAGAAAAAATGGGACGCTCAACATGAAACCCCATCTTTATTAAAAACTGTTCCAAAGTTGATAAAGCACCCGCTTCATGAGGGGTAACAGAAGGACAACGAATTAGTGCCTGTAATAGCTGAAGGGGATCTGTAAGAACAGGCATGAGCACTCTTTCAATCTAAACTGAGAGTTATAAAATGAGAATTATTATGCTGAATTACAAAAAAGATAAAGCAAAAACATTGAAGACACTCAGCAAAGCAAGCAGGGGAAGACAATTATTGCTGAGAGCTTCAATGGCTCCTTCATCATGCGTGAGGAAGCACACAAATAATGGAATTTTCAATAAAAAGTTCCATTGAATATTCTCTTCTTCAAGGTTTTTTCATATCTCTAACGTATATGAATGAAAATTGATTGCTTGCAACATGTGACCATTTTCCTTTAACCAAGCGCGATATGTCTTGCTTTTTGGGCACAGTTTTTCACAAAGAGCCCAAAATTTTGGTCCGTGATTCATTTCAATAAGATGGGCAACCTCATGGGCTACAACATATTCCACCACTTCCCTTGGCGCCATAACAAGACGCCAAGAAAAAGAAAGGTTTCCATATATTGAACAGGAACCCCAACGACTCTTGGTGTCTTTATAACAAATTGATTTTACTTTACGCTCTACTTTATGTGCATAGCATGTCACCAATGGCGTTATAATGAGTGCAGCTTGTTTTTTTAAAACATCAGCAATGCGTCTTGGTAAATATTCTAATTGCCCATAAACAATAATTTTAGGCTCTTGTCCTATATCTCCTGCAACGATTTCTGTTATTCCACGTCCTGTTTTATGCTTTATGGTATGTGGAATACCCAATAAAGGAATTGTTGTCCCCTCTTTGAGATAAGAATTTTCATGAGCAATTTGTACACGAGCAAGACGCGTCTCAATCCAAGATTGATGCTTTTCAATAAAATCTTGAATCGAACAGCACCTAGTCGCTGGTGGTGTTGTTATACAGACTTTCTCACCACGCGCATCTATACGTAATGTAAGGCGGCGCGCACGCTTATTTTCCAATATCTTTATAGGCACAACGCGATCAGAAAAAATAAAATGCTGTTCATAAATAGTCATACATTATATCTTTATTATCAATGAATTAAGTTCTTATCCTGCATTAATTCGATCAATCAATGCGCTTAACACTGTTTCAAGACATTCTAAATCCTGTGGACGCGAAAAGCGATGATCTGCATCACGAACAAGTGTCAATGTTACATCATGTAAAGGCAAATGATTCAATAAAGTCAATGTATGTTGATAGGGTATCTTATCATCCTCCATTCCTTGTAGAATATGGATCGGACAACCAATATCAAGACATCCTTTCATAACGCAGTTATCTCGTCCATCTTCAATCAACTTTTTTGTAAAGGGCATCGGCTCCTCATCACCAACTGCAGGTCTTTCAATATACCCTTTTTCTTCCAAAATTTTCCATTCCTCTGAACCCAATTCTGGTTCCACCAATGTTTGGGTAAAATCAGGAGCCGGCGCAATCAACACCATGCCAGCAAGTCTTTTATTTTTCTGGGCTAGCATCATAGCAAGCTTTAGTGCAATCCACCCCCCCATAGAGGAACCAATCAAAATTTGTGGACCTTTGCAATAGGTCTCAAAAATCGCTAAACTTTCCTTCACCCAGCGTGAAATTGTTCCTTGAAAAAAATCACCCTCAGATTCCCCATGACCAGAGTAATCAAAGCGTAAACAAGACAAGTCATTTTTCTGCGCAAAACCATCAACCAACGTCGCCTTGCTTCCTAACATATCAGATTGATAACCAGAAAGCCAAACTAAACCAGGAAAGCAATTGCCTGCGCGATAACGAACTGCAAGGGCGGTATTCTCAAACGAGAAAAACTGGCAAGGAACATTTTTGTCCATTCTTTTCTTCCTCCATAAAATATTTTCTCTTCATAAAAGAAAAATTTCTATCCTCAAAATTATCTCCCAAAAACATAAATCAAATAATGAAAAAAGCACGAATTCTAGTTGTTTTTCTGTGTATAATTGTATATTAAATTGTACTGTAGATGAATCAAAATTAAGGAGCGTAAACCATTCGCAAACCATTTAAAATGACACATACCCAAAAAGATGGGCCACGTGCAAATCAAGATATTCGCGTCCCTCGTGTTCAACTGATTAATGATGAGGGGCAACATCAAGGCGTCGTTACAATACAAGAAGCCCTTGCTTTGGCTGCAGAAGTTGGTCTTGATTTGGTTGAAATTGTACCAAATGCAGAACCTCCTGTGTGTAAAATTATCGATTTGGGCAAATTAAAATATCAGACCCAAAAAAAAGCGGCTGAAACACGTAAAAAACAAAAAATCATCGAGATTAAAGAAATTAAAATGCGTCCAAATGTTGATGTCCATGATTATGGAGTCAAGCTTAAAGCTATTCATCGCTTTATTGGTAATGGTGATAAAGTGAAGATAACTTTGCGTTTTCGGGGGCGTGAAATGGCACACCAAGATCTGGGATTAAAGCTTCTTCAACGAGTAAAAGAAGATACAAGTGAAATTGCCAAAATCGAATCTGAGCCAAAACTCGAAGGTCGTCAAATGATGATGGTGATAGCGGCTAAATAATTTTTCATCGAGTGAATAGAGAGAATACGGTTCATCGAGAGTTAATGTAGAAATGTTAAAAGTACCACAGAGGGGTGTTGTGGTACTTTTAAGTCTTTGTGCTGCTGCATTAATCCTATTAAAAGAATACAGTTTTTATCACTTAAAAATTCAATGTCTTTGAATTAAGAATGCTTCAATCTTGCATAAAACAACGGTAGAATATAGAAGCACTTCATGGTTAAAAAACAAATTTCCGCTTTTGATAAACATCTTATCATCCGTCTTTTGCGAGAAAACTTTCATAAACATGCGCGTTGGTACAGTGCCGCTATTGTTTCAATGATCATTATTTCCTGTACAACTGCAGCAAGTGCATGGATCATGCGTGATGTTGTGAATTATATGATTGATGCAAAAAAATTTGGTATGATTGTTTTGATTTCTACCATCATTGCTTTCATTTTTATTCTCAAAGGAATTGCAACTTTTGCTCAAACTTATTTTTTGAATAAAGCAGGTAATAGTATCGTTGCTGAACAACAGCGTAAGATTTACGCACGCCTTATGGAACAAAGTGTTTCTTTTTATCATAACAACACTTCATCTGATCTTCTTGTACGAGTCACCCACAATGCTACAGCAGTACGTAATATCATCGATATAATTATTACAACTTTTGTACGTGATTTGCTCTCTGTTAGTGGTCTGTTGCTTGTGATGTTTATTCAAAACTTTATATTGATCACGATTACTTTAATAGTAGGACCATTGGCCTTTTTAGGAGTCCGAATGGCTTTAAAACGTGTTCGCAGTCTGGTAGAAAAAGAACTTCTTTCACTTGGTGAAATTATCAAAATTGTACAGGAAAGCGCTATTGGCATTCGAGTTATTAAGGCTTTTTCATTAGAAGAAATAATGAAAGAACGTATGAACAAAGCCATTTGTAATGTTGAAAAACAAGCAAACAATATTGCAACACTGCAAGCCATTACTAACCCAATTATGGAAACACTCACTGGTGTCGCTATTGCAGGTATTATTTGTTTTTCTGGCTACCTTGCAACCCAACGTGCAGGCGTTCAAGGTGAATTCATGTCCTTTATTGTTGCTTTACTGCTTGCTTACGAACCGGCAAAAAGGCTAGCAAACGTACGTGTTAAAATTGAATCTGGCTTAGTGAATATCCGCACAATGTTTGAAGTCCTTGACCATCCCCTTACGGTTATAGAACATGAAAAAGCGAAAGATTTGCATAAAACTCAAGGAGCTATCCGTTTCGAAAATGTGTCGTTTGCATATATCGATAACCAAATGGTGTTGAAGGATATTAATCTCGAAATAGAACCTGGAAAAATGACGGCATTGGTAGGGCCATCCGGTTCAGGAAAATCAACCTTTATCAACCTTATTATGCGCCTTTATGACCCTACAAAGGGGCGCATATTGATTAATGATCAAGACATCCGCTATACTACATTTCGCTCCTTGAGAAAGCTTATGGCCTATGTAGGACAGGATACCTTTCTCTTTCAAGGAACCGTTAAATATAATATTGGGCTAGGAAAAGAAGGAGCTAGCGACGATGACATTATCAAAGCAGCAAAAGAAGCCAATGCTCACGAATTTATTATGGAACTACCAAATGGCTACGATACACAGATAGGTGATAATGGGTGTAATCTTTCAGGTGGGCAAAAACAACGACTCGCTATTGCGCGAGCAATGATTTATGAAAGTGAAATCCTAATTCTTGATGAAGCAACAAGTGCTTTAGATTCGCACACTGAAGCGCAAATTAATGAAGCGCTCTATCAGCTCACAAAGGGGCGTACAACTATCATCATTGCTCATCGCCTTTCAACAATTGCTCGCGCCCATAAAATTGTTGTCATAAAAAATGGTCAACTCATTGAACAAGGGACACAAAAAGAATTGCTAGAAAAGGAACATAGTTTTTATAAAAAACTTCATAATATCCAATTCAAAAAGCAAAAGTCCTAGTTTCTAAAAGCTTAAGTAAGATTTGAGATAAAAAGTAGAGAGATATTTCTATTCCTTTTTAAAGAATAGAAATATAGCTGGAAAAAAATACTCCATGAAGTGCAAAGATTGGTAAAAAATTGACAATTTACTGAAGATGCGTTTTTAGAATTTGCATAAGAATTGGAAATGTTTCCTGTTATTTTTTTGAAAAAATTCACCTCTTTTGAAAATAAAAACTCGACAGTGAGAGTTTTCACTTTCCTTAAGCAAGGAGGTCTATTTTTGAACGTTATGAATTTTTTAATCACAAAGAAGTCGGCATCAAATTTTGAAAGAATTACCAAGAACCATGATGCTAAATCAATGTGACCTTTGTTCTTATTTATCTCATGCGGCTGATTATAGATTATGCTCTCAACTTGAGATAAGCTCTGCATGAAAAAATGTCACGAACAAACAAGGGAGGATTTATCACAAAATGCCTTGCTGTAAGTGATGCTGTTGATAAAATCTTTTATTCTCATGTCGAAGAACTGGAATGTTATTCCTAAAGCACTTTAACCTCTTGAAAGATTTGAAAATACATCTGCTGATAAAGGTTATAATTCTGATGTATAAAAAGAAATAATGAGGAGCAAAATAGTATTTCTGCCTTATTATTTAAATAAATTAACTCTTTGATTTATAAAGATAATTTTATATTTTTGCGACTTGCATGAAAGCTCCCAAATTTTATAAGATTTTCTTATCTCATATCTTCTTAGAATGAATCAATTTAAAATTCCCTTTCCCTTCATAAATAGAGATAGCGTGTGAGTAAAAACTCTTCAAGAAAGGAGTAAAAATACTTCTTACAAATCGTCTCAAGTGCCAAAGGCTTTTACAACACTTTGAACGAGCAAAGAGAATGGATGCCGCTAGCTGATTTCTTCATAAGTTTAAAGATGGTGATGCACAAAGGCGTTACCATTATACCCCACATGATAAGCATCATAGAACAAGCTTGTGAACACTAAAAGAGGTCTCTTTAAAGGAGTCCTATTTCTTGATAAAAACTTTGTAAAGGAGCAAGAATTGGGTGTGAGAGATTGTGGGCAAGATAATTTTGCACATGAGAAAGATGTTTAAGATAAGATGATTTTCCATCACGCTGGTGGAGACGTACAAAGATCCCTAGAACTTTCGAAGCGCGCTGGGCACCCGCAAATGCGTAAAGCTTGCGGAACTTATTTTCATCAAAAGAGCGTAGAGCTTGATGACGTGCAGTACAGTAGACATCGAGAATTTTTGCTTCGAGTATAGGAGAAATAAACACACGTGCATCTTGCGCTAAAGAAACGAGGTCATAGGCTGTTGGACCTATTAAGCCATCCTGAAAATCAATCAAACCAATACGGGCAAATCCTTCTTTTTGCGCACGCCAAAGAATATTGGGTGAATGATAATCACGCATAACAAAGGTATTTTCTCCTTGGATAAGGCTATCAAGATAAGGCTGCCAACAGGCAAAAAAAGCTTTACGCTGTTGCTGATCTAAGTTTTTTTGTGTTTGAAAGGGCACATACCAATCTAGCAATAAGGAGAGCTCTGATTGTAATGCTTGGCAATCATAGGAGGGAATTTGCAACAAAAATGTTGCAAATTGCTTCTCGCAAGGCCATGATTTTTGGTGGAAAGAAGCAAGCAATTCGCTACAGGCAATGTAACGCTCTTCTAAAGGATGACCGTTTTGATCTAAAAGTCCTTCACGTCCTAAATCTTCTAAAATTAAAAAACCTTTTTCAAAATCTTCAACAAAGATGTGGGGCGCAGAAAATCCATTATCTAAAATGAGTTGATTAATCCCACAAAATTGACGAATATCTTTTGCAAGCTTTGCCATTGTTATATAATAAGAATCTGTATTTTGTCGTTTCTGCATGATTGGTGCATCCATAAGGACTTCTTGGTGCTGTCCATCATACAAAAGTTCATAGGTCCGTGCGGAAGCATCAGTAGCCAAAAGATGACGATAAACATGACCACGTCCATGGGTTGTTAAAAATCTGCGAATTTCAAAAGACCGCTGTAGACGCTCAAGAGAATGTTGTGCTGATGTAAGGGTTACACGACGCCCACACCCTTCATATTGTAATGTTAGTGCAAAGGTGACTTCCCCTAAAAGATCTGTACTTTTTTCTGGCCATTCAACGAGTAAAATGCTTTGCTGACGTGCTTCGTAAAGTCCTAATTCATCGATTTCTTCTGTGGTAGAAAGGCGATAAAGATCAGCGTGAATAATTTCAAATTGCGCAAATTGATAGCTTTGAGCAAGAGTAAAAGTAGGACTTGGAACATCCAGAGTCGTGTCATTAGCAAGTGTGTGGATAATTGTCCTTGCAATGGTTGATTTTCCTGTTCCAAGATCGCCTTGCAATGTCACAAGATCGCCAGACTTTAAAGCGAGAGCTAAATCTTGCGCAAAAAGCTTGGTTGCTTCTTCATTCTCAAGAAAAAAACTAAAATTCATTAAGAAGTTCCATGCAGTAGATGAGAAAATTTTTTGTCATATAAAGTATGAGATTAAAAAACCTTATCTCCTTTGGGAATTGGAAAGAAGCATTTAACCGTTGTTCCTTGTCCTGCACCGGTGAGAATTTCAACACGCCCCCCGTGAAGTTCGACGAAACTTTTGACAAGGGAGAGACCAAGACCTGCTCCCGCACGCCCACCATGATGGGAATGGGAAGAAAAACGTTTGAAAATTCGATCAAGGATATCTTCTGGAATATCAGAGCCCTCGTTGTGGACACTGAAAACGATATCATCATTTTGTTCTTCCGCACAAAATTCAATGGTGCTTGCTTCCGTTGCAAAATTAATAGCATTGCTGAGGACATTGACAAAGATTTGGTGCAAACGTGTTGCATCCGCAGAAATAAAATTTAAGAACGGAGAAATTTGTTGTAAAAGTGTAATATGACGTCCGTTAAGACGCTCTTCCACGCGCGCTACTGCTTGCATCATAGCATCGGCAATGTTAACCGGTTTTATCTCCAGCTCCATAATGCCAGCATCAAGGGTTGCCAGATCAAGAATATCATTCACAATATTCAAAAGAGTGCCAGATTCTGAATGAATATGTCCAAGATATTCCTGTTGGCGTTCATTGATAGGTCCAAAAATTTGATCGCGTAAAATATCGGAAAATCCAATAATATTGGTAAGGGGCGTCCGCAATTCATAGGAAACATGTTGAACAAATTCATTCCGCAAGCGATCAGCACTTTCTAAGGCTTCATTTTTCTCTTGAAGGGCGCGCGCAACATGAACAGTATCCGTAACATTCACAAAAGTGAGCATGGTTTCTCCATTGGGAAGCGGAACCAATGTGTAATCAATGATCATGCCATTTTTGAGATCTATACGACCTGAATATGTATCCCGTTTTTCAGCAAAACCGGTAATAAATTTAGTAAACCTGTTCCATTCTTGTCTCAAGGTTAGGGGTGAACAATGACTTTGTAATTGTGTAATATGGGTGCCTTCTACCAGTAAATTATAAGGAAGAGACCATAATTTTGATAAAGCAGGATTGGATAAACGAAGGCGCCCATCAGAGCCAAAAACTACCACTCCTTCTGAAAGTTTATCAAGTGTTTCGCCTTGTATTTTAATGAGTGTATTATAGCGTCGTTCAAGATCAATTTTTTCTGTGAGATTTTCGTAAAGCCAAGTGACACCTCCTTGTGGATGAGGACTAGAAATGACACGCACTGTTCGACCATCTGGAAGATTCCAAATTTGTTGATTGGATTCCGTTTGCTGATAAGCTTTAAAAAGTTCTTCTTTCCACGTGCGCCAATCTGGATGTTCACAAATGAGCCCTTTTTCACGCAACCGTTCAAGAAGCAATGTATGACTTGGTTCACTTTCTAGAAAGGAATTCTCTAAAGGCCATAAAACTTTAAAAGCATGGTTGCAGAATTTTAATTTTTGATTACTATCAAAAATGGCTACTGCTGTTGAGATTTGATCAAGTGTTTCACAATGACTTTGAAGAACACGTCTTAGTTCATTGGTAAGGTTTTCATATGCACTATCATCACGCGCAAAAGCCGCCATCCCTTCGACTGTTGTAATCCGTGTGAGATGAAAGTGGTGCCGTTCTCCATCAAAGACCGTATGAACATGCTCTTGAAAAATGGTTTCTGTTTCCTCTGTTTTGCGTTGTGTTGTTTCATTGAAAAGATCAACCACCTCGTTACTACCTTCTCGAAAGCCTGTTATTTCTCTGAAGGCGCGGTTGATAAAACAAATTTTTCCTTCACTATCTTTTATCCAGACTGGTTCTTGAATAACATCAAGAAGGTTACGCTGCATTCTTAGCTCGATGAGGATTTTTGCGATATTTTTCTGTAAACGAGCATTTTCACTCTGCTGTTTTGAGATGTCTTGAAAGCGTGCAATGGCTACTGTTCCAGCAATAACTCCTGTAACGTGTAACAGCATATTATTCTTGGTGGAAAGAGAAAGCTCAAAGGGCTGAGATTCGTAACGCAGCTGTGTTAATGCATAATCAAGTTCCCGCAAGGAATTTTCTTCAAGCCAGAACTCAAAACGCTGAAAATCTTGCTGATGAATTCCCACTTTTTGCAATGCCGGAATGTTGCCAACCACACGAGGTAAAGCTGTTGGGTTTTCCCAGATCAGAAGATATTGTCCGGTTTCTTCCAGAAGCCATTCATAATATTTAAGTTTTTCAGAAAGATCTGTTTGAAATGTCTGCAGAGGCTTTTGTAAAGCTTTTTTCGCACGCATAATAACTGCTATACACGTGAGAAGTGAAGCACAAGAAATTCCTCCACAGAGCGCTAAAAGAAGCCATGGACCATCTGGCAGAGTGAAAGTGAATGGTAGATATGTTTCCCATGACTGAGCCGCAGCATATGTTGGAGAAAAAAGAAAAAGAAAGCAAAAAATATGAGTACAAATTCGGATTATTTTTTGAGCTTTTTCTTTGGAGTTATAGTCACCAAAGCTGAGCACGATGCGTTTTCCTTTTTCTTTTACCCCAAGGAAACATTTAATAACGATAATGGTTTGGTTTATAAGGTCCTTGTGGAGTAACTCCGATATAAGCAGCTTGTTCTTGTGATAAAGTGGTTAATTTTATTCCTAACCGATCAAGGTGAAGGCGAGCAACTTTTTCATCAAGCTGTTTTGGCAAAACAGTCACTTCATTTTTGTAGTGTTCTGAACGGGTAAAGAGTTCGATTTGCGCTAAAACTTGATTGGTAAATGAGGCTGACATAACAAACGAGGGGTGTCCCGTGGCATTACCGAGATTAAGTAAACGCCCTTCAGAAAGCAGAATGATACGCTTTCCATCGGGAAAGGTGATCATATCGACTTGAGGTTTAATATTCGTCCATGGTAAGTTTCGTAAAGCTGCAACTTGGATTTCATTATCAAAATGGCCAATATTTCCAAGAATGCACATATCTTTGACTTGTCGCATATGCTCTAAAAGGACAATATCTTTATTGCCCGTTGTGGTGATAATAATATCAGCACTGGCGGCTGCATCATCTAAATGAACAACTTCATAGCCGTCCATAGCTGCTTGAAGGGCACAAATGGGGTCAATTTCTGTTACTTTAACACGAGCTCCAGCTCCTGAAAGAGAGGCCGCGGACCCTTTACCCACATCACCATAACCACAAACAATAGCAGTTTTACCAGCGATCATAACATCTGTTGCGCGTCGGATACCATCTACTAATGATTCTTTACATCCATATTTATTATCAAATTTTGATTTAGTAACGCTATCATTGACATTAATAGCAGGAAAAGGCAAAAGTCCTTCCTTTTGTAATTGATGAAGGCGGTGTACACCGGTTGTGGTTTCTTCACTCACACCTTTGATTGCTGCGCGCTGGCGTATGAAAAATCCTGGCGTAGCCTCCATACGCTTTTGGATTTGTTTGAAGAAAAATTCCTCTTCTTCTGTTTTTGGATGAGACAAAATATCTTTATTTTCTTCAGCACAGCTTCCAAACAAAATATAGTTTGTGGCATCTGCTCCATCATCTAAGATGAGATTAGAGGGATTACCATCAGGCCATTGAAAAATGGCATCTATATAAGTCCAATATTCTTCAAGCGTTTCACCTTTAACCGCAAAAACAGGAGTCCCCGTAGCAGCAATAGCTGCTGCTGCGTGATCTTGTGTAGAAAAAATATTGCTAGAACTCCACCGAACATCGGCTCCAATAGCTTTCAGTGTTTCAATCAAAACAGCTGTTTGAATGGTCATATGCAATGAACCGGAAATGCGTGCTCCACGCAAAGGTTGACTGGAAGAAAACTCCTCACGGCAAGCCATCAAACCGGGCATTTCGGTTTCAGCAATATCCAGTTCTTTACGACCATAAGCAGCAAGTGTGATATCTTTGACAACATAATCTTGAGCTGTCATTCTTTATTCCTTCAAAATCGATTTTTTCGAAACGGTAGGAGAAATTAAAAAAAAATGCAAGCTAATAGGAACACTTCTTTTTGTGAAAAAGTCTTTCGTCGATCTTCATAAATCTTTTGCTACAGGAGCAGCATTGACAAATGAAATAATAATGTTCCTGAGAGGCGACAAAAAATTTTATGAGAATTTCTATTATCTGAACACAGGTTATCGATATTTGTTGGTTTTTCAACCAAGAGAAGACTGAAATGACAAAGAAAATTTTGTTATAAGGCTCTGTATTTTAGGATTTGTTTGCAGAAAAATTCCTCTTTTTCTGTTTTTGGATGAGATAAAATATCTCTATTTTCTTCCAAATGTTGCAAAAAAGACAGAGAAATCAATTGCATCAATACGCTTACCCTTTTCCTTTTATAAATGAGAAATGAATTCGATAAAAAGAAGATATACTCGTTTTCATCCCTTAGGTTAAAATTTGAGACTCAAGATGGTGTAATAAAAAGGTGGCATAATAAGGACGTCCTGATTTGTAAAAAAGCCTGTTACCAAAGGAGAATATTTCATCAATAAAATGCAAGAATTGGCAAAGGATTTATTTATGCATTGATAAGTTCCTCAGATGCACGAAAACATGGAGAACTTTTCTCATCGTTTTATTGAAGACGTTCATTTTATTTTAAAAGCGAAAACCCAACGTTGACAATTTTTCCTTACAATAAACTTTATGGTATAGTTATTAGATTTATCAGTCAACATATTGAC
>NZ_HE997540.1:693788-699695 GCF_000312545.1 Bartonella senegalensis OS02
TCCTTATAAATCAGCATGATGATCTCAAAAAAATCGCTCTACTTTAATGAGTTCTATACATAAATCTTATTCTAATTTTTCATAATTAAAAAATTCTCCTGCTCTTTAAAACAACAATTTCTTACACCTTATTCAAGTTAACGTATGTTAAATCATATGATTAACCTCCCCCTAAGCTATCTCTTGTCTTTTTACTGTTCTTTCCTTATTTATGATTTATGATTTTTACTGCTGCGTATCGTGCTCTACAACGCCTCTTAACTTCACAATATCGCATGATGATATTGAAAGCATTAGGGCTTACTTTTATTGTGCTCTTCATTATATGGTTGTTTGTCCGTCAACTTTTTATGTCCTATTTTGCACTTTGGATTGCTCATTTTTTTCCTGATTTATCAGATTGGATAGGATTTTTAGAACTGAGCATACTGATTATTTTTAATTTAGGTTTAGCTTTACTGATGGCTTTTTTAATTGCTCCAATTACAGCTATGATTGGAAGCTTTTTTATTGATTCCGCTGCTGAAATTATTGAAAAAGAAGATTATCCAAACCAGCCTATTGGAAGCGCTCTGTCACTTGGACGGTCTCTTATTCTTTCTTTAAAATTTGTTACTTTAAGCCTTCTCGGTAATGCAATCGCTTTTATTTTGTTTTTCGTACCTGGTGTCAATTTGATTGCTTTTTATATTATTAACGGCTACTTGCTTGGCCGTGAATACTTTATATTTGCTGCCTACCGTTTTCGATCCGAACAAGAAGCATATGCTTTTTTACATGTTCATTCCATGACAGTTTTTGGTGCAGGATTATTGATCGCGTTTTTTGTTTCGATTCCACTGCTTAATTTAGCAACACCACTTTTTGCAGCAGCTCTCATGACACACTTACATAAAATGCTTTCCCAAAAAGCATCACATACATAACGCTAAGTATAATAAAACGCATTTATAAAATCTGTACTGTAATACAATGGCGTTCTGTTTCTCATAAGGGGCGTGATCCCATTCAAGAACGTAATAAAAAGAAGTGTGATGCATTTTGTTTAACTGAAAAATATTGATTTACAATAACCCATAATCGTTTTTGAATTTGAACCCGTAATAAGATTTTCTCGTAGTATCAACTAAAATCACTTGCTTATATGTTACAAACAGGGTTGGCATATGGGTGAAACTACTTAAAGGGACAAAAATAGTGTTTATGAACTGTTTCAATGCAAGGACTTTCGCAACATTTTGATCTCGCAAATAGAATGGTGGTGCCAGCTTGCTCCTTCATAAGCGCAAAAATGAGGGTGTTTAATGGCTTCACCATTATACTATTCACGAGCGCCATTGTAAAATAATCTTGGGGTGCCTTGAGAAATGTTTTTTAAAAAATCGCGTGAAACTACAAAGCATATAAATAACGGTAAACAAAAAACAAATTTGATCCTTTAAAAAACTGTTCATCTCTTCTCATTAGAGACAGTTTTTGAAAAAAATTTGGACTCTCTACTGGCATTTTATTTAATATAACGTTACCCTCTCCATTGTTTTTATGGACTATTAAGACTTATTGATGTTTATAAGGCTTTTTTGTTTCAATCTTGCATCACTGATGTTAAGATTTTGCTCAATGTTGGTTTTCCATCGAAAAAAATGAAGCATTTGTCAACCAACGCAAGTAATGGGATCAATCAAAGCAAAAAATCAAATCATGTGCATTCTTTAAAATACGGACAGATTTTTTTATGAAAAAGAGTTTTATGCAAATTACCATTATAATATTTTAGAGACAAAAAATAAAAAATAGTGAGGTTAAAGCTATACGTGTACTGATAAAAATATTAAACGGATTTGCTTATTTAGCTAGCAAAACGAATCAACCATCCCGTCTATATTTTCCTGAAACGTGCAAAAAATGTATAACATTTAAAGAGAGGCTACAAAGATGAACTGGATTACAAATTATGTTCGTCCTAAAATCAATTCCATACTGGGACGCCGTGAAATTCCAGAAAATCTGTGGATCAAAGATCCCACCAGTGGTGAGATGGTCTTCCATAAAGATCTAGAAGTTAATCAATATGTAATCCCCAGTTCTGGTTATCATATGCGCATCAGTGCCAAAAATCGTCTCACACATTTTTTTGATGATGGTGTTTATACGCCTCTTGAAAATCCAAAAGTTGTAACAGATCCATTAAAGTTTCGTGATGAAAAACGTTATATTGACCGGCTAAAAGATTATCGTTCTAAACTTGGTGTTGATGACAATATTTTAAGTGCACGCGGTACTATTGAGGGCTTACCAATTATAGCCACTGTTCAAGACTTTGCCTTTATGGGGGGATCACTTGGTATGGCTTCAGGAGAAGCGATCATCAAAGCTTTTGATACTGCCATTGCTGAAAAATGCCCATTGGTTCTTTTTTCTGCTTCTGGCGGTGCACGCATGCAAGAAGGAACACTCTCCTTGATGCAAATGCCCCGTACAACTGTAGCCATAGAAATGCTAAAAGAAGCGAAACTTCCCTATATTGTGGTTCTCACCAATCCAACCACCGGTGGTGTTACTGCTTCTTATGCCATGCTTGGTGATATTCACATTGCTGAACCTGGTGCGATGATTGGTTTTGCAGGACCACGTGTCATCCAACAAACCATACGTGAAACCTTACCAGAGGGTTTTCAAAGTAGTGAATATTTGCTCAAACATGGCATGATTGATATGGTTGTATCACGTTTAGAAATGAAAGCTACCATTGCACGACTTTTACGTTTGATGATGAAATATCCCGCCGTTGTTAATCCTTCTCCAAAAGATTCTCAAGCATCGCTTTCTAAAGCACAAGCTGCTTAAACTATGAAAAAAAACCACGTGCAAAGGATAGTAGATGATTTACTGAAAAACTATCCTAAAAAATTTGACCTTTCTTTAGAACGTATTCTTCGTCTTTTAGAAAGCCTTGATAATCCTCATTTAAAGCTTGCCCCCGTTATTCATATTGCTGGAACAAATGGTAAAGGATCTGCTTCAGCTACTTGTCGTGCTCTTTTGGAAAGCGCAGGTTACCGCGTTCATGTTTACAGTTCACCTCATCTGGTTAATTGGAATGAACGCTGCCGACTGGGGCAAAGAGGAGGGGGAAAACTTGTCACAGAAGAACAATTAGCTGAGACAATTCAGCAAGTTTTAAAAGCGAATGGTCAAAATTTAATTACTGTTTTTGAAATTTTTACCGCAGCTGCCTTTATACTGTTTAGCAGATATCCAGCAGATGTCGTGATTTTAGAGGTTGGCTTAGGAGGACGTTTTGATGCTACAAATGTGATTCAACAGCCGGCTGTATCCCTTATTATGCCCATTGACTATGATCATGAGAACTTTCTTGGAAATACAATTGCACAAATCGCTTTTCAAAAAGGGGGGATTATCAAACAGGGAGTTCCAGTGGTCATCGGTAAGCAAGATCATGATGAAACCCTTTCGACTTTAATAACCCTTGCTGATAAAAATAAAGCACCTTATTCTCTGTTTGATCAAGATTATCAAAGCTATACAGAACACGGACGTATGGTTTTTCAAAATAATCAAGGTCTCATGGATCTTCCACTGCCGAACCTGATTGGAGCACATCAAATTGCCAATGCTGGAGCTTCCCTTGAAGCAGTTTATCAAGCAGGTTTTCGGCTTTCAGAACAAGTAATAAGTAAAGCACTACAAAATATTTACTGGCCAGCACGAATGCAACATCTTACTCATGGAAATTTGATTAATCAGATGTCTCCTAGCATTGATTTATGGCTAGATGGCGGTCACAATCCCGCTGCTGCAAAAATTGTTGCAGCAGAACTTACGAAATGGAAACAAAAATCAAAACGCCCTATTCTTATGATTGTTGGCATGCTCAATACTAAGGATGCAGTTGGTTATTTTCGTCCTTTAGCACACCTTGTTGATACAGTTTATACGGTCCCGTTGATCGATAACAACGCAGGTATTTGTCCAATGATTTTAGCTGAATCAGCGCGAAAAGTAGGACTTCTTGCCAACCCGCAAGCCCATTTCCAAGAGGCCCTACAGAGAATTAACACAGAGTATAAAGAGGCAATTGTCCTCATAGGCGGGTCTCTTTACCTTGCTGGTGATATTTTACGTGACAACAAAACACCACCATGTTAGAAACTCATTCTTTATAGAGCTTTGAAAGATAGACCTTTTGATCATGCAACTTGATTGTGCACTTTACCAACATCCTAAACTTATTACTGTTTTCGGCGGTTCTGGTTTCGTAGGACGACATGTCGTTGAAGCTTTAACTAAGCGGGGTTATCGGGTTCGTATTGCTGTTCGTTCTCCGCAAAAAGCTTATTACATGCTCCAAATAGGAGAAGTAGGACAAACCCAAATGCTTAAAACTGATATCAAGCATCGCGCTTCTGTTGCACGTGCATTGCTTGGTGCAGATGGCGCAGTGTTTCTTCCCGGTAGCTTAGCACAAGCACATCAACCAAACTTTCAAAAGACTCAAATTGAGGGAGCACAAAATGTTGCTGAATTAACAGCAGTAGCTGGAATCCCCCTTATTTATATGTCCGCACTTGTTGCCAATCAAAATGCCTCTTTTCTTTATGCACGCGTTAAATCTCTGAGTGAGGAAATCATTCATAACGAACATCCTCAAGCTATTATCATGCGCCCATCCATTATCTTTGGGCCAGAGGATTGTTTCTTTAACAGCTTAGCGAACTTATTGTGTTTTTTACCGATTATGCCTCTTTTTGGCGGTGGACAAAGTAAATTACAGCCTGTGTATGTTGGTGACATCGCTGAATTTATTGTACGTGCTTTAGAAGGACGTGTTATCTCTGGAAAAAGCTATGATCTTGGGGGTCCACAGATTATTACATTTCAAAACATACTTGAATATGTATTAAAAATCATTCACCGCAAAAAAACAATTCTCTCCATACCTCTTTCTGCTGGCTTGTTAATTGGAGGTCTTTTGGGAACTGTTGGTAAATTGCCTCTCGTGCCAACGCTGGTAACAGCCGGTCAAATACGCTTCCTGCAAGTAGATAACATTGTTTCTCAGGAGGCTTTAGAAAATGGATACACTTTAGAGGGAGTAGGAATTACCCCCAAAGCAATGGCAGCACTTTTGCCAAGCTATCTCTGGCGATTTCGTCCACACGGTCAGTTTTCCCAAAATTTACCAGCTTAGCGCATATTTCCTAACAACTTGTGTCTGTGCGGTCCATGTTCTAAAGGCGAAGAATGCTGAACAGCAGAGATCAGAAAATCTCATAAAAGAAGCTTGTTATCAAACCATAGGGAAATAGAGCAGAAATGGTTAAATTGATTGAAGAAGTTTTTGATAAAATGGTACCTCTTTATAAAGAAGGTTCCCATCATTTTATGCTGTCTTCTTAGTAGATTCGGCAGAAAGAATATAGATGTAATTTTGTTGCCTCATCCTTTTCTACGTGTTTTTGAAGCATAACCTTTATCAGCAATGCTTCGTGTATTCCTACCTCCGTCAAAAAGCTGAAATATTTGAATAAGAGCATTCTCGTTCGCTATTGTTAAGAAGACAACGTAAAGCTTGGTTCACAATATCATTACAGCATGATTCTTTAGGGTCAAATCTTGGTTTGCTTCTTGCCAACGCGGCTTTTTTAGCTGACTTATTCTATGAAAGCTCACAACACGATTTATAGTTCGTAGCATAAGAGTAAACTTAGACAAAAGGGATATCGCCCCTAACTGATTGACCATCACAATCCATAGTTTTTTAGCAAAGCTTTCCAAATAAGATGCTGATCTGTTCCTCGATATTAAGATCCACAAAGTTTATCGATGCTTAAGTATAGTTTATCGTGGATGCATAAATTCTAATAATAAATTGATTTAAAAAGG
>NZ_HE997540.1:700627-784221 GCF_000312545.1 Bartonella senegalensis OS02
ACCAATGTTTTGCCTGTAGTAACATCTTACGATAATAAAGAGAATGATAATACAGGTTTTCACCTTCATAAGCTTAAAGTTGGTAGTGTGCAATAGATTTACCATTGATATCTTTCATAGAATACCATCATGAAATGGTTTTTATACTAGAGATGCTTCTAAAAAAACGCATGAATTGGCAATAGAATGGCATTTTATTCCTCGTGAAGGATATGCCTCTATTAAACCAACATGAGAAACAAAGGCGTGAAGCAATGCGCACTCTGTATTATTAGAGATACTGCTGTAGATGCTTTTGAAAGCCATAAAGCTAAAAAGGTGATAGAATGAAGGCTAGAAATTGGTTTTTATCTTTATAAACTTTATCTCCCCCAATGAAGATGTTTCCACGCTTATGAAGTCACAAGTTGGTATATGCTCTCTGCCAGCTCTTAGTATCGCTACATTTCTTGCCTTGAGGCGATTCATAAGGAGCATTTTACTCCTTTCTTGCTCAGTTTTTACTACATGGTAGCTCTGCTTATAACCAGCAAACAAATGATTTTAATTGATTCAATCTAAAAGTACTTATGATAACAGAAGCTTAGAATATTCGGGATTCTGATTCAAGTTGAAAAAACAATAATTTATTATTATAATTCAGTCTCTTAATCCACTTCAGAGATTACACAAACAGATACACATAATATTCCTGCTCTAATGAGCAATGCAAAAGCCAATACAGCTAACCCTTATCCATCTCAACCTTTGTCTCAAACGTGCTGCTGTAATAGATTTAAACGTTGATTTATAGATGTAACAGCAAAAGCATGGTCTTTTATTAGGAAACGCTATAAAACACAAAAATTGCTTGCTGTGGACTAGATATCCTAGCTTTTTATCAAACACTGAGTAAAACGATAACAATCACACATCTGGTTTTGTGTTTTCTTATCCTTACAAGGGTGCATGCAAATCCCTTGAGTCATATTCATAAAGAATAGAATTGACAGCAATATATTTGCAATCTCTGCAAAGAATATAAAAAAGGAAAGCGTGGTGTTACAAGAGAAAATACTGCGTAATTATAATGGACCATCTTTACAAAAAACGTTGCTTGATCAAATGCATCTTTCATAAAATATAATAGAGCAATTTATTATGGTTATTTATCATTTTGCACTTTGAATGAAAACTCGGAATATTATAAGATTATTTTAAATCTTCGCATTCAAAATCAAAAAAAATTTGCACGTCACAAACGAGATAAAAGTGTGACTAAAAAACCATTTGAAACAAGAGTAAATAAGCCCTTATAAAAACATTTTATGCAGGATTGCCATGTTAGGAGATGGGAAATAACATGGGAGTACTCATTTATTTTATATAAGATACTTGTGTCTTATAGATTTTTCTTTCCACCATTCATGAAGAGTGTTGTGAGGTTGAGAATAACGAAAGACGTTAAAATGAGTGCGTGCATGAAGAGCACAATGGTTTTTTGTAAAAAGTGTCACTTCCTTAAAGAACATGATAAATAAAAAATCAAATATTTCAGGCATATCTTTTCGTGACTCGGTAAAGAGTCTTTTTGTTTTATGAGACTCCTAGTCGATTATTGCAATCTTTCTCTCACTGAGAGCTTCAGGTACATAAAGCTTAAGCAATTGGAATTTCAGAACTTCAATCTTTAATAATCTCTTTCATAAAAGAGACCAATACTGGAATTTTTTTCATTCCCTATAGCACCTTTCGCTTTAAGGTGGCGGGAAATGTCTAAATTAATTGTTCCCTTCGTCGTTCCATTCGATCCTGCTTCAAAGCCTAAATAAATGTTATTATGTATATAGCGCCCAATGCGTAAACCCGTATTCCCTTTTTCATCAACGATGATATCAAGATCATCAAGACCAATTTTAGCTCGTAACGTATTCAATAAGGATGTATTAGAAGCACCGGCAAGATCAGCTGCCGCTGCCGCAAGTTGAGCAATCTGAAATGGTGATAATTCATTAAGAGAGCGATTAAAAATCAAACGTGCCAAAATCTCATCTTGTGGCAAATTAGGTTGTGAAGAAAAATTAATCTCAAGATTATCAATCGTTCCACTTACGGTTACAGTAACGCGAATATCACCACTATTCTTGTTTGCCACAAAATAAACCGTAGGATTAAGACTACCGCTAAAACTCGCTTGCCCTTGATCAAAACTGAGACGTTGTGACAGAATATCAAAACGTCCACGAATCATCCTAAACTCACCAACTGGATGCACATCATTTAATGGACCTGCTAAGTTAATGCGTCCTCCCAATTCCGTATCTAACCCTCGTCCACGTACAAAAAACTGATTGCGCGCCATAATACGCATATTCGATAGTATTACAGAAGAAGTTTCTTGAAATTCTGCTCGATTTTTATTGATATCCTTAACATCAGCACGTTCGAGTGTTTTTTTAATCGATTTGGTTAAATTCTTATTTTGAATATCAAGAAACTTTGCGTTTCGAAAGTGATCAGGAACCACAACTTCAGCTTTTTCAACTGTGACATCACCACCAATAACAAGGCCATCTTTAAAATGCCCTGTCATAGTTATCTTCCCCGCCAACGTTGCAAGAATCATTGATCCATCGTTATAATTGGCGTTGTTAAGATAAAAGACCAAATCTGGTTGTAAATCATTAGAAATACGACCTGAAGCAGAAACCGATCCTCCCTCAGACGAAACAGCTAAAGCCTTCTCTAAAAGAAGATGGTCGCCATTTAGTTTTCCTTCAATGGTTATATTATTTAACCCTAAATTGGTTTGTGAATCAAAAAAACTACCATTGACTATAGAAAAACTTCCCATCAATTGTGGATTAAGTAATGCACCATGAAGAGTTGCATCAATTCTGGCCATGCCTGTTACATGCGCACCTCGCTTTGCTAATAATAAATCAACAAATGCAATAGGCATTATCCCTTTAACATTCAATTTTGTCTCTGAACCATTGAAAGAAACAGGCCCTTTTATGGAGAGATCTAATCCCTTGTCTCCTGTCGCTATCAAATTCTCAACTTGAAAAGTCGATTTTTTGTAAGAACCATGAGCTTTCATATTGATCGACAGAGGTCCTTTATGGGTCATAGCAGTTAAATTTTGACTAGAAAGCTCAAAATGAGCAGAGGGATCCTTCATTTTTCCGGCAATATCGATCTTACCTGCCACTGCTCCTTCAAGTGCGTGTCCTTCTATAAAATTATTAAGAAAACCTGCAGGAAAATCCTGTAAATTAACATGGAGATCAAGCTTATTTTGTGGATCTAAAGATATACGCCCCTGTGCTTGTGCTTGTATCCCTTCCCCCGTTAAATTTGCATCCAAAGTAAGGTTTTTGTCTATTGTTTTACCTTTAGCAGAAAGCGCAAAAGGCATTATTTTTTTATTTTGAAGAGCAAGTGTTGTCAGCTCCTCACCCTTTATATCATAGATCACATCAGGACTTTGAAAACTACCTCGAATCGTCACTTGCCCTGTCACGCTACCAACCACTCCAAGGTCGGACTTCCATAGATTAACTAAAGCAGCAGGAAACGCATTCATTGTAAGGTGCAAATTAAGGGTATCTTGAACATTTCCTGCAAGGATAATTTGACCTCCATTAATCGCAATTCCTAATTCATCGACTGTCATTCCCTCTTTATCAAAAACAATTGTAGCCGATTTAGGCAATGTCGCATGAAGATTGTGTTGTTTAACATCTATGGTTTTAATCTGTACTTCTCGTCTGAAACCTTCTGGAAGTTCTACAGTAACCATACTACCAGAAAGCTTTGCATTTGTGTTATGAGGCAACATCGCTTGAACAGTAAAAGCTGTTTGCCCATTTTTGCCATTGGCATGAGCATCTAAACGATTAACCATCATTAAAGGCGTTTGAATATGCTCGGCATTGATCAAACCCTCAAACTGGATCATAGCAAAAGGATCAAAGATATCCCCTTTTATTGTTAACTTTTTAACTTTATTCTTTGCAAAGCTTAAATGGTCAACACCTGCCTTTAAACTAGCCTTTTGTTTGCCATTTTCTTCATCAAAAATAAAATCTCCTTTTAGTTTTCCACTGCCTTCTTGTAAAAATAATGCGGAAAGTGCTGAGATATCCTCAGCATCAATATGCAAAGCACCTTTCACAAAACCTCTCGTTTGAGAAAGATCACCGGTTATTTTTGCGCCTCCCGCCCTCATATCGATATTTTCAAATTTTCGAATCTGATGAGAATCCTTAAAAGAAGCAGATAAATATAATGGCTTCTTAGCAAAAGTTCCTTCACCCTTTACAAAGCCAGTTAAAGACATAACTGATGATGTATTATCCACCAGTGTTTGCATAGTAAGTGTTGCGTTTTGCAGCTTCTTTCCTATTAAAAATGCTTCAGCAACATGAGCATGTGTCTTAAGCTTTATAAGGCGATTGTGCCCTCTCGCGGTACTTTTGATTGTGAGAGCACCGTTCATTCTCGAATCTAATTTGGCGAGATCAGATATTTGAGTATAGAAATCCATTTTAGCTCTTTCACTTGAAAAATATCCATCAGCCTTTATGCTCGCATATTGACTTTTCAAATTCAAATGACGCAAAATTAAATTTGCCGTGTCATAAGAAGCACCACCTGAAAGAGTAAAATTTCCTCTGAATAAACGATCGAAAGGTTCAACGCCTATTTTGGTGTTTTCCGTTGTTCCTGATAATTCAAGATCAAAAACACCCCTCATTAAACCAATGGTTCCTTTGGCTTTAATATCTGCGCTACCAGAAAGTGACTGTTTACTCAATAAATTAAAAGAAGCAAGGGTTTGCGCCTTTAAACCAAGATCGCCTTTAAAAATAAAACGATCCATTTTCCCTTTTAACCAAGCAGAAAACCCCTGACCCGTGACACTAAAATCATGTATTAAAACTGGTTTTCTAGAAATAATATCAGTATCTAGATGCACATGAACTGTTTGTCCAAGATCTTCTGCCAATGTGCTCTTACTTTTTTTAATCCCTTGAAGGGTTCCCTTAACCTGGATACCAACATGACGAGATGTTGTATCATCAAGATTTTCGCTCACTCCCCCCATATCAAAAATGGCATCACGAATATGAATATTTTGATTGTTCAAATGATGTACAACAAGTCGTCCATTCCAAGAATGTTGTCCTTCACGGCCATAGTCAATGTTTAAAACAATATTATTGGCAGGCTTTGACGTTTCTGATACTGATAAACGAGTAGGTTCATTTTCTTTATTAAGAGCCATTTTTCCATCAACAAAAAGTCGTCGCAAAAAACCATCTGCTGTTACTTCAGCATTCGCCAAAACATTGATTGCTTCACCCTGAATGACCATATGATCAAGGTACTTTATACCTTCTTTTGTCACCCTCGCTTCTGCTTTCAATATTACATCAGATTCGAAGAGATTATGATATTGAGGGGGCATTAAAGGACCAAATTTGCCTATCAGTTTCGTAGAAAAACCGTGTCCTTCTGCAATAGTTGTAAGAATAACATTGCCATCTAAAATAGGCTGGTGATCCGCTTGCAAAGCAAGTTTGACAACCAAATCATCAAAAGTACCATCACCTTTCATAACGAGATTTAAGGCGGGGCGTTTTTCAAGTTTAAAAATATTCGCCAAAATGCCATTTTGTGGTTCATCCGCAGAAATATCAATTTTAGCGGTACGATTGCTATCGGATAACTTCGTCACAACAGAAAAAGACCCAGGTGCATCTAAACGCTGAGCCGCTATATCAACATCAAAATCATTATTCGCAAAGGTTAGATATCCGTTTAAAGACATATCAGCAGAAACACCCAAAAGCTCCTGTTCAAACGCCACACGCTGAACTGTAAGCGTATTGATAGAAATGGCAAGGGGTAATGTTGGTAAAGAAAATTTCCCTGCCTCAAGGGAAGAAACAAAAGAAGAGTTTCCCTGCGGTTTGCGTAAAAATGTAATCTGATCCATTGAAAGCTGGTTAATACTCACCCTCCCCCTTAGCAAAGCTAAGCGGTTCCAATCTATTTTAGCATTGGTCATTTTAAGCCAAACACCTTTTTTATCGCTGATGGTGATAGCACCTATAGATATTTGCGAAGACAGTGTCCCTTGCATATTATGCAAACGAACTTGGCGATTAGGGGCTGAAAGTCTGCGCTCAATTAAAGAGACAAGCCATGAACGATCATCTGTTGTTACTTGGCTAGAGAGTGAATTTCCCTTCTGCGCAAAAATAAGAGCGCTTAGTAAAAAAAACAAAAACCCAAAAAAGAAAGCCGATAAACGCATAGTTTTTTTCATTAAAATGCTTGCCCTATACCTACATAAAAACCAATGCGAGGATCACCTTTCTCGCGCTTTAGAGGAAATGCAAGGTCAACGCGCAAAGGACCAAGATTGGTCATATAGCGGCCTCCAATACCGGCTCCCCATTTCATTTTTTTAGAAAAATCAAACTGCGCTTTATCTCCTACGGTACCTCCATCAAGAAAACTGACAACCCCTATCTTATCATTTAAAGCAAAACGTAATTCTGCTGACCCTTCAAAAAGTGCACGCCCACCAACAATAGAATCCTTGTCTGTTTTGATACCAATATTACGATAAGCATAACCGCGAACAGAACCACCACCACCAGCAAAAAAGAGTGTATCCGAAGGTATTTGTGCTGTATCACTGCCAAAAATCGTACCAAACTTTACACGTGCTGCAAAAATAAAACGATCTTTTTCATCAAACGCCCAATAAGAACGACCTTCCACAGTCATTTTTGCTACAAAATTGCTAAAACGCATTTCATAAAAAGGTTCAAAAATCGCTTCACCATACAGACCTTTTGTTGCATTGAATTTATTATTACGACTGTCGTAAATCAAACTACTTGGTAACCCTATTGTCGTAAAATCACGGCTCCCAAAATAGATATCGCGTGAATAACCGTTAGAAACTTCTACAGCCGCCTGCCCTGATAGATGCGCATTAAAAATATGCGTGATCCCTAACTTGCTTCTAATGGCTTTTGTCGTATAATTTTCTAGGACATCTTGCTGGATTTTCAGTTCTGCCCTAAAATCTGTATCAGGAGTGAATATACCAGGTTTTATAAACGTGCCACCCAAAAGGTAATTAAAATTTTTAAAATTATATGATTGCTTCTTTTTGCCACCAATACCATTTATTTTCGTCTCAATTTTAAGACGTTCCGCATGACCAAAAAGGTTTTTATGCATCCAATACGCTTCAAAACCAGCACCATCTAATGTAGAATAGCTTCCACCAGCACCAAAGCGACGTGGCTTACGCTCTTGTACAACAAGTGTCAGAGGGAGACTCCCATCTGGATTAATTGTCTCAGCTTCACGGAGATTCACAGCACGAAAAACATCAAGTCGTGTAAGCCGTTCATTCGCTTTGGCAACAGCCTCAGAATCATATCTCTGACCTGGCTTTAATCCTGTCATCCACGCGATATAGGCTGAATCTACACTTGGTTCTTTGCTCACATTGCGCACACTTAAAGGACCGTAATATGCTTGGCGCCCAGGATCAACAATAATCTGCGCATCAATAAGGTGCGTAGCATGATCCGCAACAACATCACTCTTGATAATCTTAGCTTTTGCATACCCTTGTCGACGCCATCCTTCAATCACCCACCGTTCTGCTTTAAGAATAGTTTCAGATTTGGCAACAACCCCAACTTTATAACCCAACTCTTCAATTGTAGGCATTCTATTGCTTTCATCTTTTATGAAGGGAGCAACTTTATCGATACCTGCAACACTAAAAACATATTGAGGCCCTGCATCAATAGTAATAACAACCTTAGAGTGTGTTGGCAATTGAGTCACCGGACTTAAATCAGCGGCTTCTAAATCATTAATCTTAATACTAATAACACCACCATAGCGTCCCTCAGCATAAAGAGCGGAAAGAATTGCCCGATAATCTGAACGCGCTTTAGCCAACAAGCCAGAAGAACTCGATAGGGCTTTCTCTCGGTCAGCGAAAAGAGAAGACACAGCTTTTACTATTTTAACACCCTCTGGTGAGGCACCCGGTGATGCAACGACATCAACTTTATAAAATCTCTCTGCACCACTGGCATGAGAAGAGGAATTTGTTCTCTTGTGACCAAAAAGAGGTATACCGAATAACTCAAATGCTGCAAGTGACCTCGGAAAAGTCAAAACCAAGCATAGACCTATCAATACGCTGCGCATGGTTGCTGATTTAAAAAAAACTCCTGTCTGATATACCATCAAATCAGATACCTTCAATACACTTTAAATCATTCTTTTATAAATAACACCGAACAAAAAAGATAAATATATCTGTTGGGAATATTTTATACTTTTGCTCACAGCAAATTTTATACGTTCACGCGTATAAAATAACACTCTTTGCTTGCAATACATAAAAAGCCCCCCTTATATTCACAAAATCCTGTACTGGTGCACAACAAAATCGCCTCAATTTTCCTTCCTAACATATTCATTTAGCGTATTATAAACGTTTTATTGAGTGGCATGCTATCATGGTTAAATTTGTGCAAACCATTCTCCATAATTGCACTATAAGCCCGCATAATTTAATATAGATCTCTCCTTACAAAAGACTATACAGACACTTCTTGATTTTTATGTGCAGATGTGATTGTCTCGTTTAAGTCAAAAGGGGGGGAATTGATGATCGCGCATGTTACAACTGTCGCTTTTCGTGGTCTAGAAGCAGTCCCTGTTGATGTACAGGTTATGATTTCTTCTGGTAAGATAGGCATGGCTATTGTTGGATTACCAGATAAAGCAATCGCAGAAAGCCGTGAACGTGTGCAAGCAGCGTTTCATGCTTGCGGGCTTTCTCTGCCCAACAAACGGGTCACTATTAATCTTGCTCCTGCTGATCTGCCTAAAGAAGGATCGCATTATGATTTGCCAATCGCCGTAGGCTTAATGCTCGTTATGGGAATTCTTCCTCTTGATGTAGCACAAGACTACATCATTTTAGGCGAATTATCATTGGACGGTTCACTTACAGCAGTTAATGGTGTTTTACCAGCAGCCATGACAGCTTTAGCATGCGATAAAGGACTTATTTGTCCCTCCCCATGTGGACCTGAAGCCGCATGGGCCAATGCAGAAATGAACATTCTCGCACCTGAAACGCTTCTTACCATGGTCAATCATTTTAAAGGAACACAAATTCAAAAACGTCCACAACCACGTCAATATACCATCCAAACTGAGCTTCCAGATCTTTGCGAAATTAAAGGACAAAAAACCGCCAAACGTGCATTAGAAATTTGCGCAGCTGGACGGCATAACCTTTTATTTGTCGGTCCTCCTGGTGCAGGAAAGTCTATGTTAGCACAACGCTTACCTTCCATTTTGCCGCCCCTTGATAGCCGTGAGCTCTTAGATGTCTCTCTGATTGCTTCTATCACAGGAGAAATAGTACAGAATACCATTTCACTCCACCGCCCCTTTCGTGCACCGCATCATTCTGCTTCTATGGCTGCAATGATCGGTGGTGGACTTAAAGCACGACCAGGAGAAGTCTCACTTGCACATAATGGTGTCTTATTCCTTGATGAGTTGCCGGAATTTTCTCCACAAGTTCTCGATTCTCTTCGCCAACCTTTAGAAAGCGGAGAATGTGTTATCGCCCGCGCTAACCACCATATTAGCTATCCTGCTCGTATCCAACTTATTGCTGCGATGAACCCTTGTCGATGTGGGATGGCAGGCGAAAAAAATCATGTTTGCGCAAAAGGAATACGTTGTCAAATCGATTATCAATCCCGTATTTCTGGTCCTCTGCTTGATCGAATTGATTTACGAATTGATGTCCCTGCTTTAACAGCTATGGATCTTATGCAACCTGAACAATCAGAAAAAAGCTGCGATGTTGCAAAACGCGTCGCACGGTGTCGTACCATTCAAACCAAACGTTTTACTCAACTGGGGCTTGACCATATTCGCACTAACGGTGATTGCCCTGCTAAAATTATCGAACAAATTGCTATTCCTGATAAAAATGCCGCTACACTCTTACGAGATGTAAGTGTAAAGATGCATCTTTCTGCACGTGCCTATCATCGTATTCTCAAAGTTGCACGCACCATTGCTGATCTCGACGAAGCAGACTATCTCTCACGCCACCATCTCGCGGAAGCGATTTCCTATCGACTGGGCACTGAAAGATTAACAGCCCTTACCTAAAAAAGCATGCTTCAATAAAAACTGATCGGAAAATAACGCAGATAAAGTTCTGTAAGCTTACCATCATCTTCTAGAGATTTCAGAGCATAATTGAGTATATCAACCAACTGTTCGTTCTTTTTTGCAACAGCAAGCTGCATTCCTTGTCCTAATAACTGTGGCGCCAGATAAGCTCCTCCAACAAAATAGCAACAATCAGCGGATTTTGGATTATTTAGCCATAAAGATAAAGCAAATCCATCATCAAAAATAAGATCAATTTTATGATCTTGTAGCGCTTTATAGAGCTCTGCCCTGTTTTTAAATCTTTGCCATTTGGCTTCAGGAAAATAACTACGAAACAGCTTTTCGTGCACACTTTTAGACAAAACGCCACTGTTTAAATGTGTCAGTTTATCACTTATTGGTTCGTCGAGATTCAAAAGTTGAGAGGCAATAAATCGAGACGCAACAAATCGCGCTGGAAAACGCAAATAAGATCCTGTAAAAACAAGATCTTGATGCGTTTTAATGGTTTCTTTTAAACCTGCAATAATCACTTCCGCGTTACCATTTTTGACATGATCTATAAGCTCTTCCCAAGGAACAACTTCTACCTCACAGAATTTTTTAAGGTTTAACTTTGAACAAATAGCACGTAATAAATCGATATTATAGCCTACAAGATGTCCTGTTTTGTCAAGAAAGTTAAAGGGAGGAAAATCAAAAGTTGTTACAAAACGCAAGCGAATGATATGCGATGTATCAGGTTGTAGCAAACGTTCATGTGCATTAAAAAAAGAGGGCAGTTTTACAGCCGTTTCAGCCTCTGCCAAACAGGAAAGCAGCCCCCACCATGCCATCAAAAGGACTCCAATGAGAACATTAAATCTCTTTATAGTTTTTTTTATTTTCAAAATCTTGTCCCTCATTTTGCAAAGCTAAAATGCAACTTCTCTCAACCATAATATCTAACGCCCTTAACTGAAATATCTGGTCCTTTAATCAAATTAAAATGCTTAATGTTCTTAAAAATTGTCACAAAATTTAACAATTTTTCCCTATTTAAAATATATCGAGATTTAGAATTTTGGAGTAATATCAAAATTTTAGTGCCAAATTCCCCAAGACAAATATATAAAGAATGCCATAAAACCATTATGAAGAAAGCGTTTTCTTTAGCACAAGCGGAAAACACCCAATTCTATACAATTCGATTAAAATTTGAGAGCGAAGATGGGAATATTTACAAAAGATAGGCTTTTTACCAGAAAAAAGCATTCCATACAAAAATCAGCAAAGGATTTATCTTTATGGAAGATAAATTGCTCTAATTCGTGTAAAAACTGAAAATCTTCCTCATTATTTTATTGAAAACATTCATGTTGTTTTAAAAGCTAGAATTCAAAGACGAGAGCTCTTAATCCTTAGCTCAATAATAGTTTTGTTCGTGTATCCATGGAAAAGCGTAACGTCAATCGATAAGCGTTATAAATACTGGTATCAGAAAGAAAGTATCCGGTTTTAGAATTATTTTCCAAGGATTATAAATTATTATTATGATGACTTTGAAAATTAATACTCCCTTACTTATTTCTATGTGACTGGCTATGAAGGTTATTACAAGAGACAAATATTGAGAAAAAACAAGCCCAAGATGTGACTGAGAAGATTCATGGCTGTGCTGGATGCTTTGAATCAATTACTGTATTTTCTTCTCACGCTGGATAACCGGTATGCTATTTTCAAACAGCTCAGCTTGTTGAGGCAAATAAAAATAGACAAGTTATTGCTGATAAAGATTATATTTAGATGCATCAAGAAAACAGCACAGAATAAAATATCTTTATAAATCAGGACTCTTTTATCGAAGAATTCTTCAATAAACTAGAAACCTCAAACATGTCTTCTCATGATTTGATAAAAAGTTTCTTTTTTATGCAATTGCTGGTCTCTGCTGCGATTATCCTGTAGCTTAGAAGGTATGCACATCATGAGCAAAAATGGAGAATTAAAAACCGATATTTTTGGCATATCGTTCATTTTATTTTCCTCAATATCTCTGCTGAATTAAGAATATTTCTCATGCTTTTACTTCAAAAAAACCTCATTTTTCCTTTTTAATAATACATTCTGATTCTTCAAATAAGCTGTACACACTTTTGGCATCACAACACAATTTTTTCAAAGCTTCTGCGTACGAAAAAATATGATGTAAGGAGACATTGTCAGTTTTGAAACATGATGCAAAAAGAAGCACAGTAAATGCTCTGCTGTTATAAAGTCAATTATTGTATAGTGACAACAAGCGCTTATATAAAGCATACGAATTGATTTCGTGAGCTTGTTATACACTTCTTATTCATCATCATAAGGTGGTGGGGTAATAACACTTCACTGTTCCTGTCATTGTCATGCAGCACTGTGACTATCATCTCCTCTTAAAAAATTAATAATCCCTAAAAATAAACTTCTTTGAGACGCTCTCTGCCTCTTTATTACAGCTAAAAACGCAACCTAACAGGATACTATCGCTTGCGTGTGAAAAAAATTGTTCTAAGTAATTGTGTAATATGGAGGACTTCTACCTATTCTATATTCACAGATATTGAATATAAATCTGATATACGGTAAACGTTTAATGTGGTTATTCCATAAATAACTGGCAAAAATGTTAAGCTCCAAAAAAGCTTATGAAATATCGCAAATTGAATACAGGAATGGATTAACTTATGAGTGATGAAATAGCCTCACAAGTGGATGGTGATGACTATGGTGCCGCTTCTATCAAAGTTCTCAAAGGTCTTGATGCTGTACGTAAACGTCCTGGTATGTATATCGGTGATACAGATGATGGCTCAGGCTTGCATCATATGGTCTATGAGGTTGTAGACAACGCTATTGATGAAGCTTTAGCCGGTCATGCTACTCTTGTAAATGTGACACTCCACGCTGATGGTTCCTGTTCTGTTCGTGATAATGGACGCGGAATCCCTACCGATATTCATCCAACAGAAGGTGTTTCAGCGGCCGAGGTTATCATGACCCAACTTCATGCCGGTGGAAAGTTTGACCAAAATTCTTACAAAGTTTCGGGAGGATTACACGGCGTTGGTGTTTCTGTTGTGAATGCACTCTCTGTTTGGTTACAACTACGAATCAGACGCAATAGCAAAATCCATGAAATGTCATTTACTCACGGAGTCGCCGATGCTCCACTCAAAATTGTTGGTGATTGCGATGCAGAAAGCGGAACAGAAATCCGATTTTTACCAAGCCCTGAAACCTTTACCATGGTTGAATTTGATTTCGAAACTTTGGAGCGTCGGTTACGGGAACTCGCTTTTTTGAATTCTGGTGTGCATATCATCCTTGTTGATCAACGTCATGCCGACATCAAATCTGTTGAATTGCATTATGAGGGTGGATTAACTGAATTTGTCAAATATATTGACCAATCGAAAAAAGCGCTCCTTGATCATCCTATTTACATTGCAAATGAAAAAGATGGGATGAGCGTTGAAGTTGCTTTATGGTGGAATGATTCCTACCATGAAAAAGTCTTGTGTTTTACCAACAATATTCCTCAGCGTGATGGGGGAACCCATTTGGTGGGGTTCCGCAGTGCTCTTACACGCCAAATTAATGGTTATGCCGAATCTTCAGGCATTGCAAAAAAGGAAAAAGTGAACCTCACTGGTGATGATTGCCGCGAAGGACTTACAGCTATTCTTTCTGTTAAAGTCCCTGATCCCAAATTTTCTTCACAGACAAAGGATAAATTGGTTTCCTCTGAAGTGCGGCCTATTGTTGAAAATTTGGTGAATGAAGGTCTCTCTGCGTGGCTAGAAGAACATCCTAGTGAAGCAAAAATTGTTACGAACAAAGTAGTGGAAGCTGCAGCGGCTCGAGAAGCTGCACGCAAAGCACGTGAACTCACAAGACGAAAAGGGGCTCTCGATATCACCTCTTTGCCTGGAAAACTCGCCGACTGCCAAGAACGCGATCCAACAAAATCGGAGATCTTTATCGTTGAGGGAGATTCTGCTGGTGGTTCAGCAAAAAGTGGGCGTTCACGCCAAAATCAAGCAATTTTGCCTCTACGCGGTAAAATTCTCAATGTCGAACGCGCACGCTTCGACCGAATGCTCTCCTCTGATATGATTGGAACACTCATCACTGCTCTTGGAACGTCCATTGGTAAAGATGAGTTTTCGCCAGATAAATTACGCTACCATAAAATCATCATTATGACCGATGCTGACGTTGATGGTGCCCATATCCGCACCCTACTCCTTACTTTCTTTTTTAGACAAATGCCTGAATTGATTGAGCGTGGACACCTTTATATTGCTCAACCACCTCTCTATAAAGTAACACGAGGAAAGTCTTTTCAGTATATCAAAAATGAAGCAGCGTTCGAAGAATTTTTGATTGATACTGGACTAGAAGAAACAACGTTAGAACTTTCAACAGGAGAAGTTCGTGCAGGTGCTGATTTGCGCCAACTTGCCGAAGATGCCCGTACGTTACGCCAACTGTTAAATGGTCTTCACACGCGCTACAATCGCAATATTGTTGAGCAAGCCGCAATTGTTGGTGCTTTTAATCCTGAAGCTTTTGCAACACCAGAAAAAGCCAAAACAACAGCTGAGAAGGTAGCTAGTCGTCTCGATTTGATTGCTGACGATATGGAACGTGGGTGGAATGGTCAGTTCATACCAAATGGAGATTTATGTTGTGAACGTGTTTTACGCGGGGTTAAAGATGTCGTTACCCTCGATGCAGGACTTATCAATTCAGCTGATGCACGCCAAATTGATCGTGTTTCTCAAAATCTTATGGAGATCTATAGCTCTCCCCCTCTCTTGCATCGTAAAGATAAATCAGAACGTATTTTGGGACCTATGAGCCTCTTAGAAAGCATTTTTACAAATGGCAAAAAAGGCATTACGCTCCAACGTTATAAAGGTCTTGGAGAAATGAATGCTGAACAGCTTTGGGAAACCACACTTAACCCTGATGCACGCGCCCTTTTACAAGTTAAAATCAATGATGCAACCGATGCAGATTCACTGTTTTCCCGTCTAATGGGTGATGAAGTTGAACCACGGCGGGCTTTTATTCAAGATAATGCCTTAAGTGTTGCCAATCTTGATATCTAAAGGTACTCTCCTGTTTCTGGCTGTATAAACGTCGTGGTTTTAGAGAGGGGTTTTATATATTTGAATACTCCTCTACACTCCAATTTACGACAAAAGAAAAAATAAGGAAGATCACGCATATGACAGCTGAAACAGAACGCATAGGAGTCAAAGGAGGTATGGAATATTCTTTTGGCTTTACAAAAATTGATGAAGCGCAAAAGCAATCCATGGTTGATGGAGTCTTTCACTCTGTTGCTGAGAACTATGACAAGATGAATGACATTTTGTCACTTGGATTACACCGTATGTGGAAAAATTCCATGGTCGCATGGCTTTCTCCACCAGCAGTTTCTCATTGGAAAGTTTTGGATGTGGCTGGCGGTACCGGTGATATTGCTTTTCGTATTCTTAACGCTTCACGGCAAAAAGCCCACGCTACAGTGCTTGATATTAACGGTTCGATGCTTAGCGTCGGAAAAAAACGCGCAGAAAAAAACGGTCTTGCCCCTCTGATTGACTTTGTTGAGGCAAATGCAGAACATCTGCCTTTTGAAGATCAAAGTTTTGATGCTTATACTATTGCTTTTGGAATTCGTAATGTCCCTCATATTGATCAAGCCCTTAGGGAAGCTTTTCGTGTTTTAAAACCGGGTGGACGTTTCTTGTGTTTAGAATTTTCAAATGTTGAAATGCCTCTGCTCGAAAAAATTTATGATCTTTGGTCTTTCCATGCTATCCCTAAGCTTGGTCAACTTATCGCAAATGATGGTGATGCTTATCGTTATTTGGTTGAATCTATTCGCAAATTTCCTAAGCAAGATGATTTTGCCCATATGATCAATCATGCAGGTTTTTTGCGAGTATCGTACCGCAATCTCACGGGTGCAATCGCAGCGCTGCACTCAGCCTGGAAGATTTAAAAATGGTGCCAATTTCCACTTACTTTCAATTAATACGTGCCGGATGGGTTTTAGCACGTGAAGGCGTTTTGAGTGCTTTACCTCACGATAATCTTCAAGGACTTTCAGCATTATGCTACCGTATTGCAAGTGTATTAGCGCGGCGCAAAACCAAAAAAAAACAACGATCTGAAAAACTTTCCTATGCTATCAATAGACTAGGCCCCTCTTACATAAAACTTGGTCAATTCCTTGCGACCAGACCCGATATCGTAGGACGTGATATTGCTGAAGATTTGGTACAGCTACAAGATCGTGTTCAAACATTTTCCTGTACAGCTTCCATTGATCAAATTGAAAGTTCGCTTGATCGCTCTATCAATGATTTATTCGTAAACTTTTATCCTCCTATTGCTGCCGCTTCTATTGCTCAGGTTCATCCAGCTGAATACTATGATGAAACAGGACATAAAAAAAAATGTGCTGTTAAAGTCATTCGTCCTAATATCAGAACGCGCTTTGCTAGAGACCTTAGAGGATTCTACCTTATTGCCCGTTTGCAGGAACGTTATATACCAGCTTCTCGACGGCTGCGTCCTGTTTGTGTGGTTGATACTTTAGCACAAACCACACGACTTGAAATGGATTTGCGATTAGAAGCAGCTGCTATATCAGAAATGGCTGAAAATATTCAACATGATACAGGCTTTCGGGTACCTAAAATTGATTGGGAACGAACAGGACGTAATGTTCTCACAATGGAATGGATTGATGGTATCAGAATATCGGAAATTTCTGCCCTGAAAGAAGCCGGTTTTGATTTGCAAGCACTCGCAGTTACACTCATTCAATCTTTCCTTCGTCATACATTGCGTGATGGTTTTTTTCATGCCGATATGCATCCTGGTAATTTATTTGTGGACTCAAAAGGGTGTATTGTTGCTGTCGATTTAGGAATTACAGGACGACTTGGCAAAAAAGAAAAGCATTTTCTTGCTGAAATTCTCTATGGCTTTATTACCCGCGATTATCATCGGGTAGCACGTGCTCACTTTGAAGCAGGATATGTACCTCCACACCACAACATTGAGAGCTTTGCGCAAGCCAACCGCGCTATTGGTGAACCAATTCATGGACAATCAGCACAAAGCATTTCTATGGCTAAGTTACTTACACTGTTATTTGAAGTCACTGAATTATTTGATATGCAAACGCGCCCCGAACTTTTATTACTGCAAAAAACTATGGTTGTCGTGGAAGGGGTTGCTCGCACCTTGGATCCCAATTTTAATATGTGGAAAGCCTCTGAACCCGTTGTTAAAGAATGGATTAGCAAAAATTTAGGACCTGTGGGAGTGGCAAAAGACTTTAGTGAAGGAGCGCAAGCACTTCTTTCGTTAGCACGTAAAACACCGCAGTTGATACAAAATTTTCAACGTATAGAAGAAGACCTCAATCAAATGATAGAAACAGGGTTTAATCTTTCTCCCACTACCCTCAAACAACTTGCCGTTGAACAAAGTCGCTCTAATCGCTATGGACGTTATAGCCTTTTCATCATTGCGCTTTGTTGCATTTGTCTCACTTTTTACCTTTTTCACCTTTTTTAATCCGTTGAATATACTCAAAAAAACATTTATAATGAAATCATTGCAATATGAAATCATTGCAATCATTTTGTTTTTTGGGATATTTTAATGGCTAGTCTTACTATTCGCAATCTTCCTGCCAAAGTGAAAGAAATTCTGCGTATAAGAGCCGCGCAAAATGGTGTTTCTATGGAAGAGGAAGCGCGTCGCCTTTTAAGCAATTGCACAACTCCAACGCCATCACCCTCTCAAGCAAGCTCTGTAGAAATGCAATCATTGCAATCAAAATCCATACTCCTCATTATTGGTGGAAGTATTGCAGCCTACAAAGCGCTTGATCTCATTCGCCGTTTGCAAGAACGGGGAGCACGCTTAAATATTATTATGACAAAAGCAGCACAAAAATTTATTACCCCTTTAGCAGCTGAAGCGTTGAGTGGTCGTACTGTTTATAGTGATTTATTTTCACGTGAAGAAGAACATGATATTGGTCATATCCGGCTAGCACGGGATGCTGATTTGATTATTTTAGCACCAGCCACTGCCAATCGTATTGCAAAAATAGCAACCGGTAGAGGAGAAGACTTGGCTGATTGTGTGCTGTTAGCAGCACGTTGTCCTCTCTTGATTGCTCCGGCTATGAATCCAGCCATGTGGACACATCCAGCAACTGTTCGTAATATTGCACAACTATGTGCAGATGGTGTTCATATAGTTGGACCAGAAACCGGTGCAATGGCTGAGCGTGATGAAACAGGTCTAGGGCGCCTGAGTGAACCCTTAACTATTATAGCTGCAGCAGAAGCCCTTTTGAATACAACAAAAAGACCACTTTCTGGTCGCCATTTCATTGTTACCTCTGGCCCTACCCATGAACCCATTGATCCCGTGCGTTATATTGCTAATCGCTCTTCGGGCAAACAAGGCCACGCTATTGCAAAGGCTTTAGCTAACTTGGGCGCCAAAGTGACGCTTATTTGTGGACCAGTCAATCTTACCGATCCACCAGAAGTGAACACTATTCATGTTGAAACAGCGTGTCAGATGTTACAAGCTGTACAAAAAGCATTGCCGGCTGATGGAGCAATTTTTGTTGCCGCTGTTTGTGATTGGCGCAGCCAAACACCATCTCTCCACAAAATCAAAAAGAGTGCTCATAAAACACCCCCATCCTTACAGATGGTCGAAAACCCTGATATTTTAGCAACAATTGGTCATGCTTCAAACCGCCCTCCACTTGTCATTGGTTTCGCGGCTGAAACCTGTGACCTCATTGCTCATGCACAAAAGAAATATGTTGAAAAAGGAGCCAATTTTATTCTTGCGAATAACATTACTCTCCCTGATGGTAAAAACGTTATGGGAGCAGACACAAATCAAGTTTATCTTGTCAGCAGAGAAAATACCGAACAGTGGCCGCATATGAGTAAACAACAAATAGCGCAAAAATTAGCAAGCCTTGTTGTCTCATTTTTCTGTTCTTCTTCTGCTGCTCATTCAAATGAAAAAAGAAATCTTTAATCCTAAAAGTTTTTTAGATAACTAGATATTACTTACAAAACACAATAGAAAATGAGACGTAATTTTTATCATAAAGTTACACAAAAATATCTGCATCATCAACTTCATTAATTTCATGATAGCGCTTGCGAGAAGAGAATCTCACTGCGCTCTCTTCTAAAGGTTGGTTGCATGCAGAGCCTTTAAAAACGCATAAATCACTCTCAAACTCAATAGAATTTACTCTTACTTTAATAAAATACTTTGCAATGATAATTTTTCTACCTAAAAGTTATGATCACTCCGTCATCTTTAGCACACCGCATCCCAAAATAACGGATATTCTAAAAACAAGAATATTGAAAGAATTTTGCACGAAATCCACCGCCTCACTCTTCCTTACTTTTAGAAGACAGAAGTTGATAATCATGCTGCCGTCTGATTGCCGATTTAGCGTCACTCGCATAGGCGCAGATTGGTATCAATCAACAATGTATTTTTACATATATATCCAAAACTTACCACTGATGGCTGTTTTATTATTTATGATTATAGATTTTTGGATTGCAGGAAGGCCGTTGATACCTTTAGGGCTCAAAGGAGAATCGACAAATCCAATCAGTACTGCTAACAAAAAAGCAGGAGGGGTATTTTGGCGCAAGCAAACATAGCAAAAAAAATCGCTTACTGGTTCTTTTACTAGGTAATGGCATGGTATCCTTTGGTGGATGAATTGATGACATCGTGATTTTAACCGTATCCGTGTTCTACTGGAAAGCTGATCAATATGATAGCTTTGATTGGAGCGGCAACATTATTACCTGGGATACTTCTGTCTAAGCCAATTGGAATGCTAGTAAGTAATCATTATATGACACATTGGTTGCGTGCATCGTTACTGTCACGTGTAGCTAGTACTGTTGTCTTATTGCTGGCAACTAATCTGCAAGGATTTATTGTACTGGCAGTCATTCGATCGATATTCCATAGTGTAGCCATTCCAGCAATTTCCGTTCTCAGTGCAAATTCTGTTCCTGAACATGGACGTATCCGTTACTATTCTGTGCTTAACATGATCAATAGTGCGGCAAAAATGAGAGAACCTGCTCTGGGTAGTACTCTCTCTGCATTTTTTTCAGATACATATACTTTATTGTTTTCTGGATTTCTGACATTGCTAGGCTTTATGATGTTTTGTTGTATTTGCGCAAAACCTGTTTCTTCACCAATAATAAAAACAGCTAAAACCATGAAATTACAGCGTAGGCTTTATGGGACAACTTGGTATGCATATGTTGATGTGATGTTCGTTTATTTTGCTCTGATCTTTATGGTGAATAATCAGTTACCGGTCATCCTCAATGCACTGCAAATGAATAAAAAGGCTCTTGGGATGCTGGTATCAGCTTCAGCGATTGGTAATTTTCTATATGGAGTTTGGAATGTGAAGCGATCAAAGCATAAACCCCTTACGGGCAAGATATCGGAGTTGTTAATGCCAGCAATGCTAACAATGGCTTGTTTTGTAGTGATCTCAGTGTGTTTTTTTACTCGGATTTGTTACGTATCAAAACTTTGTTGCTCTGTTTTTTCCTCATTGGAATGGTCAATGCTCATTTTTTCACATCTTCTCAGGTTTACCTGATAACCAATTTCAATGAACAGATTGGGGTGGCTTCTGGATGGGTGTAGTCTGTACAAAATTTAACTATGTTGGTAGCTCCGTTTATTGGAGCTTTTGTTTTAGATCACACTTCATTTTAGCAGTTATTTCTCCTTTCTGGATTGATTAGATTATTCTGTTTATTTGGTATCAGGATATTGGTGAACAGTTCTTTGTCAATGATTGGTTCTCAATGATTTGCTCATCAACTCAATAACTGTTTTTCCTAGGTTCAGGAGGCGTGGGGAAAACACTAAATAGGTATTGAGCAGCTTTTTTGACATTACAGGTTCAATCTTTGTTTTTACTTAACCACTCATATCTTTGTTCTTTCGGGTCTCTTCCTTCTCGATACAGTTCCACCGTTTCGTAAACTCAATCCGGAGCAACGATTTCACTGTATTTGGCATTGCTATGACACGAATAATCAAACTTCAACCCTTGCCACAAATCCTCGATCAGCTTTATTTGCAACGATAATTGCAGCATAAAACGAGCTATAGCATGAATTATCGAATAACTGTTTCTACGAAACATGTTTGCTAATGATATAAGCGTTTGCTGTTTCGGAGACGCTAATAAAGCATACTCCAATCCAATTTTCTAATTTCAGGATTTCTAAGGAGCACCGTATTATCATAACAGCACCCCCCATTAATTTCGCAAGAGTTGAACTAAGAGACAACACTATACTGACCGGTCTGTGATACTCATACGTGCATCAATCCAGCCGCATAAAGCTTTTTAACTGTTAATTTTGCCTACGCTTCATGCGATTTTAATCCTTTTTACATAAATGTTGATAACGGTCTTTTTGCGTTTAAAGTAGTTTTTGCGACATGAACACACACTGTTCTAGACAGTTATTTTTTGCATCTGACCGTGTGCTCTTCAGAGAATACTGTCACTCATTTATCATATTGATTTTATGGTATTTGATTTTTATGCTTTCTAATGATTTAAGGGAGAAAATTTTTTGTCTGCAAAAATCAGTCATTTTCTGTCTATCCTCGTTTCGACAAGTCGAAACGGAGATGGTGTTAAGCGGCGCATTCGCGTCGCTCACGTAGAAAACAAAGCTATGGTATCATGATAGTGCGCTTTCGTTAAGTGAGAGATGCGAACGCGTTGCTATAAAAAGTTATAATTTTCCACAAAGCAGGTTTATCCATCAGGTCACATAAGCAGCCTGTGGGTAAACTTTATCTATAAGCGTAAAATGGCAAGCTGGTCATATATAAATTATCTTCCCTATGATTTTATCAGCCTTAAAAATTACGTGAACAAAATCTAAAAAGAACTGGCTTCGCTAGAATTTAAAAAAAAGAGAGTTCCAGTGCAAAAGTGCTATTTTGGTTTATGGATGGAGCGGTGGTAGTTTGAACAATAAAATCTCTGCTAACTTAATTGCTGGTAAAACTAAACTAATTATTAGAATGTGTTGCATTATTGTATAGTAAAATTAGAAGGATGATATGATAGATAAAACTTTTAATTTATTGTGCTGAAAAAACGCTGAAAAATGAATTTTCTAAGGTAGCAAAAAATCCCCAGTGAGGCAATTTTTACGCGATTACATAGCTGAGTTCATCCAGCAACATAACGAAAAAAGTGTCCATGACTTTTGATGTAGGAAATAAGTTTATAATAGCCATATCTGCAATGTATGAAGATATAATCTCTTTTAGAGGAAGTAAAAAGAGACACTGCTGAACGGAAAGAGCGAAGAAATATCCCAAAAAACATGATCGATGTTTAATAATGGAATAAAATGTATTGATTTTAATTTGGACTAAAATAGCCTCATGAAATTCGTGAATATATAGCTAGAGATAATCCCAAAACGGTTATTGAATCCAATCAATTATTAGATGAAAAATCGCTAGGACTTATTGATTTTCTTGATTTAGGTCGGATTGATCGGACTTCGGATACGTGTGAATTGATAGTGCATAAAAACTATATTATATGATATCGTTGGTATTTTTTACGCAAAATATGAGTTGCTTAGAAACTAACGCGCGCTGATTGTGCTCCCTTCGCATAAGTGCTTGTTGAACTTATCTGTTTTCTGTTAGTATTTTTCCGCTATTCGGATGCATTTCTGATTATTTTTAAGGTTTTAGCCGCTTTATTGAGAATTCACTTAGCTGCAAAATTTGCTGTATTGCATAATTCAGCACGATCTATTCTGTTCTCTATAGGTTAAAACCGTCATATTTAACCCGTGGACGTATTTCCCATTCTATGAAACAAACTCTCTTGTTAATTAGAGGATTTATGCCACCTAAAGGATGCACATATAACTGTTTCCATTTTCTTTTTGCAAATCTTCAATGAGAGATAAACCTATATTTTCAAAAATAACTATTTAGGTATCATAATGTTATGGAGCAATTTTTTTTGCAAACGCGATGCCTTATGTCATGAGTCATGAGCCTTTTCATTTTACACTGTATAAACAGCAGAATAAATTATTTTTTTATTCTATTCACTCACTGATGAGAGAACTGCAAATGCAAAGCCTTTGAAAATTTTACTCCTTATATTTCCTATCTAAATATTACCTGTCTAAGCTCAATAATGGATTGAAACCAATTCTTGGTTAAACAGTATCAGAGAATCTCTTTATCTTTTTGCACGATGACTCAAGTCTTATAAAATTTCTCCAACAATTATTTGCTTAGAACCTGAAATAGCGTGAAAGATACGATTCAATATTTTTTTCATAAATTAAAAGCAAAAATCTTCCGTATAGATACAGCTTTTCAGTTTTGTTCCTTCATAAAAATTGTATACAGTAAGGATGATGCAAATAATCAATAAGATGGAATCTTTCCATACAGCTCAAATGAGATCACATGACCTATAAGCCGCGTGTTTTTTCTATTTCTTCGGGAACTGCTTTTCTACCGCATTTTGTTGATGCATTACTCTCTGGTACGCTTATTGATGACTTTGCCCCAAATGGGGATATCCAAGCCGCTCTTGCAGATACCCTCATTTATGTACCAACGCGCCGTGCTGCTCGGGCTTTGCGTACGACCTTTGTTGAAAGAAGTGACACAAAATCAACCTTTTTGCCAACCATTCGTGCCCTAGGAGATGTGGATGAGGATAGTTCCCTTTTTGTTGAAAACTATACCAACACTCTCAATCCTCCCATTGGAGAAAGTGAACGCCTCCTGCTTTTAGCGCGTCTCATTCACCCTTGGCGCAAAAATTTACCTGATCATTTGCGCGCCATGTTTGGTACAGAAGACGTGCTTATTCCTGCTCATACTGCTGATGCAATTTGGCTTGCCCGGGATTTAGCACAGTTGATGGATGAAATGGAAACAGAAGCAGCAGATTGGTCAAAACTTAAAGAAATTTCCCCCGATATGGTCGCCGAATGGTGGCAAATAACACTTGATTTCCTCACCATTGTTACACAAAGCTGGCCGAAAATCTTAAAAGAAAGAGGGCGGAGTAATCCAGCGGAATGGCGTAATCAAATACTTAAAATGCACGCCGAGACTTTATGGCAAACACAGTCTAACAAACCTATACTTGCAGCTGGTGTATCAGGTTCTATTCCCGCAGTCTCTCATCTTTTAAAGGTCATTGCTTCTCTACCAAAAGGAGCTGTTGTTCTTCCTGGACTTGATCTTCATATGGATGAAGAACAATGGGAGGCATTGGGTACAATCAACGAAGAAAAAACAACTTGTAATGTTTTCGATCGTGCAGAAAATGCTTTTAGCCATCCTCAATATCACTTAAAAAAACTTCTCTCTCTTATAGGATGTCACCGCATTGATGTGCGTGAAATTGGTCAACAAAGCGCAATAAAGAAAAGGCGTGCGGCTCTTTTATCAGAAGCACTGCGACCAGCCTCTACAACAGAGCGCTGGGTACAAATTGCCCGCGATGATTATGAAAACATTTGTGAAAATTGGTCATTCATTGAAGCTATAAATGAGCGCGAAGAAGCGCTCGCCATTGCTGTTGCTTTACGCAATGCTATTGAAGAACCTCAAAAAACCGCAGCTCTTATTACAAATGACCGTAATTTAGCTCGTCGTGTCGCAGCTGAATTACAGCGCTTTGGAATTGAAGCAAATGATTCAGGTGGAATACCACTTGCACAAACGTTGCCTGTAACCTTGTTCCGGCTTCTTTTAGAAAATATATTTCAGCCTGGTGATCCTATTGCTTTTCTTTCGCTTCTTAAACATCCACTTACAACTCTAAGACAAAGCCGTCATCGCTTACGCGAAATGGCAGAAAATTTTGAACTCTTTGTTCTTCGAGGAAATACGGGCTGTATTAATCTTTGTGAATGTGACAAATTTCTTGAAACATGGATAGAAATATACTCCCATAAAACTTCTGAAGGTGACATTCTTGACCAACAAAAGTGTGAAGAAGCACGTCTGCTTTGTCATCTCTTGGTCAAAGCTATCGAACCTTTAGCCTGCCTTATAAAACAAGAGAGAGCGTGTACTATCAATGAAACCATATTAGCAACGATTGAAGTATTTGAAAACTTTGGGCGTGATGAAAACAATGCTCTTGCCCATCTTTATCAACATGAAGAAGGTCAAGCTCTCTTAACTTTTTTGCGTGAATTGGTAAGTGATCAATCGGAATTAAAATTTCCACTTTGTGAATGGCCCGCTATATTTTCAGCCCTTATAGCAATGCGCTCCGTAACACCTTCTCCCGGAGGACATCCGCGCTTGTTCATTTGGGGAACCTTAGAATCACGTTTGCAAACCGTTGATACCGTGGTTATCGGTGGTCTTAATGAAGGATCATGGCCTATTACAACTCGTAATGATGCTTTTTTATCGCGAACGATGAAAATGATGTTAACCCTTGAACCACCAGAAAAGCGTATTGGTCTTTCTGCCCATGACTTTCAATGGGCTATGGGAATGAATAAAGTGGTGATGAGTCGAGCCCTACGGGTGAACCATACGCCTTCACTTCCTTCACGCTGGTTACAGCGTTTAGAAACGGTTATAGGAAAACAGGTCTGGAAAAAAATCCGTGCACGAGGCGAAATATTTCTTCATTGGGCAAAAATGCTTGATCAGACAAATATCATTGCCGGTGCGAAACGTCCTTGTCCTGTACCACCCCTTGATGTGCGTCCTCGCCATTTTTCTGTCACTGAAATCGCAACGTTGCGCTATGATCCTTACGCTATTTATGCAAAAAAAATCTTGCGGCTTAAACCGCTTAAACCTCTCACCCATGCCCCTGGTGCTTCTGAACGTGGAACGCTTTATCACGCTATTCTCGCCGCTTTTTGTCAACAAGTAAAAAATCTAAATGGTGCCAATGTCCTTGATGTGCTCCTTAATATTGGACGTCAAGAATTTGATAAATTCAATTTGCCTGCAGATATTGAAGCAATCTGGTGGAATAATTTTGAAAATCTTGCTCCATTTTTTATCGAATGGGAGCAAAGTTTAGGACCTCGAGAACGGTATGCTGAAGTGGTATCGCAAAAAATACCCATAGGGACTACAGGTGTAACCCTTTCAGGACGTGCTGACCGGATTGATGTATTGCCGGGAAAAATGGTTGAAATACTCGATTTTAAAACCAGCACTCCCCCTTCATCAAAACAAGTGCGCGATTTATTATTTCCACAATTGGCATTGGAAGCAGCTTTGCTTATGCAAGGCGCTTTTACAGATTTTCAAGATCTTACCCCTGTAAATTTATCTTACATCGCCCTCAATGTAAAAGGGGAAATCACGTCCCAGTTAATTTTTTCAAATAAAGACACAAAAAATCACCAAAACGCCATTGATCTTTGTGAAAAAGCATGGAAACATCTTATCGCATTAATGGATTATTATCAAAATCCACAACAAGGTTATCTTTCAAACGCAGTTCCTTTAAAAAAAGAATATGAAGGTGACTATGACCATTTGGCGCGCTTATGGGAATGGTCCAACGGTTTTCATAAAGCAGATCAATCATGACTCTTTTTTCTATTCCTGAAGCAGCCCTTGATGCACAAGCAACGGCAACACATCCAAAAACAAATGTATGGGTTTCTGCCAATGCTGGGTCTGGAAAAACCCATGTTTTAAGTGAGCGCGTTATTCGTTTGCTTTTAAACGGTACCCCTCCAGCACGTATTTTATGCCTTACTTATACGAACGCTGCCGCTGCCGTTATGCAATCGCGAATTTTTCGCACACTTTCCAGCTGGAATGAACTGGACGACATACAGCTGCAACAAACTTTATCGCAACTTGAAAAGAAACCCATTACTGCGCAAAAACTCATCTATGCGCGTCAACTCTTTGCTCGTGCCTTAGAAACACCGGGGGGCTTAAAAATTCAAACGATTCATGCATTTTGCGAATCCCTTTTGCATCACTTTATGCTAGAAGCCAATATTGCTGGACATTTCGAACTGCTTGATGATATCAGTCGAAAAAAACTCTTCCAAGAAGCGCGCCGCCAGCTTTTGAAACATAAAGATGCACAGTTTGCTTTAAAACAGCTGCTTAAAGTTATCAGTGAGCACACTTTTAATCAATTACTTTATGAAGCAACGGAAAAACAACATAAACTTTCTGATTTTTTGACCTCTATTCTTTCTGAAAATGGGGAAAAGCGATTGCGTGCGCTTTTTCATTTAGAACCCGATGAAACAAACCAAAGATTGTTAGAAAAAATTCAACAGAATGCTCGTCTGCCTCTTTATGCTCTTACTCATTGTAAAACCTATGGCAATAAGAGCCTTAAGGAAATGATCGCGAAATTTTCTCAATTAGAAGAGGCTCGTGACGAAGAAAACATTATTAATACTCTTTCCGATATTTATTTTACAAAAAAAGGGGAACCGCGTAATTTTTCATGTTTGTCTTGTAAAAAATCAGATGAAATTTGGCCCTTTATTCAACAACTGATTGAAGACAAACAAAGCAAGCTTTCTATTCTTTTAGAAAAATATCAATGCGCAAAAATCGCCACGCTTAATAAGGCTGCGTTTCAGCTTTGTGCCATATATCTTAAAATCACTGCCAATCTCAAAAAAGCCAACGGATTTTTAGATTTTGATGACCTCATCGAACGTACACTCCATTTGTTACAGCGTAAAGGTGCAAGCCAATGGGTACACTATAAACTTGATAGTGGTCTTGATCATATTTTGCTTGATGAAGCACAAGATACAAACCCTGAGCAATGGCAAATTATTCAGCTTTTGGCGCAAGAATTTTTTACAGGTCACAGTCAACGCACCAATATACGCACTCTTTTTGCTGTTGGAGATGAAAAACAATCCATCTATTCTTTTCAAGGTGCTGCCCCAGAAAATTTTGCCGAAAACGGACGCGTGATTCAAAAAAAAGTGCAGCAGGTGAATCAGAAATTTGAAAAAATACAACTCAATTATTCTTTTCGCTCTACAGTTGAGGTCCTTAAAAGTGTGGATCTTGTTTTTGAAACACCAGAAAATTATAAAGGACTTTCAGCAGACAATATAAAAACCGTGCATGAAGCGATCCGTGTCCACAGCCCAGGAGAGGTTATTGTATGGGATGCTCTCTCCAGAGAAAAAAGTGAGTTTCCTGATGATTGGCATTCAAGCGTTGATCATTTAGATACACCGGAAATACGTTTGGCAGAGAAAATTGCTGAAACTATTGCCGACTGGTTACACAATGGAAAAATGCTTCCAGCAAAAGGACGCCTCATGCATGCTGGTGATATTATGGTCTTGGTACGCAAACGGGATCACTTTGTTTCTGCGCTTTCCCGCGCCCTTAAATACCGCAATATTCCCGTCGCAGGTGCCGATCGTTTACAACTTACCAAACATATGAGTGTGCGTGATTTAATGGCGCTAGCACGGTTCGTCTTGCAACCACAAGATGATCTTTCTCTTGCTTGTGTTTTAAAAAGTCCACTTTTTTCGCTTAACGAAGAGGAACTTTATCAACTTGCTGCCCACCGTACAGACTCTCTTTGGCAAAGTCTTTGTATGCATGCCTCATCACACGAATCTTTTAAAAATGCTTTCGAAAATTTGAATCATTATCGCACTCTCGTGGATAAAATACCGGTTTTTGAATTCTATAGCTATATTTTAAACAATGATAAGGGACGACAAAAAATCCTCTCTCGCTTAGGATCTGAAGCAAATGATGTGCTTGATGCTTTTATAGATTACACACTTACTATTCAAAAAACCGGTTTACCAGGATTACAGGCTTTTTTGGAAACACTCACTGCAAATGATCCAGAAATTAAACGAGAATTTGATCAAAATCATGAAGAAGTTCGTATTATGACTGTGCATGCCGCAAAAGGACTAGAAGCTGCTGTTGTGTTTCTGGTGGATCCGGGGAGTGCAATTTGGCACCCTCAACACGCACCCCACTTGCTTAAAGCTCCTTCAAATTATGGGCAATGGAGCGACCAACAGGCGTTTATTTGGCGTCCCAATAAAAAATTTGATACAAAACTCTCTCAACAAGCGCTGTCATACCTAAAAGAACGCGCAGCAGAAGAATATAGGCGTCTTCTCTATGTAGGAATGACACGTGCTGAAGATCAATTGATCGTTTGCGGATATAGCGGTGAGAAAATCTACCCTCATACATGGCTAGAATTGGTAAAGAACGCTCTCAAACCGCATGCCGTTGCTATAAAAGGTCCAGCAGAAGATATTGCGGCTTGGCGTTATTGCATTACAACTTCTCCTTCTACCCCTATAAAACAAGAAGTACCTTGTGCTGAGTGCCAAACACCCGCATCTTTGCCCGCTTTTTTCTCCCATAAAGTTCCAGTAGAACCAGCTCTACCAAAACCGTTGAGGCCCTCTGTTGCTAGCCTTTCTATTGAAGCTGATCCTGAGATTTCTTCTAACCCCAAATATTTGAGCCTCTCCCCTCTTTTAGGAGAAACAAACACCAACAAAGCCTTTTCCATTGAGTATGGTAATATTATTCACCATTTGCTGCAATATTTGCCCAATTGCCCCCCTCAGAAACAGCGCCATTACGCCCAGCATTATCTCAATACCAGAGCTTCTCATTGGCAGGAAACAGAGAGAGAGAAAGCTCTTTGTCATGTTTGGCAAATTTTAGATCATTCCTATCTTAAACCCCTCTTCTCTGAACATTCGCGTGCTGAAGTCTCCTTAATGGGTATTGTAAAAATTCATGGCAAAGAACAAGCAATTTCCGGACAAATTGACCGTCTCTACATCAAAGACAACAGTATCATCTTTGCTGATTTTAAAACGGGAGCACCACCAGAAAATGAGGCCGCTATTGCTCCACACTATTTGCTGCAAATGGCTCTTTACCGAAAATTGCTACAAACAATTCATCCCGATAAAGATGTTCAAGCTCTTCTTGTTTACAGTAAGCAAGTGAAAATTTTTAAAATTCCTCCGGAAAAACTCGATGTGCTTCTTGATGAAATTGCTTGATAAGCCGAGAAAAGCTTTTTCTATTTATCTTTGCAATAACTTGATATGAAGCGTTATCGTACCAATCTATAAAGATGAATATAAAGGATAAATCAATGACCTGTATAAAAGTTGATAAGAGCAATTTCGAAAGTGAAGTTTTGACCTCTTTTACCCCTGTTGTGGTTGATTTTTGGGCAGAGTGGTGTGGTCCTTGCAAAATGATTGCTCCAATTTTAGATGAAATCTCGATGGAAATGCAAAATCAAGTCAAAATTGCCAAAGTGAATATCGATGAAAATCCGGAACTGGCTACCCAATATGGCGTGCGTTCGATTCCTACCTTATTGATGTTTAAAGGTGGAAATATTGCATCAAATATGGTTGGAGCTGCTTCTAAAGGGCGTGTTTCTGAATGGATTAAAGAGGGGATTGGTTAAGCCTTCTCATAGTAATTTTTCTAAAAAGGAGAGCGGTTTTACCGCTCCCCTTGGTTTGGTTTTTTTAAACAATTCTTTTCTGACAAAAAAGAGACCTGTTTATTCAGAACGTCTCTGATAATCCTTAAAAGCTGCAAATTTTATCTTCGGTGCTCGCTCCGCTTCATAATTCAATGAAAAATGATTTTCTGCTAAAAAAACTGGATCGCCTTCCAGGTCATGAGCAATGGCAGAACGGTGATTGGTGAGAAATTTTTGCATCTCATCCTTACTTTGTGCTGAAATCCAACGGCATATATTAAAACGTGCTGGTTCAAAACTCACTGGCAATCCATATTCTATCTTAAGTCGCTCCTTTAAAACATCAATTTGCAAAGCACCAATTACACCAATGAGAGAAGGAGAACCATCATCAGGAATAAATAATTGCACGACACCTTCTTCAGCCATTTGTTGCAAAGCTTCTTTCAGTTTTTTTGCTTTCATCGGATCGCCTAAACAAACACGACGCAAAATTTCTGGTGCAAAATTGGGTACTCCTTTAAAAAGAATATTTTCTCCTTCTGTCAAGGTATCACCAATACGCAACGTTCCATGATTAGGAATGCCTACAATATCACCAGCATAGGCTTGATCAGCAATTTGGCGTGAACGTGCAAAGAAAAATTGCGGTGCCGAAAGTGTCATGGGTTTTCCTGTTCGTACCAACTTTGTTTTCATGCCCCGTTCAAGTGTTCCCGAACAGACCCGAAAAAATGCAATACGATCACGGTGATTAGGATCCATATTCGCTTGAATTTTAAACACAAACCCTGTCATTTGAGATTCCGTGGATCTCACAGTGCGTTGATCTGCACCCTAATCACGAGGACTTGGACCAAAAGCAACCAATGCATTGATCAAATCACGAACACCAAAATTTCGTAAAGCTGAACCAAAATAAACCGGTGTCATATGTCCTTCCTGAAAAGCTTGAAGATCAAAATTTTTGCAGGCACTTCGTGCAAGCGCTACGCCTTCGATAAAAGACAAGCGTTGGTTTTCAGGAAGTAAATTTGCCACCTCATCCGGGCAAGAAACCGCCTGTTGTGTCACCTCATCATCTTTTTGGCGAAAACGATTATGATGCAGATCAAATGTTCCAACAAAATCTTTACCCGTACCAATTGGCCAAGTTATTGGTGCGGTATCAAGAGCAAGTTTTTCTTCAATTTCATCTAAAAGTTCTATAGGATCACGCGCCTCACGATCCATTTTGTTGACAAAAGTAACAATAGGAATATCCCGCATCCGACAGACTTCAAATAATTTCAGTGTTCTAGGCTCAATTCCGCGTGCCCCATCGAGCACCATAATAGCGCTATCAACCGCTGTGAGAGTGCGATAGGTATCGTCAGCAAAATCCTCATGACCTGGAGTGTCTAACAAATTAAAGATATGATCTTCATATTCAAACGTCATCACCGATGTCACAACCGAAATACCGCGGTCCCGTTCAATGTGCATCCAATCGGAACGGGTTTGAATACGATCCTTTTTTGCTTTTACCTCACCAGCAAGCTGAATAGCCCCACCAAATAATAAAAGCTTTTCCGTTAATGTTGTTTTTCCTGCATCTGGATGTGCTATAATCGCAAATGTGCGACGTCGCTTTACTTCTTGCGTTCTCTTTTCCATTATTCCCCCATAGGTCGCGCAAGCGCTTCAGTAATCAGTGCCCGCATTTCACTAATTCCATACAAGGCAATAAAGGATCCTAATCTTGGTCCTCTCTCCTGCCCTAAAAGTATTTCATAGAGCATTTGAAAAAAAACATTTGAAACCCCTGGTCCCCCTTCAGGACTTTTTTTGTTATGATCTTGATAACGTTCCGTTAAACGTGCAACATCAAGAAGCGCATTTTGAATCGCATTTCCATCGGCATTTTCAGGTAAACTGGCTAATTTTGCATCAATTTGCGCTAACGTTGTACGTTCACTGTCATCTGGTGCTCGAAATTTTTTGTTTGGCTTAACAAAAACATCAAAATATTTGAGGGCAAATTGCACCAATTGATCAAGTTCCGGATAATTTTGTGCATTGGCTCCTTTAGCATAACGAGAAATAAAACCCCAGAGCACTTCTTTATTCTCTGCATTTGAAGCACTAACCAAATTCAGTAGCAGAGCAAAGGATACAGGTAAATCACTCTGAGGAGGGCAACCATTATGAATATGCCATACCGGATTATTAAGCCGCTCCTGCCATTTTTGGCGACCATAAGCTGAAAGATGCGCATAATATTCATCAACGGCTTTTGGAATAACATCAAAATAAAGTCGTTTTGCTGTTTTGGGTTTTGCAAACATATAAAGCCCAAGACTTTCTGTGGGAGCATATGTTAACCACTCATCAATGGTTAAGCCATTTCCTTTGGATTTGGAAATCTTCTGCCCCTTCTCATCCAAAAAAAGCTCATAGTTAAATCCTTCAGGTGGCTTTCCACCAAGTACTTTACAAATTTTAGAAGAAAGATTTGTGGAATCGATAAGATCTTTTCCTGCCATTTCATAATCAATCCCAAGCGCTGTCCAGCGCATTGCCCAATCCACCTTCCATTGGCATTTAACTTTTCCTCCTGTCACCTCCGTTTCAATGCTTTCTCCTGTTTCAGGCTCAATGTAGGTGACAGTACCTTTTTCAACATTACGAGAAATCATCGGTACCTGTAGTACTTTTCCAGAAAAAGGAGAAATCGGTAAAAAGAGTGAATAAGTAGCGCGCCGTTCTTCACCCAATGTAGGCAAAACAATTGCCATCACCTTGTCATAACAAGCAAGTATTTTTAAGAGTGTTTCATCAAAACAACCGGAACTATAATAATCGGTAGCACTGGCAAATTCATAATCAAAACCAAAACGATCAAGAAAAGTGCGCAAACGTGCATTATTTGCCGCTCCAAAAGAAGGATACATATCGCCAAAAGGATCTGGTATGCGGCTCAGCGGTTGACCAAGATAGCTTTCCATCTTCTCACGATCTGGTACATTATCAGGAACTTTGCGCAAACCATCCATATCATCAGAAAAACAAAACAGTTTTGTTTTCACTTTATTCTCAGTAAGAATCTGAAATGCATGACGCACCATGGTGGTACGTGCTACTTCTCCAAAAGTGCCAATATGCGGCAAACCAGAAGGTCCATAACCTGTTTCAAATATCACATACTCTGGATACCCTGTCTTTTCATACCGTTTGATAATCTTACGTGCTTCTTCAAATGGCCAAGCTCTCGATTGAACAGCTGCATCTCTTAATTCTAGCGTAAGGCTAAGGGCATCACTCTGATCACGCATCATCATCTTTATCCTAAAAAATTAAACTCTTTCATGGTATGGTGTATGGTTCTTGAATTTATTCGTCAATAATAGCAAGCAAAAAGCTATCAAAAATCTCTTTATTATGCTCTTGTTATGACAAGCCTTTGCACTATTCTTTTCGTTGTATGCTCTTTTATTTTTATATCAATGAAGTACAAATATTATGAATCGTAATTTTCTTATTTTGATTATTGGTGTTTTAATTGCCATTATTCTAGGCTTTGCCTATTACACTTATCTGCAAGAAAAAAAATCCTCTAGCATCGAACTAAAAATTGGACAGATAAACTATTTACTAACATCAATAAGTTAGAAAAATGACAAAATTGAACGTTTTATACAAAATCACCCTTTTAATTATATTGTAAGAATATTTTCATAAGACTGTTTATTTCAATTCTGGTCAACGTGCTGCCAACATGTGTAAAGATAGGGCATTTAATTTCGTAAAACTGGCTGCACTTTTTTAGGTCATGAGTGTTTTCATTATCCTCAAAAATTGCAAATTTAGCGGAGTAACGTGACTATTTTTGCTTTAGTGCCCTTTAGCAATTACATTACCCTTATAAAGTTTTCATATAACTTCGCCTGCCACATTTTGCACTCAGTGAAAAAGCAAAAGCTATAATAAATGCGTTCCGACGAGCGTAACAACCATTGTGCATCACTATCTTTACGCTTATGAAGCAGAAAACCGGCACCATCGTTCTCTTCACCAGCTCAAAGTGTTGCCGATAACCCTTGGAACTTGAGACAATTCATGAAAGGCATTTTTAATCATTTTTTCACTGGTTTTTTACCCGCATGCCAGCCCTATTTGTGAGATGTAAGCGAGTAATTTTAATTGATTCAATATAAGAGGGTTTGGAATGAGACAATTTTAAGATATCATGACTTCTATTTAATCTGTAAAATAATGAGTTATCCTTATCAATCAATGCATTGTCTACTGGAGTATTCATTCATCTTTCAAATGCATTGCTTTCTTATCCAAGGTCAAAAATTCCCTTGCATGGTAAGCCATCAAAAGAATGGTTCTTGTTAAATCTCATAAATGCTAAGTGCCGATAAAAGCATTTTCTCACAAATCTCAATAGTCAATACTGTTTTAGTTGCATCCATAATTATTCAACTCAGACAGTAAATTCGCATAAATAGACACTTTTCCCATTGATCGAAATACTATCGCCTTTTTAAAATTAAGAGTTATTATGGTTTTTTGATCTGAGACAGCTTTTAGTTAAAGGTCCGCATATGCAACATATTCAAGAGTAGGAGGTGCTGTATCTTTTAAAATTTTCCTCTGAAGATGAATGCAAAAAAATCTGCATCAACCGAAAAAGGCATCTCAGCTTGCTTATCCTTTTTCATCAGAATTTAATATGCATGTACAAAACTCATCAAATTCATCAAACTCTGAAAAAGCCTATCACACCATGAATCAAAATTTTGAGCACAAGCAGGAAACTTAAAACTCTCTTCATTCATTACCATTTCCTATTTATTGCCCATGAAAATTGCATTTTCATCTATTTCCTTAGAAATTTCAATAAGTTTGAAAAAAGTGGATGAGCAATTAACGTTTCCCAAAAGATAAATCTCTTCATAAAAGGCATTCACTCGAAAGATCAGAAAAATAAAACTGCACACAAATTCTTTACGCAAATCTTCAAGAGAGATTTCTTTAATACCTAGTATTTCTACCTTTACGAGTATAAAAGTGCTAACTCTTATCACCACCCTCAATCAGATATATTACAACTTCAGCGCCTCATTTGTTTTGTAATTATTTCAGAATGATTGACATAGACAAACCTTCTGAATTAAACCCGAAATAATTTTTTTACATTTTTTATCTTAAAGCTCTCTATTATTGGTTTTCTTTATTGCTACTTAAAAATCAAAATGATGTAAATTATGAGAACAAATTTCCTTTAAGTGATATTTAAAAGATGCAAAAAAATGAAAAAGAATAAAAAATATTTATATAAAGATGTAAATTGTGAGCATCTTTTTAAAAATTAAAGAGGTTTACATGTCATTTCTTCCTGAATGGCACATTATTGTACAGTTTTCCTTAGCATCATTGGTTCTAGCCCTTATTCCAGGACCTGATATTATGCTGTCGGTAGGACGTACTATGGCACAAAATAAAAAAGCTGGAATTATGTGTGCTTTTGGAAGTGCGACAGGTTTTGCTATCCAAGTTGTTGCTGTAGCTCTCGGTTTATCAGCACTTATTTTTACCTCACCACGCGTTTTTTTTCTTCTCAAAATTATGGGAGCCTTTTATCTTTTGTTGCTTGCTATTCAAACGCTGTATAAACCTTCAACCTTGTCTTTCAAAAAGACATCACCAAAACACCAAAGCCTTAAACGAAATTATTTTACTGCTATTGCAATTAATCTCTTAAATCCTAAAGTCCTCTTTTTTAATATGACTTTTTTGCCACAATTTATTGATGCGAATGACCCTATGGTCACACAAAAACTCCTTATTTTAGGTCTTTCTTATATCCCTATTTCTTTGCCTATTAATATCTCTATAGTTTTTATGGCCCATAAACTCTCTCAAGGAATAAAACGAAATCCTTCTTATCTTCGTTTTCTTGACTGGCTCGTCGCAGGGATTTTCACAAGTTTTGCTCTCAGTATCCTTATCGATGAATATTGAGTTACAGACTGTTAACTCCACATTCTCATTGCAAACGTTCAGATTTTCGTAAACGCTCTGAAGCAGATTTAAGTTGACCGCATGCCGCTAAAATATCGCGGCCACGCGGTATCCGGATAGGTGAAGCATAGCCTGCTTGATTAACCACATCAGCAAAACGCTCGATTTGCTCCCAATCAGAACACTGATAATTACTGCCAGGCCACGGATTAAAAGGGATTAAGTTTATCTTCGCAGGAATCCCTTTCAGTAACTGCACCAACCGCTTGGCATCATCCAAACTGTCATTGACATCTTTTAGCATCACATATTCAAATGTAATTCGCTTCGCATTGGAAAGACCAGGATATTGACGACAAGCATCCATTAACAGGGAAAGTGGGTATTTCTTATTGATTGGAACAAGCATATCTCTTAGCGCATCATGCACCGCATGGAGTGAAATTGCCAACATAACCCCAATTTCTTCTCCGGTTCGGATAATTCCAGGAACAACTCCACTGGTTGAAAGCGTAATCCGACGCTTCGACAGAGAAAGTCCATCCCCATCGGAAGCAATTAATAAAGCTTTTTTTACCGCTTCAAAATTATAAAGCGGTTCTCCCATCCCCATCATAACAATATTGGTGATTTTGCGTCCTTCCACTGGAACAATCGCACCATCAGGAGTCTTCTTATCAGGAAAATCACCCAAACGATCACGTGCAACCAATAGTTGCGCTAAAATTTCTTCCGCTGTGAGATTGCGAACAAGAACCTGCGTTCCCGTATGACAAAAAGAACAAGTTAAGGTACACCCGACCTGCGATGAAAGACATAAGGTACCACGCCCTTCTTCAGGAATATAAACCGTTTCAATTTCCACAGGCCTGCCAGCACCGCGTGCTGGAAAACGCAAGAGCCATTTACGCGTACCATCTTTTGATATTTGTTCCCCAACAATTTCTGGGCGCGCAATGGAAAAATGACTTTTAAGAATTTCTTGTATTGACTTAGAAATATTGAGCATTTCATCAAAATTTGAAACACCACGCACATAAAGCCAATGCCAAAGTTGACGCACACGCATACGCCTTTGGCGTTCTGGAACACCAATTGTCTTTAAAGCTTCTACCATTTCGTCCTGCGATAAACCAATTAAAGAGAGTTTATCTCTCTCTTTCACAATAACATTATCTGACACTCGTGCCGGACATGCACCAATTGGTCTGAGATCATATGAAACAGCCATTTTTTCCAATTTACATCGCTATTTTAGAGTTACAAAAACCTTAATGGCATTTTTGTGCCGCATTTAATGCGGCTGTTACACCTTTTAAGGAGTAAGTATAAGTCGTTTGTGTTCCCCGTTTTGAAAGTGCACTCACTGTCATACTTTTTCCAGCACGCATCGCAGAAACAAGCTGCTTTTCTAGTGCTGGTGATGCTAACCAAGCTGATGAATCTTTGGTGAAAAAATCAAATTCTTTATTTCCAATGGTTACGGTAACTCTTGACCCCTCTTTCAATGGATAACCTGCCATGAACTGGGGCTCAAATGAAAGAGGTGAATGAGAACGCTTAGTAACTAAAAAGAAATTATCGCCATGCTTAACAGTGGTTGGAAAAGACTCCAAAGGTACAGACAACACATAGCAAATTGTATTTTTGGGCGATTTATAAGAATAAGCTCCCCATGCTCCAAATTGATCTAAACGGCTTGGTGCTTGAGCACATGTTGCTCCAGTAGAAATAAGAACCATTATAAATACAGCCATAATTTTTCTTTTAAACATCTTCATTTAGCTCTCTTCTTTAGTCTCTAATAACATTCCCTTCCTTCAACAAGCTCAATAACTGTCTCAGGGATGTTGTCCCAATAACCTCAACAAACGAAATATTCTTGCATCAATCAAAACAGATTTTGACCTCTCATTGTGATCTTTTAGTTGTTACTAAAACATGAATTTTTTATTTCATAACCCGATTGAAAAACAATATTTTGATTTTATTTCACTGCTTAACCCTTAATTTCGTTTTGTATAAAAAACTCCTTCTTTAAGCAATGGTATTTTCAAACAAAGTGTCAACATACCCTTCCTTTGCCTAAGAAACAAACTCCGCTCTCTGTACATAAGCAACCTCTTGCAAAAACTTGAAAACGTATCCCTTTAAAGAATACTCCAAATTTTACAACTTTTTGAATAGCATCAATAAACTCAAAACCCCCAATGCCTTTGCGTTTATAAAAAGCGCAAAATAGCCTCTTTCTCTTCCAATTTAGCGCGTTTATGCTTCTTATTCAACATTTTCCAGATACCGCTTTCGACGATTTTAAAATCCTTTTGCGAAAAACCTACAGATCAGTATATTAATCATGAAACACTGAGCATCTCATTCCTTGCCCAATCACCGCATATCATTTTACCTCCTTTGAAACCATTTTCTCTTACTACCATATGCTTTAAACTTAAACATTATCAATTTCTCACAACCAGCAATTTAAATCGCTTTAACATACTCTTTTAATATATTAGAGAACATTCACTCTCTTACACCAAAACTTTCAAGGAGTTTTTGCCAACACAACCATCACATTTCACTAGAATTTATCAACAAAAACACCCGCCTCCTTTTGCCACAACAGTGCTTACACTTTCCGACCTATATTTTTGAAACAACCCCTTCATCAATGAAGCCAAGTTTGAATAAGCTTTACATGCACAAAAAATCCCTCTTCATCTAAAAATCTACAATCTTCATTCCCTTACCCTTACTGTATAACACTGTCTTTCGCTCTTAGCTCTTTGCAACAGCTAACATTTATATCAAACTTGTCCTTAAAAAATTGACCTCTTCTTAATCTCTTAGATAAAACATATCCTTATCCATCTGAAACTTAAGAACCAATAAAAATCTCACCACAGATGAATACCCCTAAATAAGGTTAACTCAGAATAGATTTATAAATGCTTCATATATGAAACATAAAAAAGTCAGCGGTTATTCCTGCCGCTTGCTCTTCAAAAAGAGAATTGTTTTGAGAATAATTTTTATAAAGCGCCTGATGCAATCAGTATTGTCAACTCTTTAAGGACAAATTCTTCCTTTTTTAAGTCTGTTTCGTACACTCCCAGCAACATGTGTCCATCACACAAACTTTTAAGCTGCGTTGGATGTTGAATTCTGAATCAATAAAGCATAAAGTGCATGGGCATCATGCGTATTACGCAATTTTTGAACAACATCAGAATGACGCAAAAAACGCGCAATCTGTGATAATGCTTTTAAATGATCGGCACCAGCATTTTCAGGTGCCAAAAGAAGAAAAACCAGATCAATAGGCTCATCATCGAGCGCTTCAAAATCAACCGGACTCTCAAGACGCGCAAATATTCCAATAATTCGATTAATATCAGGAAGTTTTCCATGAGGAATGGCAATACCACCGCCCAAACCCGTTGAACCTAGTTTTTCACGTTGCAAAACAATATCAAAAACCACACGCTCATTAAGACCTGTTAACTGGGCAGCTTTTTCGGCTAAAATTTGCAGAACCTGTTTCTTAGAATTCGCCTTAAGAGCCGGAATAACAGCTTCAGGTGCAATTAACTCACTCAAATTCATACTTTAATTTTCCTTTTGCATGCTCAAATGCCTACCTTCAAACCAGTTAATGGTATGGATAGTTAAAGTCTTTTGTCACTTTCTTACATCATCACATGTGAATTTATTTTTCAGTTCATAACAGGTTATGGTTTAATTCATTTCATTACTTACGATCAGCACAACAATAATAAATAACTCTAAGCTCTGCATTAATAGCATCAGAAAACAAGGAAACGGTGTAGTCCATAAAATAATCTCCCTACAATACCGAACAATGGCCTCTACCCACAAACTTTCGATCTTCTAGACACAAAAGTTGATATAAAATTCTTTATCAGATCTTTCTTTTCCTTTTAAGAACGGGCTCCCATAAGGTGATAAATATACTGAGACAAAACGGCTCTTCACTTTGACAAGGACTCTGTACGCTTGAATATTAACAGACAGCAATGACCTCAACAGGCTTTTATACGTTGAGCGGATATTTCAAAAAGACACGCAGATTTAGCCTGATATACGCAATCGTGCACAAATTTTTAAATGCGCAAGGCAAACCAACAAAACACCATACATCCTCTTTGACAACCATAATATGTAAAACCCATGGTGCTACCATCAAAATATCTAAAACAGCATCATTAATACGTTATATGCCTTCCAACAAAACGTGCGTTGCTTTCTTTATCATTCATTATGAAGTTAATCTAGCGATATCTTTTCCAGAGTGCCATTAAAAGCAAACAAAACCGATAAAAAACGAGACCACCTCATTGTAATGAGACTTTTTTCATTCACCTAATAAACATTGAGTCTAAGACTACAATTATAAAAAAATTTAGGCATAAATTAAGGAGTTTTCCAGTAAAAACATCATCAACATAATCACCATAGAAGATCTTATTGCATAACCGGGCTAAAAGGCTTCACCTTCCTCTCGCCTCCAAAGCTGCATCTTTTTATCTATTTGAAGCTCTTCATAACATTTCTACAGTTTCTGCAACCTTACAATAAATTTTCCTTAATTATAGAAGAGAAATCTATAGAAAAAACTTCTTCATTTATCCCTGTGAGATGCGTCTAATTGCCTAAATCTTGAAGTACTTGTGCACATCATGATTTTAGCTTAAATGAAATGATTCTTTTAAGTATAAGCAAAAATGCATAAAAAACGCCACGTAAATTGACTATAGGGAAGAAAGGCGTTTTGATGAAAAGCCAAAGCTGTAGAATCAGAGAGAAAACTGGTTTCCTAAATAAATTCTGCGTACATCAGCGTTGTTGATAATATCATGAGGAGAACCATGAACTAAAACTTGTCCCGCGTGAATGATATAAGCACGGTCAACAAGTCCTAATGTCTCACGTACATTATGATCCGTTATCAAAACACCAATCCCACGCTTCGTTAAATAACGAATAAGCTGTTGAATATCAGAAATAGCGATAGGATCAATTCCTGCAAATGGCTCATCAAGTAACATAAAATTAGGGCGAGAGGCTAAAGCACGCGCAATTTCAAGTCGTCGACGCTCACCGCCTGATAAGGAAAGAGCAGACATCTTGCGTAAATGGTCAATTTTAAATTCATGCAAAAGGGCATCCAAATCTTCACGTCGTTTAAGCCGGTCTTTCTCGACTACCTCTAAAACAGCTTTAATATTATCTTCTACTGAAAGACCGCGAAAAATCGACGCTTCCTGCGGAAGGTATCCAATACCCAAACGAGCACGCCGATACATTGGGAGATGCGTGATATCAAACCCATCAATTTTAATGGATCCTCCATCCGATTTAATAAGACCCGTCACCATATAAAAACAAGTCGTTTTGCCTGCACCATTGGGACCTAAAATGCCAACAGCTTCTCCGGTACGAATACCGAAAGAAACACCATTAATAACTTGTCTTCCACGGTAAACTTTAACCAAATGGCTGGCAACCAAGGTTCCCTTTAAGCCTTCTCTTAAAGTCTTATTTGCAAAATCATGTCTGTCCGCTTGCTTTTTTCTTTTGATTCCAAACATGAAATCTTAATGGCCATTCTTTTGACTTTGTTTAAAAATGATGGAAACGCGACCCTTTTTTTCAGACGTCTCACAACCTTCCAGAAAAGCCTTTCCACTTTTCATATCTGCTGTCAGTTTGCATCCCGTTGCCACATTATCACCATCGGTTAATACAACATTCTTCCCTGTTAAGCTCATCATTTTTGACTTTCCGTCAAAAACACCTTTATCACCCGTAGCAATTTGTGTGGCAATTTTTATATAAACCTTTCCTAAAGCTTCCATTTTCTTAATACCAGCCGAACCAAACCAAACCGACGAAGCTGTCTTCATATTCTCTTGGTCCTCATCAGCTCCTGTATGCGTCTTATTATAGTAAACTACTAATTTTGCTGTCCGCAAAAGACGTTCACCTTGAATCACTGAAACATCACCATTAAAAAGCGCTATCCCCTCTTTATCACGTATTTCTAAAGAATCTGCATAAAGTTCCACCGGTTCTTTGTCATTTGACAGATGAATGCCAAAATGAGCACCTTCAGCATGTCCAGAAACTGCTCCAAAACCTAAGATTTCTAAGCTCACGGCCAAAGTAATACCCATCCATTTTCTGTATGATCTCTTCGGCTTCATCTTATCGCTTTCAATTTTTTTTCATACAGATACATATTCCTCTTTCATCAAAGATAAGTTCAAGATTCGTATTGATATGATCTCATTGTTTGTCAAGCACTAAATGTACACCGCCATGAAAATATATTTTTTGCCCTTTTTCTCGGATTTGCAAAGCATTTGCTGCAAGATGAAACCCTGCACGTTGGATCTTCACGCGTTTATCTGTGTTTAATTGCCCCTCAGATAAATTAATATTTGCTGCCATAAATTGTGCAATTATTCCATCATTTGTTGTAATGCTAAAGGGCTTATCTAATTGCAAACAACCATTGATATTATCGTAATTTCCTCCTTGCGCATCAAGAAAAACGCGTCTTTGTTTGCCTACAAATGCCTCAGCTGTAATCTTTTGCAATCCAATGATTCCAGAATGTGTACGATCTTGAAAGGCCTTCTCCGCTTTGAGCCAATAGGGCTCACGAGAACGTGTGTAACCTTCTAATTTTGGATTAAGCATTGTCAACTTCATGATTCCGCTCTCTTCATCATTCAAAATCACAGGATCAGAAGCAGCAGGAACAAAAAAGAATGTAAACCAACAAAAAACCACCCCTGCAGTCAAGGCACAGAAAGGTAACAAAAATTTTAAGATGCTAATACTACGCGAATGACGCGATGCTTTTCTAAAAGCATCCTCAAAAGGCGATTTCTCACTTTTTGAAAAAATTTTAGACTGATTATGTACGGACATACTCTCCTAATCTCTTAAATATTCCGCGTTTTTTGACTTGTATAATCCCTATAAGATGTATTTTCAAATTTTGTTTCTTGCAATTCGTTTTTTCTTGGTTTTATTTTGCTTTTGTCTATTTATATATGTAATGTAATGTATATGTGTGAAGTGTAATATTGTAAAAGAATCTTTTTTGTATGAAGAGAGGTTATTTTGGTTAAGTCAGAACTTGTGCAAATTATTGCCCGTCATAACCCGCATCTTTTTCAACGGGATGTGGAAAATATTGTGAATGCTATTTTTGAAGAAATTTCAACAGCACTTGCCAATGGTAATCGTGTTGAACTTCGCGGTTTTGGGGCTTTTTCTGTCAAAAGTCGCTCAGCTCGTAATGGTCGTAATCCACGAACAGGCGAAGCCGTTATGGTTGAAGAAAAATGGATCCCTTTTTTCAAAACAGGTAAAGATTTGCGCGACCGGCTTAATCAGTGAGTAAATTGATGACAACCAAACGTACCGTTTTAGCAATTATTTTAGTGCCCATAACAGCTCTTTTAATTGCTTTTATCATCGCTAATCGTCAAATAGTTACATTAACGCTTGATCCTTTTCGAATCAATTCTGAAAATTTTACTTATCAAGCTCCTCTTTTTATATGGCTGTTTATTTTTTTCGGTCTTGGTATTTTACTAAGTAGCATAATGCATTGGTTTACATGTCATAAATACAAAAAAGCTCTTAAAGAAAGTAAAGCGGAACTTGAGAAATTAAAAATGTCGATCACTAATATAGTATAAAGAGAGTTCGCTGAAATCTTTCTCTCATGGTGTTTAGCACATTATTAAAAATAAGCTTTCTCTTTTTTACTATAAATGTTTTAATCGACTTAAGGTCTTTATACTATTATAGAAATTGTAAGAGCCTTTTAACATAGTTTTTTTCAAGAGCTTTATTGTGAAACCGAATATGCTTGCGCAGTGCTTTCAATCACACCCTAGTGGTATATATCCTCAGGAAAAATTGCCTCTTATTTTAGAAACAGGGTCAAGTGCAGATTATGCTCTCATAGATTCTGGTCATGGGCGAAAATTGGAGCGTTACGGAGCTTACCGTATTATTCGACCAGAAGGTCAAGCACTATGGAAACCAGCTTTATCAAAAAAACAGTGGGCGAATGTTGATGCTATTTTCACTGGAAATCGAGAAGAAGAAGGTGTTGGTCGTTGGCATTTTCCCAAAAAGCCGCTTTGGGAAACATGGCCACTTTCTTGGAACGGACTATCTTTTCTAGGCCGTTTTACTTCTTTTCGTCATGTGGGGGTTTTTCCTGAGCAAGATGCCCATTGGTGTGCAATGGAAGAACAAATTGTCAACGCCAAACGTCCTATCAAATTGCTTAATCTTTTTGGCTATACAGGCATTGCCTCTTTGATTGCTGCACGTGCAGGTGCAAATGTAACACATGTTGATGCTTCTAAAAAAGCCATTGCTTGGGCAAAAACCAATCAAGAAAGAGCAGGGTTATCAGATCGCCCTATTCGCTGGATTTGTGATGACGCTGTAAAATTTGTTGAGCGCGAACTGCGTCGTCAAAAAACTTATGATATGATTCTTCTTGATCCTCCCGCTTATGGACGTGGACCTCATGGTGAAATCTGGCAACTGTTCGATCACTTACCCACAATGATCACAAACTGCCGCAAACTTCTCTCTGATAAACCTCTTGCCATGGTACTCACAGCCTATTCTATCCGCGCTTCTTTCTATACATTACACACTCTTATGCGTGATGAATTTATAAATCTTGGTGGTACAATCGAATCAGGAGAACTGATCTTGCGTGAAGAAACCGCTGGACGCGCTCTTTCTACTTCTCTTTTTAGCCGTTGGATTGTCTGAACATGTGTATGCCCAAAATCGGTAAGGTTAAAGACATTACCTCTCTTAGTAATCCTATCATTAAAGACCTTAAAGCACTTAGCCAGAAGAAAAATCGTAATCGAGAAGGACTTTTCATGGCTGAAGGGTTTAAATTAGTGATTGATGCTCTCAATCTTGGTTGGAAAATACAAACACTCATTTTTTCTAAAAGCAAAATTGGTAACGCTGCTATCGAAAACACCGCTGCACGCACTGTAGCCAACGGTGGTCTTGTCATTAAAGCATCACAAAAAATTATGGAATCTATCGCACGACGTGATAATCCACAGACAGTTATCGGTATTTTTAAACAACAGTGGCAACCATTTGAAATGATCAAAGGACAGGCTGAAGATGTTTATGTTGCGCTTGATCGAGTGCGTGATCCAGGAAATCTTGGTACTATCATCCGTACTGCTGATGCTGTAGGAGCCAAAGGTGTTATTTTGATCGGTGAAACAACAGATCCTTTCTCACCTGAAACAGTGCGTGCAACAATGGGATCAATTTTTTCTGTACCACTTTATCGTTGTGATGAAAATGCCTTTTTAAGCTGGTCTACCCAGTTTAAAGGCATGATCGTCGGCACGCATTTAAAGGGATCTATTGATTATCGTACAATTGATTTCAAAAATGGTCCTATTATCCTTTTAATGGGCAATGAAAAACAAGGTTTACCAGATATTCTTGCAAACCGTTGTGATCAACTCGTGCGTATTCCACAAAGTGGACGTGCTGATTCTCTTAATCTCGCAGTAGCAACAGCTCTCATGCTTTATGAAATTCGCCGTTCTTCTTTAACATTAGAACCGCACATTTAACACTGGAACTATACAGGGCCATAATATGACACGCAAATCATTGTCTTTTTTTCTTCTTGGTTTAATTCTTACAGTAGGGATTGATCAAGCAGTTAAGTACTGGGTTATGCACACTATGCCCCTCGGAACAGAGATCCCACTTTTCCCTTTTCTTTCTCTCTATCATGTACGCAATTCTGGGATCGCATTTTCCTTTTTTTCCTCTTTTTCTCATTGGGCACTTATTTTTCTTACACTCATCGTTCTTATTTTTCTTTTATGGTTGTGGAAAAATACCGAATACAATAAACCTTTAGCACACTTTGGTCTTACCCTTATTATTGGTGGTGCAATCGGTAATCTTATTGACCGAATCTGTTTCTATTATGTCATTGATTATATACTCTTTTATATTGACGATGTCTTTTATTTTGCTGTTTTTAATCTTGCAGATACTTTTATCACGCTTGGTGTTATTGCTATCATTATTGAAGAATTGCGTAGCTGGATTAAAAGAAAAAGCACCTTCAAGAACATTTCTTCTGAATAAGAGTACGACTTCTTTCCAAAAGCTCTCTTCTTCGATAATGGAATCAAAAGAAAGCCAATATATTATCGGTTTTTATTCATAAATTTCGAATTAGAAAGATTTTTAAACCATTTGCCTCTGAAAATTATATCTTTTTGGATTTATGTTTCTCCCTTTCAATTCCTCCATGAAATTATAGAGATTCACTATCAAGGCTTATTCTGATCCGTCATTCTTTTATCATTTCAATAATTCACCACTTTATCGGTAACAGTTAAAAACCGCTCTGTCGTCAAATGTATTACAAAATTATCGCCTCTTCATTATTTTATATTATTTCATGCTTTCATATTTAACTCAAAGGTGTCACGCATTTTAAAATTGAAATATGATAATCTGTACAAAGCTGTAATTAATTCTAACAGCGTTTTTTGCTTTTCTCACCTGTTTATATTCCTTTATCCAGACAGGAAATACAGTCCTTTATTGACTTGAAATTAAAAAAACATATCATTTTTCTCTTTTTTTGGAAATATACTGTTTCTTTACAGAGTATAGAATTAAACGATAAGGAGAAGAAAGATGAATGAAAAGAATTCGGCTCCTGTGAAAAATTTTCTAAGTGCAGATAATCGTTCTTTTTTATTAAGTTCAGGCGCTTTTGCACCTTTGTTTTGGAGCCAATTTTTTTCTGCTTTCAACGACAATTGTGTTAAAAATACTTTAGTTTTTCTCATTATCACATGGAGTGCTTTAGAATACCAACCAAGCCTTATTAGCTTAACAAATGGTGTTTTTTCGCTTCCTTATCTCTTATTTTCTGCAACAGGAGGTTAATTAGCTGACTGCTTTAGTAAAGCAAAAATTGCTCGTTTAATTAAATTTTTTACTCTCTTTATTGCTTTAGCAAGCCCGATCTCTCTCTTTTTATCTTCCATTACTTTGATTATGTTCTGTCTATTTCTTTTTAGTTCTGCATCAGCACTTTTGGGACCTATTAAGTATGCAACATTCCCAGACCATATGGCAAAATCTCACTTACCACGTGCCAATGCATGGATAGAAACAGCAACCTTTATTGCTATTTTATTAGGAACATTATGGGCTGGACTTAGTTTCGATTTTCAAAATAAATTACAAATTATTCCAGCGTTCACTATAATTATCTTCACTACACTTTCATGGGCTACGAGCTGCTTTATGCCAGAAAATACTCCTGCACAATCTAATGTTATTGTTGACTATAACATTATACGTGCCACCAAATCTATTTTCAAATATTGTATCCAAGAAAAACGCTTATTCATTGTAAGCCTTATAGTTTCTTGGTTTTGGTTTATAGGTGCTACACTCCTCTCCATCATTCCAATACTCATGGCTTCTCTTAATATTGCATTGCCAATGGGAACGATCTTGTTTTTAACATTGTTTTCCATTTCCTGTGCTCTTGGCTCTGCGATGGTGGCTTGGCTTTCAGCGGAACGAATTAACTTGCTATTACCGATTATAGGAACTTTTGTTGCATTGTTTGTATAGACTTAAGTATTATTCTTAATGGTCTTGATCCTGAATTTAAAATTGAAACGTTTATTGATTTCTTTTCTCATTCGAAATTATTGCACATTATGTTTGATTTTGCCTTGGCAGCAATTTCAAGTACTTTTCTTGTTGTTCCTGGATTTTCCGCACTGCAAGCCTGGGCTAAACCTTATAAACGCGCACGTGTTATTGCTGCTAATAACATCCTCAATTCTGCTCTTATGGTTATGGGAGCAGGTATTATCACTTTTATTCAATATCTTGGTACTTCCATTGATAAGATAGTTCTTATTCTTGATCTTAGCTCTTTAATAACTGCAATCGTGATACTAAAATATTTGCCTACGAATTCTTTTTGCGATTTTATTTTCATTTTCTTTCGCCTGTTTTTTCGTTTAAAAATCAAAGGTGTAGAAATTTTTTCCAAAATCAGAAAATCCCCCATTCTGGTTTTTAATCATGTCTCCTTTCTCAATGTTTTTCTGGCTCTCGCTCTTTGCGAAATAACAAATTTGCACAATCCCGTTATTGTTATTGACGCTCATACTGCAAAACTTTGGTGGATGCATCCCTTCATGAAATACATAAATGTTTTTCCTCCAGATCTCACAAAACCGTTCATAAATCGCCATTTTATAAATACCGTACAAAAGAAACCCCTTGTTGTTTTTCTAGAAAGAAATATTTCTGTTACAAAAAACTTCATGAAAATTTATGAAAAGAGCAACGCAATTATTGATAAAGCAAAAGTTGTCCCTATTAAAATTTATGGTTTTGAAAATTCTTTTTTTCAAGTTTTTCTGACATTCACACACGCCGTAAACTTTTTCCTAAAATAACAGCTGTTATCAATGAACCTGTTGATTTTCATATGATATAAATCTGAAAAACTCTGCCCATCGCTTACTTACTGGAAAGCAGGTTTCTCGTATCATCTTTTGAATTTGCAGATTAAAGTAATACACTCATCCAAAAATTCTTTAAAGATTCTAGTAATCACAGGATATGCAAAAAAATTATTGAGGATTGTCCTATAGACCCAATAATTTATGGATTTATATTCTTAACTCTTAGAAGTTTATATCTTAGCTCTCAAATACGCTATACTTACTCTAAAAAATTATGAGGATTTGTCTGACTATCAACAAAGTTATGCAAATAAATTTTTAATATTTGTGCCTTAAGAGAAACATCACTGCAATACCCTCTTCAGCTTTGTAAAAATTATACTCAAAAGACTTGATGTCCTTGATCAAAATCCTCTCCCTTCATTACCAATTTGTAAGCTTCCTTTTTAATAAAAGTCTCTTGTAATTTTGAAATAAATCTCCATAATAAGGGGAGGTAAGCTGGAATTCCGCCAGCAGCACCTGGGGTCCTTTCTGCTTGTCAAGTAAAAGCTCTTAGGAAACTAGAAGGGAGCGTCCCTTTCTGACCCCAACACCTGACGGAACATATGCTAAAGGACTTTATATTATGGCTGATTTCAAAAATTTACGTTCGGCGTCTGTTTCCCGTGCCGATGCATCAATTGATCAAGGATTGCGCAGCTATATGCTGGGTGTCTATAATACAATGGCCATTGGTTTGCTTATTACAGCTGCAGCCGCTTATGCAGTTGCATCATTAGCAACGACAACGGAAATGAGCCAAGCAGCCGCTCAAATCAGTAGCAGTGTTTACTTAACTTCATTTGGAGTAACATTTTATACATCACCATTCTCTTACATTGTTATGTTTGCACCACTTGTGGCGGTATTATTCCTGAGTTTTAAAATCAATACACTGAGTACAAGTGCGGCACGTAGCCTGTTTTTTGGTTATGCTGCCCTCGTTGGACTTTCACTATCCTCGATCATTCTGCGTTATACAACAGAAAGTGTTGTGCAAACCTTTGTTATTAGCGCTGCCACTTTTGGTGCTCTTTCGCTTTATGGTTACACGACAAAGCGTGATCTCACGGCGATGGGCTCATTCTTTTTCATTGGTCTAGTTGGCTTGATGCTTGCCATGGTTGTCAATATCTTTCTCGGATCAAGTGCCGTGCAATTTGCTATTTCTGTGATCGGCGTCTTTATCTTCGCTGGTCTCACAGCTTATGATACGCAAAACATTAAATTGATGTATTATGAAGGAGATGCAAATGACACGCAAGGACGTAAAATTATCATGGGTGCGTTAAGTCTTTATCTTGATTTCATCAATATGTTTGTTTTCTTATTGCAGTTTCTTGGTTCAAACCGTGATTGATCGTAGCAATTATTCTTAAATTAAAAAACCTTGTTTCTCAAAAGAAACAAGGTTTTTTAGTTTTTAATGCAAGCATATTCCTTTTATCACTTTGGCATATACACTTCACAAAATGACAAAGAAGCCTTACAAGCAAAAATTTCCTCGGTTTGTAACATTTATCCAGCAAAAGCTTGATAGTCCGCTGTTAAAAGCCATCCGCAGACGGTCTTCTCATCGATCAGACATCATCAACCACAATGATAATTATGATCTTACCGTCGCTTCCTATAATGTTCATAAATGCATCGGTGTTGATAAAGTTTTTAGTCCCACTCGAACTGTACAGGTTATTACTGAACTGCAAGTTGATATTCTTGCCCTTCAGGAAGCAGATAAACGTTTTGGTGAACGAATTGGCTTGATTGATCTTCAACTGTTAAAAGCCAAAACAGGTCTTATTCCGGTGCCCTTAAACACCATGTCACCTCATAGTCATGGTTGGCACGGTAATGCTCTTTTTTTACGAAAAGGACATGTACGCGATACCTTACAAATTACCCTGCCTGGTATTGAACCACGTGGGGCGGTGATTGTAGAGCTGGAAATGGAAGCGGGTCCTATTCGTGTTATTGCTGCTCATTTCGGATTATTACGCCATTCTCGCAATCAGCAAACAAAAATGCTTCTTTCATTACTGCAAAAACGCCCTCTTATGCCCACACTGCTTATTGGGGATTTTAATGAATGGCGGATAGGAAAAGGTTCCTCTTTAAACCATTTTGCGCCCTATTTTGATAGCACAGTTGGAACTGTACCAAGCTTTCCCTCTCGTTTCCCCTTTTTGGCTCTTGATAGAATTCTTGCTTTCCCTCATCAATTGATGACACGTGTTGAAAATCATCATTCACCGCTTGCACGCATTGCCTCCGATCATTTGCCTATCAAAGCTTATCTTGATCTTTCTCATGCAATGAATACCCTTAAAAACAAAATAAGTGAAAAAGGCTAATGTGCTTCATCCCAATTTTGAGCAGCCATTACTTTTACTTCAAGCGGCACAGACAGAGAGAGAACCGGCATTGTAGCATTTTCCATAACTCTTTTAACAACAGCCATAGTCTTTTCACTCTCCTCTTCTGGTACCTCAAAAATCAATTCATCATGCACTTGTAACAACATTTTTGCTGATAGTTTTTCTTTTTCCAAAGCATCTTCCATGTGAATCATAGCACGGCGAATAATATCCGCTGCTGATCCTTGAATTGGCGCGTTGATAGCAGCCCGTTCATTAAAGGAACGAACTTGTGGATTCGCTGCTTTTATTTCTGGATAATGGATACGACGTCCAAAAATTGTCTCTACATAACCATTTTGGCGTGCAAAGGTCTTTGTCGTTTCCATATAATCTTTAATTCCTGGAAATCTTTCAAAGTAGAGTTGAATATAACGCCCCGCTTCTTGCCGTGAAAGACCTAATTGGTTGGCTAATCCAAAAGCTGAAATACCATAAATAATGCCAAAATTAATCGCTTTTGCACGTCTTCTTATATCTGATGGCATCCCCTCTATTGCTACTCCAAACATTTGTGATGCTGTTATAGCGTGAATATCCTGCCCCTTAGCAAAAGCTTCTTTGAGCGCTGTAATGTCGGCAATATGCGCAAGAATGCGCAATTCAATTTGGCTATAATCAGCCGATAGCAACAGATGCCCTTTTGGAGCAACAAAAGCTGTTCGGATTTTTCGCCCTTCAGCGGTTCGCACTGGAATGTTTTGCAAGTTGGGCTCTGATGACGATAACCGCCCCGTTGATGTTATTGCCAAAGAATAATTCGTATGAACACGCCCTGTTTTTGGCAAAATATAAGAGGGTAAAGCATCTGTATAAGTCGATTTTAGTTTTGCAAGTTGACGCCAATCAATAATTTTACGCGGTAAAACATGGCCTTCAGCAGCCAATTCCTCTAAGGTTTGTGCAGAAGTTGACCATTGTCCACCCTTTGTTTTAGTACCTCCAGGTAATCCCATTTTGCCAAAAAGAATATCCCCTAATTGTTTTGGCGAAGCAAGATTAAATTTCTCACCAGACAGCTGATAAATTTCTTCTTCTAGAATAAAAGCTGCCTGTGCCAATTCTCCTGAAAGACACAACAAAATCTGCCTGTCAACGAGAATCCCACGTTCTTCCATCCTTGCAAGAACTTCTATTAGTGGCCGATCAAGACGCTCATAAATTCTTGTCATTCCCTGCGCCACAAGTTGTGGCTTCAAAACTTGCCATAAACGAAGCGTTATATCAGCATCCTCCGCAGCGTAAAGGGTTGCTTGTTTCAAATCTACTTCTGCAAAAGATGTGATCTTTTTTCCGTTATATGTTAAATCTTTGTAGGCAATCGGCTTATGACCAAGCCAACGTTCAGACAAAGCATTCATATTATGTGTTAGAGTTCCAGCCTCTAGGGCATACGACAAAAGCATTGTGTCATCAAAACAATGTATTACAATGCCGTGTTGCTTCATCACTAACCAATCATATTTTATATTCTGACCAATTTTTAAAATCGCTTTATCTTCTAATATTGGCTTTAAAAGTGCCAAAGCCCTTTGTGTTTCAATCTGCGAAACAATGCGCCCCCCTCTCAAAAGATCATTTTCCCCTTCAATGTGTTCAAGGGGTACATAGGCTGCTTTTTCTGGTTGTAATGCCAACGAAAAACCAACAAGCTTTGCTTGCATAGGATCAAGAGAAGTTGTTTCCGTGTCAAAAGCAAAAAAACCTTGCTCTTGCGCTTGTGATAACCACTCTCTCAAAGTTTCCTCATCAAGAATGGTTCTATAAGTCTCTCTTGTAATTTTCTGACTTAAAGCTTGATCTTGACGTTTTTGTGCTAGCCGTTGTGGGGAGTTCTCAGAAAAATCATGAAGGATTTCTCTCTCAACTTTTTTAAAATCAGAATCACATTCAGATCCAGGCTTGTCCCATTCAACATCTCTATCAAGTGCATCAATAACTGTTGCATCACATGCTGTTGCTTCTGCTACACGACGCGTTAATGTAGAAAACTCCATAGCTTTAAGAAAAGCGATTAAGCGCGGACCATCTTGAGGTTCTAAAATAAAATCATCTAAATCATTTTCTACAGGCACATCTGTTTTAAGCTGAACCAATTTACGAGAAATTTTTGCTTGTTCACTATAGGCTTGAATATTTTCACGCCGTTTTGTTTGCTTAATTTCTGTCACATGCTTCAACAAGAGATCAAGAGAACCAAATTGATCCAGCAATTGTGCTGCAATTTTGGGACCAATCCCTGGAACACCTGGTATATTATCTGTTGGATCTCCAGTTAAAGCTTGCAAATCAACCATTTTTTCAGGTGCAACACCCCACTTTTCTATCACTTCAGAAATACCAATATGCTTATCTTTCATTCCGTCATACAAAGATACATGTGTATTTACCAATTGCATCAAATCTTTATCAGAAGAAATAATCGTTGTTTTTGCTCCAACCTTTGTTGCCAATCGTGCATAGGTAGCAATTAAATCATCCGCTTCAAATCCTTCCTTCTCAATACAAGGTAAATTAAAAGCCTTTGTTGCTTGGCGTATGAGAGAAAATTGAGGAATAAGATCTTCAGGAGGCGTCACACGATTGGCTTTATATTGTGGATAAATTTGTTTGCGAAAGGTATCGGATGAATAGTCAAAAACAACAGCAAAATGAGTCGGAACAATGCCGGTATCTGTACTGCGTGCATCACAGAGAAGTTTCCAAAGCATATTACAAAAACCAGCGACAGCTCCTACAGGGAGTCCATCCTTTTTGCGCTTTAAAGGTGGTAAGGCATAGTAAGCACGAAAAATATAGCCTGATCCATCAACCAAAAAAAGATGATCCGTTGCTTTCATGACAATTTCATTTCTCCGTTTCAGCTAAAAAACAATCTACTCTTATATATTTTTATATTTTTTTTTCATTCTTATTTTTAAATTTATCAAAATGCCTCTAAAAAGCCATTTTTTGTTTTCATAAAGCATAAAGTCGTTACAATTTATATTTAGTACCTAGAGCTTTTCTTTGCTGTTACAGGATATAATAGCTTTCATTTTGCTCCTCCTATGATAGCTGAGGTACAATGTGACGACGGGGTCGTTGTGGTGTTCCCCTCCCCACAACGACCATATTTTTTAGAGAAATGTATCTTAAGAAGTCTTGTTATTTTTTGTTTTTTAACAATCTCTTTCTGAAAAGATTATTGAGGGACTTTAAAGGAGTTCCAGAGAGCCTTTTCACCCATTTTTTTGATAAAATTAGCATGCAGAGTTTTTTCTTGTGCACTTAGCCTTGGAGAAAGAGTTTGTGGACGAACTTTAACTGTTAAGAGAGCATTTTTGTCATCCTGGCTTTCTTCATCAACACTTCTACTGTTCTCAAAAACTAATATGCCCTGTTTTCCACCAATGAGTTCAATATAAACATCGGCGAGAATCTCCGCATCAAGCAAAGCACCATGAAGAACACGGTGACTATTATCAATGCCAAAACGTTTGCACAAAACATCAAGAGAATTAGGCCCCATGGGAAATTTGCGCCGAGCCATAGCCAATGTATCAAGAATATTGTCAACACTAATAAGTGGCTTATTTGCCCGTGCTAATTCTGCATTCAGAAAACCAATGTCAAAACTCGCATTATGAGCAATCATTGTTGCGCCATTGATAAATTCTAAAAATTCATCAGCTATATCAATAAAGCTTTTTTCATTCTTTAAGCGTTCATTCGTCAACCCATGAACGGCTACAACTTCATCAGGAATAATAACACCTTGTGGATTCAAATAAACATGGAATCGGCGTCCTGTAAGATAACGATCAACCATCTCTACACAGCCGATTTCAATTATACGGTCTTTCTCTTTATCTAAACCTGTTGTTTCTGTATCAAAAATAATTTCACGCATTCGTTTCATTCTTTAGCAAAATTTTTATCACAAAAAGAACTTGTTGACGGGTATTCTCTAAATCTTTTCCTGTATCAATAATAAAATCAGCACGTGCTCGTTTTTTTTCGTCAGATATCTGCCTTGCATTGATAAAAGCAAATTTTTTTTCATTCATATCTTGGCGAATCATCACACGCTCTTTTTGTATTGCCAATGGGGCAGAGACAACAATTACACTGTCTACACGTTTTTCACCTTTTGTTTCAAAAAGAAGTGGAATATCAAGAACAACCAATTTTTCTCCCTGTTGACGCGCTGTATTAATGAATTCTTTTTCTTTTTTTTGCACTAAAGGATGTATTATTTTTTCTAAGGTTTGTAATTTTTTACTATCGTTGATCAAAATTTCAGAAAGCTTTTGACAATTCACTTTACCATTTTCAACAACACCAGGAAATGTATGGTCTATAAGCGATAAAGTTGGTTCACTCTTGTAAAGTTGGTAAACTGCATCATCAGCACTAAAAACGGAAATGCCCGCTTGTCTAAAAAAATCAGCAACTGTTGATTTTCCCATGGCAATTGATCCCGTTAATCCTACGATTTTCATCCTCTCTCTTCACCAATATCCTGTAAAATTGCAGTCCGTAATGCCTTTGTCACCTGTGGTCTTATTCCAAACCATCGTTCAAACCCTAGAACAGCCTGATGTAAAAGCATGCCCAAGCCATCAACTGTCCTTAGACCATGCGCTTTTGCTTGTTGTAAGAAAGGGGTTATTAGGGGCGTGTAAACAATATCTGTTACTAACGCCGTTGCCTTTATTTTATGAAAATCATAAAAAAAAGAAGCACTCTTTTCCTCATTTGGGTTTGTCATGCCTACAGAAGTTGTATTGACAATCAAATCAGCCTGATGAAGTATTTCATGCACCTTATGCCAATCGTAAACTTCAACTGGCTTTCCAAAATGCTCAGCTAAATTTTCCGCCCGTTGTTTTGTACGATTAACTAAATAAATACGCTCAAATCCTCTTTTTTTTAAGGCATAGAGGATAGCACGTGCAGCACCACCGGCACCAAAAACAACAGCTGTTTCCGCCACCCAATCAAGAGCAGAATCATCAAGATTAGCACTAAAACCATAGGCATCACTGTTTGTGCCACAAAGTTTATCCCCTTCATACCACAGTGTATTAACAGCTCCAATCATTGTTGCAACATCATCTTTATAATCTGCCAAACGAAAGGCTTCTTGTTTATGCGGTAAAGTAACATTCCCTCCACAAAACCCTTTCTTTTTTAGAGATGCTAAAAAATCTCTCAATTCTTCAGATATTACTTCTTGTGCCAGATATTCTCCCTGTAAATCATATTGTTTGAGCCAAAAATTATGAATTTTTGGCGATTTTGAATGGTAAATAGGTGTGCCAACAACAAAGGCACGTGGAGGTATTTCTTTTTCACGCTTCATCGTCAAATTAACCATCGATAACCCCAAAATGGCGTAGTTTTATGAGTAAAGGTAATAAAGGTAACCCAATAATAGTAAAAAAATCTCCATCAATTTTTTCAAAAAGATGAATTCCTTCTCCTTCAATTTGATACATCCCCACACTGTTTAGAACATCTGCCCCTACACGTATAAGATAACGTTCAATGAATTCTGATGACAGAGGACGTACTGACATATGAGCACTAAAAGCTTCCACCCAAATTTCTTGGCCATTCTGGAATAAAGCCACTCCACTGTGAAGAGAATGAACTTTTCCTGATAAAGTACACAAACGTTGATATGCTTCTTGTTTACTTTTAACTTTATGAAGAATTTTACCTTCTAAATCAAGTACTTGATCACATCCAATAACTAAAGCATCAGGAAAGCGATCCGAAACATTTTTTGCTTTTGCACTTGCAAGAAAACAACTTAGTTCTTTAGGATTTTTTGTTTTTCCTGTTTTTTCTACTTCTCTTTCATCAAAAGAAGCCCCTTCGACAAAAAAACTTAAACCTGCTTTTTTCAACAATTGTGCACGATAAGAACTAAGAGATGCTAATATTAAAGTTTCTCCTACCATAGGTTTTTCTTTCATTCTCTTTCACGAAATCGCGACAAAAGTTCAAATATTGCCGCAGCAGTTTCTTCAATAGAGCGTCTTGTAACATCAATAATAGGCCAGCCAAAACGTTCGCAAATGCGTTTTGCATAGGTCAATTCTTCAGCTATACTGATTCTGTCTGTATAACTTTCAAGAGTAAAACCATCTCCCAAATCTCGGTTTTGACGAATATGTGAAATTCGTTCAGCTGATGCAATTAAGCCTATAATAAGAGCATTTTTTGCTCCTAAAAGAGTATCTGGCAAATCAATGCCTGGAATAAGAGGAACATTGGCTGTTTTAATTCCACGATTTGCTAAATAAATACTGGTTGGTGTTTTAGAAGTTCTTGAGATTCCTACAAGAATTACGTCTGCATCCGAGAGGCTACCAGGTGACTGACCATCATCATGTTCTATTGTAAAATCCAATGCCTCAATACGACGAAAGTAATCTGCATTAAGATCATGCTGTGCACTAACACGTAAATTTGTAGGAATTCCAAGGTAAGATTGAAAAGCATTCAAAACAGGATGTAGTATATCGATAGAGGGAACTTCTATTTTCTCACATCTTCTTCTCAGAAGCATCTTAATTTTTTTATCAATGATTGTGTAAAGAACAATCCCCGGATGTTGTTGTATCTCATCAAGAGCCCTTTGCAACTGTGTTTTATTGCGAATCATTGGATAGATATGTTCTGTCACCTGACTCATCCTATATTGTGATGCCACAGCTCTTCCTAAAGAGATTAATGTTTCTCCTGTTGCATCAGAAAGCATATGTAAATGAAAGGATTTTTTTTCTCTTGTCACAAAAATTTTAACTCCTTGTTAACAAATGTGAATATATAGTGGTGCTTTTTTATAAAATGAAAATTTAAAGAGAATTTTTCATTATTATGCACAAATTGAATAATTCTGATATCTAAAATCCTCTTAGAAAAAAGAACAGGGATAATATCTTTAAGGTGGAGCTATAGTTTATTTTTTTCTCTGTTCCTTTGTGGATAAAACTGAGGATGAATGAAGTATAAATAATAATCCCCATTAAACACAGGTTTAAATAAAAAAAATCTTCATTTCTTAAATTATTAAATAAAAAATTTTGGAAAAAATAATTTTTTTTTGAAGATTAATTTATTGAGTATATAAATCATCAATATTTTTTCTTAACCCATTTAAGAATGATGTATCATGTAAGTTCTTTAAAATATTATTAATTTTTTTATAAATGATTTGCTTTTTAAATGTTTGATCAGTCATTTCAATTTGTAAAAGTGATTTTTATAGGATCTTTGAATTGTATACGAAAATAAATCCTATGAAGAACACTTGCAGTTTAAAAAAGTTAAGTATAGAATACTCTTACCTTACTAAGAGTGTTCTATTCTTTAAATTTCCCATAAATTGATTTAAAAACAATTTCCCCACCTACTAAAGAGCGTATTTTATGCAGGAAATGAAACTACAAGAACTTAAAAGTAAAAACCCAGTTGAGCTTGTTTCTTTTGCTGAAACATTAGAAGTTGAAAATGCTTCTTTGATGCGTAAACAAGAATTAATGTTCGCTATTTTGAAAAAACTTGCTTTGCAAGATGTAGAAATTATTGGAGAAGGAGTTGTTGAAGTTTTACAAGATGGATTTGGATTTTTGCGATCTGCTGATGCTAATTACCTTCCAGGGCCTGATGATATTTATCTTTCTCCTGCACAAATTCAATCTTTTTCTTTAAAAACAGGGGATACGATTGAAGGTCCTATCCGGAGCCCAAAGGAAGGAGAGCGTTATTTTGCTCTTCTTAAAATTAATACAATTAATTTTGAAGATCCGGAAAAAATTCGCTATAAAATTCATTTTGATAATCTCACTCCTCTTTATTCAAATGAACGTTTCCAGATGGAAATACAAGATCCTACAGAGAAAGATATGTCCTCACGGGTGATTGATTTGATCTCTCCCTTGGGAAAAGGACAGAGAGGTCTCATTGTAGCACCTCCTCGAACAGGAAAAACTGTTCTACTTCAAAATATTGCTCATTCTATTACTACTAATCATCCTGAATGTTATCTTATTGTGCTTTTAATCGATGAAAGACCAGAAGAAGTTACTGATATGCAACGTTCTGTAAAGGGAGAGGTGGTTTCTTCTACTTTTGATGAACCAGCAATACGTCATGTACAAGTGGCTGAAATGGTTATTGAAAAAGCTAAACGTCTCGTTGAATATGGGCGTGATGTGGTTATCCTTCTTGATTCTATTACACGTTTAGGGCGTGCCTATAATACAGTTGTTCCATCATCAGGTAAAGTTTTGACCGGTGGTGTGGATGCAAATGCTCTACAGCGTCCAAAACGTTTTTTTGGCGCGGCACGTAATATTGAAGAAGGTGGATCTTTAACTATTATTGCAACGGCTTTGATCGATACCGGTAGCCGTATGGATGAGGTTATTTTCGAAGAATTTAAAGGAACTGGTAATTCGGAAATTGTTCTTGATCGTAAAGTTGCTGATAAACGCATTTTCCCAGCTATGGATATTTTGAAATCAGGAACACGTAAAGAAGAGCTTTTAGTAGCACGACAGGATTTACATAAAATTTTTGTGCTTCGCCGTATTTTAGCACCTATGAATGTTACAGATGCAATTGAATTTTTGATTGATAAGTTAAAACAAACGAAAAATAATAGTGAATTTTTTGATTCAATGAATACCTAGAAACGTTAAGTCTTTCGATTAGGATAAATCCTGTGGATACAATCTTTGCTGTTTCGAGTGGATTGTTGCCTTCAGGGGTTGCTGTCATTCGGCTTTCTGGTCCTCATGTTGTGCATGTTGTTAAAACGCTTTGTGGTTGTTTACCTAAAGCGCGGTTTATGCATTATGGAAATCTTACAGCTCGTGATGGTAGTTTTTTAGATTCTGCTTTAACTGTTTTTTTTCCTGCTCCTCATAGTTTTACAGGAGAAGATTGTGCGGAATTTCATTTGCATGGAGGAAAAGCAGTTGTTAATCGTTTTCTTGATGAATTATCTACATTTTCTGGATGTCGTATGGCTGAGGCGGGTGAGTTTTCACGCCGTGCTTTTATGGAAGGAAAATTAGATCTTGTTCAAGCAGAAGGTCTTGCTGATTTAATAGAGGCTGAAACAGAGAGTCAGCGGCGTTTAGCGATTATGGGTACGAGTGGGCGTTTAACAGTGCTTTATCGTGATTGGCGCCATAAACTTATGAAGGCTCGTGCTTTTATTGAAGCGGAACTTGATTTTGCTGATGAGGCTGATATTCCCAATTCAATATCTGATAAAGTTTGGAAAAATGTTGAAGATCTTTGCATTTCTCTTCGGCAACATATTGTTGAAGGCGAGCGTGCGAGTATTTTACGTGATGGATTAAAAGTTGTTATTGCGGGTGCTCCAAATTCTGGAAAATCAAGTATTATGAATCGCTTGGCTGGAAAATCTGTTGCTATTGTGACAGAAGAAGCAGGAACAACTCGTGATGCTTTGGAAGTAAGACTTGTTTTAGGTGGTTTACCAGTTTTTTTAACAGATACTGCTGGTTTTAGGCAAACAGATAACAAAATTGAACAGTTAGGAATAGAAGTTGCAAAGCAGCATGTTAGAGAAGCTGATTTGGTCATTTTGGTTTATGATATGCAAAATCCTAGGGAAGTTTGTTTACCAGAAACATCGGCTGAAATATGGCGAGTAGGCAATAAACTTGATCTTTATGAAGAGAATAAAAAGCCGTGGTTAATACAATTTTCGGCATTAACAGGTTTAAATTTTGATTATTTTATCAAGGAAGTTGAATCGTTTTGTTTGCGTCGTATTTCTGAAGTTGGAAATCTTGTACCAGCACGTAAGAGGCAACTTCAATTATTAAAGGAGGCTGTTAAAGAGATTGAAGCTTCTGTGAATTATGATTCTCTTGATCTTAGTTTACGTGCAGAGCATCTTCGTCGTGCCAGTGATTTTCTTGGAAAAATTACTGGAGATATAGATGTTGAGGATTTGCTTGATATTATTTTTTCAGAGTTTTGTATTGGTAAATAATGATTCACGTGAAACATTGATTATTTCATAGACAGATTAGCAATATTATGTATTTTATAGATCCTGTTTCACGTGAAACTTGAGAGCAATTTTTACGGAATGAGTTCAATGCGATTCTATGATGTTGTTGTTATTGGAGGGGGGCATGCTGGGTGTGAAGCTGCTTGTGCTTCAGCACGTGTTGGAGCACGGACAGCTCTTGTTACACAAAAAATAGCAGCATTGGGAACAATGTCGTGTAATCCGGCCATTGGAGGGCTTGGGAAAGGGCATCTGGTTCGTGAAATAGATGCTTTGGATGGTCTTATGGGACGAGCAGCAGATGCGGCTGGAATTCAATTTAGACTTCTTAATCGACGGAAAGGACCAGCAGTAAGAGGTCCACGCACACAAGCTGATCGACAACTCTATAAAGAGGCAATTCAAAAGCTTTTGAAACAACAGGATAACCTCATTCTCATTGAAGATGAAGTTATTGATCTGATTGTTAAAGATAATTGTGTTTCAGGTGTTGTTCTAAAAAAACAAGAAAAACTTCTTTCCGGTGCTGTCGTTTTAACAACAGGTACTTTTTTAAATGGCCTTATTCATATTGGTGATAAAATATGGACTGCTGGACGTATGGGAGAGCAGTCAAGTGTACAACTTGCTGAACATTTAAAAAGTTATGATATAAATCTTGGTCGATTAAAAACAGGAACTCCTGCTCGTCTCAGCAAAAAAACAATCCGTTGGGAATCTCTTCCTAAACAGCAGGCTGATGAAGATCCAGTGCCTTTTTCTCTTTTGACAGAAAAAATTGAGCAGCCTCAAATTGAATGTGCTATAACACGTACAAATACACAAACACATCAGATTATTCGTGAAAATATTCATCGTTCTGCTCTATATTCTGGAAATATTGAAGGATTAGGACCACGTTATTGCCCTTCAATTGAAGATAAGATTGTTAAATTTGGAGAACGTGATGGACATCAGATTTTTCTGGAACCAGAAGGATTAAATGATGATACTATTTATCCAAATGGTCTTTCTACTTCTCTTCCTGAAGATGCGCAAATTTCTTTATTGAGAACAATTGAAGGGTTGGAAAATGTTACAATTTTACAACCTGGTTATGCTATTGAATATGATTTTGTTAATCCACAACAGTTAACTAAAACTTTAGAATTACGTTCTTTATCTGGATTATTTTTAGCTGGCCAAATTAATGGGACAACAGGATATGAGGAAGCTGCAGCACAAGGTCTTTTGGCTGGATTAAATGCTGCACGTAAGGTAGGTGGATTAGATGAAGTCTTTATAAGTCGTTCTGTAGCTTATATTGGGGTTATGATTGATGATTTAGTCTCGCGTGGGGTTTGTGAACCTTATAGAATGTTTACATCACGTGCTGAATTTCGTCTATCTCTACGCTCTGATAATGCAGATGCTCGTTTAACACCTTTAGCACAACAATTGGGTATTGTGAGTAAGGTACGTTGGGACTGTTATCAGCAAAAACAGCAACGTCTTAATCAAGCGCGATCACTATGCCAAGAGCTTTTTCTAACACCTAATCAAGCATCTGCTCATGGATTACATGTAAATCATGATGGGATTCGGCGTTCAGCTTATGATCTTCTTGCTTACCCTCACATGAGTATAAAGCGCCTTTCAACTGTTTGGCCACAGTTACAATCCCTTGATTCTAAAACTGTTGAATCTCTAGAAATTGAGGCACAATATGCCGTTTATTTGGAAAAACAAGCACAGGATATTTTTGCTCTTCAACGAGATGAGCGTTTAGAAATTCCTTCTTCTCTTGATATTCAGGCAATTTCTGGTCTTTCTAATGAACTCAAAACAAAGATTCAAGAAATATCACCCCGTTCAATTGCTGATGCGCAAAAAATTGATGGTATGACACCAGCAGCATTATCACTTATTATCACTTATATTCAACGTCAAAAACGTGAAAAGGCTAAATTAGCTTAATGGATATTTCTGCAGAACAAAAATATCAAGCACTGTTAAAGATAGTTCCTTCTGTTTCACGTGAAACGATGCAGAATTTAATACAGTTTGAATCTTTGATAATGCAATGGAATAAGCATATTAATTTAATATCCGCTTCAACGATACCTCTTCTGTGGACACGTCATATTTTGGATTCAGCACAAATCTATCCTTTACATAGTGATTTTCACCATTGGTGTGATCTTGGATCAGGTGGTGGTTTTCCCGCAATTGTTATTGCTATTTTTTTAAAAGAAAAAAAATAGGGCATATTGATCTCGTTGAAAGTAACGGAAAAAAAGTCGCTTTTTTACGAACAGTTATTGCTCAACTCGATCTTCCTGCGACAGTTTATCACCACAGAATTGAGGATATTAAACAAAAAATAGGGAATCCAGAGGTTATAACAGCACGCGGATTAGCTTGCCTAGATGATCTTTTAAGGCTTATTTTTCCTTTATTCACACAAAAAACTATCGCTCTTTTGCAAAAAGGTCGGGATTACTCTATAGAAATAAAAAATGCCTCTGCCAATTGGCGGTTTGATCTGCTAAAACATAAGAGTAAAATTGATGAAAGTTCTGTTATTTTAGAAATTTCTCATCTTCGATCATGTAGAGGGTAAAGCAAAATGAGCGAAACACGGATTATCGCTATTGCAAACCAAAAAGGTGGCGTCGGAAAAACAACCACAGCAATTAATCTTGCAACAGCTTTAGCAGCCATTGGAGAAAATGTTCTCATTATGGATATTGATCCACAAGGTAATGCAAGTACAGGACTGGGAATTGATCGTAATAGCCGTCCTTTATCGTCTTATGATGTTATGATTTCAGGAATCTCAGTGACAGAAGCAGCTTTAAAAACAGCTGTGCCTAATCTCTCTATTGTACCTTCTACGCTTGATCTTTTAGGTGTAGAAATGGAAATTGCTTCTTCACAAGATCGTATTCAACGATTGCGTAAAGCTCTTTATGATGATCCAAAAATGGCTAAAAAATTCAGTTATATTTTGATTGATTGTCCGCCGTCTCTAAATCTTCTTACTCTCAATGCTATGGGGGCTGCAGATTCTGTTTTAGTACCTATGCAATGCGAATTTTTAGCGCTGGAAGGTTTAAGTCAATTGCTTGAAACAGTAAAGCAAGTGCAATCCGCTCTTAATCCCTCTCTAGAAATTCAAGGTATTGTTCTTACTATGTATGATGGACGGAATAATCTTTCCAATCAGGTGGTTGAAGATGTCCGCTCTTTTATGGGAGATAAGGTTTATCGTACCATTATTCCACGCAATGTTCGTGTATCTGAAGCCCCCTCCTTCGGTAAACCAGTTTTGCTTTATGATCTCAAATGCGCTGGTAGCCAAGCTTATTTGCGTTTGGCTTCGGAAGTGATACAACGAGAAAAACAAGCAAAAGCTGCTGCTTAGAAATATAAAAATTATAAAAAAATAAAGAGCAAAATTATGAATGATGATCAATCAAAAAAAAGACTGGGACGTGGATTGGCAGCATTGATTGGCGATATCAATTTAAACAACAATCTTGCACGTTCACCAAATACTGAAAAAACTTCAGAAACGAGTATAATTTCTAAATTTTCTGAACGTCTTGTTCCACTTGAATCAATCTCATGTAATCCACATAATCCACGACGTCATTTTACAGAAGCAGAACTTGATAATTTGGCGCAATCAATTCGACAGCATGGTGTTGTTCAGCCTGTTATCGTAAGACCTTCACGCGATCATCCAAATCGGTTTGAATTGATTGCTGGTGAACGGCGGTGGCGTGCTGCACAGCGCGTTCATTTAAGTCAATTGCCCGTTATTGTTCGTGATGTGGATGATAAAACGGCTTTAGAATTGGCAATAATTGAAAATGTTCAACGTGCCGATCTTAATCCTATTGAAGAAGCAATGGGCTATGAACTTTTGCTGAATGAGCATGGTTATACGCAAGCAGATTTAGCACAAGTAATTGGAAAAAGCCGAAGTCATGTGGCAAATACACTTCGTTTGTTAAAATTGCCATCAAAAGTACAACAATTTTTAACTGATGGACAACTTTCTGCTGGTCATGCACGTTGTCTTATAACTGTTGATAATCCATTAGAATTAGCAGAGAAAATTATTCGTGAAGGTCTCTCAGTACGCCAAACAGAAATACTTGCGTATGAACAAGCAAATCCGAAGGTCAAAAAACGCACCTCTGTAGAAAAAGATGCAGAAACAAAGTCTTTGGAAAAATTGCTTGCAGATGTGATTGGAATGAAAGTTATCATTCGGCATGGTAAAAAAGGTGGTGATTTAAAAATACATTACTCTTCATTAGAACAATTAGATGATATTTGTCGGCGTTTGCAAAGCTAGTTAATTGTTCAGAATAGAAAGGTTTTTTTAATAATCTTTTCTTAAAAATTTGATTATTCTATGCGTATATTTCTTAGCAAATTTATATTGCTTGAAGGTAAAATGTTCTGTTCATGAGGAGAAGTTTTTTCATTTATAGGCACATTTAATGTTGCTTTAAATGTTAATTGACCAACAACAAAGTCTTTAATGATAATATTATTTTCTCTTAAAATATTTATAAGTCTTAGTTTATGAGAAATATAAGAGATATATCTTTCAATATTATCATCATAAGTGGTAGGATCATTTTTGGTTTTAGATGTTTCTAACTCTAAAAATAAATTTTTACACTCTTTTTTCAGAATTGATAAAATTCTTAAAATGATTTTCTAAAAGCTACCTAAAAGAGTGTCTATTTTATAAAAATGTTTTGAAATATGATGTTTCCTTAGATGAGAGTTTCTTTTCTGGTGTAAAGGTAAGAAGCATTGATATTTCTATAAATGTTAAGATGTTAAAAAAAATCTTAGGTCAAGATTATTTTTCTAAATTAAGCAATAAATTTTGGTTTGTTAGAAATATAGGCAGTATAGTTTTCAATATTAGAGTGAATAGTAGAATCATAATTGATAAAATTATTTTTTGTATTGGCTGTTTTTGACTCTATAGACAAATTTTTGCATTTTTTCCCAGTTCTCTCTAACTTTAAAAAAGAAAAGCTTCTTTTCAGGGGTAATTTACAACGAGAGGCTATATAGGAGAATGATTATCTATTTCCTTTTTTGTTTCTTGAGTAATATGCAAAGGAGAAAAGGAAAAAATACCATGAAAATTAAAATAGGTTAAAAATTATCTTTTCTTTTGCGAATTTCAGCAAAAACTTCTTCATCTGTTTCTTTTTCCATCGCAAGGTTCTTTCGCAAAGTCTTATCATCCCAGCGAAGGAAAGGATTGGTAATTTTTTCTTGTCCTAAGGTGACAGGTAATGTCATGGCGTTTTTTGCACGCAACAAAAAAACATCTTCTACCCTTTGGTGAAGTTTTTGATTGTAGGGATCAAGTGTCAATGCAAAAAGAGCGTTGTTTTTGGTATATTCATGACCACAATAAAGCAGCGTTTCATCGGGTAATTGACGAAGCTTTTTTAAAGAGTTTAGCATTTGTGCTGGTGTTCCTTCAAAAAGACGACCACAACCGAGGGAAAAAAGTGTGTCTCCGGCGAAAAGTAATTTTTTTTCAGGAAAATAGTAGGATAATGCTCCTCGTGTATGACCAGGTGTTGAAAGCGCTAAAATTGTGTATGTACCAAATAAGAAACTTTCATCAGGTTGAAGTGTTTGGTCAAGATGATGAATTTTTTCTTTTTCTGCTTCTGGTCCAATAACGATGGCTTTGTAAATCTGCTTTAATTCTTCTAACGCTTCCACATGGTCATGGTGATGATGCGTTACAAAAATAGCCTGAAGCGTCCAGTCACGGCGTTTTAGAGCATTTTGAATTGCATTGCTTTCAGGTGCGTCAATTGCTGCTGTGTAACCACTTCTTTCATCATGAATAAGTACACCAAAATTATCTTCTCGACAAATAAACTGCTCAATTAACACTCATTCTCTCCGCAAATAGTGGGCAGTGATAAATCTATAAAAGAATTTTGTGTCGATAAATGCACTTTGTTTAAGAATTAGTTTTATCCTCTTCTTTAAAAAGATCTTTTGAATGTTTTATTATAATAGGCATTTGTGTTAACATGAAGAGAATTGTTATAGGCATAATACCAAAGACTTTAAAATTAGTCCAAAAATTATCGCTAAAATTGCGCCAGATTACTTCATTCAAAACGGCAAGGAAGATGAAAAAAAACGCCCAGCGATAAGTAAGTTTATGCCATCCTAAATCATCAAGTTTAAAAGTAGAATCAAAAACATAACGCAAGAGTGGTTTTTTAAAAAACAGACCACCAAACAGAATAACAGCGAATAAAATATTAATGATTGTTGGTTTCATTTTAATAAAAGTATCATTATGAAGCCAAAGAGTTAAAGATCCAAAAACGAGAACAAATATCCCTGAGATAAGGGGCATAATGGGAATTTTTCGCGCAATGACCCAAGACAAGCCTAGAGCAATAACAATTGCTATCATGAAAATAGCTGTGGCCGGAAAAAGAGGTTTATTAAATCTTTTAAAAATTTCAATATTATTTATCAGCCATTCGCCTTTATAATTGGCAAGAAAAAAAACAACCAAAGGCCCCATTTCCAGAAAAAACTTAAGTGTTGGTGAAAGAGAGGTTTTCTGATTACTATTGGTGTTTTTTGAATCGTGATTATTATGTGAATTATGCTCAAAAAAAGGTTTTTTCATGAGTGTTTTCCTGCAAGAGTTTTGGCAAAGTCAGAGGCTGAAAAAGGTTGGAGATCCTCAATATTCTCCCCTATACCTATAAAATAAACGGGTAATTTATATTTTGCTGCGATGGCAACAAGAATTCCTCCTCGTGCAGTACCATCGAGTTTTGTCATGACTAATCCATTTACACCAGCAATATCGCGAAAAATGTTGACTTGATTGAGTGCATTTTGCCCCGTGGTTGCATCAAGAGTTTGAAGTATTGTGTGCGGTGCTTGAGAGTTATGTTTGCCTAAAACACGAATAATTTTTGCCAATTCATCCATCAGTTCGGTTTTATTTTGTAAACGTCCCGCTGTATCAATGATTAAGATATCACTGTTTGTTTGTTTTGCTTTTTCATAAGCATCGAACGCTAAACTGGCTGCATCTGCACCTAATTTTGTTGAAATAACAGGAGAGCTTGTGCGTTCACCCCAAATATGCAATTGCTCAATGGCAGCAGCACGAAATGTATCACCAGCGGCAAGCATAACTCTTAGCCCTCCTTTAGTGAGTTTTGCTGCAAGTTTTCCAATTGTTGTTGTTTTTCCTGTACCATTTACACCCACCACTAAAATAACATGAGGCTTATGATTAAGATCAAGTTCCAGAGGAATTGCAACAGGTTTTAGCACTTTTTCGATTTCATTTGCTACGATGTTGTGAACCTCATCTGGAGATAGATTTTTTTCGTAACGACTAGAAGCTAGGGTATCGATGATGCGTGTAGCAGTTTCCACACCAAGATCTGCTTGAATAAGAATGTCTTCCAGTTCTTGTAATTTACCTTTATCAAGCTTTTCTTTAACAAAAATTTCGCCAATAGACTCGCTTAAACGCTGCGAGGAAAGAGCTAATCCTTTTTTAAGGCGTCCAAACCACGCTCTCTTTTCCTGTTCAACAGAGGATATAGGCAAAATTTCTTCAATTTTTTTTTCACTGATTATATTTGTGACAATTATTTTGCCAGAATGGTGTTCTTCGTTGGAAGATGGTTCAAAAGACTGAGTCTTTTCGTCATATTTCGCAGATGCTGTATTTTGATTTTCTGTTTGTTTCTTTGTTTTTTTATCTATAGAGGATAGACTCTGCTCTGTGGTTTTTTCAGTTTTGTCTTTATTTTCCTCTTCTCTATCGATTTCATAAAGAGCGGAAACTTGTTCTGTTTTCTGTTCTTTCGACTTGTTGAAAGAAAATATTTTTTTGATAAAGGGCTTTGTCATAGAGAGTTCCCTTCTTAGGCTGCATTTAGTTTTGGGAGGACAGCAATCAATTTATCGCTATCATGGCCAACAATAAGAGCTTGAATAATTGTTCCAGCTTTGGCACCTTCAATTTTTGCCAAAGTATAATCTTCTGTTCGTCCAATGCCGTCTTTTTCAACGAGAATTTTTTGTTGACTATTTTGTAAGTGAATCAGATGTTTTTGATATGCTTTTTCACCTTCTCTACGCAACTTTTCCGCACGTAGCTTGACTATTTTACGATTGATTTGCGGCATACGTGCAGCAGGTGTTCCTTCTCTTGGACTAAAAGGAAAGACATGAAGATGTGTTAAATGACAATCATTCACTAAAGAAAGACTATTTTGGAACATTTCTTCTGTTTCAGTAGGAAAACCAGCAATTAAATCAGCGCCATATACCATTGTAGGGCGTTTGGCTCGCAATTCTTGGCAAAATTGAATTGCATGCTCGCGCAAATGCCTGCGTTTCATTCTCTTTAGAATCATATTGTCGCCTGCTTGCAAGGAGAGATGTAAATGTGGCATGATTCTTTTTTCATAGGCTAAAAGAGTGATAAGTTCTTCGTCTGCTTCAATGGAATCAATTGATGAAAGGCGTAATCGGGGCAAGTCAGGAGCATGATGCAAAATGGCTGAGGTTAATTTTCCTAGAGTCGCTTTTCCGGGAAGGTCGTGACCATAACTTGTAAGATCAACACCTGTCAGAACCACTTCTTGAATACCATTGTCTATAAGTTGTTTAATTTGTTCAATAACAGCTCCCATAGGAACTGAACGGGATGGCCCTCGCCCGTAAGGGATAATGCAAAATGTACAGCGATGATCGCATCCATTTTGTACCTGCACAAAAGCGCGGGTACGTTCTTCCATCGCACTCACCATATGTGGAGCAATTTTTTCTACTTCCATGATGTTATTGATACGCAACTTTTCAGAGTGGTTGATACCAAAATCAGGGAGTTGACGATAGGAATGCGCATGGAGTTTATCTTCATTTCCTAAAACAAGATCAACTTCTGTCATAGAGGCAAAATTTTGTGCTTCTGTTTGTGCGGCGCATCCTGTAACAATAATGCGTGCATGAGGGTTCTCACGTCTTGCCTTGCGGATAGCTTGTTTTGCTTGTCGAACGGCTTCAGCCGTGACAGCACAGGTATTAAAAATGATAGCACCGTCTTTAAGCTGATCTAGCCCTGAAGACTTACTTTCTTTGCGTATAATTTCCGATTCATAGCTGTTTAGTCGACAACCAAATGTTACGATTTCTATCGCCATCAAAAATGATCCTTTTTGTAGCTCCCTGTTAAAGGGTTAAGAAAACCACTAAATGCATATTTGATTGGGCCTGTCATAATAACATGATCATCTTCTCGATAAAAAATATTCAGTGTCCCCCCTGGTAAGTTCACATCAACATGGCGTTCTGTAAGTCCACGTCGATAAGCTGCTACCGCACTCGCACAAGCAGCACTCCCACATGCTTGTGTTAATCCAGCCCCTCGCTCCCATGTGCGTAAATTGAGACTTTTTTGTGACGTTACATAAGTAATGGAAATATTACATCGTTCCGGAAAAAGGGGGTCATGTTCAAGTTTGGGTCCATATTTTTCTAAGGGAATATGTTGAATATCACTCTCAACAAAAAAGATAGCATGGAGATTGCCAATGGATACAAGACAAGCATCTTTTAAGGGACCAGCGGTAAGTTCTACGTGATTGATATCAACTATTTCACGTGAAACAGGCATCTCTTTTGCATTAAAATTTGGGCATCCCATATCAACAGAGATGAGGTTATCAGTTTGGCGTTGACCTTCAATAATTCCAGCAGGTGTCTCCAATCGAAAAGTCTCACCAAGATTGTGGTCGGTAAGCCATGCTATGACACAACGGGTACCGTTACCACAGGCTTTAGCCTTTGAACCATCAGCGTTCCATATTTCAATGCGAAAGTCAGCTTCTTTTTTTGTTGGTGGGTGAAGTGCCATAATTTGATCAAAACGTGTTTGGGAATCTGCTGCTAAGGAGAGAATTGCTTGTGGTGTAAAAGCATGTGTGCTTTCACGCATATCCACGACAATGATTTGATTGCCAAGACCATCCATTTTGCTAAATGGCGTTTTCATGAAATTTCTCTATTTTCCCTGATTAATCATAAAGAATATATGATTAAGAATCTTATGAATTTCCAGTGTTTAATGCAATATAAAATAAATAGAAAAAATATTATTGTTTAAAATAAGCAATTTTTGCCCTATTCTTTTTAATTTATTAATTTATCTTTGTAAAATGCCTTATAAAAACTGTTTACCCATTTCTTTGAGTAAACCTATTTGTTGTCATGGGAAAGAGCAGAGATATGACATTTTCAAAAAAAACATTTTTAATTGTAATATCAATGATAACACTCTTAACGGGTTGTTCAACATCGCGGTTTGAGAATAATGATGGAGGTGGTCCATTAGAGGTTTTTTACCCTGTTCAGTCAATATCAGTCCCTCAAACAATGTCTGATCTCTCAACATCTCAGACAGCAGATGCTTCATCGTATGAGAAAGAGGATTCTCAAAGTGATGGACGAATGGCTAATCTCGAAATGCCAGAAAATGCTGTTGATTTGTTTCCTGCGAGTATTTCTGGGGTGTGGAATCTTTCTATAGGTGGTAAAGTTTGCCGAATTGCAACGCCACAAACAAAATTTGGACAAGGATATCGCGCTGGCCCTTTACATTGTCCAGGAATCGTTTCTCAGGTAAATTCTTGGACTGTTAAAGGAAAAAGATTATATTTTTATAATAAGTCAGGACGTATTGTTGTTACCCTTTATTCTTCCAATGTTGATCGTTTTGAGGGACGTACAATTGATAATTATCCCGTTGTTTTAAGCCGTTAGATCATCTTTAGCCGTTTATAAAAAAAGATCTGTGAGAAAATTTTGTATTTTAGTGACAACAGTTACAAAAGGTTGTTTGGATGATTTTGGTCTCAACACGCTATCAAGAGCTAGTGTCTAAAGGAGAAATCAGTTTTGATCCAGCTCAATTGGCTTTAACAGGGCATTTTGATCATTTATTACAAAATATTGCGGAACAAAACATTTCTCGCCCTTGGTGGGCGTTCTGGCATTTTTTAAAGAGAAAAAAACAAAACTCTATTGCAAAACAGGGGTGTGCTAATGATTTCTTCCAAGGATTGTATATTTATGGTGAAGTAGGACGAGGCAAAACCATGCTGATGGATTTGTTCTTTTCTTGTTTGTCACAGAAACGTAAAAAGCGTGCCCATTTTAATGATTTTATGAACGATGTGCACGAACGCATTAATATTTATCGTCAAGCGTCAAAAAATGCAAAAGTTGGACAAAAAAGCCCTATTTTAGCCGTTGCTGAAGATCTTGCACAAGAAGCACATATCCTTTGTTTTGATGAATTTAGCGTAACAGATATTGCTGATGCTATGGTGCTTGGGCGCCTTATATCTGCTTTATTTGATAAAGGAATTTTCTTTGTTGCAACTTCAAATGTTGCTCCCGATAATCTTTACTATAACGGTTTAAATCGAGAGCTGTTTTTGCCTTTTATTGAAGCTTTGAAAGCACATGTTCGTGTTATCAATCTTGATGCAAAAATGGATTATCGTCTTGAAAAATCAAATCTGCAACAGGTGTATATAATGCCGCTGGGATTGGAAGCAAATCAACGTATGAATCAGGCGTGGAGGTTGGTTCTGCAAGGGCAAAAGGAAACATCTGATGAATTCTCCATAAGAGGGCGCGTTATTCATATTCCGCGCTCTGGTGCGGGGTGTGCACGCTTTGATTATCAAGATTTATGTACAAAACCTTTGGCGGCAGCTGAGTATTTAGCGTTAGGAGAACGGTATCATACGATTTTTATCGATAATGTGCCGGTGATGGATGATACATGTCGTAATGAAGCAAAACGGTTTATTTTGCTTATTGATGTTCTTTATGAACGTCATATAAGATTGTTTATGTCGGCGGCAGCAGGATTTGATAAGTTATATAAAGGGCATGCGCGGACCTCTGAAACATTTGAATTCCAGAGAACACAGTCACGTCTTTTCGAGATGCAAAGCCAAGATTATTTAAAAATTTGGGCAGAACGTTTTCTTTTGAAGGAGAGTAACTTAATTAATACTTTACCTTTACCTAAACTGTAAAAACAATAACTCTTTGAATTTAAAAGAAGTGTAATAATTCTGTTGTATTTTTTTTAAATTCACTTTATCGATACACCATTATAGCTTTTTCTGTGGAGGGCTTTTTTCTATGAGGAGAAGCAGGAGAGAAAGTTGATGAATTTGAAGTCTTTCTCTTTTTGATTTTGATGATAGTGTTGAAAAGATGGCTAAAGTTAAAGAAAATATTTTAGTATATCGGCACTGGTGATTATACGCTGAATTATCTAATGTTAGGAAAAATGAAATGGCACGAAAGAAAATAGCACTTATTGGTTCAGGTATGATTGGGGGCACTTTAGCACACATAATTGGGCTTAAAGAACTTGCTGATGTCGTCTTGTTTGATATTGCAGAAGGCATACCACAGGGTAAAGCTCTTGATATCGCGGAATCCTCGCCAGTTGACGGTTTTGATGTCAGTTTAACTGGTACTCATTCTTATGAGGCAATTGAAGGTGCCGATGTTGTTATTGTAACAGCAGGTGTCGCACGAAAACCTGGTATGAGCCGTGATGACCTTTTGGGTATTAATTTAAAGGTGATGGAACAGGTTGGTGAGGGGATTAAAAAATACGCATCTTCAGCATTCGTTATTTGTATTACCAACCCTCTTGATGCAATGGTCTGGGCTTTGCAAAAATTTTCAGGTCTTCCAACCCAAAAAGTGGTTGGGATGGCTGGTGTTCTCGATTCTGCACGTTTTCGTTATTTCTTGTCTGAGGAGTTTAAGGTCTCTGTTAAAGATGTGACAGCGTTCGTTTTAGGAGGACACGGTGATTCAATGGTGCCTTTGGTACGTTATTCAACAGTCGGTGGTATTTCTCTACCCGATCTTGTGAAAATGGGTTGGACAACACAAGAAAGAATTGATCAAATTATTCAACGGACTCGTGATGGTGGTGCAGAAATTGTTAGTTTGTTAAAAACCGGCTCTGCTTTTTATGCACCAGCAGCTTCTGCTGTCTCTATGGCTGAAGCCTATTTGAAAGACACCAAGCGTGTTGTTCCTGTTGCAGCCTATCTTTCAGGGCAATATGGGGTCAAAGATACCTATGTTGGTGTTCCTGTTGTCATTGGTGCAGGGGGTGTTGAACGGGTGATAGAGATTGATCTTGATGAAGAAGAAAAAAGTGCTTTTGAAAAATCAGTGAGTGCGGTGCAAAAACTTTGTGAAGCTTGTATCGCTGTTGCACCCGGACTCAAATAACTCAAGTGAGACTCTGTTCATTAAAACAGTAAAAATATTATGACGATTCAAAGATTAATGTAAGTGATCCATAAAAGAAAAGGACAAGCGAATGAATATCCATGAATATCAGGCCAAACGTCTGCTTCATGAATATGGAGCACCAATTGCAAATGGTGTTGCTGTTTATTCTGTAGAGCAAGCTGAAAAATGGGCAAAAAAATTGCCTGGGCCACTCTATGTGGTTAAAAGTCAGATTCACGCTGGTGGTCGTGGTAAAGGGAAGTTTAAAGAACTCGATCCTGATGCAAAAGGTGGTGTTCGACTTGCAAAATCTGTTGAAGAAGTCGTTGCAAATGTGAAAGAGATGCTTGGTAAGACTTTGGTCACTAAGCAAACCGGACCAGAGGGTAAGCAAGTTAATCGCCTTTATCTTGAAGATGGTGCTGATATCGAGCGGGAACTTTATCTTTCACTTTTGGTTGATCGTAGTGTTGGTCGAGTGGCTTTTGTTGTTTCAACAGAAGGAGGAATGGATATTGAAACAGTGGCTGAAGAAACACCAGAAAAAATATTCACTCTGCCCATTGACTCTACCCAAGGTATTAGTTCTGCTGATTGTGCAAGACTTTGTGATGCATTGAATTTACACGATAGTGCACGAGAAGATGGAGAAAAGCTTTTTCCAATTCTTTATAAAGCGTTTTGTGAAAAAGATATGAGCCTTCTTGAAATCAATCCGCTTATCGTGATGAAAAATGGTCGTTTGCGTGTTCTTGATGCAAAAGTTTCTTTTGATAATAATGCTCTGTTTCGTCACCCAGACATTCTAGAATTGCGTGATACTTCAGAAGAAGATCCAAAGGAAATTGAAGCATCAAAGCATGATCTTGCTTATGTTGCTCTTGAGGGCACAATTGGTTGCATGGTCAATGGTGCAGGTCTTGCTATGGCTACAATGGATATCATTAAGCTTTATGGCGCTGAACCAGCAAATTTCCTTGATGTTGGTGGTGGGGCTTCAAAAGAAAAAGTAACTGCTGCTTTTAAGATTATCACGGCTGATCCAAATGTTAAGGGAATTTTGGTTAATATTTTTGGTGGAATTATGCGTTGTGATGTTATTGCTGAGGGAGTGGTTGCTGCTGTTCGGGAAGTTGGTTTAAAGGTTCCTTTGGTTGTTCGTCTTGAGGGAACAAATGTTGAGCAGGGAAAAGCCATTATTAGTGACAGTGGTTTGAATGTTATTCCTGCTGATGATTTAGATGATGCTGCTCAAAAAATTGTTGCCGCCGTGAAGGGAGCTTAAGCTATGTCAATTCTTGTGAATAAAGATACAAAAGTTCTCGTTCAAGGGCTTACAGGGAAAACAGGAACTTTTCATACAGAACAAGCGCTTGCTTATCATGGTACGCAGATGGTTGGTGGTGTTCATCCTAAAAAGGGTGGTGAAACATGGGAAGGTTCAAAAGGTGAAGCTCTTCCTATTTTTGCCAGTGTTGCGGAAGGAAAAGAAAAAACAGGCGCCGATGCTTCGGTTATTTATGTTCCTCCTGCAGGAGCAGCGGCAGCTATTATAGAAGCTATTGAGGCTGAGATCCGTTTAATTATCTGTATTACGGAAGGCATTCCTGTGATGGATATGGTGAAAGTAAAGGCAAGATTAGAAAAATCAAAATCACGTCTCATTGGTCCTAATTGTCCTGGTATTCTCACACCAAATGAGTGTAAAATCGGCATTATGCCTGGTTCTATTTTTAGAAAAGGTTCTGTTGGCGTTGTCTCACGGTCGGGGACTTTGACTTATGAAGCCGTCTTTCAAACCAGTCATGAAGGTCTTGGGCAGACAACAGCTATTGGTATTGGTGGTGATCCTGTTAAGGGCACTGAATTTATTGATGTGTTGGAAATGTTTTTAGCAGATGATGAAACTCAATCTATTGTTATGATTGGTGAGATTGGTGGTGGTGCCGAAGAAGAAGCTGCACAGTTTCTCCAAGATGAGGCAAGAAAAGGTCGTAAAAAGCCGGTGGTTGGTTTTATTGCTGGTCGTACAGCGCCTCCAGGACGTACAATGGGGCATGCCGGTGCTGTTATTTCTGGTGGAAAAGGTGGGGCAGAAGATAAAATCGCAGCAATGGAAGCAGCAGGGATTAGAGTCTCTCCTTCACCCTCACAGATAGGAAAGACCTTGATGTCGGTTTTGAAGGGGTAAAATTAAGACTTCATCTGAATAAAAAGACATTTTCAGATGAAGCGTTGAAGATGAGGAAGGTGAAACTTTTTTAAATTTTCTGACCCTCATTTGCTTTATAAGCATTTAAAGGTTGCAAAAAAAATATAAGGAGACGGAATCAATGTTCCGGAGAGATAGATGGCAAGGCAGGACGAAATAAATAGTCTTTTTGCACAAACGTCGTTTCTGTATGGTGGAAATGCCGATTATATAGATCAACTTTATGCCGAATATGAAAAAGATCCCACCAGTGTAGATTCTCAGTGGCGTGTTTTTTTTGAAAACCTTCAGGATAAAAAAGAAGATGTTCTCAAAAATGCTGAAGGTGCAACGTGGCAACGTGATCATTGGCCATTAAAGGCAAGTGATGAGCTGGTTTCTGCTCTCGATGGTGATTGGTCTGTTGTTGAAAAGCATGTTGGTGATAAATTAAAAGAAAAAGCAGCAACCGCTGCTGTGCAAAAAGGAAAAACCTCTAGCGAACAAGATATTATTCGAGCAACGCGTGATTCTGTTCATGCGCTTATGATGATTCGCGCCTTTCGAGCGCGGGGGCATCTTCGTGCAAGGCTTGATCCTCTTCAATTAGCAGAAAAGATTGAAGATTACAAAGAACTTTCTCCAGAAGCTTATGGTTTTACTCCTGCTGATTATGAGCGTCCAATTTTTATTGATAATGTTTTAGGATTGGAATACGCAACAATTCCACAGATGCTGGAAATCCTCAATCGTACCTATTGTTCAACAATTGGTATAGAGTATATGCATATTTCTGATCCTGTTCAAAAAGCATGGCTTCAAGAGCGTATTGAAGGACCAAATAATCACATTGCCTTTACACAAAAAGGTAAGAAAGAGATCCTTCATAAGCTTATTGAGGCGGAAGGGTTCGAACAGTTTTTAGATACCAAATATAAAGGAACAAAGCGTTTTGGGCTTGATGGTGGTGAAGCATTGATTCCTGCTCTTGAGGAGATCATTAAATGCGGTAGTTCTTTGGGAGTGCAGGAAGTTGTTTTAGGAATGGCTCATCGTGGTCGTTTAAACGTTCTTTCTCAGGTTCTTGCAAAACCACATCGGGCTATTTTTCATGAATTCAAAGGGGGATCTTATAAGCCCGATGATGTAGAGGGATCAGGTGATGTTAAATATCATTTGGGAACCTCAGCTGATCTTGAATTTGATGGTAAAAAAGTTCATTTGTCGCTTTTGGCTAATCCATCTCATCTTGAAATTGTTGACCCTGTTGTTATTGGAAAGGCGCGCGCTAAACAAGATCAACTTGTTGGCCCTACACGCACTGAGACACTGCCATTAAATAAACGTTCAAAAGTTTTGCCATTGCTTATTCATGGTGATGCTGCTTTCGCAGGACAAGGCGTTATTCAAGAAACTTTTGGTCTTTCTGGACTGAAAGGTTATCGTGTTGCGGGCTCACTGCATGTCATTATCAATAATCAGATTGGTTTTACAACAGATCCACGCTTTTCACGCTCTTCACCTTATCCATCTGATGTCGCAAAAATGATTGATGCGCCGATTTTCCATGTGAATGGTGATGATCCTGAAGCGGTCGTCTTTGTTGCAAAAGTAGCGACAGAGTTTCGTCAGATTTTCCATAAACCGGTGGTGATTGATATGTTCTGTTATCGTCGTTATGGGCACAATGAAGGCGATGAACCTTCCTTTACACAGCCACTTATGTATAAGGCTATTCGTAACCACAAAACGACCCTTCAGCTTTATGGTGATCAGTTGGTAGCAGAAGGGGTGATTACTGCAGAAGAGATTGAACAGCAAAAGAAATTATGGCGCGATAAACTTGAAATTGAGCTTGAAGCAAGTACTTCCTATAAGCCTAATAAAGCTGATTGGCTTGATGGTAGCTGGACAGGGCTTAAAGCTTCCAATAACGTTGATGAGCAACATAGTGGGACGACGGGTGTTGAGTTAAAAACTTTAAAGGAAATTGGTAAAAAACTTGTCGAAATACCAGCAGATTTTAACGTTCATAAAACAATTCAACGTTTTTTGAACAATCGTGCTAAAATTTTCGAAATTGGTGAAGGTGTTGATTGGGCAACGGCTGAAGCTCTAGCTTTTGGTTCACTTTGCTTAGAAGGAGCACCCGTTCGTCTTTCTGGTGAGGATGTTGAACGTGGAACTTTTTCACAACGCCATTCAGTTCTTTACGACCAAGAAAATGAAGCGCGGTATATCCCTTTAAATAATTTGCAGAAAGGACAGGCAATTTATGAAGTGGTTAATTCTATGCTTTCTGAAGAAGCCGTTCTTGGTTTCGAATACGGATATTCTCTTGCTGAACCACGGGGATTAACACTTTGGGAAGCACAATTTGGTGATTTTTCTAATGGTGCACAGGTCATTTTTGACCAATTTATTTCATCTGCGGAGCGCAAGTGGCTTCGTATGTCTGGTCTTGTCTGTTTGTTACCTCATGGCTTTGAAGGACAAGGACCAGAGCATTCTTCAGCACGTTTGGAACGTTTCCTGCAACTGTGTGCGGAAGATAATATGCAGGTTGCTAATTGTACCACTCCTGCAAATTATTTTCATATTTTGCGTCGACAGATTAAGCGTGATTTTCGTAAGCCATTAATTTTGATGACACCAAAATCACTTTTACGTCATAAACGGGCGGTTTCTTTCCTCAATGAAATGGGACCAGAGACACGCTTTCATCGTTTGTTACTTGATGATGCAGAAGTTCTTAAAAATTCTGTGATTCAATTGCAAAAAGATAATAAAATTCGCCGCATTGTTCTTTGTACAGGAAAGGTTTATTACGACCTTTATGAAGAGCGTGAAAAGAGGGGAATTGATGATGTGTATTTGTTGCGCCTTGAACAGCTTTATCCTTTTCCAGCTAAAGCTTTAGTGGACGTGTTGTCTCGCTTCTTACAGGCAGAGGTTATTTGGTGCCAAGAAGAGCCGAAAAACATGGGAGCGTGGTCGTTTATTGAGCCTTATTTAGAATGGGTTTTGACGCATATTAATGCCCAATATTCACGTGCACGCTATGCTGGGCGTCCTGCAAGTGCATCACCAGCCACTGGATTGATGATACAACATGCTGAACAGCTTGCCGCGTTTCTTAAAGACGCGTTAGGTTTTTAACTTAATTACTCTGATGTATGGAAAAATATTATGACTACTGAAATCCGTGTTCCTACTTTGGGCGAATCAGTTACCGAGGCGACAGTTGGTAAGTGGTTTAAAAAGCTTGGTGAAGCTGTGGCTGTGGATGAACCCTTGGTTGAATTAGAGACTGATAAGGTAACGGTTGAAGTTCCTTCACCTGTTGCGGGAAAATTATCTGAAATCATTGCAAAAGAAGGTGATACGGTTGAAGTGAAGGCTCTGTTAGGATTGGTGGAAGCCGGAGCAGCAGCTGGTGTTTCCCAATCATTTTCACCTTCTGCTACGCCTATACCAGAAGCGTCATCTGAACTGAAACAGTCTTCTTCCAGTGGTGTGGCGCCAAGAGATGCAATGTCACCGTCTCCTTCAGCAGCAAAATTGATGGCTGAAAATAATATTGCAAAAAGCGATATTGCAGGTTCTGGAAAACGCGGACAAATTCTTAAAGAGGATGTTCTTGGTGTCTTAGAACAAGGAACAAAAATATCACCTGCTCTTGCTGCTTCTTCTTCAGCTGCTCCTGTTCAGGAAATGCATGAGGAGCGGGTTCGTATGACAAAGTTGCGTCAAACAATTGCGCGTCGTCTTAAAGATGCACAAAATACAGCAGCAATGTTAACCACATTCAATGAGGTTGATATGTCTGCTGTGATGGATTTGCGCAAGCGTTATAAAGATCTTTTTGAAAAGAAACATGGTGTTAAACTCGGCTTTATGGGATTTTTTACCAAGGCTGTTTGTCATGCCTTAAAAGAGCTGCCTGCTGTTAATGCAGAAATTGATGGAACAGATATTGTTTACAAAAATTATGTCAATGCTGGTATTGCTGTTGGAACGGATAAAGGACTTGTCGTTCCCGTTGTGCGTCATGCAGATCAGATGTCGTTGGCAGAGATTGAAAAGGAAATTGGTCGTTTGGGGCGTCTTGCTCGTGATGGAAAATTAGCGGTTTCTGATATGCAAGGTGGAACTTTTACCATTACCAATGGGGGGGTTTATGGCTCGTTAATGTCAACGCCGATTTTGAATGCACCACAGTCAGGTATCCTGGGAATGCATGCGATTAAAGAACGAGCAATGGTTGTTGACGGGCAAATAGTTATTCGTCCTATGATGTATCTGGCGCTTTCTTATGATCACCGTATTGTAGATGGGCAAGAGGCTGTGACTTTCCTTGTGCGTGTTAAGGAAAGTTTAGAAGATCCGGAACGCCTGGTTCTTGACTTGTAAAATGCAGTTCTCTGGATGAAAGGAAAAGCGGATGTCTTATGATGTGGTTGTGATCGGAGCAGGTCCAGGTGGTTATGTGGCAGCAATCAAAGCAGCACAGTTGGGACTTAAAACGGCGATTATTGAAAAACGTACAACACTAGGTGGTGCATGTCTCAATGTTGGTTGTATCCCTTCTAAAGCCTTATTGCATGCTTCAGAAGTTTTTGCTGAAACGCAACATGGTTTTGAAACACTTGGTATTTCTATTGGAAAATCTAAGCTTAATCTTGAGCAAATGATGGCGCATAAAAAAGCTGTTGTCACTGCAAATACGAGTGGTGTTTCTTTTTTGATGAAAAAGAATAAAATTGATAGTTTTTTTGGTACAGCCAAAATTTTAAGCGCAGGTCAAATTGAAATTGTTGCAAGGGATGGTAACAAACAAACGATTGAAACAAAAAATATTATTATCGCTACGGGTTCAGAGAGTTCAGGCATTCCGGGTGTGAATGTTGAAATGGATGAAAAGGTTATTGTATCCTCTACAGGAGCGCTTGCTCTTGAAAAAGTTCCAACGCGTATGATTGTTGTGGGTGCTGGTGTTATTGGGTCAGAACTTGGTTCGGTTTGGAGCCGTTTAGGGGCTAAAGTTACCATTATTGAATATCTTAATAAAGTTTTAGGATCAATGGACGGTGAAGTCTCACGGCAATTCCAAAAAATAATGGAAAAACAAGGAATTGAATATAAGACTGGTGCAAAAGTAACAGCGATTACACAATCTGGTTCAGTTGCTCAGGTAAGTTTTGAAGCGGTCAAAGGTGGTGTTTCTGAAACTTTAGAGGCTGATGTTGTGCTTATTGCTACTGGACGTTCTCCATACACGGAAGGACTTGGCTTGAGCGAGGTTGGTGTTCAGTTGGATGAACGGGGGTTTATTGCCGTCGATGCGCACTGGAAGACGAATATTCCAGGAATTTATGCGATTGGTGATGTGGTTAAAGGACCAATGTTGGCACATAAGGCAGAGGAAGAAGGTGTTGCTGTAGCAGAAATTTTGGCAGGTCAAAAAGGGCATGTGAATTTTGATGTCATTCCTAGTGTTGTTTATACACAGCCGGAGATTGCTAGTGTAGGCAAGACAGAGGAAGAGCTTAAAGCTGCCGGTGTTGATTATAACGTTGGAAAATTTCCTTTTATGGCCAATGGTCGTGCGCGTGCCATGCAAAAGAGTGAGGGATTTGTTAAAATTCTTGCTGATAAAAAGACAGATCGGGTTTTGGGCGGACATATTTTGGGGTTTGGTGCTGGTGAAATGATCCATGAAATTGCGGTTTTAATGGAATTTGGTGGTTCATCAGAAGATTTGGGACGTTGTTGCCATGCGCATCCTGCCTTATCAGAGGCTGTGCGAGAAGCAGCTTTGGCAACATTTGCTAAACCCCTTCATATCTAGGTTCTGTAAACCTTTATTAAAACTTGAGAGTGAGAGTGGAGAGTTGGTAACGTTCCATTTGTAACGGGCATGTGACTAGGGGCAAGTCCTCTCTCAAGTAAAGGAATTGGCAAAAAAGTTAGCATTTAAGATAAACTTCTGATATTTGCGTGAGGACTAAAAATT
>NZ_HE997540.1:785402-877702 GCF_000312545.1 Bartonella senegalensis OS02
TCTTGGAAAGATCATAACGGCGGTGACCTCCTGCAGTATGCTCAGAAATAATTTTGCCTTCACATTCCCAACGGCTTAGAGTTGCTGATCGAAACACGCAAAGCTTGAACGGCCTTATCTATCCCAACAAATCTATCCATAATGAAGATTATTACACAGATATAAATAGATAAATAGATTACAAGTAAAATGTTAAAGCCCTGTCGTGTTTTTTGAAGGTGTTCATTTTGTTTTAAAAATGTGCGTGTGCTCAAGAGTGAAAGCTTCCCTTTATCTTTAGGCAAGAGATTGTATCATTTCTAAACGTTGTGAGTCCTCTTTGTTCGAAGGGGATCTGATATTTGGTTTTGAAAGCGTTTTCCAAAGACATTGTGGATTATGATAGCTAATCTTGTGGGGATTGATACGATCCTTGCCCAAAAAACTTATCCTACACGCTAATATTTGCAGTCAGCATGACAAGAGACATGTTGGCAAAAAGCAAATCAAGATTGGACTTAGAAAATTTATTGCTGTGGTGAATAACTTGGTTCAAGATTTCTGTTTTTTTCACTTTGATAATCGGAATGATATTATCCAAATATCTTCAGTTTTTTGAAGAGAATCAAAAATATAAAAATTATTGCCGTTAAAAATTCTGTTTCAATGCATAAAAAAAATGACATCTCTGTCTTTCTGCTTTCCTCAACTAAGAAAAAATTGCGGTAGAATGGTGTATATTTTTATAGAAATTGCCTTTTATCAAAGGCTTCTTTAAAAAAATTAAAGATTTCAAACGTCTATTCTGGCGATTTGATAGAAATTTTTTTCTTTTATGAGGGGCTTGGTCTTTGCTTCAATGGTTCTTCGGCTTAGAAAGTGAAGTGCATAGATATAGAGTAAAAGAAGCTTTTTAGGGATCTATGTTATGATTTTTGAAGAGGCATTAAAGATGCTTTTTGTTTTTGCGGATAGATATATTGTAGTATATTTTACCACGCAATTTGCAGTAAGCGGACAAAATATTGATTTATAATGATAAATTATTGTTTTGCATGTTGAATGAGAACTCTTAATGCCGCAAGATTCTCTCATTTCAAATCTTTCTATATTGAAACAATCACAATCATTCGCTTGCACGTTACAAGCGCGATGAGCGTGTGGATAAAAACTATTAAGATAAGGAGTCGATATGCTTTTTATGAATCGTCTTAAATGCTAAGAGCTGGTACAACATTTTGAGCTGAAAGAGTATGATAGTGCCAGCTTAACCTTCATAAGCGCAAAGAGAATGATGCACAATGGATTTACTGTTATACCTTTCACGAGCACCGTCGCGAAATGGGTTTGGGTACATTAAGAGATGTCTCTTTAAAACAAGTCTTTGAATTGGCAACTCAATGGCGTTCTGTTTTGCGGGATGAGGACCACGACCAGTTGCAGAAAAAAGAAATCATTGCGAGAAAATAGGCGCGTTTTTTCAAAATTTTTAGAGCTTATGGTGAGAAGGGTACGCAGACTTTTGTTGTAGTATCACGCCTTCCTTTCCTATTCTCAGTGGGTATTGTCTATAGATCGCCGTCAATCCGCTTTTATGGATGTAATTCAAAGAATTTTTACGCCTCATAAGGTTAAGAAAATATAAAGCTAGATTTGTTGTGTTTGGTGTTTTGCAAGGTTTTTTATAAAGAATAGGAATAGCTTTCCAATCCATTGCTGGAAAGTTTGTGATTTTATGGCGTTGTTTCCCTTAATAAAAGCTCGTATTTTTGCTGTTACTTTGTAAATCAATAATTGAGATCTAGCACAGCAGCATGTTTGAGATAAAGATCAAGGCGGTTTAGTGCTATATGGGCAGTCTTTGTATGCCAGATGGAGCACTGGTAGTTCGGTTTGTGTCATCTCTAAAAGGCAAGAAAAAGCCTCATTTGGAGAGGATATGAAGTGGTGACGATAGAAACTATTTTTCAACCTTACTCTTACCTTTTGATCCGGCTTTACCACTTTCAAAAGCATTCATGGCAACGTCTTTTAAATAATAGAGAATGCATATTATTTTACGCTTTTGTTTATCGCATTTTTTATTAATAGAATTACGCATCTTTATAAAGAGCAGAACGCCATTTGTGTTGCCAATTCACGTGCTTATTTTAAGAAACATTTTTCAATGCTCTCAAGCCTATTTCACGACGGTGCTCGTGAAGGGTATAACGGTAAATCTATTGGTTCCGCCACCTTTACGCTTATGAAGGAGTAAGTTGGCACCGTTATTCCCTTGGTTAGTACAAAATGTTGTGACAGCCTTTGGCACTTAAGACAGTTCATAAGGGGCATTTTTATTTTTTTAAGTTGTTTTTATTCACACGCCAGTCTCGCTTTTGCCGTACAAGGAAATGATTTTAAGTGATTCACTAGGAGAGGGGTTGAGATGAGAGAATCCTTATGATGTTCGAGGTTCTCATTTAAGTTGAAAAATGATAAATTAATTTATAAATCAATATCTTGTCTATTTTTCAAAAAACCGCTCTTTCTTAGAAGCGGTTTTCTGTATCTTTCGTTGGTCTATAAAGAATAAATTTAAAATTGTAATTTTCTCTCTTCTTGGTGTTCTCTTATACAGGTAGGAAGCCCCATATGATCGAGATATTTGAGAAAAGGATGCGGTGGTAGTTCTTCTATGTTAACCATGGTTTTCACATCCCATTCGCCAGTGGCAATAAGAAGAGCAGTTGCTGCTGCGGGTACACCGGCTGTGTAAGAAATAGCTTGTGCACCGGTTTCATGAAAAGCTTGTTTATGATCAGCTATATTATAGATAAACACTTCTCTTGGTTTTCCATCTTTTTCGCCTTTAATAAGGTCTCCAATACAGGTTTTTCCTGTATAATCGGGTGCTAAAGAAGAGGGATCAGGTAAGACAGCTTTTACGACTTTTAAAGGAACAACTTCTTGTCCCTCTGCTGTTTTAACCGGTTGTTCAGATAAAAGGCCTAGATTTTTCAAAACAGTAAAAACAGTAATATAACGTTCGCCAAACCCCATCCAGAAGCGGATATTTTGAACATCAAGATTTTTAGATAACGAGTGAATCTCATCATGTCCCGTCATATAGGCTTTTTGTTTTCCAACAATGGGGAGATCCCATTCATGGCTGACTTCAAACATTTGATTGGAGGCCCATTTTTTATTTTGCCATGACCATACTTGTCCTGTAAATTCGCGAAAGTTAATTTCTGGATCAAAGTTTGTGGCAAACCAACGCCCATGGTTTCCTGCATTAATATCAATGATATCAATATCTGTGATTTTGTCGAAATAATCATTGTTCGCCAATGCTGCGTAAGCATTCACGACGCCTGGATCAAATCCAGCACCTAAAATGGCAGTTATACCAGCTTTTTCACATTCTTCACGTCTCGGCCATTCATAATTACTATACCAAGGAGGTGTTTCACAAATTTTCAAAGGGTCTTCATGAATTGCGGTATCGATATAAGCACACTTTGTTTCGATACAGGCTGAGAGAACAGACATATTAAGGAAAGAAGAGCCAACATTGATAACAATTTCACATTTGGTTTTTTGGATGAGTTGCACAGTTTCTGCAACATCCATTGCATTGAGTGTATGGCTTTTGAGAATGCCTTCTACTTTCATTGCTTTTTTATTTTTAATGGATGCAACAATTGCTTCACATTTTTTGAGTGTCCGTGAAGCGATATGAATTTCACCAAAAATATCGTTGTTTTGGGCACATTTATGCGCAACAACTTGTGCAACACCTCCAGCACCAATAATGAGAACATTTTTCTTCATTTTTAGTTTATCTCCTTCATTAATATTGCCGTATGATGGTTTTTTGTCGATTTGAATTATGAAAGACTTTTTTGATAATCATTGTAACTAAATTGACGTTGAATTGTTAGAGCTCCGCTACACTCTTTAATGACAATGGCTGGCATTGTGACGCCATTAAACCAGTTCTTTTTGACCATTGTATAGCCTGCTGCATCCTGAAAAGATAATCTGTCACCTATTTTGAGAGGTTCAGGAAACTGAAATGTTCCAAAAATATCACCAGCAAGACAAGATTTTCCACAAACCATAATTTCATGGGGACCTTGATTTTGTTCTAGTTTGGCATTTTCACGATAGATTAAAAGATCAAGCATATGAGCTTCTATTGAGCTATCAACTATGGCAAGATTTTTTTTCATTATACAATGTATCAAGCACACTTACTTCTAATGTTGTGCTTTTGGTGATAGCAGCTTCTCCTGGTTCTAGAAAAATGGTGACGCCATAGGTTTTTGAAAAATGTCTTAAGCGTTCTGCAAAAGTTTCTAGAGGATAATCTTTAGCCGTGAAATGAATTCCACCTCCAAGGCTTATCCAATCAACCGCAGCAAAAAGTTCTGCAAATTTTTCTTCCATATATTTTAGCATTTTGTCGAAAAGATTAAAATCGGCATTTTCACAATTATTATGAATCATTAAGCCGTTTATAAGAGGCAAAACTTCTTTAATAGCCTTTTGGTTGGTTTCACCTAAGCGGCTAAAAGGGCGAGAGGGGTTGGCAAGATCAAAGTTTGAGGCACTGATTCCTGGATTTAATCTTAAACCTCGCTGGATGGTTTTTGTCGCGTTGGCAAAACGGTGAAGCTGTTGGATGGAATTAAAGATAATTTTATCTGCATAACTACAGGTTTCATCAATTTCATGGTCTGCCCAAGCTACTGAATAGGCATGGGTTTCTTTGCCAAATTTTTCTCTTCCTAAACGGAGTTCATAAAGGGAAGATGAGGTCGTTCCATCCATATATTGGGACATTAAATCAAAAACACCCCATGTGGCAAAGCATTTCAAGGCGAGCAAAATTTTTGCTCCCGACATTTCTCGTAAGCGAGCGATGATTTCCATATTCCTTATGAGTTTGGATTTATCGATAAGATAATAGGGAGTTCTAATCATTTTTTATCCATTTTTTGAAGGATCTTATTCTTCAGATCAACGTTTAGTACATGGAGTAGCAGAATGTCTCAAGCAAAAAGAATCGTAAAAGAAAATCTGCGTCTTGTTTGGTGCGGAAGAGAGACTCTGTAATCCAATTTTGGTTCCGTTGTTATGGGATTTGTAATATGCTTATGATGAAGAGTTTTTATTATGCTTTGATTATTGCAATTATCGGAAGTGTTTTCATAATAGTAACCAATATCATTGGTTCTGTGCAAAAAAGTTATCCTGAGATGAGGGTATCTTATCCAGCTTCCATTCAAGAAAATACGGTTCCTTTAATTGTTACAGGGCGTAGAGAACTTAATGGTTTTAAAGGTTATCGTCATTATCGACGCGGTTATCGTAAATATAGTGATGATTGGTGGTATCCTGAAATGGCATTCGTTGCATTTCCAAATCAAAATGCAAAGCATGTGCCCTTAAAAGCAAGATCAACTTCGCACAGAATGCTTTTAATTTCTTCTTTGGAAGAAAAAGAACCGTGGATGCTCAAACAACATCTTGATTCTTGTCATGCACGTTATCGTTCTTACAATGAAAGTGACAATAGCTATCAACCTTTTTATGGACCTCGTAAGCAGTGTTTTTCTCGTTTTTTTAAAGGATAGGAAATGCTTGATTTTTTAAGGGATAAAAAGTGAAAAATCTTAAAGCAGTTTGTATTTTGAGCATTTTTTCAGCTAATAGTTGTTTTGTGAAAATTTTAACCGCTTTTAAGTTTTATTAAATCTTCTTGTCGTAAATAGTAGATGGGGAGGTGTAATGAAAATTTTCATTTTGTCATAGACAAAATGTTAAAGGCAAGATGGAGCTTGGAGAATGACAACACGGGAAGCAATGTTGATATTGCTGGTTTTGCTTCCCTTTGGTGGCAGTGCTGTTATTGGCTTTTTTCGTTCGACAGCAAAAAATAATGAAGCTTGGTTTGCTGGAGGTATAGCACTTTTCAGCTTTCTTTTTACAATAATGCTTTATCCGGCGATTCGCGCAAACCGTGTGGTGCGTTTGGATATCTCTTGGCTTCCTGAATGGGGGAGTGATTTGATCTTCCGTATGGATGGGTTGGCATGGCTTTTTTGCTTACTCATTACAGGAATTGGGCTGCTTGTTGTTGTCTATGCGCGCTATTATATGGATCCGGCAGATTCTGTACCACGATTTTTTTCCTTTTTTTTGGCCTTTATGGGATCAATGACAGGAATAGTTTTGTCAGGGAATCTCGTCTTTTTGGTCGTTTTTTGGGAACTCACTAGTATTTTTTCTTTTTTGTTGATTGGCTATTGGTACCATAATGCAAGCGCGCGTGATGGTGCACGTATGGCTTTAACAATCACAGGTTTTGGTGGTTTTGCCCTTTTTATTGGCGTGTTATTGATTGGATCTATCGTTGGCAGTTTTGATTTGGATAAAGTGCTGCAATCTGGAAATCTGATTCGGTCAAGCTCTCTTTATAGTCCTATCCTTATTTGTATTTTATTGGGAGCATTAACGAAAAGTGCCCAGTTTCCATTCCACTTTTGGTTGCCTCATGCGATGGCTGCTCCAACACCTGTCTCATCTTATTTGCATTCGGCAACAATGGTGAAAGCCGGGCTGTTTCTGCTTGTTCGTTTATGGCCAGTTTTATCAGGAACAGAATCTTGGTTTTGGTTGGTTGGCTTTTCAGGACTCTCAACACTGCTGCTTGGCGCCTATTTTTCCATGTTTCAGCAAGATCTGAAAGGCTTGCTTGCTTATTCAACCATTAGTCATCTTGGATTGATTACAACGCTTTTAAGTCTTGGGAGCTCACTAGCATGTGTTGCAGCGATCTTTCATATGGCTAATCATGCTACGTTTAAAGCTTCTTTATTTATGGCTGCTGGTATTATTGATCACGAAACAGGGACGCGTGATATGCGTAAGCTGACAGGACTTTATCGCTCTATGCCTATTACAGCAACCCTCGCTTTGGTGGCGAGCGCAGCAATGGCAGGAGTTCCTTTGCTGAATGGTTTTTTATCAAAAGAAATGTTTTTTGCTGAAGCTGTTGAACAACATATGGAATCATGGCTCGATTGGATTGCACCTTATGTAGCAACACTGGCAAGCCTTTTTAGTGTGACCTATTCTATACGCTTTATTCATGGTGTCTTTTTAGGACCAAAACCTGTCGACTTACCAAAAAATCCACATGAACCACCGCATTTTATGCGTCTACCAATGGAACTTTTGGTGTTTATTTGTTTGACGGTTGGTATTATGCCTCATTTAACAATCGGACCTATTTTGGATAATGCCGTTGTCTCTGTTTTAGGGCCAATGACAATTCCCTATAGTTTAGCTGTTTGGCATGGGTTTAATACTCCCTTAATGATGAGTTTTGTGGCATTATTAGGAGGTGCATTGCTCTATGCTGTCGGGCATCGTTACTTTTTATCCTGTGATGATGGAGCGCCTTTTTTTCGTCACTTAAACGGACCGCGTATTTTTGAACGTATTCTTGTGATTCTTTCTTGGAAATGGGCGCGTGCAGTGGAAGCTGTTTTATCGACACGCCGTTTGCAGATACAGTTGCACTGGATTTTCTTGCTGTGTTTTGCATTTGTTGCTCTTTTGCTGTGGTGTGATGGTTTTATTTCAGCAGGTTCATTGCCACTTTTCCCACTTGATCTTCCTTTTCTTGCTCTTTGGTTGGTTGGCGGATTGTGCGCGCTTTTAGTTGCTTGGCAAGCAAAATTTCATCGTCTTGCATCACTCATGCTGTTGGGGGGAGCAGGGTTGATGACTTGTGCGACCTTTTTATGGCTTTCTGCACCTGATTTGGCAATAACACAATTGGTTGTTGAAGTTGTGACTGTTGTCTTGTTATTGCTTGGTTTGCGATGGTTGCCTAAACGGTTATATAATCCTGCTCCAACTCCTGTTCATTTTTTTGTACGTTTGCGCCGTATGCGTGATTTCATCATAGCACTCTTGGGAGGTGGTGGTGTTGCATGGCTCTCCTTTGTGGTGATGACACGCCCTCAAGGTCAGACCGTTTCTGATTTTTTTCTAACAAGTGCTTATTCGAATGCTGGTGGTCGTAATGTTGTCAATGTGTTGTTAGTTGATTTCCGTGGTTTTGATACTATGGGAGAAATTGTCGTTTTGGGTGTTGTTTCCCTCACTGTCTTTGCTCTTTTGCGACGGTTTCGTCCTGCTCCTGAAAGTATAGATGCACCTTTTCAACAACGTATTCAGAAAGCTTTTGATATGGCACAGTCTGATCAAAATGTGGGAGATACAGTATTCAATTATCTCACTGTGCCAGTTGTTATTATGGGGTGGCTCTTTCCCATTATTATCGCTTTTTCAGTTTATTTATTTATACGGGGGCATAATCTTCCAGGAGGGGGATTTGTCGGTGGTGTGACTTTAGCGATAGGATTTATTTTACAATATCTTGCCCGTGATATTCGTTGGGTGGAAAACCATTTGAAGGTTTTGCCTTTACGTTGGATAGGATTTGGCTTGTCGTTGTCAGTTTTAACGGGAATGGGGGCTTTGCTCTTTGGGTATCCTTTTTTAACCTCCTTTTTTCAAGATACGCATCTGCCACTGATTGGAAACATTCCTGTATCCTCTGCTTTTTTATTTGATTTGGGTGTGTTTTCTCTTGTGTTGGGAGCTACAGTTCTCATTTTAATTGCGCTTGCACACCAGTCAATTCGTAGTTACCGAATCGGTAAGAAACCTCTTTTGAAAGAGAAGGAAAATTAATGGAAATTATTCTTTCTTTAGGCATTGGTGTTCTCGTTGGATCAGGAATTTGGCTTGTTTTGCGTCCACGAACTTTTCAAGTCATTCTTGGTTTGTCTTTGATCTCTTATGGTGTCAATCTTTTCATATTTTCAATGAGTAGACCACGTAGTAATGCTGCGCCAATTGTTGATCCTACCACTGTTATCAATCCAGCTAATTATGTCGATCCTCTCCCTCAAGCTTTGGTTTTAACTGCGATTGTTATTGGTTTTGCAACCACAGCTTTATTTTTGGTTATCCTTCTGGTTTCACGCGGTTTAACGGGTTCAGATCACGTTGATGGACGTGAGGTGCAGTGATGAAAATTGGAGTAAATCATCTCATTATTTTACCTATTCTTTTGCCGTTAATTACTGGAGCACTTCTTCTTTTTTGCGATGAACGTCGTTCAAAATTGAAATCATTGATCAGCATTTCTTCTGCCGGATTATTGGTTGTTCTTGCTGTTTTATTGATACTCCATGCTCTGGAAGTTGCACCAGCTGCGGATGTTTATCGGCTTGGCAATTGGCCTTCTCCCTTTGGAATTGTCTTGGTCCTTGATCGATTAAGTTCTATGATGCTGTTACTTTCTAGTTTGTTGATCACTGCTGCATTAGTTTTTGCACAAGCGCATTGGTATAAAGCTGGTCCTCACTTTCAGTCACTCATGCAATTTTTCATGGTTGGAATAAACGGCGCTTTTTTGACAGGTGATTTGTTTAATTTATTTGTGTTTTTTGAAGTGATGTTAACGGCTTCTTATGGTCTTGCGTTGCATGGCTCTGGTCCTTTACGTGTACGTGCAGGATTGCATTATGTCGTTGTTAATCTTATTGCTTCTTTGTTGTTTCTCATTGGTACCGCACTCATTTATGGAATCGTTGGTACCCTTAATATGGCCGATTTGGCTGTAAAAATGAAACATATAGCTTCTGCTGATATTGTTTTATTTGAAATAGGTGCGGCGCTTTTGGGGGTTGCTTTCTTGCTTAAAGCCGGTATGTGGCCACTTAATTTTTGGTTGATGCCAACTTACAGTGCGGCAGCAGCGCCCGTTGGAGCTTCTTTTGCACTTTTAAGCAAGGTAGGTATTTATATTATTTTACGTTTAACATTGTTGTGGTTTGGTCCTGAAAGTGAATATCTGAGCCACTTTGGTCAAACCGTTTTATTTTATGGCGGACTTGCAACTATGGCTTTTGGCTTTATTGGAGTCTTGGCCAGCCAAGTTTTGGTACGTTTGGCCGCTTATAGCGTTCTTGTCTCTTCTGGTACTTTGTTAGCAACTATTGGGATCGGCAGTACAGCACTCACAGCAGGTGCACTCTTTTACATTGTTTCTTCAACTTTAGCACTTGGCGCTTTTTTTCTTCTGGTGGAGCTCGTTGAACGTTGTCAAGATGTCGCTGCCAATGTTTTAACTGTCACCATGGAAGTTTATGGTGACGATGAAGAAGAGGAAGAAGATGAAGTTGGTACTTATTTGCCGTTAACTTTGGCCATTCTCGGGGGGTGTTTTTGTGTCTGTGCTCTTTTAATTATTGGGTTGCCGCCTTTTTCCGGTTTCGTAGCTAAATTTATGATGTTTATGGCAATTTTAAACCACACTAAGGGAGATTTATCTGTTTTTCTACCTGCTTATCAGGATTGGCTTTTTGTAATTTTTGTTACCATCTCCGGTTTTGCAGCTTTGATTGCTCTGACAAGAACAGGTATTCGAACTTTTTGGGTATCTCATGAAGGCATAATTCCGCGTGTGCAGGTGATCGAATTTGCACCTATTGCCGTTCTCCTTACTTTATGTTTTCTTATAACAATTCTAGCTGGTCCTGTTAGCCACTATATGTCTGAAACTGCTAAGACTTTGTATGAACCCCAGAACTATATTAGGAGCGTTTTAGATGATTTTTCTCTCAAAAATAGGGAGATAAATCGATGAAATATTTTTGTCTTTTTCCTGTTTTTAGTGCAGTCATTGTTTTTATGTGGCTGATTTTAAATGGTTTTAGTTTAGGTCAATTGCTTTTAGGTATTATAATTGCTTTATTTGGTGGTTGGATGATGCGGCTTCTTGCACTGGAAAAGACCACTATTAAAAGTTGGAGTGCGGTCTTTCGTCTGATTTTTCGCGTATTTATTGATTCTATAATTTCAAATATTGCTGTCGCTTGGTTTATTGTAACAAAAAAGTTCCGAGAACAACAATCAGGTTTTATTGTTGTGCCTCTTTCGCTTGAGGGCCGTACTGCTTTGGCTCTTTTAGCTTGCATCCTTTCGGTCACTCCAGGAACTTTTTGGATTGCCTATAATAGAAAAAATGGTGAACTTTTACTTCATGTCTTAAATTTAAAAAATGGATATGATTACCAACGGTTGATTAAACAACGCTATGAGCAATTACTTTTGGAGATTTTCTCATGAGTATGGTGATTCTTTATTGGGGGATTTTTCTTTCGCAGTTTTTTTTAAGTTTAGCGATGATTTTTGCATTGTTTCGGTTGATTCGTGGTCCACGGGCGCAGGATCGTGTTGTTGGTTTAGATGCTCTTTATATAACCACTATCCTTTTGTTTCTTACCTTCGATATTCGTTCAGGAACAACCATCTATTTTGTAGCAGCTCTTATTATTGCTCTTTTAGGTCCTGTCTCAAGTATTGCTTTGGCAAAATTTTTAATGCGCGGGGAAGTTATTGAATGAAGGATGAAGTATCGCTGACAGTTGCTCTTGTTATCACTCTTTTCTTAATATTAGGATCTGGACTGACACTGATTGGAACAATAGGTTTGGTACGTTTTTCCAGTTTTTACGAGCGTTTACATATGCTTTCATTGGCTACAAGCTGGGGTGTTTGGAGCATTCTCATTGCCTCATTTCTTTATTCAATTCTTGTAGATCACTGTTTTGTTTTTCATGAAATACTGCTGATGCTTTTTTTGTTTCTAACAACACCTGTTGCTTCTATGCTGCTCTCACAAGCAGCGGCTTATCGACATCATTCAGAAGATCAATCGGAAAAGCCGCTGTCTCTCTTATTGCATCAAACGCAAGGAAAGTTGTCCAAATCAGAGAAAACATCATGCGATGAAAGATAGCGGTTTTTGAAGTGGAACAGCCTTAATTCTACTCTGTGCTTTTTTCTTCCACACAGTGGATGGGCTTTTCTTCTTTAGGATCATTCATGAGATCATAAAGGACAACTCCATTTTTGGTTGTCCACCAAATATATTCGCCTCCTACATATTTTGCTCCAGAAGCAGCAATGACATTGGAACCAATAATGCGCTTATCTTCCCATTTTAAATCAACCAGCGCAATGGTACCAGCATTGTGATAGGTTGCTTCAACACGCTCTTTATTTGTTCCCATAGCGCATTGATAGGTAATAGTTTCAGTTGTTGGTTCTGGATCATCTGGAACCTCAATGACTAAAGAACCAGCAAAAGAATTGATTGAACCGAAGAATGATAAACTTAAAGCTATGAAAAATCGTACAATAAAAAGTTGTTTTTTCATGATATTTCCTTAGTTATTTAGAATAATAAGGTTGATTCATCTATACAGAGGATAGGTTTTTTTTCCTCGGGATCTTGCACAAGATCATAAAGGGTGACCTCGTTATTTTTCTTCCACCATATATACTGACCTCCCGCATATTTTATTCCTGTATTAGAAATGATCTTGGTGGCAATAACGCGATCACTGTTCCATATGAAATCAACCAACGAAATATTGTCCGCATTGAGATAGATTGCTTCAACACGTTTTTTATGGGTTCCGACCTTACACTCATAGGCAATGGTCTGAGTTGTTGTTTCTACATCCTCTGGAACTTCAATGATTAAAGAAGCAGCTAAGGTGTTGCTTGCGCTGAAGAGTGATAAGTTTAAAGCGGCGAAAAATCCTAAAATGTGTAAAGTTTTTCTCATAATGCTTCCTTATTGAGCAGAAAGAATAATTTGACTGATACGATGGTGTCTACGGCAGGATTCGAACCTGCGGCCCCAGGATTCATACCACTTCGATTTTCATCGCCAGCTTTATAGGCTGTTTGTGGTCTGGACTGTCTCTTCACCTTGGAGCTTATGCTCTTTAGGTGCTGCCCGTTCAGTCTCTACACCTTCCTCTCTTTTCAAGAGAGGTTTGGCTCGGGATTGGCATATAGTCTTCCTCTCCTATGAAGCTTTCCCCGAATTTGAGCAGATCCACTTTGAGGATTTCTCCTTAAGGTGCCCAATTTCTTTAGGAATCCTGTGCTCTATCCTACTGAGCTACGCAGACATCATCGTACTTACTCTTTTAATAGAAGTATAAAAACGAATCAATTATATTCAATATGAATTAACTGATTTCCGCTAATTTTTGTTCCAGAAAAGTTAAAACTGCTTCTGGGAGAACATTTTTTGCAACAAATGATTGACCAATTCCGCGTGTTAAGATGAAGGTTAAATTATTTTGCGAGACTTTTTTATCTTGGGCAATAAAAGTCATCAATGTTTCAGCATTTGGTAATTTTCCTGCGATATCTTTTAGCTGTGTAGGTAGTCCCATAGCTTTAAAATGTGTTTCAATGCGTTGTATGAGTGCTGGATTTATTAAATTGAGTTGAGCAGAGAATTGGTGCGCTAGAATCATCCCAATGGCTACAGCTTCGCCATGGATTAAGCGGTTTGGGTCATAAGCGGTTGCTGTTTCAAGCATGTGTCCAAATGTATGACCAAGATTTAAGAGTGCGCGTTCCCCTGTTTCGTATTCATCACGTGCTACAATATCGGCTTTAAATTGGCATGAATGAACAATGGCTTGTATTCGTGTTGGGCCGTTGGAAAAAACTTTTTGTCCGTTTTTTTCGAGCCATTCAAAGAAATCAGGCTGGTTAATGAGACCATATTTGACCATTTCCGCGTAACCAGCGCGAAATTCACGTGGTGGCAGTGTATCAAGAAGACAGGTGTCAGAAATAACGCATTGCGGTTGATAAAAAGTACCAATAAGATTTTTACCGTGTTGGCTATTGATGCCCGTTTTTCCACCAACAGAGGAGTCAATTTGTGCAAGCAGTGTTGTGGGCATCTGAATAAAGTTCATTCCACGGCGTATAATACTTGCGGCAAATCCCGCCAAGTCACCAATCACACCACCTCCAAAAGCAATAACGCAATCGCCTCTTTCTAAACGTGCAGTAAGAATTTTATCAATGATAGTTTGCAGCGTTGAAAATGATTTTGATTGTTCTCCTGCTTCGACAATAATTGGAACAGTATGAATTTTATTTTTTGTGAGTTCTTCCTGCAATGTCTCTAAATGGAGAGATGCGACATTCGTATCTGTAATAATTGCCAAACGCATTTGATGAAAATTTTTTCTGTGAAGAGAATTCTTAATCTGCAAAGCAGCTGTTGCAACCAAGCCTGGACCAATGAGGATATTGTAACAGTGTTTATCCACTTTAACAGTGACGATTTTGGTTTGCATGCTGGTTAATTCCTATGGTTATTTTCTGTTTCGAGGTAGTGTTGTACAGACCTTATGACATTTTTTGCTACGGTTTGGCGGCTTTCCTTATGACTGTTAATTGTTAAGTTTGCTTTTGCATAGATAGGATAGCGTTGTTCCATGAGCTTTTGCATGGTTTCTTTAGGACTTGCTGTTTGAAGAAGTGGTCGTGTTTTGCGCTTTGAGACACGTTGCATAAGAATATCAAGATCGACTTTAAGCCATATCGCTATACCATTTTGATGAATGGCTTGTCGGATATCGTCATTTATGTAGGCACCCCCACCTGTTGCTAAAACAAGAGGTCTGTTTTTAAGGAGATTGAGAATAACACGTTGTTCAAGAGCGCGGAATTCTGATTCACCATAAACTTTAAAGAGTTCAGTGATAGTCATTTGTGCAGCTTTTTCAATTTCTTGATCGGAATCATAGAAGGGCAAACAGAGCATGGTGGCAACGCGTTTTCCGATCACTGATTTGCCTGCACCCATAAGACCAATAAGTACGAGCGCTCGTTTATCAAGAGATGATAAAAGTTGATTTTTTATTTGGGTTATCGGAATATGTTTTGGTCGGTTACTTTTCATGGTTTTATTTCGGCATTTATCCGCCTTAAAGTCAATTCCTGTTAATCTTTATGAGGCATGATAAGCGATAAAGTATTTTTGGATAGTATTGTCTTATGCCAACATTGACCAGATGTTTTATGATTATTTTCATTTTGCTTGTTGTTTTTTTCAGTGTAATGGTTGCTCTCGTGGTTTGGGTTGAGCCGATAACTGTAGATATGTATGTCGATGTCCCTTTGGATTCATGGAATCTTTCTGCAAAAGCGAATCAATAAAATGAAAAGTAATGCTGTGATAGATCATTTTCTTGAGATGATGAGTGCTGAGCGAGGGGCTTGTGAGCATACGCTTGCCGCTTATCAACATGATTTGCAGTGGGCACAAGAGGAATTGTCTTCGCACTCTGTTTCGCTTTTTTCAGCGCAAAGAGAAGATTTAATTGGTCTTTTGTCGCTTATGTATACTCTTGGTTTTGCAGCGTCTTCGCAAGCACGTCGTTTATCGACTTTACGTCAGTTTTATCAATTTCTTTATGCTGAAGGATTGAGAGCAGATGATCCGTCTCATAATATTGAGGCACCGCGTCAGGGGCGTCCTTTGCCTAAAGTTATCAGTGAGGATGTGGTGGCGAAATTGCTCGATTTGGCGCAGTTGGAAGTCAATCAGGAAGATTATGGGTCTAAAGGTCACTTGCGCGCATTGCGTTTACAGTTGTTGATTGAAATGCTTTATGCAACAGGGCTTCGTATCAGTGAGTTGGTGAGCCTTCCAGTGCAGGCTGTCCGCGGAAAAGATTACAGTATTTTGGTTCGGGGTAAGGGCAAAAAAGAACGAATGGTGCTGTTATCAAAAAAAGCATGTCAAGTTCTTTCTCAGTGGTTAAACTTGCGTGATCAGGGAAAATATGCTGAGAGTGTTTATCTTTTTCCTGCGCGTTCAGAGACAGGGTATATTGCGCGTCAAGTCGTTGCACGGGAGTTGAAAAGTCTCGCTAAAAGAGCAGGCATAAAAAGTGATGATTTTTCGCCCCATGTTTTGCGTCATGCTTTTGCTAGTCATCTTTTGCAGAATGGTGCTGATTTGCGTGCCGTTCAGCATTTGTTAGGCCACTCTGATATTGCAACCACTCAGATTTACACACATGTGTTGGAAGAAGGACTCTCTCGTTTAGTCAATGAACATCATCCCCTTGCCGATGAGCAGAATGCTAGGTAAAGAGGATGTTTTTGAAAATACTTTATAAAGCGAATTATAAGTGTATAACTTACACTAAATAAGTTGGATGCAATGTATAATTATCTTGATTTTGAAAAACCGGTTGCTGATCTCGATGGGAAAATTCTTGAATTAAAAAAGATTTCTCAGGAAGAAGGCAGTCTTGATATGAGTGATGAGATTGCGCGTCTTGAAATGCGCTCTAAAAACGCATTGCGCGATATTTATAAAAAATTATCGCCTTGGCAAAAAACGCAAGTGGCTCGTCATCCTGACCGTCCCCATTTTATGGACTATTCTGCACGGTTGCTCAGTGATGTTACGCCTTTGGCGGGAGACCGCAAGTTTGCCGAAGATGAGGCTATCCAAGCCGGATTTGCTCGTTTTAAAGGACAAGCAGTCGCTTATATAGGGCAAGAGAAAGGTCATGATACGCAAACACGTTTGCGCTATAATTTTGGTTCTGCTCGTCCAGAAGGATATCGCAAAGCTGTACGTATTATGGAAATGGCTGACCGTTTTGGTTTGCCTTTACTCACTTTTGTCGATACAGCAGGGGCCTATCCTGGTGTTAGTGCTGAAGAGCGTGGTCAAGCAGAAGCGATTGCCCAATCAACAGCAGCAACTTTGCGTTTAAAAGTTCCTGTCGTTTCCGTTGTTATTGGAGAAGGCGGTTCTGGGGGGGCAATAGCAATTGCTGCCGCCAACAAAGTTTATATGTTAGAGCATGCAATTTACTCTGTTATTTCTCCAGAAGGAGCGGCTTCTATTTTATGGCGTGATCCAACCCGTGCGAAAGATGCGGCAATGAATATGCGTATTACTGCGCAAGATCTCTTTCAGTTAAAGATTATTGATGGCATTATTTCAGAGCCTTTAGGAGGAGCTCATAGAGGGAAAGAAAATGTAATTGATGCAACGGGCGATGTTATTTCTTCCGCTTTAGAAGCTATGGCTGGCAAAGAGGGGGACGTTCTTAAAAAAGAACGTTGGGAAAAATATCTCCAAATTGGTCGCTCTCTAGCATAACTTGTTCTTGTGAGGGGATGGATTGGAGTTTTATTCGATGACATTCAAAAGATTCCTCCCAGTATGTGTTCTGTTTGCAACTGGAATATTAACAGCATGTGAGGGAAGATTACCAGCTTCTATTCGTGCTAAAGTTGAACAGCCGCTTCCACGAGAAGTTCAAAATAGAATGCTTTTGTATAATGTTGATCCTTATGCGCCGATTATGATGCGGTTTTTTAAGGAAGAAAATATTGCCGAAATTTGGAAACAATCCCGTTCTGGACCTTTTGTGCTGATAGCCCGATATGGCATTTGTAAATGGTCAGGTCAGCTTGGACCTAAATATAAGGAAGGGGATCTTCAGACACCAGAAGGCTTTTATACTATTAGCGCAAATCAAATGAATCCTTATTCGAAATATTATCTTTCCTTTAACATAGGATTTCCTAACCTTTATGATCAAGCCCATGGTCGCACAGGGCGCAATCTTATGGTGCACGGTTCTTGCTTTTCTGCTGGGTGTTATTCCATGAGCGATAAAAATATGGCACAGATTTACGCTTTTGCACGGGATGCTTTTAGAGGTGGGCAGAGAGAATTTCAGTTGCAGGCTTTTCCTTTCCGCATGACTGATGCTAATATGGCACGTCATAGCTCTGATCCCCATTATCAATTCTGGATGATGCTTAAGGAAGGTTATGATCTCTTTGAGAAGAATCGTAAGCCTCCGACGGTTGAGGTTTATGAAAAACGTTATGTTTTTAATATTGATGAAACTGTAGTCTCTCTAAAACCATGAGTCCTACTTTATCGTAAAAGAGAGACCTTTTTGCCTCTTTCAGAATGTTTTGTTCTTCTTTAACAGAAGAAGACGTTGCACTTTTGCTGGTTTTTAAAACTATAGAACGATTAAAGTACAGATCAGGAGTTCCATAAAACAAGCTTTTTATCAAATTATAAGAAGAACTATCTCAAGAATTTAAGTTTATTGAAAAAGTAATATTTTTATAAGGGCATTCGTCATTGTTATGTATTGTTTTTTCGTTGTGACACGAAGAAGCAAGAAGAGTGCTGTTATATTTCTTCAACCGTTTTTTCTTGTCTCTGAAGTATAATCTTTATTAGGAATAACTTATGTATTTTCGAACCTTTAAAAAATTGAGAGGTTTGAATCGTATCATTCTCATTACCTTTATGAGAAAAAATACAAAGCTTGATCCAAAATATTTACTCTAGAATCACTTGTCATGGTAAATCTTGGTTTGCTTTTCGCTTATGGTGAATTTCATCTATAGACTCTAGCATAGGGAGGAGTCTGGACAAAAGGTGGTATTGATCTTCTATAGTCTATCGTTTCTTGACAAGTTTTTTCCACAATTGGATATGAGATCGCTTTCTGAAACCAGGAATTCATACCGTTTAAGAATATTACACCGTTTTTGAGTATAAGGGAAAACCTCATCCTCCCCTGAGCTTTCGCTTTAAAAGTAACGTGAACATTCTCCACAAACAACGGATAAAGTTTTTTCTTTTCACGCGTTTGTAAGAGACTTATTCTCAATAGATGGAACATCCTTTGCCAATCCTTACAGTTGGCAGAATATTTTACCTAGGTAATTTGTTTGTTCTTTCCAAATGGAACATTCTAATTCTCCACTTTGCTTTCAAATTTTAACTCTTAAAATATGGAAATGAGGATGTTTTAGAGTCTCTTTGAAAATCTGCTCTCTCTATCGGCCAAAAATTTTCTTTCATTGAAGTTTAGAGAGAAAATTAAAATTTGATTCCTGGAATAAGCAGTGGGTTCTCCAATATGGCGGTTTTGTCTGCGGTATCTATTGCTGGTTTATTTAAAAAAGCATTGAAGAGTTTTTGTACCGCTTCTTTTTCGACACCATCGGCAATGATGACAAAACGGGTTTGTGTGATTTCTTTTGGCCACGCTGGAAGTCTTATTGGTGGGTGAAAAAATGTTTGTACACTGTGCAGTACAAGCGGACGTAGGGGATCATCACGCAATGCGATAATTGCTTTTATCCGTAATAATTTTGCGCCATAAAGGTTTTTTAGGAGATCTAAAAAAGCATCGAGGGTAGCGTAATCAATCGGCTCTTCACAGTCCAGAGAAAAGGCATGAATAGTCGACTGGTGGGTATGATTGTCTGGCACAATGGAGCAGCAGTGTTTAAGCCGCGCATTTTCTATTTTTTCATCCCATAATGTTTTATTTATGAGTGCAGTTGAAAAGAAATGGTCAGAGTGAACATCGATAATTTGTGCTATAGGATTAATCGTTTTGAGTGTACTAAGAAGCGTATTTGAAAGTGTTTTTTGGGTAGCAAGATCTGTTTTTGTAAGGATAATTTTGTCAGCAAGCGCTAATTGTTTTTGTATTTCAGGGTGGTGTTTAAGGATGGAAGGCGTATTTAATGTATCGAATGTTGCAAGAACAGCATCGATGGATAATGTTTGTCTTAAAAATGGGTGGTTTAGAAGAGCTTGTAAAATAGGAGCTGGATCAGCCATTCCTGTTGTTTCAATGAGAATGTGATTGAGTTGTTTGAGATGTCCTGTATGAACGCGATTAATTAAATCGATTAATGTATCAATGAGATTGCTGCGTAAATTACAACATAAGCAACCATTCGCGAGTTCAATGATTCCTTCTGTTGTTTTTTCAACCAAAAGGTGATCAATACTCACGTCACCAAATTCATTGATGATAACAGCGCTGTCAGTTAAAAGAGGATTGCGTAGCATCCGGTTGAGCAAAGTCGTTTTGCCAGAACCTAGAAAACCGGTAATAAGTGTGAGAGGGATGCGCTTTGTTTTCATGGAAATTATCGCGCGTGTTTTGCGGACTTTGTCAGCTGGCGATTTGCGTGTTTTTTACTCGGCATAGAAAAATTTTTTAGCGATTTTCCTTTGACTTTAGGTTTCTGTGGTGCACTAATAAGTCTTACTGGTAAAGGAAGAACAGAAGAAGGTGGCGCCGCTATAAAAGGAGAGATGAGGATAATATTTCCTTGATCATCATAAGAATTTGCATTCATTTCTACGGCTTCAGGCGTGCATGTTTGTTGTCTCATATCGCTTGCTTGTGTCATTTTAGTGCCATAAGGTTCGAGTGTTGCTAATGTTAAGTGTAATGATCCTTGACGCGAAAATCCTGTTTCAAGCAGTTTTGCAGCTTTTTTTTCTCTTTCACTGATGTTGTTAGATCCTAAAATGACAGCAATAATTGTGCGTTTATTGCGGGTCGCTGAGGCAACAAGATTAAAGCCAGACGCACAAATAAAGCCTGTTTTCATACCGTCTATTCCATCAAAACGACCAATGAGGTTATTTGAATTGGATTGGATTTTGCGTTTGTTACCAAAATCAATGGCTGGAATAGAAAAATAATGGGAATATTGAGGAAATTCTCGGCGAATTTGAACTGCTAAAAGAGCAATATCACGTGCTGTGGAATAATTATTGGGGTCTGGTAAGCCACTTGCATTGGCAAAATGGGTCCCAAACATGCCTAGGCGTTGAGCTTCAGCGTTCATTCTTTGCACAAAGGCTTCCTGTGAACCAGCAACCGCTTCACTCATGGCAATGGCTAAATCATTGGTGGATTTAACCATGGTGATGCTTAATGCTGTATCAAGTGTGAGAACAGAACCAGCTTTATAACCTGAACGATATGTGGGCGCTTTTGCTGCATATTCGCTGATGGTGACGTGTTTGTTGGATGAAATTTCTCCTCGGCTCATGGCGCGAAAAATGACATAAGCGGTCATTAATTTCGTTAAGGAAGCAGGATACCAACGCTCAAAGGCTTGATTGTGTTCTAGAATGCATCCCGTTTCAACATCGACAGAAATAAAAGGCTGGGCTACAGCCAAGCTGCTTGTCAAACTTAAAACGAAAGCCAAAAACAATTTATAAAGGAGTCGCCGCATTAAGTGAATCCAATTCTTTCATTACTCGTGAGTATTTAGAATTACTTTAAATTTAGCACACAATGCTTTTGTGTCCATAATCAGAGAGGAAAGATGGTTAATGACGTATTTGTTTTTCTTCGGGGGTAAAACGAGTATTCATCTTTACAATTTCCTTGTAATGCGGCTTTCCGGCTTTCAAAAATATCAAGATTACTCTCTTTTTAATCACGGTAATTGCTGAGAAGCATACATTTTTGTCTTTCGTGTTCTTTGATTTTAGGCAGATTAAGCCTCTTACAAAAGAACAAGAAGCTATTTTCCACTCAATTCATGATTGTGCTTAAAGAGACATTCTCACTTTACTCTGTTCCTCGCATTCCTTGGTAGTTTTGGTGAAAGGAAGAGCTGTTTTTTTTACAATTTTTACTTTTAGTGAAAGGAGACATTGGCATTATATAACGATATAGCGGTGTCCTTGAATAGTGTTGTAAAAGCCATCGTGTACATCCCTCTTGATGCTTAGTTGCAAGCCGATACTATCTTGTCAATCCACATACTATCTTGTCAATCCACTATGTTGCAACAGTCCTTGTATTAAGGCGGTTGCTGAGAATCATTTATTCCTTTCTTGAAGAATTTTTATCTATATACCAATCCCGCTTGTGATGTGCAAACATTTGATTGATTCACTATGAGAAAGTTTGATAGGAGAGAATCTCACTGTTTTTAGGGCAATCATTCAACATATAAAACGACAAATTATCTTTATAAATCAATCTTGTTATTATATTCTTTTTTCTACCTCCCCATATTATTACACCTGCTCTTACAATAAAATAGTTCATAAAAAGCATGTGAGTCTTTGTTTTGAATAATGCTTCTCCATCATTTTCTTTTATGGTGTACAAACACACATTTTTTGATTTTGAATCAGAGAATTTAGAATGAGAAAAATTTCCTGTATTTTATACTCTCCATTTAAAAGACAAGTTTATAGATTATCTTTATGAATCAATGGATTCTTTACAGTCCTTCAGTTTTTGAAGCTTTTTAAGAGCACAAGGTGGCAGAGGTGGAGCGTTCTGGTCTTGTGCTGCTAATAAAAGCAATTCATCACAGGCTTTTTCTATTTTTTGGATGAGTTGGTCTAGAAAATCACGTTTACTTAAACCAGCATCTATGGGGGGAAGAATGCGGACACGGATTGTTCCAGGATAGCGGCGAAAATTGCCACGTGGCCAATATAAGCCGGCATTGTGCGCAATGGGGACAACTTGAAGTTTCAACTCATTATAAAGAGCAACAATTCCCGATTTATAATCTGGTTCTTGACCTGGCTGTCGGCGTGTTCCTTCGGGAAAAATCAGAATTTGACGCCCTTGTTTTGCTTTTTCTTTGGCTTTTTGTATGATAATTTTCAAGGACTTAATGGGTGTTGTTCGGTTAATGGGGATAATTTGTGTTTTTGCCATGTACCAGCCAAAAAATGGAATCCACGTTAGTTCACGTTTTAAAATCAGAGCGGGGTCATCAAAATAGGGGACAAGGCTAAAGGTTTCCCACGCAGATTGATGCTTTGGAGCGATGATGTAGGCGCCTTTGGGAAGATTTTCTAATCCTTCAATTTCGTAATTTGTGCCTGCAATGTATTTTTGCAAAAAGAGAGTGACACGCGCCCATGTTTTAGGGACAATCCACGCTTTTTTGCGTGGCATTAAAAAATAGATGGGAGCATAGAGAATCATTTGGATGAAAGTTGTTGTATAAAAAGCGAAGGTAAAAAGAAGAGAACGAAGGATCAGCACTAAATTTTCCATTTTATATTTACAAGAAGACTGTTTATATAACTTACTTTGACGTTGGAAAACACCTCTCTTTTATGTTTTTTCAGACATCTAACTTGGGGATACTTCTTTTTTTAATATTTAAAAACATAAGGAAAAAGGCTGATGACATTGCAGGTTAGCCAAGACACTCTTTTTATTCCACGAATTTTATCTATTGCGGGAACGGATCCTTCTGGTGGTGCTGGGATGCAAGCCGATTTGAAAGTTTTTTCAGCCATGAAAACCTATGGAATGAGTGTGGTTACCGCTGTGGTTGCACAAAATACTCAAGGTGTACGTGCTTTTCAGGCATTGGATGCGTCTTTTGTTGCTGATCAAATTGATGCGGTTTTTGAAGATATTCATGTTGATGCTGTTAAAATTGGTATGGTGGCAAATGCTCAGATTGCACAGACTATTGCAGAGCGTCTTGCTTATCATAAAGCGCGTTTCATCGTTTTTGATCCCGTTATGGTGGCAAAAAGTGGTGATGTCCTTTTAAAGCCTGATGCGATTGAAATTATGCGTGATGTTCTTGTGCCGATGTCAACTTTGATTACGCCAAATTTACCTGAAGCATCTTTGTTGTTGGGATGTGAGGTGGAATGGTCTTTAGATGCTCTGTACCAATATGGTCCACAGCTTCTAGCTCTAGGGTGTCATGCAGTTCTGTTAAAGGGGGGGCATTTGAACGTTCTTGCTCGTACAAATGAGGTAAATTACGATTGTTCTAGTCCAGATCTTTATTGTGATTGTGAAGACCTTGCCCTACTTGAAGCCCCTCGTTTTATAACCACTCATGATCATGGTACAGGTTGCACTATCTCAGCTGCGATTGCAGCTTTGTTGCCTACCAAGCCTTTGGTTGATGCGGTTAAACAAGCAAAAGACTATTTAAATGGAGCTTTATCTATCTCAAACGTTTTACAAGTAGGGAAAGGACATGGTCCCCTTCACCATTTTTATGAATTATGGAAGAATGTATAAAACAAATGATTGTAAAGCAAAAATTTTCTGCTACGCTGCATGTTTCATTATTATACTTTCCGTGGGTATACAAAACGAATCAAAAAAAGTGTCGTTTGAAAGGTTGTTTTTTATTAAATGGAAAAGGGGGGCTGAGGGAAGAAAGGTGATCATTTCTTATTTTGATGACTACTTTTTACCGTTTAATATTTTACCAAAATAGATTTTAATATCTAAAAATCGAAAAGAGAGTAACAATCACAAATATCAGGATTTGGTATAAAAATGAAAGAAGGTTTTTAAAGAGTCTTTGAAAACTCAGGAAACACTTTTAAAAAGCCTTGGAGGAAAATTCAAATAAAGAGTTTAACGTGCTTGAAAAATAGCCAAATATGAAAAAAAGATTTCTATGATCATTGGTTGGTGAGAGAGATATCTCTCTTTAATTATAGACGATAAAGACAGTCGCTCTTTTTTAGTCTGGAACTTTAGAATTGATGAGAAGAACTATTATTCTCATTTTCCTTCCAAGTTTTTCATTTCTGTTTCGTCAACGGTAATGTCGATTGACTTTTAGACCATGCTCTGCCCTCAACAATTACTGTTATGAGGGAGGGCATTTTTTATCAGTCATTGAGTAAAATGTGTCGGGAAAAATATAAAGGGAAATCCTAGTGAATATTGCGATTATTTTGGGGTGTGTACGTCAACCATCATTAACAAGAACTTTTAGCCTATTGGCTTGGCTGATTGCCTTTTGATGCAGGGTCTATCGCTTGATTGGGTTGATTTACGTGAACAGCCCTTGCCGATTGTTGATCCAGATTATCATAATCATGTAGAGGATAATCCAAGCTTTGTGGTACGTCAGTTTATTAAAACAATCGCGGCGGTTGATGGTGTTATTCTTGCAAGCCCCCTTTATCAAGGGTCTTATTCGGGTGTTTTAAAAAATGCTCTTGATTATTTAACTTATGATGCCTTTTTAAGAAAACCGATAGGGCTTATTTCTCATGGTAGTACAGCTAAAAGATGTGCGCAACCGTGTGAGCATTTATTGCCGGTAGTGCGCATGCTTTATGGTTATCCGCTGCAATGTCAAGTTGCTTCGGCTAAGCAAGATTTTGCATCGGAGGATGAGGGGCGTACATGGAAAGTCATAAGTGAAGAGGTGCGGGAGCGTTGTGAGCGGTTTGCTGATGAAATGCGTGAATTTCTAAACCAGAAAAGTGAGAGAGATGATAGGATAAAAAGTTGAGCAATCTTGTTCTTTAGTAGTAGGCAACACGAGGATACTTGTCCACTTGTGTCATTTACTAGAGTTGCAAGAGCTTATTATTGCTGCACGCTTTTTTCTCATCCGCATCAACTGGAGGTCTTGCAAAAAACTATCTGTGTGTATCGCTGAATTATTATTGTACAGCTTCGTGGAGATAATTTTTAGAAGCTGTAATATAATGGCATGGGTTCAAATATAGTACATTGTGGGTTTGTTTGTCTGCCTATGCATTTTCTTGTGCATTCATTGAGTGATTCGCCCTTTTAGCTAAGCCCTCATATGTTTTTCATGTTTTTGGTTTTACCTTATCATGGATAGAATGATTGTTGGTTACGCGCGCAAAAATAGGGTTGGTTTTATAGTTTGTTGAGTTAGAAAAAAAGAAAACGCCAAATGATTGGGAGTTGTTTTCATACTAGAAGATAAGCAAAACAGCTCTTGGAAGCAATGAAGGGTTATGTGAATGAACGAAAATGGTGATTTTTGGAGATAGCGCATTGCGTTGGGGATTTTTGTCTATTCTTTTGGAAGGTAAAGACTTGTTATGAAGAGACTCGTATCAAAGTTGGTTAAGATTTTTCTACAGTATCGCTGCAGGTTGGCTTGTACGAGGTTTGGCAAGAATGTGTGAGAAAGGTCGAAGTTAGCATAGCTACGAAGGTGGCGTACCAGTTCGCGTTGCAACTGTGCAAGACAGAGTTTGAGAGAGTTAGTGCACAAAAAAACAATCTTATATGAGGAGGCAGAAGAAATTATAGAAGACTTAAAGTGATTAAGCACTAAAGAGGAAAAATTATCAATATACTATAAAGTGCAGTGGGCGGTTTGTATGCATGATTGAAATGCGTGTTTTTTTGATGTATAAACGGAGCCGTTTTTACAAGCTTTTGCTGCTGCAGATGTTATGCTGGTTGTCCATCAATGCCGTCAAAGAATTTACTGTAAAGCTTAAAAGACAAACACTGTGTTTGCCTGAGTTTGAAACTTTAGGGATGAAGATCAATAAAAAATACTTATCGTGTGTAAGATATACTAAAGATAGAGAGATAAAAAATTTCAGCCAATTTGAAAGAGAGGTAAGAGCAGTTTATTCGTATAACGTCTTACATAATGCGATCCTCGTTGAGGGAGCATATTATCACTAATTTTGGTCTTTTCAGAGAAGAAGAAAAGACTCGTTAAGGGGTTTAAATGACCTTTGAAAGGTCTTTGAAGACCCTTTGAGAACCCCTTAAAAATCATGTGAAACAAAATAAATTGGTACAAAACTAGGTGCTAAGATAGACAAAACCTAGCGGCAAGCTACAATAAAATAGTCATTATACTACGGAGTTATTATACAATACATGGAGCGGGCGATGGGATTCGAACCCACGACCCCAACCTTGGCAAGGTTGTGCTCTACCCCTGAGCTACACCCGCTCACTGATTCGAAACATATTTGCTTCAGATGCTGTCTGTATGGCTTAGGCTTTAACGAATTGCAACAAAAAAATAACATTTCAATTCAATTTATTTTACGAATTTTGCAGAGGTAAAAATAAAGATTGATTTTGAAGGTACTCTTCAATAGAATAACCGCTCTTTAATTGTTGCAAAAGAGGGGCGGAGTGGAATGTCAAAAAAAATCAACATATTATGGGCCATAGTTGCAGCTGTTTTTATCATGAATAGTTTTGCAAAAGCAGGTGATCACATTAGACACGTTAAAGTTGCAGTTACACAAATTATGGTACATCCTGCTGCTGATGCTGTCCGTAAAGGGGTTTTGGATGCCCTGGTAGAAAATGGTTATAAACAGGGTGAAAATTTCGAGCTCACTTTTTTATCTGCACAGGGTAATATTTCTACAGCAACGCAAATTGCACGTAAATTTGTTGGTGATAAGCCCGATGTTATCGTAGCAATTACTACACCTTCGGCCCAAACAATGCTTGCGGCAACAAAAACAATTCCCATTGTTTTTGCTGCAATTTCTGATCCTATTGGAGCTAAAATAGTCTCTTCTCTTACCAAACCTGGCGGCAATATCACAGGAAGTTCTGATCGTATCGATGTGGCAGGAAGTGTTAAGCTTTTGCAGGAAGTAAAGCCAGATTTGAAAAAAATTGGTTATCTTTATAATGCCTCTGAAGCCAATTCTGTTTCAACATTGAAGACGTTAAAGGATGTTGCAAGTAAAGCTGGACTTGAGATTATTCCTTCATCTGCGCCTAAGCCTTCTGATGTTCAAGCGGCAACACGGGCTTTAGTTGGTAAAGTGGATGTCATTTTTATTCCTGCTGATAATACGGTTCTTTCTGTTTTAGAGGGTGCAATAAAGGTGACACAAGAAGCAAATGTGCCTGTATTTACTGTCGATTTTAATGCTATTGGTCGCGGTCCTTTTATGACACAGGGCGTAAATTTCTATGATGTAGGGGTTGAAGCGGGGAAACTGGTTGTGCGTATTCTAAAAGGTGAAAAGCCTGGTGATATTGATGTTGTGCAAGTTGCTAATAATGATATTAGAATTGATATGAAAGCAGTACAAAAGCTTGATATCGTTATTCCACAGACAGTTATAGAACGCGCAACAAAGATTCTTCAATAGTCTTTCATGGATATGATGTTGATACGATAAATCTGCGTTGGATTTTTATGGGGATGATCTTGAATGAGTATATTTGCGTTTTCTGGCGCTGTGGAGTTAGGTCTTATTTATGCATTTGTTGCTATAGGGGTTTATCTCTCCTTTCGCGTCTTAGATTTTCCTGATTTAACGGTCGATGGTTCGTTTCTTCTTGGATCCTGTGTTTGTGGCGTTTTGATTCTTTTAGGGTTTAATGCATGGATTGCTATGGCATGCGCTTTTTTTGCCGGTATGGTGGCAGGTCTATTAACAGCTTTGCTGAATTTGCGTTTTGGCATTTTGAATCTTTTGGCTTCTATTTTGACAATGTCGGCGCTTTATACAATTAATCTTCGTGTGATGGGGATTATGGGAGGGTCTAATATTAATTTGGCACTTGCTGACACGGCTTTAACACCCTTGTATAATCTGTTTGGCGTTCCTGATATTTTTGTGCGTCCTCTTTTCGTTGGTGCTGTCTTACTGGTGGTAGCATTTTTGATCTGGCGCTTTTTGGAAAGTGAAATAGGTCTTGCTATGCGCGCAATGGGAGCTAATCCACGGATGGCTACCGCGCAAGGAGTTCACACTTCAGCATTGATTTATTTTGGTATGGGGCTTTCTAATGCTTGTGTTGCGCTTGGGGGCTCTCTTTATATTCAAACGGCTATTGCTACCGATATTACTGGTGGAGCCGGGACGATTGTTTTCGGTTTAGCGGCCGTTATTATTGGGGAAACTCTCTTTCGTACGCGCAATATTTTTTGGGTTATTGTAAGCTGTATTGTTGGATCTATCCTTTATCGTGTTGCAGTGCAATTTGCGTTTGAGGCAAACGGGATTGGCATTGATACGTCGACGGATCTTCAGTTGATTACTGCGCTTTTAGTCGTTGCTGCTCTTGTCATACCACGCTATTGGGGGAGGCGTAAACATGATTGAATTTTCTCATGTAGGTGTCACTTTTAAACCGCAAACGCCATTGGAAAAACAAGCCTTAATTGATATTAACCTCAAAATTGATCGGGGGAGTTTTGTTACTGTTATTGGATCAAATGGTGCTGGTAAATCAACTTTGCTGAGTGTTTTGGCGGGCACAATTCTTCCTACGGAAGGAAAAGTGATCATTAACGGACAAAATGTTTCTAGGCAATCAGTTAGTGAGAGAGCTGGAAGGGTTGCTTGTGTTTTTCAAGATTCATTGGTGGGAAGCTGTGGTTCTTTAACAATTGAAGAAAATTTAGCTCTGGCTGCGCTTCGCGGGAGCCGTCGTAGTTTGCGTTCAGCTTTAAATCACCAAAAACGGCAATTCTTCCGAGATGAAATCGCTCAATTAGGCATCGGTCTTGAAGCATATATCCATAATCCTATGGACAGTTTGTCTGGTGGACAACGCCAAGCAGTGTGTCTTGTGATGGCTACTTTAGCACATGCAGATGTTTTATTGCTTGATGAGCATACTTCAGCATTAGATCCAGGAATGGCTGATTTTGTGATGCGTTTAACTGAAAAAATCGTTGAAGAGAAAAAATTAACAACTATTATGGTGACACATTCTATGCGTCAGGCTCTTGATTATGGAGATCGCACATTGATGTTGCATGGTGGAAAAGTGATTTTGGATGTGTGTCAGGAAGAGCGTAAGGGTTTGAATGTCAACGATTTAATTGGTATGTTTCAGAAAGTGCGTGGGGAAGCTCTTGATGATGATGAACTGTTAATAGGTTAATATTTTGGTTCAGAAAAAAGCGCATGAAGTTGATCATTTTCTAAAGCGCTTGTCGCGTTCTTTTCCTATTGTTCTTATTTACGGACCAGATCGTGGTCTTGTTTGCGAGCGTGTGCAACATTTTATTAAGCTCACGCGGATAGCTGTGGAAGATCCTTTTTCCAGTGTCCGTCTGGATGCGGCTGAAATTGATAAAGATCCTGCTCGATTGGTAGATGAGGCACGTACTTTATCGCTTTTGGGGGGTGATCGTTTGATATGGGTGTCTAACGGCGCTAATCAAAAAAACTTCCTTGCTGCGCTTAAGATTCTAATTCAAGAACCACCAGAGAAAAGTTTTATTCTCATTGAGGCAGGGGACCTCAAGAAAGGAACAGGGCTGCGGAATATTATTGAAACGGCATCCATAGCCATGGCTTTGCCTTGTTTTGCGGATGATATTCGTGCTCTCGATACATTAATTGATGAAGTCTTGGGTCATTTTAAGATGACCGTTTCTTTGGATGCCCGTAAGTGGTTGCTTCATCATTTGGGAGGGGATCATCTTGTTTCGCGTGGTGAATTGGAAAAGCTCTGTCTTTATACCTTGGAGAAACAACATATTGCTCTTGAGGATGTGAAAGCTGTAGTAAGCGATGTGAGTGCGCTTTCTCAAGATGAGGTGATCGATGCTGTTTTACTAGGAGATGTGGTAGGTTTTGAAGCGCATTTTAGTCGAAATGCGACATTGCAAAGCACCCTTTTTTTTATTTTAAGTACTGCGCAAAGGCATTTTCAGCAATTACAGCTTCTGCGTTATCAAATAGATGTTGAGGGTAAAAGTATGTTTACGGCGATTTCTCAGGCGCAACCGCCGATTTTTTTTCAGCGGAAAAAAACTATTGAGCGTGCTTTGGGCTATTGGGGGAGAGAACAAATTTCTTATGCCATGGAACGAATCCAACATGCTGTTTTAGAGAGTCGTAAAAATCCGCTTTTGGGTGAGGCTATTATTCGTCAAACTTTGTTGGGATTAGCAATTGTTGCACGGCGCCGAATGGCTGCTTAAAATATTGAGCCTGGTTGTGGAAAAGCCAATTTTCTTCATATTTGCTTGATTTATGGTGTTATGGCGAAGAGAGAATGTTTTTAGAAACACGATATCTTTTTACACGAGTCGCTTAAAGAAATTTCCAGCATGTAAAAAAGTTGTATTGATCGCTATCTTAGGATTTTTAGGCGATATAGCCAAACTTTTGAGGAGAAAACTTAGTATTTGCTTACTACTTTAGAGAATTTTGGGGAATGAAACTGGTGATATTTTTTGCGGAGAAGTTGTTATTATTGATTGAAAATGGATGAGAGGCATTTGTATTTTATGGAGTAACGCATGCTTTTAAGCAATAAATTAAAAAATTTTAGAGCTTGATATTGCGTTTTATCACCCATTTGTTGGGGGAATTTTCCAGATAAAAGGAATCTTTTAGGAGCTTGCGCAGATGATGATAGGGGGACGCGTGACTTTATTCTTCATTTTCTTTTTTCAGTTGTAGTTTTTTAAATGTTTGATACATCACTTTTGAATAAATAAGAGACCAATTGTGGTTTTATTGCCGTTTTCAAAGGGTTTTTAAAGGTGAAAAATGCTCGATATTCAGTTTGAAAAAATAGCACTCATTGGAATCGGTCTGATTGGGTCTTCTTTAGCAAGAGTCATTCGAAAGAAGAATCTTGCGGCTCATATTTCTATTGCAACGCGTCGGCAAGAAACGCTGAGAAGAGCACGCGAATTGCAACTTGGGGATTTTTATACCACGGATAATGCAAAAGCTGTTGAGGGAGCGGATTTGGTTATTCTTTCTGTTCCTGTAGGGGCTAGTGCGCAAGTAGCAAAATCACTTCATGATCATTTAAAACCTGGAGCGATTGTGAGTGATGTTGGTTCTACAAAGGCGTTGGTTATTGCAGAAATGGCACCTTTATTGCCCAAAACAGTTCATTTTATTCCTGGTCATCCGATTGCTGGAACAGAATATTCAGGACCAGATGCTGGTTTTGCTGATTTGTTTATGAATCGTTGGTGTATTTTAACGCCTTTGGCTGAAAGTGATCCTGCGGCTGTAGCGCAGTTGACGGCTTTTTGGGAGGCTTGTGGTGCGCGTGTTGAGAAGATGGATGCTAAACATCATGACCTTGTTTTGGCTATTGTTTCTCATTTGCCGCATTTGATTGCTTATAATACTGTTGGAACAGCGAGTGATTTAGAAAAGGTAACAAATTCAGAAGTCATTGCTTATTCCGCTTCAGGTTTTCGTGATTTTACCCGTTTGGCTGCTTCTGATCCCGTTATGTGGCGCGATATTTGTTTGCATAATAAGGATGCTATTTTAGAAATGTTGAGCCGTTTTAGCGAAGGACTTTCTTTTTTAGAACGGGCAATTCGTATGGGAGATGGGGATACACTGTTTCATTTTTTTACGCGTACACGTGCTGTTCGCCGTAATATTATTGATGCAGGGCAGGAAATTGATGCTCCTGATTTTGGGCGTCAAAGTGTTTTTAAAGGAAGCACCTAAAAACAAGGGATTTTTTTTATTAAACTTTGTTAGTTTTTCTAGAAACTATAAGAAATTTTCTGTTTTTTCATTTTCAGTCAATGATTGTGATGAAAAAAATGGGAAATTACTTCGGTGTGGGCAATGGCTCGAAGACAGATGGCTATGATTGAAAGATTTTATCCGTGTCATATGTCAAATGATTATACTTGGTGCTCTAGCACATAAGGTGCTTTAGAGACAAACAATTGATTTATAATGATAAATAAATAATTTTTTGTTGAAAAAAGCACTTTGATATTGCAATATATACCTGTTTCATGCACGTTCAGCAAAATTCATTCAATCATCAAAAAGGTGGATGAGAAGCGGATTGGTATGCAGGTGATGAATCGTTTGAGTATAAAGCAGTCACAACGTTAAGCGCTGGTAAAGCTGGTAAATATAATGATCCCGCTATCTTTAGCTTTATAAGCACGAGCATGGGAAAGTTCGGTGGTGGGGAGTGCGAACGATTCATGGATGGCGGTGAAAAATGCGGTGAGAGATCTTTAAAAGCTTTGGGAGATTCTGGTGAAGATATGTTCTTTAAAATTAACAGGGTTGGCTGAACAGGGGTGTGGTATTGTCTGTGGTTTGCGTTCTATTATAAAAAATGTGATAGATTGCAGCGTGAGAATCTATATTCCATGCGTTGAGAGAAATTATTCTTGATATTATGAAAAAGCTTTCGATTTCATAAGATGTAAAATTATGATTTTTATTATCCATTTTTATTTCCTACTTCGGTAAGAAAGTATCGTGGTTATAAAATTCTAGTTTTCAAAAAATAAGTGATAATGCAATTTTATTCATACCAAAAAAATATTGCCTTATTTTTGCAAGAAGTCATAAATTAAATAGTGTTTTATTGTGTTTGAATCCTCTTAACGAATTCATACTTTAATGCATGTTTATAAGGGGGCATTTTTTATAAAAAATTGCTATCTATGAACAGCGCATAAAAAACAAATTATGATGCAAATATTGTGATGCATATAAGCATTCAGAGGAGCTGCAAAGCAGCTATCATCATAACAGTTCATAATAGGTTTTTATTAATCTCCATAATCACTGTTAAGACCTTATCTTTTAAAATTATCGATTACAATAAATTACATGTGTTTAAAGAGCATATCTTAATAATTAGAGTGTTAATTCCATTAAATGGCAAATTTGAAGAATGGTACGGTTTTTGCTAAAAAAATAGTGAAATCTTAAACAGTCAATTTCTCAATATTTCGCAAAATCTATCTCTTTTGTGGAAATATTAGATTACATTCTTAAAAGAGGTAATTGTTTAAAACTGTCAATCATGTAAATTGTATGTGTTTAAAGAAAGACATCATAGGTTATGTCTTCAAGTTTGCAGTAAAAACCCCATGTTGTTTAGCATGGTTTATGGATGCATCCCTCTGTTTTATCAAAAATATTAACAGTTAGCGTGTAATGATCTTACTGTCTTTTGTTCTTGCTGCGCAAAATTTACCGTTTCGTCCCCTTTTCTTTTAATATAAAGTTAGGCTTGACCGTATGGATTATTGCCTTTTATATTGGCATTTATTGCCGGGATCCTTGATGATTTTTATAAAGCTTGGATAGATTGAAGAAGAGTTTTTACCAGAAAGTATGAAGATTTGTTAAGACGTATCTTTTGGTATAGTTATCGCATTTTTGTTGATGCAGTAAGCCATTATTGGCGTGATAATGGCAGTGCTTTTGCAAGTCATGTCGCCCTTTCAGGGCTTTTAGCATTTTTTCCTTTTTTATTTTTGGCACATCTCTTGCTAGTTTTATCGGTGCTTTTACATATACGCCGCAAAAAATTAAAGCACTTTTACAATTATTGCCAGATGTTATTGCAGAGCCTTTATCTCAAGAAATTGTCAATGTTTTAACCATTCAACGAGGGGGGGTGTTGACTGTTTCTGTTCTTGGAGCAGCTTATTTTGCCTCTAATGGGGTGGAGGCTTTGCGCACGGCTTTGAATAAAGCTTACCGTGTGGTTGATCAACGTAGTTTGTTGTTTTGTCGTTTTCAAAGTTTGTTTTTTGTAATCCTTGGGGCTTTTGGTCTTGTTGTGATCAGCTTTTTGTTGATTCTAGCGCCTTTGCTTATCAAAATTGTGCAAAATCATCCTCTTTTTATCACTGAATATATTGGTGTCATTCGTCTTTGGCGTTACATAATTGCTGCAGTTGTTTTATTTGTAAGTCTTTTGATTGTTCATAAATGGCTCCCTGCTCAACGACGCAAATTTATAGATATTTTACCTGGAATCGTGGTGACAATGTCTGTGTGGTTTATGGCTTCCATTGCTTTTGCCCAGTATTTGACAATGTTTGATTATATTTCTACCTATGCGGGGTTAGCCTCTATTATGGTTGCCATTATTTTTCTTTACATTTTAAGCGCTATTTTTATTTTTGGAGGCGAAATAAACGCAGCGATAATGTTTTATCGCAGTCATTTGCAGCATTCAGATGAATGAAAGAAGCTGTTTTTGTGTGAAAACCAACAGATCAATATACGAAAAAAAACTGCCATCACTTTGTTGGTTGATGCAGATGCTTGTCCTGTAAAAACTGAAATTTATCGTGTTATGAAGCGCTATCAGATTAAAACATTTGTTGTCGCGAATCGTTTTTTCCCCTCTTCCAGATGAAGTGCTTCTTGAGAGAGTGATCGTTTCTGGAAAATTCGATTCTGTCGATGATTGGATTGTCGAACATGTGCAGGAGGCGAGTATTGTTATTACCAGTGATATCCCTTTAGCCGCACGGGTTGTGCGTGCGGGTGGTGTTGGTCTTTCACCAACAGGGCGTATTTTCGATGCAAGTTCCATCGGTCAGGCTGTGGCTATGCGCAATCTTATGGAAGATTTGCGAGGGCAGGGTAAGGTGACGGGTGGTCCTAGGCCTTTTTGTCGCAAAGACCGTTCTAATTTTCTGTCGGCACTGGATGTAGTGATACAACGCTTAAAAAGGTCTGTTTATTAGGTTTATTGTGCTTCTCTTATGAAAGCTTTTATAAGTGTTTTGGCATCGTCATCAGCCCATGGGGCTGCACCATTAAATGAAGCAATCAAATGCCCCTTTTTATCGATCAGAAATGTTATAGGCAATCCTAAAGCAAGTCCTTGTTTTCTCACGTTGTTGAAAATAGCCATTGTTTCATCACGATAGTAAAGCAAATTATCAGCACCAACATTTTGTAAAAATTGCTGAATTTTTTCAGGAGAAGCAGTTTGATCGATATTAATAGCCATGACATCAAAATTTTCTCCACCCAATTCACGTTTTAATTGTGCCAATTCTGGCATTTCTGTGCGGCAGGGGAGGCACCAAATAGCCCATAGATTAATGAGCATTGGTTTTCCTGTAAATTCGCTGAGTTGATGGTTTTTTCCTTCTAGATCCTTAAAAGAAAGTTGGTTCATGTCTGTGGGCGTATCAGCAAAGCGCAAGTGGGCAAAAAAGCCTTTCGCTGATTTTTTTATCGCTACCATTTTTTCTTCTTGTATTTTTTCAACATTTTCTCTTGAAATGAAGTTAGCAAAAAAAGACCCTGTCTTTTCATGAGGTTTTTTTGTTACGTATAAGCCTATACAAAATAAGATGACCACAACAAAAAAGCATGCGATGAGGATTCGTATTTTGCTCTTCTTCTTTTTAAGACTGGTGGTATTTTGAGAAATCATCACTTTTGTCCTTTTCATGGAGAGTTTTAAAAGATAACGGATAGAAAATTGAAAAATCAAATATGAGATGGTAAGTGCAGAGTAGCAATGCAATTATAAAAGAGGAAGCTTTAGTTGATTTTGACCAGAGACTTTATTGATAAAATATTGAAGGTTTATTTTCTGATGCGGTGATGATAGCGTAAATGAAAAACATTTCAGAATTTGATTATAAAAAAATTCCCGTGATTTTAAAATTGTTTATCAAAATATAAAAACGGTTCTATTTATTTTTTCATAAAAGCCAAAAAAATCTCATGAATATTTGGGGAGCTTGTTGAAAAAATTGATTGATTGTGTAGCAGAGTGTTTACCTATAGTGTATTCACAAAACTTTTGTCACATTGGTTTCGTTGAAGAAACGTCTTGTCACAGAAACGTCTTGTCACCACTTGAATGGTTTTATTTTTAACCAAAAAATAAAGAAAGAGATCAATATGAGGAAAAAGGGCATATGAAGAGTATTGTAAAGAGTTTGATGATTGTCCTTTTGGGGAGTATTTTTGTTGTTGGATGCGGACGGAAAGGTGCTTTAGAATTGCCTTCTTCAATGATAGAGAAAACGACGCAAGAAACATTTTCTTCCAAAAACAAATTAGATAAACCTTTTATTCTTGACCGATTGATACAGTAGAGGTTTTTATGCGTTTTTTTTCTTATCATCAGGGTGTCCTGCATGCTGAAGGTCTTTCTCTTTCCGCATTGGCGCAGGATGTGGGAACGCCTTTTTATTGTTATTCAGCCAGTGCAGTGGTGACAAATTTTAAAGACTATCAAAACGCTTTTCGGGATATGCCTAGCTTGATTGCTTATGCCGTTAAGGCTAATTCTAATCAGGCGGTGTTACGGCTTTTAGCAGCAAATGGAGCGGGAGCTGATGTGGTTTCAGAAGGTGAATTGCGACGTGCACTTGCTGCTGGAATTCCCGCTCATCGTATTGTTTATTCTGGTGTTGGTAAAACGGTAAGGGAAATAGATTTTGCTCTTGCGCAGGATATTTATTGTTTTAACGTTGAATCAGAGCCTGAACTTGAACAACTTTCGGCACGTGCTGTTGTGCTTTCAAAAACAGCACGTGTTTCATTGCGCATTAATCCAGATGTAGATGCGAAAACCCATAAAAAAATTACAACGGGGAAATCTGAAAATAAATTTGGTATTCCACTGTCATTAGCGTGGGACGTATATAAAAAAGCAGCTCATTTACCAGGCATTCAGGTGTGTGGTGTGGATATGCATATTGGTAGTCAGATCTGTGATTTAAAACCCTTTGACGAGGCATTTCGTATCGTTGCAGATTTTGTGCGTCAGTTAGGGGATCATGGTTATGCACTGACCCATGTCGATATTGGGGGCGGGCTTGGTATTGCCTATGGGAATGAACATCATTCAGTACCGTCTCTTCCTGATTATGCTGCACTGGTAAAAAAGTATATTGCGCCTTTAGGGGTGCATATTATTGTAGAGCCTGGACGCAGTATTGTTGGCGAAGCTGGTGTGTTGGTGGCATCTGTTCTCTATTTAAAAAAAGGGCAAGGGCGGAATTTTGTTATTGTGGATGCTGCAATGAATGATCTTATGCGCCCAACACTTTATGATGCTTGGCAAAATGTGCTAGTTGTGAAACAAACATTAGAAGATGTATCCCTTATGAAAGCAGATATTGTTGGTGCTGTTTGTGAAACTGGTGATTATTTAGCGTTAGATCGTTCTGTGCCAACCTTGGCAGCAGGCGATCTTTTAGCGATTACGGGGGCTGGTGCTTACGGCGCGGTGATGGCAAGCACTTATAATAGCAGACTTTTGGTGCCAGAAGTTCTTGTGAGGGATACCCATTATGCGGTTATTCGTCCACGTCTTGATTATGAACAATTGATAGGCTGTGATCATGTTCCAGATTGGATTTGAGTCCAGATGAGATTGAACATTGTTCAGTGTTTTTGGTCTTATTTTTACTAAACTTTGATGAAACAATTTATTTTCTGGAAATTGTCTTGTATGAATTTTATGATTGTAATTCATCACTCTAAAAGGGGACAAATATTTGTCTATTAAAAATGAAAACATCAAAAGTTTTTTAGCAATAAAGCTTTTGTATGTGCGCATTTTGATGTGGTGTATTCTCTTTTTTGAGCGAATATGGGTACAGTTATTGCCATTTTTTCTCGTTCTCAGTCTCTTTTGTTCACTCAGTTGGTTTGGTATTTTTGGCATTCTGGGATATTGGACGCATTTACTATTATTTGTGTTTATTCTTTTTTCTGCCGTGGCAAATTTGCTTTTTCTTGTCAACTTTCGTTTGCCTACTTTCAGGGAAGTTAATTACCGTCTTGAACAAGAAAATGGTCTCAAAAATCAGCCTTTGAGTGTTCAAAAAGATCGTTTATGTCCTGAAAATAATGAAGATTTTCATCAAATTATTTGGCGCGAACATCAACGCCGTATGGCCAAACAATTATATCATCTCAAAACTGGGATTGCTTATCCTAATAGTGCGGCTTTTGATCCTTTGGCGCTTAGGACTGTTTGTGTTCTCCTTTGTGTTTGTGCTTTTAGTTTTTCTTTTGGCTCGTTAGGGGGGCGCTTGGCAGATGCGTTTGATTTTCGTCCTCTCATCGATGAAGCATCTATGCGCATTGATGCTTGGGTAACACCACCTGCTTATACCGGTATGGCACCCATTTATTTAACACAAGGTGAGACAACACATTTTGCTGTTCCTGAAGGAAGTAGTGTGGTTGTGCGTGTTGTTAATGGTGCTGGTGTTACAGTAAAAGCGCTCGTTAAAGAAGATACCCATAAAGTTTTGTTTTCCAAGAAAAGCGAAAAAACGCCTTTAAATGATCCAATTGTTCATTTTGAAACGCACTTAGAACGTTCAATAGATTTGCTCGTATCATCACGTCACAAGCAACTGCAGTGGTTTTTGCAGGTGATTAAGGATCAGCACCCGACAATTCGTTGGTTAGAAAAACCAGGGCGAATTTTGACGGGTTCGTTAGAGCTTCAGTATGAGTTGGAGGATGATTATGGAGTGACAAAGGCTTTTGTTGAAATAGAGCCTTTTCTTGATAAGCACAAAAACACTGCTGTCCTTTATAAGGCGCCTGAAATAAAACTGCTTCTCCCGCGTGGTGGAAAGGGTAAAATGCGGACGGTACAGGATGTCTCAGCGCATCCATGGGCTGGTTCGGAGGTTAAAATTACTTTGGTAGCAGAGGATGGTGCTGGGCAAAAAGCGCGGAGCAAAACGTTTGTTATGACGTTACCGCAGCGTGTTTTTTCTCATCCTGTTGCGCGTGCAGTGGGTGAATTGCGCCGTTTGTTGGCTCTTGATGCTGCTAAGAAAGAGCGTGTACTCGATATGCTTTCTGCTTTACTGGTGCGGCCAGAAGATGGGCTTAAAAATGCGACACATTTTCTTGCTCTACAGAGTGCGTGGACAAAGCTTTCTATGGCTGAGACAGAGGATGATCTGCGCAATGTGGTCGATTATTTATGGCAGATCGCTTTGGGGATTGAAGGTAATCAGCTCCAATCCACTCAGAAAAATTTAAAACAAGCACAAGCCGCTTTGCGTGATGCACTTCGCTATGGTGCTTCAGCTGCGGAAATTGAACGGTTAATGGCCGATTTACGCCAAGCTATGGATGATTATGTCCGTAGCTTGGCTGAAAGGGCACAAAATAATAGTAAAAATAGCAAAAATAGTGATCTGAACCGTTCTCCTCTTTCAGAGGATACATTAAAAGAAAAGCTCAATTTAATTGAAGAAATGGCCAAAACTGGCTCTTCTTTAGCAGCTGAACAGCTGTTGTCTGAGGTTGAACAAATCCTCGATCATTTGCAAGTGCAAAAAAATAATCAAGGGGAGGAGAAGACCAAAAATCAATTCGCACAAATGAAAGAAAAAATGGATCAGCTTGGTGAGGTGATGCGTCGTCAGCAAGAAATTCTCAATGAAACACATCAGTTGGAAATGGAACAACGACGTGGAGAAAATGTGCCAGAACAGCAAAGAAAATCTTTACAAAAACGTCAGGCTGAATTGCAGTTAGAATTATCTACTTTAGAAAAAGAACTATCAGAGAAAGGGTTTGAACAGAGTGACCAATTGAAAAAAGCAGAGGAAAAAATGAATTCCGCAGAAGTTGCTCTTGAGAACGGAGATCATCAAATATCCATGCAAAACCAGTCAGCTGCTCTAGAATCATTAAGGCAAGGCGCACAAAATATTTTAGAAAAAATGCGTAAAGTCCTTAAAGAAGCAGGAGATCATCAAAATGCTATTTCTGGTCATCAAGATCCCTTAGGACGCCCACTTTCTTCAAAAAACACTCAAGGGCAAGAAGGGGGAGCTATTCCACAAGAAAGTGATCAAATTCGCGCGCGGCAAATTTTAGAAGAAATTCGTAAACGTCTTAGTAAAGAGCATATTCTAGAAGCAGAAAAAAACTATCTTGAAAGGGTGCTTGATTTTCATTAATCGTTTTTTTCTTTATAAATATCAAAAAAAAGCCTATTGGAAAGTCTTTATAGTGTGCAAATTGCAAAATTAAGCAATATGATGCAAAGTGCATTGAGTGTAGTGGTCAGAGAAACTTTCTGTGCTGCTTTTGGGATTATTGGGGTTTAAAATATGAAATATTAAAGTTTTCGCCATTGCGGAAAAAAGGCAAAGGTCCATATAAGTGGGGTATATGGGAGCTTGTGATGTTGGAAAATTTTTTCTACACGGTATGTTGATGTGGATATAGTCACACTTAAAGATTTTTATGCTTCTGCTCTTGGTAGGCGTGTTCAGCAGACATTGTGTGATCAGTTAAATTTATGTTGGCCGGATCTTACTGGTAAAACAGTCATGGGTTTTGGTTATGCACTCCCTTATCTTTCTGCTTTGCGTACGCGTGCACAACAATGTGTAGCTTTTATGCCCGCTGGTCAGGGAGCTTTGCCATGGCCTTGTGCTGATAAGGTTGCAACAGCACTTGTTTTTGAAGAAGACTTACCGCTTCCTGATGCTTCAATTGATTGTATTTTATTGGTGCATGCACTTGAGTATACAGAAAATTCATCTGAAACATTGAATGAAATATGGCGTGTTTTAGCTCACAATGGTCAGTTGATTGTTATTGTTCCTAATCGCTCTGGTCTTTGGGCGCGCAATGCTTGCACACCCTTTGGTTATGGTGAACCTTATAGTCGGCAACAAATTGTTCGTTTGTTTGAAAAAACACATTTTATTGCTGGATCAATACAAGAAGTGGTACATTATATGCCGTCTTCAGGTTCTGTCTCACATTTTTTTTCTTTTCTTTATGAACCAATTGCACGCCATCTTTTACCTTATTTTGGTGGACTTTTAGTTTGTCAGGCTCAAAAACGTGTTTATCAAGGTTTGCTTGTGCAGCGTCGCCAGTCGCGGCGTGTTTTTATGCCTGCGCTGTTGCCACAAGCACGTGAGAGCTCTCTCTCCTTTTGATTTTGAGATTATGCTACTTGTCTTAATGCTTTTTATTTAGTACGTTCTTTCATCGGAGGAACATTCTTCATGCAAAGCAGAAATGCTATTGTGTTGCAAATTCATGCACTTGCTTGAAAAAAATTCAGTTAGAGTGCTAAATCAATCTGACGATAACGTTTCAAAGATGGAGATTGCGCATTGCTTCGCGCTTTTGTTTATTGCGTGTCTACAATGGGGTCACGACCCTCACGTAAAATAGAACGCCACCCAGTCGCAAATTCAAGGGCTTGTTTTAAAAGGACATCTCTCAACACTCCCAAGCTCATTTTACTGCGGCGTCTGTGAAGGGTATAACGATAAATCGATTGAGTATCCCCATCTTTACGCTTGTGGAGAAGCAAGCCGCAACCATCATACTCTTTGCCTCCCCTCACATGTTGCACCAGTCCTTGACATTTAAGACGATTCATAAGAGGAATTTTTAGTCCTTTCTTGAAGGGTTTTCTATCGACACACACTTATCCCGCTTGTTCTGTGCAAACAAGTGGTTTTGATTGATTCAACATACACAGATTTGAAATGAGAGAATGTTAACAGTCTTCGGGGTTCTCATACAATGTGAATAATGCTAAATTATCATTATAAATCAATATCTTGTAACAAGTTGTATAAGGCAAGATCTATGGACCACTAATTTTGGCGCTTGTAAAAAGAAAAACCAGTACTACCATTTTATTTGGCCGGCTTCCCGCTTTCATGATTTTTACAGTGAGAGGCAGTATCAGAGGAATTGTTAGTTCTTTTACAGCACTTTTATCCATACATTCATTTTGCTTATGACATGTAAGCGAATGATTTTTTCTGATTGTGAATGCTAAGGTTTGAAAGAGGAAGCTTTACTTGTACGTGGAGTTTGAATTTAAAGTGTAAAATGATAAATTCTTTTCATCAATTAAAATTTTTAAATTTGCTTTATTTTGCTGTCTGCGAGAATAAATGAATTGGCATCACAATCATTTTTGCAGCAATAAAACTGTTGTGAGACTTAAAGATTAAGACGATATCCGTTTTGATCTGTAATGAGGAGTTGTGCATTAGAGGGATCTTTTTCGATTTTTTGTCGCAAACGATAAATATGGGTCTCTAATGTATGGGTGACAATGTTCTCTTTGTAGCCCCAAATCTGTTCTAAAAGTGTTTCACGATTGACAATTTGCTCGTTGGTGCAAGAGAGATATTTAAGAATGGCAGCCTCTTTTTCTGTGAGGCGAATTTTGTTGTTTTGTTGATCAATGAGGAGTTTTTGTCCGGGTTTAAAAATATAAGGACCAATGTGCAAAATGGAATCGTCACTTTGTTCATATTGACGCAGTTGGGTGCGAATCCGTGCTAAAAGTACTGCAAAACGAAACGGCTTTGTCACATAATCGTTGGCACCTGTTTCAGGATCTAAAAGAGTATCGCAATTTGTGTCATCATTCGTGATCATAATAATGGGGGCACGAAATCCTTTGATGCGTAATTTTTTAACGGCTTTATGGCCTTCAAAATCAGGAAATTCAGTCCCAAAAATCGCCAAATCAACATTCTCTTTTTGGGCTATTGTTATCCCAGTTTCAGCTGTTTTTGCTTGGAAAACTTTAAATTCTTTATGAATTTGTAATTGCTCTATCAGAATAGGGCGCAAATCATCATCATTTTCGGCAATTAAAAGAGTATAGAAATTCATTTTTTTCCTTATAAGTTATGTTGATGCAGCAACTGTTACCAAAGTAGTTTCATGAAAAATGAGATCTCATGCAAGGAAAATTAAAAAAGAAACTCTATAAAAAACAAAGTTTTGTTCATTTTATGGTTATTCGACGACAAGCAGGTCATTGTGCACGTGGTATTTTGCGTGTTGGTCAGAATCATTTTTTTTGTGCTCTAGGGCGGACTGGTATTTCTGCGTTGAAGCGTGAAGGTGATGGTGCAACACCTTTGGCACGGATGCGTTTTTTAAGGGGGTTTCGCGGTAATTCTTCTTATTTTTTTCCACGTTCCGTTTTGCCTTTTCGTCGTATTCGAGTGCAGGATGGTTGGTGTGATGTGAGTGGTGATGCCAATTATAATCGTTTGGTACGTTTTCCTTATTGTAAAAGTGCTGAAAAAATGCATCGTGAAGATGGACTTTATGATATTGTTTTGGTTCTGGACTGGAATATTACAGAGAGAAAAATGGCAAGAGGAAGTGCCATTTTTATGCATTTAGCACGAGAAGGTTATACCCCAACAAAAGGATGTATTGCGCTTTCTCGCCGTGATATGAAACGCCTTTTGCCGCATATTAGCCGACAGACTACAATTATTATTGCCAGTTGAAGATTTCCGCTTTATTTTTATCCTCTTTCTTTCATTCTGTTTTATGGTTTTCAAAAGCATTTCAAAGTAAAATATCCTATATTATTGAGTCAAAATATGCACATCGCTTTTGTTTTTGCTTGTCGCTTTCCTGTGAGAGAGTCCTCTCTCTTTTAAAGAAGAGTGAAGAAGAGTGAGCCATTGTGCTCTAAGCTGGCACCATCATATTATTTGTCAGATTCCAAGGTTGCTATAATCCTTGCATAAGATAGTTTGTGAAAGGCATTTTTATTCCTTTCTTTGCTCGTTTTATCCACATGGTAATCTCGCTTGTAGCGTGCAAGAGAATGGTTTTGTTTGATTCGATATCAGAGGGGATAAAATGGGAGAATTTTACGGTATTAAGGTTTCTCATTCAAGGAGCAAAACAATAAATTATCTTTATAAATAAAGATGATAAATCTTTTGTCACAAACTTGTTTTAAAAAGGTATTTCACTTTGCATTCAATGCTTTTTTGGTGTTTACTATGAATGGCTATAAGATAAAAACAACTTGGTATTCTCTTGCTTATTATTGTTTTTCTTCGATCTTGATCTGATCTCTTTCTCTTTTTATCATTCGTAAGAGCTATTTTCATTTTTGCTCAAAAGTCTTTTTATCCATCTCTTTTTTTGGGGGCTGTGCGAAGAAACGATTTTTTGTTCTGAAGAGGCGGGATAGAAAGTGAGACGATATCATTTTACTGCATTGAGATGGTTTCATTCAATATTATTGTAAATTAGTCCTCTTCTCTCTTAAGATTGCCCATCAAACAGATTTCTCTCCATTCATCTTCTGTGACGGGTTGTACGGATAAACGGCTGACATTGACCAATACCATATTTTTTAGTTTTGGATTAGCCTTGATTTGTTTTAAGGAAACAGGGGTTGGTATATCATAGAGAGCACGGATATTTACACATTCCCAACGTGGATCCGTGGTTGTCGAGTCTTGGTGTGCTTCAGCACAGACTTCTACAATGCCTACGATTTCTAAACCTTTATTTGAGTGATAAAAAAAGCCTTTATCCCCATATTTCATAGCGCGCATATTGTTACGGGCTTGATAGTTGCGGACACCATCCCATTGTTCGCTAGCGGCACCTTTTTGCTTCTGCATGTCCCATGACCATTTATGGGGTTCAGATTTAAAAAGCCAGTAAGCCATGAGACCTCCTTTTTCATGAGATTGTGTCGCATTTTATAAAATATAAGCATTTGTATAGCACATCAGCAATGATTTTGGATTTTAAATGGAGTAAAGAGTGCTTCTTCCCAATTTGTTTGTTGCTTTTTTACAAAATAATAAAATTGTGAGAGAGGCATGTACCATATTACCTTGCTTCGAATATCTCAGATTAAAATTTGAGAATAAAGCTTCAATGGTGATAATGTTCTTTTTGTAACTGTTTCATTGATAACAATGTTCCATTTATAACAAACAAGATTGTCTCTCAAGGAGAGGCATTCCATCAATAAAGCGTAGGCATTGGCATAAAGTTACGATTTTTTGAGGATAAATTTCTCAGATATTTGTAAGAACTAAAAACCTTTCCTGTCCTTTTGTTGAAAACGTTCATTTTGTTTTAAAAGTGAGAATTCAAAGATGAGGATTTTCTTTTTATTGCATAGTAGAATGTATTATCCATATGTCTGTTTATGGCAAGTGGCATTAGCTTCTCTTACTCAGATTTGTGATCTTGGTATCAAAAGATAGCTTGTATCAAGTTTTGGAAGTGTTTGTTAAAGACTATGAGGTATAATGGTCAATCTCGTGAAGGAGAAATATCTCTGTTATCCGTGATCCTTCTTATAGCTGGCTTTAGACTTTTCAGCATGAGAGAGTCTTTAATAATGAGAGAGTCTTTAATAAAAAGCGGGTTACGATTTGACTGCGAAGTGTTATGCTTTAGTGGGATGTTATAAACTAAACTTTATGTTTTCTTCTTACGCTAGAGATGGCAATGATAGTATACAAGCATTTCAGTTTTTTAAAGGAGAGGGAAAACGCAAAAACTCTTGCTGAGAGAGGGGAGGCGCTGATACATAAATAGAAGCGATGAGGAAGAAAAACTGTATTGCTGTCTTCTTTCCATCCAAACAGATAAACAGTGCAGAATTATGATGAAACTTTTACGATGCACGTTATCTTATTGAAGGCTTTCGCAATAAATTTAGATACTTTCAATATCCTCTGTTCGTGATTGGATAAAAAGGCTTCTTTTTATGGGCGTGCTGGTTTCTACTTTCATTGTTCTTAGGCTTACAGAGGAAGGCGCAAAAGACCTCGATATTTTTATAGGATGCATGAAGATATTTTGACTTTAATTTCCTGTTAGCAAGAGCTATCCGGTTTTATGAAATAGACTTAAGGTCAATCATTAAGCATGTGCAATTTGAGTTGTTCTTTCGGTTTTTGTCTAGAAATTTTGACCAATATGGTCCCATTGAATGGGAAGAAAATCTGGCAAGAAATTCATTGCCTCAAGTTCAAAAATTATTGTGATAAGGGTAATGATAAGATACTAAATGATGCGAGTTCATTTTGTGCTCTTTGAATAGAAGCCGTTGATTTGTTTTCTCATGCTTTTGTTCCACGCCGTCCTGTTCCAATTAAGGGAGCGGATTTTTCATCCAGTGGCCAGCGGGAGCGAGGAGCAATGTCAAGAGAGCTTTTTTCTCCTCGTGCCAGTCTTTGTGCACCAGCAAAAGCAATCATTGCGGCATTGTCGGTGCATAAGGAAAGAGGAGGCGCTATAAATTCAAAACCTTGTTGATCGGCAAGTTCTTGCAGTGTTAATCGAATGGCTTGGTTTGCTGCTACGCCTCCTGCAACAACTAAAGCAGGAGGACGCGGTCCTTGATGATGAGAAAGAGGATATTGCTGGGTAAAGTGTTGCAGAGCTAAATGAACGCGGTCGTACACTGTGTCGGTAACCGCTGCTTGAAAACTTGCTGCAATGTCAGCAACATCGCTTTCTGTAAGAGGGGAGAGAGCTGTTGCTGCTTGTCGAACGGCGGTTTTAAGACCAGAAAAAGAAAAATCTAATCGTTTTTCACCTTTTAAAGGTCTTGGCAGAGAAATACGGTTTTGATTGCCTAATAAAGCCGCTTTTTCAAGTGCTGGACCGCCAGGGTAGGGAAGGCCTAAGAGTTTTGCTGTTTTATCAAAAGCTTCTCCTAATGCATCGTCAATGGTGGTTCCTAGACGCTGGTAATTTCCTACTCCGTGAACCAGGATTGTTTGTGTATGTCCCCCTGAAACTAACAGCAATAAATAGGGAAAATGAACATTATGCGTGAGCACTGCTGTTAAAGCATGACCTTCCAGATGATTAACACCAATAAAGGGTTTTCCAGTAGCAAGAGACAGGGCTTTCGCACTCATAACGCCTACTAAAAGTCCTCCTATCAAACCAGGACCACTTGTGACTGCAATGGCATCAATGTCTTTCAGTTTTATATGGGATTCTCTGAGAGCTTTCAGAATTAAATCATCAAGAATTTCAACATGGGCACGCGCAGCAATTTCAGGAACAACACCGCCATAAGGTGCATGATGATCTGTTTGGCTCCAAACAATGTTGGAAAGAATTTGGCTGTTGCCTCCAATAGTGTGTTCAATAACAGCAGTAGCAGTTTCATCGCAACTTGTTTCTATTCCTAACAGACGCATTTCAAACAAAACCTTATGTTTAAGCTTCTTTCATATGTGGGTAGCATGGACAGGCAAAGATGCAAAGAACTTCCCTTAAAATTAATTCCTTTCATAAAAAATGCATTTTAGCATTTTTCCTGAATATAATTGCTCTCTTGATTAAAAATGAAGCTCTGTTTTTCAGTATAAAATGATGATGTTTTTTTTAAAAGCTTGTTTCTTAAGCTCTATAATTATAAATACTTTAAAGAAGGATGCACTGTTGAAAAATTTTATGCAGAAATACTCTTGATAAAAAGAGTGTAAAATAGATTCTATTGTTTGAGAAATGTTTCAGTTTTAAAGATTTTTTCATTTTGTTATTTTATCGTTAAAAAAAGTACCAAAAAAGTGATTGAGATGGCAGATTCTCCAAAACCGAAAGATAAACCGCATTACACCGGTGTTCGCCCTAAGAAACCTGTGATTGAACAGGACATTATAAGCCATGATTCAGAGCAAAAAACACAAAATTCTGTAGAAGCAGATAGAATAGAAACAGGGAAAATAGAAAAGCAAAGCACACAGAGTAAATCCATATTGGGTATGACTTGGCTTTTCTTGCCAATTTCAGGAATTTTCGGTGGTCTTATCGCTTTGAGTCTTTTTATAGGGCTGCAATGGGCAGGATTGCTTCCGTCTTCTTTACTGGGAAATCATATGGGAGAAGAAAATGCTTTGCAGATTGCTGAAACCGCAAAAAGTCAAAGTGAAGAGACAAGGCGGCAATTGAAGCATGTACTTCAAGAAATTGATAGCTTGAAAGCAGAATTTTCTTCTTTTTCATCACGTCAACTTGGAACATTTCAAAATGATAAGGCATCGCAAGAAGAAAGCAGAAAAGCTTTTGCGGCCTTAGAAGAAAAAGTAAGTGGTCTTGAAGAGTATGTGCTCACTTTAGTTGGAGTCTCAAAAGAGATGAAAACAGCTCTGTTGGTTGGGCAGAACAATGCAAGTGCTCTGACAGCTTTAACGCAACGTTTAGAAACTCTGCAGAAAGAGATTGCTGTTAAAAGTGAGGAGAAAGAAAAGAAAAATACGGCATTGTTTATTGCGATTAATTCGTTGAAAAATGCGGTCGAGCGTGGCGGATCTTATGTCAATGAGTTGAAAATATTACAACAATTATTACCTTCGATTGAGGGGATTGATCTGTTACAAAAAACAGCCTCTATAGGATTTCCTAGTCCAGCTCAACTTGCAGCTGATTTTGCCAATGTTGCTGATACAATCGTTGCAACGCAAAAGACCGTTGTATCAGATGCTAGTTTTTTTGAACAAATTTTGGCATGGATGAAAGGTCTGATTGTTTCGCGACCAATTGGAAATGTTGAAGGGATGACATTGGGGGCAATTGCCGCGCGGATGGAAGTTGCTATTCAAACGGGTGATTACGAAAAGGCTTTGAGTGAATGGCAAACATTGCCTCAAACTGCAAAAGATGTTTCAGTAGATTTTGTTCACCAACTTGAAAGATATGTTGCTGTTCATAACCTCCTTGATCAGTTACTGTTGTCGGCACAACAAGGATCTTTTGAAGCAAAGAAGATGTAAATAGGCTGAAGATGATACGTGTTTTGATTTATACTTTTGTTGTATGTCTGTTCGGCTTAGCTTTTGGGTGGGTTGCTAATTATAATGATGCCCTTGTCATAACGGTTTCCAACTTTCGATTTTCCGTTTCATTGTTGACAGCTTTGAGTATACTTATTTTGTTACTTGGAATTTTGGTGCTTTTATGGTGGCTCTTTTCTGTACTTTTTTCTGTACCTCACGTCCTCTCCAATTATTTTTATAGACGTCATCAAAGGTATGGTTATGAAGCTCTTTCACAGGGCTTTCTTGCCGTTTTTGCGGGCGATACTGTTGAGGCGCAAAAAATGCAGATACGTGTTGAGAAATATCTTGCCGGGAATCGTGAGCCATTGGTGAAGCTCTTACAAGCGCAAACTTTATCTTTGCAGAATAATTCTGTTCGCGCCATTAATCTTTATGAGCAAATGAGAAAGGAAAAACAGACAAAGTTGGCTGGCCTTTACGGCTTATTTCGTGAAGCTATGAAGACTAATGCTTACGAAGCAGCACAACAATATGCACAAGAAGCACAGACTTTATCACCAGCACTTTCGTGGGCACATCAAGCTGTGCTCGATCGGTTGAGTGCAGAGGGAAGATGGGATAAAGCTCTTGATGTTTTTGAGCAGGCGCAAAAAGCTTTACCACGTTCTGTCCGCTTAGCTCCAGAGCGTCAACACCTACAGGCTTTGCTGCTCAGTGGGCGGGCTCTTCATTTATTGAGAACGCATCCTGTAGAGGCTCGTAAGGCTATTTTAAAAGCACATAAACTCGTGCCTGATTTTATACCTATAACAGTGATTGCCGCTGATATTCTTTATCAATTAAATGAAACACGCAAAGCTGATAAAATGATTGTTGCAGCGTGGCAGAAAGAGCCTCATCCTGATTTGGGAGCGCTTTATATCGAAAGAGAAGAAGGGGCTGTTGGGCGCTTGAAAAAAGCTAAGGCACTTGCTTCTCATAATAAAGACACATTTGAATCCACTTTTCTCGTCGCTAAAGCTGCTCTTGATGCCGGTGAAAGGGTATTGGCTAGGGAACAGGCACAAAAAGCACTGCAGTATCATAAACGGGAAAGCGTTTATTTGTTGTTAGCAGATATTGAAGAAGCACAGGGTAATAATCAGGCAGCAGTACGGCAATGGCTTTCTTTGGCGCTGCGTGCTGAACGTGATCCGGTATGGATGTGTGACGGGACTATTTTTTCTTCTTGGGCAGCAGTTTCTCCAATCAGTGGACGTTTGGGCTGTTTTGAATGGAAAGCGCCTCCCCAGATGCCTCCCTTCACATTAGAGGCTGAGACTCTTGTGTTGACAAAAAAAGATCAAGAAAATCTAGAAGATAAAAAAGAGAGCGTGGGTAAAAATGCTGTTGTTGAAGCTGAAATGCAAGAAGAGTCTCCTTCTGTAAAGGTTGATCTTTTGCATCATGTACAGATAGATAAACAAGAGACAAACAAACAAAATACAGAGGAATCTCATCAAGTCCGCTTAAATGTTGATGATCCAGGGGTTAAGACAGAAGAAAATGCGTTTTTATCGAAAAAAAAATTTCGGTTGTTTTAAAAAAACTCTACAGTGAATATTTTGTACCGAAAATGTTTTCTTGTGCTGTAAAAATGAAATTTTACTTAGCTGCAAATGAGCTGCAAAAGTGATAGATTAAAATATGCTTATAATGCAAAGATGTGCTGATAAAAAACAAAGAAAGAGCAAACCAAGGATTGCCGTTGTTATTCATCGTCAATCTTCCTATACTGGTCGTTTGGGAAAATTTTTGCAGAAAAGTGGTTTTGTTCTTGATATTTACCGTCCTATTTTTGGGCAGAGACTTCCCAATACATTACAGCATTATGCCGGTGTTGTCATTTTAGGAGGGCCGATGAGTGTCAATGACAAGGAAGACTATATTGGTGAGGAAATTGATTGGATTTCTTTGTCGTTGAAAGAGAATAAGCCTTTTTTAGGTATTTGTCTTGGAGCACAAATGTTAGCACGAAATCTAGGCGGGCGTGTTTGTACAAGAAATGATGGAACCGTTGAAGTCGGCTGGTATCCGCTGGAAGCAACTCCACAAGGTAAGGCATTGATGAATTGGCCAGAAATGGTTTATCATTTCCATGATGAAGGTATTTATGATTTACCTAAAGATGCAACGCTTTTGGCAACAGGTCAGACATATCCTACACAAGCTTTTCGTTATGGAAACAGTGCGTGGGGTTTGCAGTTTCACGCTGAATTTACACGGGCTATGATGCGGCGTTTGGTTGTGCGTTCAGCGCAAAAATTAACTGAAAAGGGCGCACAGCCGGCTTCTGTACATCTGAAAGGTCGTTTAATCTATGATCAGGCTTTGAGCCAATGGTTTGAAAATGCATTGCGACAAATTTTTTGTGTATCAACTGCGTGCGTGTGAATGTTAAAAGCCATGACTCTGTTGCTTATGAGATAAGGAGAGTTTTTATTTTGTTTATATTCTCTCAATTGACGTCATTCCGGAAAAATCTTTCTCTGAGTCATTTACTTTGTGGAGTGTTTTGTCTTGTTCTGATACTCATTTATAGTTCAGTCTGGTTTTTTTTTCACGTAAAATAGAAGAGCGTCTTTCTAGTATCCTTGCAAGGCTATCTAATGGTGATATGTCGGCTGTGTGCAAACATATCCGCAAAAATGGTTATCCGTTACGGATTGGTGTTGTTTGTGATCAATTTCAATTTGTTTGGCCGTTGTACGGTTTTTCTTTATCAACCCCGCATTTAACCGTTAGTGCACCAATTTATGTACCTCATTGGCTAGAGATAGAAGTTCATTCTCCTACATCAATTGTTTTATTTGAAAAAAATCCCATAATGTCACGTTGGCGCAATTTGGTGATTGGGACAGATCCTTATTTGAGGTCCGGTAAAACATTTAAGCTTATGGCTGAAGGGCTTGAAATTTTTCCTATGGCGTCATCCCTTAAAAATCAGAAATTTGACGAAGCACCGCAATCACAAACAGCAGATAAAAATATCATGCAAGAAGCTATTGAAAATCAGGCATCTTTGAGAGATGCTGATGACATAATTGTACATCCGTTAGAGCAAAAAAATGCTTCTCCAAAAGTAACGGCTGAATTTGTGCGGCTTGATCTTAAGTATGAGAAGAATAATTTATCGGGGCATATTACTTTCGATGATTTTGATGCTTCTGTGTTTATTAAACCTGAATTTATTGATTTTCCAAAAATTGACGGCAATTTAAAATGGATTCTCAATGATGTCTCCAATCTATTTGATGCAAATGGTAAAGGTAGTTGGAAACACCGTTTGTATGGGAAAAGTGGTCTTTTAAAGCACGCTGAATTGATGTTTCATACGGGCGGTGCACTGGGAATAAGTGGACCTTTCTCCTTTGATGATGAAGGATATTTGACAGCAGAATTTGAACTTGCCTTTATTCAGCACACAGAGCTTTTGACGACTATGCAGCGTTTGTTTCCTGTACACGCTAACAATCTTCAAGCTGTATTTTTTGTTTTGGGTGCTATGCCTAAAAATGCAGATGGCAATCCCGTTCTTCCTCTACTGATTAGTCATGGATGGGCAAAACTGGGGTTTTTAAAACTCGGCCGTCTTGCACCACTTTAAGTTTGGAAGGTGTGTTTAAAATTGCGCACTCAAGTTTATTGGTAAGTGAGATCTTTTTACTTTAAACACTCTGCTTAAAAATGCAAATGGCACTCCCGTTTTTCCTTTGCTGATTGCTCATGGATGGGTAAAACTGGGGATTTTAAAACTCGGCCATCTACACCGCTTTAAGTTTGAAAAGCAGTGTTTTGAAGTTGTGAAATCAACCCTGCCGCAAAGGTAAAACGAGAAATGTTGAGATCACTTTCAATGAGAGGACCAATACGGTTTGTTACGTTTTGAATGTGCTCTTCTTCTGTTTTGCTCCAAGCTGCAAACGGATTCTCTTTTTTTCCATAATTTTTTAAGATTTTCATAACGATTTGTCGTAAGCTTTTGGCAATATTTTCTTTGGCTTGGTTTAAAGCCATATTATCATAATAATCAACTACAGGAATTGTTTGACTCGCTTCATGAATGCGGCTGATACGCATGATTTGAGCAAGTGAGAAATAGATTTCTGCAGTTTTAATAAGATCGCTGTTGCTTTGCTTGGCAACTAAAGAAATATCACAAATTATTGGAGCAGCCTCCAAGAGAGCCAATTGCTTTGCTAAAGCTTTTGGGGCTCCCTCTTCGCTATATTTTATCGCTTTCTCATGAACTTTTTGAGTAATATCTTTACCTTTTAAATGTATAAGCTGTTTTTCAATAATCTCACGGGCTTGCTTCATTGTTTTTACAAGTTCTTCTAAGGAAACAGAAAGATCCATATTGTGCAAGCCCCAATTTGTTGTCTCAAAAAGCATAGAGGTTATTGCTGCGTAGAATTTGTTTTGAATAAGACCGGGTATCTTATTATCAAGTTTATCAATTTGGTCCGATAATTGAGGAATATCAAAACCATCGCGAAGGGCGATGAAAACACGAATAATATTTTCTACCTTTTGTTCTGTTGCATCTTGGAGGCGACTCACAAAGGTTGGTCCTCCTCGGTTTACAATATCGTTGGCAATCAGTGTTGCAATAATATTACGACGCAATTGATGATGAATAATTTCTTTCTCAAAGCTTTTTTGAATTTGAGGTGGAAAATAGTTCAACAAAATGGCATCAAAATAACGATCATCAACAATGGGGCTTTGGACGATTTCTTCTTGTAGGGTTAGTTTAGCATAAGCCAAAAGAACAGCGAGTTCCGGACGAATAAGCCCTTGCCCTTGGGGTGTTCTTTGACGCAAAACTTGCTCATTGGGAAGAATTTCAACTCTACGATCGAGAAGCTTTTTCTGTTCCAAGTCGTGCATAAAGCGTATTTGATAAGGCAAATCCGTAGCGCTTTGGCTTTCAGCCAAGGAAAGAGAAAGTGTTTGCAAATAATTGTTACGCAGGACTAACTTCTCAACTTGGGGAGTCATCTTTTTCAAGAGTTCATTGCGTGTTTCGCGGGTAAGCATTTTTGCACGAAGTGCTGATGCCAGAACAATTTTAATGTTCACCTCAACATCTGAACAATTAACGCCTGCGGAATTATCAATGGCATCCGTATTGCAGCGTCCACCGTTTAACACATATTCAATTCGACCACGTTGTGTAACGCCAAGATTAGCGCCCTCACCAATCACTTTTGCACGCACTTGTTCACCGGTGATACGGAGTGCATCATTCGCACGGTCTCCTACTTGTGCATCGGTTTCTGTTGTTGCACGGATATAAGTACCAATGCCACCAAACCATAAAAGATCAATAGGTGCTTTGAGAAGTGCAGAGATAATTTCAAAGGGCGTTCCGGTTTGTTTTTCAAAGCCAATGGCTTTTGCTGCTTCTGGTGAAAGAGTAATGGTTTTTGCTGTGCGTGAGAAGATACCACCGCCCTTTGATAATTTTGTCTGGTCGTAATCTTGCCAACTGGAACGAGGGAGTTGAAAGAGTCGCATACGCTCTGCGTAGCTTTCAGCTCTATTGGGATCTGGATCGATGAAGATATCACGGTGATCAAAGGCAGCAATAAGTTTGGTTTGTTTGGAAAGCAACATTCCATTGCCAAAAACATCACCGGACATATCACCAACCCCTACACAGGTGAAGGGGGTTGTTTGGATATCATGATTAAAGGATTCTCGAAAATGTCTTTTAACTGCTTCCCATGCACCTTTGGCTGTAATTCCGATGGCTTTGTGATCATAGCCTGCTGATCCTCCAGAGGCAAAAGCATCATCAAGCCAGAAGTGGTTTGCTTGGCTGATGGTGTTGGCTGTATCAGAAAAGGTTGCCGTGCCTTTGTCGGCAGCGACAACAAAATAAGGGTCATTGTCATCATGGCAAATGATCTCGTGAGGTGGGATTATTTTGCCATTCATCAAATTGTCGGTGATGGAAAGTAAAGCCGTGATAAAGTCAATGTAAGCTTGACGCGCGGCTTCTATGATTACGCCACGATCATTCGTTTGAGGAAGACGATGAGGGTAAAATCCCCCTTTCGCGCCAACAGGAACAATAACTGCATTTTTAACCTGTTGGGCTTTGACTAAGCTTAGCACTTCAGTACGATAATCAAGTGCACGATCTGACCAACGGATTCCACCGCGAGCAATAGGACCAAAGCGTAAATGAACACCTTCAACTTCTGGTCCATAAACAAAAATTTCTCGATAAGGACGCGGTTCAGGTAAACCCTCAATTTGGCGTGGATCTAACTTGGTTGCTAAAATACGCCGTGGATTGCCATCGGCAAGAGGCGTAAAGGCATTGGTGCGTAAACTTGCAATGATAAGGTTACGATAACGGCGTAAAATCAGATCATCATCTAAACCGGATACTTTCTGTAATTTTTCTTCAATGCGTTTTTGTATGATTTTTTGGTTTTTTCTCGCTCTTTTTCTGTATGGCTTTGATGAAATTTCAAATGAAACAAAGCATAAAGATCTTGGGTAATGTCAGGATAGGCATTTAAGGTTTGGGCAACGCGGTCTTGTGAATAAGGAATTCCAGCTTGTTGGAGATAGCGCCCATAATGCCGCAAAATGACAATTTCACGCCAATCAAGCTCTGCTGTTTGAGTTAGTGCATTAAAGGCATCGTTATCCGCATTGTGCGCCCAAACTGCTTCGAATGTTGCTGCGTGTTTTTGACCGGTTTTTTCGAAATCCATACAAAGTTGGAAGGCGCTTTCTAGTTGCATATCGTGCAGATATACAGAGTGTCCGTTGCCATCTGGTAATTCAAGTGTTTGTTCAGCGATGACTCTAAATCCCATATTTTCAAGGAGCGGCACGCGCTTGGAAAGAGCTAGTGCTTCGTGGCGGTGAAAGAGGCGGAGAGAAATATTTTGTTTTTCTTTATTGTGTGTATGATAAAATGTCACAAAAAGCGGTTTTTTATCATGAAGACTTAAAATATGTCCGGCATCTTCAATGGCCTCTTCTGGTGAAAATAAGTCACGATAGCTGTTGGGAAATTGGCTAGCTAAACGTGTTTGTTGCTCTGTTGTTTTGCGGCTAAGAGCTATGGTTTGGACACTCTCTTCCCAACTTCTGGCTATAAAACGTACATGCTGTTCAAGTTTGGTGCGCTCAATAAGAGGAGCATTCTCACTCCCCTTGCGGTGGATGATATAATAGACACGTGTGAGTGTGCTTTCCAAAAATAGCGGATAGGACTCAAAAAAATCACCATTATAGAGCTCAACAAAATATTCGCCAACTTTTTCGCGAATGTTACTGCTGTATTGATCACGCGGGACATAGACAAGTATCGAGACAAAGCGCCCAAAAGAATCCGTGTGCGCAAGCACGCGCAAACGTGGACGTTCATCTAATTGCATGATAAGTTTGGCATTTTCTGTCAATGTGTCAACGTCAGAGCGAAACATTTCATCTCTTGGATAGGTTTCTAAAACACTGATAAGTGCTTTTCCAGAATAGTCAGCACGGTTGTATCCAAGGCGTTGAATGATAGTTTTGGCTTTTTCTTTTAAGAAAGGGATTTGCAAAATAGAGCGCGTATAAGCTGAGGAGGTAAATAACCCTACAATGCGCAATTCTCCACAGAGCTTGCCTTTTTTGCCAAAGATTTTAAGACCAATATAATCGAGCCAAACAGAACGATGAATTTTTGAGCGGCTGTTGGCTTTTGTCACAATAAGTAAGTTATCATTTTCCATAAAGGATAGGATTTCTTGCGGAAGCTCTTCCAAGCCTGCATCGCCAATAATACGAATAGAGGCATCGGTGAGAATGCCTAGTTCAATGTTACTGGATGTAAAGGCTTCCCTGGGTTCTTGGTTTTTGATGACGTTATAAGTGCGCATGCCAAGAAAGATGAAATTATCGTCCATCAACCAATTGAGAAATTCAATGGCTTTTTCACCTTCTTGTTTATAGTGTTCGGGGAGGTTCGTTTGATAGGCATGGATATGCTTTCTCACTTCTTCAAGCATAGGTTGCCAGTCTTGTACAGCGGCATTGACTTGTTCAAGGACTAAGGCAATCTCTCCTTTGAGCTTTTGGATCTGCTGTTCATTTAAGGATTCAATATGGATTTGAATCAAGCTGATGCGCTGTCCGCAGGCACAATCAAGAACAGGGTGTGCAATCAAATAAATGTGATTTTTATGCTGATTAAAGAGATTTAAAATAGAATCGAGAAGAAAAGGTTTGTTATCGTTTACCAGCGTGATAACGGTTATAGGCTTCTTATTACGGGTCAAATTTTGTTCAAAGCAGATAACACTTTTGCCTGCTTGATGAAGATGAAAAGCTTCAATGGCAGTTATTGTGGCTTTTTGGAGTTCTGTACTTTCGTAACAGGTGATATCTTCTTTATCGGTGTGAGCAAAAAGGATTTGTTTTATTTGATCTTGATGGTTTTTTGTTTCTAATGTTTTTTGTTTTAACACAATAATATTCCCTTTTTGCTCTTAAGAGTCTCTCTTGCACTGCAGCAGACCAATTTATTATTCTCTGCAGTGTTACACGTTATTCTTTGAAGCGTAACCTTCCTTTTGAAGAGAATAGTTCTTTATTAGGGAAGGATAAAGGTATTTCTTTTATTTTACAGTAATAATTTGCCGCTTTATGAAATATTTTGCGCGATGAAAGAATATTTTTAGTGTTTTTTATGTTAATAGTCTGTTTTTTTTAAAAGAGACAAAATGAAAGTAAATCTCAAATGACGCGTTTGCCAGAAAGACTTTTAAGCGGTTATCAGTCTTTTATAAAAAATCATTTTTTATATAGAACAGCAGATTATCAGCAATTGGCAATTGAAGGGCAGAAACCTGAAATTTTGGTCATTGCTTGTTGTGATTCGCGAGCAGTACCAGAAACGATTTTTGATGCTAAACCAGGTGAAATTTTTACGCTGCGCAACGTGGCAAATTTGGTTCCTCCTTTTTCTCCTGATAATCAATATCATGCAACATCAGCAGCGATTGAGCATGCCGTTCAATTGCTTGAGGTGAAGCATATTGTTGTTTTTGGTCATGCCCATTGTGGGGGGGTGAGCACCGCTCTTGAGGGAACGTGCAAGTCTTTATCGTCAAATGATTTTATTGGTCAATGGATAAGCCTTTTGGCACCAGCAGCACAAACAGTTGTTGCAAACAAATCGTTGACTGTTGCAGAGCAGCAGACCGCATTAGAGAAACTTTCTATTCGTCATTCGTTGAAAAATTTAGAGACATTTCCTTGGATAAAGGCGCGGAAAGAGCAGGGTGTTTTGACGTTGCACGGGGTTTGGTTTGATATCTCAAGCGGTGAATTATGGAGTGTAGAACAGGAAGCAGGTCATTTTATGCGTGTGGAGGTGGAGAATTTTGAGGGATAATTTTTGCTACCTTTTTGCTTCGTATAAAAGCTATTTGTATGATAAATCTTGACAAAGCTGGGGTTTTATTGTTTGAAAGGATAAGCTTTCAGTGACAGAATTAACTTGGAGCCACCGACTGAGACCCCAGTTTAAGGGTATAAAGAGATCTCAGAGGTCAACATCCGACGGCGCGATGCGTTCTCGGATGCCATTTTGGTTTGTTCGTTATGCAGCAATGAGGTAAATGATGTTTGAATCCTTACAAGAACGCCTTGGCTCTATCCTGTCTCATTTGACAGGGCGTGGTGCTTTGTCGGATCAGGATGTAACAGAGGCACTGCGCGAAATTCGCCGCGCTTTGTTAGAGGCCGATGTCGCACTCGATGTCGCACGTTCTTTTACCGATAGGGTTCGTGAAAAAGCTGTTGGGGCTGCAATTGTTAAATCAATTAAACCTGGACAGATGGTTGTGAAAATCGTTCATGATGAGCTGGTTCATGTGCTGGGAAATGAAGGTGTTCTCAATGATCTCAATGCACCAGCACCTGTTGTTTTCATGATGGTTGGTTTACAGGGTTCTGGGAAAACAACGACAACAGCAAAGTTGGCAAAGCGTTTGACCCATAAGCATAATAAAAAAGTTCTCATGGCGTCGTTAGATACACGCCGTCCTGCTGCACAGGAGCAACTGCGTCAATTAGGAGAACAAGCAACACTTGCAACTTTGCCCATTATTGCAGAACAATCGCCCGTTGATATCGCAAAACGTGCACTACAGGCCGCTAAACTGAGCGGTTATGATGTGCTGCTTCTTGATACAGCAGGACGTAGTCATATTGATGAAGCTTTGATGCTTGAATTGGCTGAAATTAAAGCTTGTTCCCTTCCTCATGAAATTCTGTTGGTTGCTGATAGCCTGACTGGTCAGGATGCTGTTCATTTGGCACGTTCTTTTGATGAACGGGTTGGAATTACAGGAATTGTTTTAACACGTATGGATAGTGATGGTCGTGGTGGGGCTGCCCTTTCTATGCGTGCTGTGACGGGGAAACCGATTAAAGCAATCGGAATCGGCGAAAAAATAGACGATTTGGAAGAGTTTCATCCTACTCGTATTGCTGATCGTATTCTTGGAATGGGTGATATTGTTTCTTTGGTGGAAAAAGCTGCTGAAATAATGGATCATGAGAAAGCGGCCGCTTTTGCAAAAAAGATGCAAGCCGGGAAATTTGATCTTAATGATCTCGCAGATCAATTGCAAAAAATGAAAAAACTTGGTGGTATGGGGGGCATTATGGGAATGTTGCCAGGTTTGGGGAAGGTAAAAGATCAAATTGCTGCGGCTGGTCTTGATGATAGTGTGTTTAATCGTCAATTGGCTATTATTTCGTCAATGACGCCTTTAGAGCGCGCCAATCCAGAGTTATTGAAACATAGCCGTAAACAACGAATCGCTAAAGGTTCTGGAACCAGTGCTGCTGATATTAATAAGCTTTTGAAAATGCATCGCCAAATGGCGGATATGGTGAAAGCTATAGGAGGTAAGGGAAAAGGCGGTTTCATGGGAAAAATGTTTGGAGCACTTGGATCTAAAATGGGGCTGGGGGGAATGGGAGATTTGGGAGGAGATTCTGCAGCTCTGCCTGATCTATCAGGATTTGATCCAAAGCAACTCTCAAAACTTCAAAAGCAGATAGAAAGTGGTCAGGGAGGGAATGTACTCCCAGGTCTTCCAGGGCGTGGAGCTCCGTTTCCTGGTCTTTCCAATGGTACTGCCAATAGAGGGGGCAATTTTCCTCAGCATCCCAAGAAAAAATAAGATGCAAAGAGGGAAGGACATATGATGCAGGAAAAAATATTCAGTGAGTTGGCCTGTTTACGACAGTCTATTGATAATTTTGATGTGACGTTAATTCATATTTTAGCAGAGCGGTTTCGTTGTACGCAGGCTATTGGGCGTTTAAAAGCCCGTTATAATTTGCCCGCAGTTGATCCTCTGCGTGAGCAACATCAGATAAAGCGTCTGCGGCAATTCGCTGTAGAAACCCATCTCGATCCTGATTTTGCTGAGAAATTTTTAAAATTTATCATTAAAGAAGTCGTGCACCAGCATGAAGTTATTGCTGAAAAGCAAAAAATGAATAAAGAAAATTTAAACGAAAGCCAGAGCTGACAATAGGAGATAAAATATGGCATTGAAAATTCGTTTGTCCCGTGGAGGCTCAAAAAAGCGTCCTTATTATCACATCGTCGTTGCGGATGCTCGTAGTCCGCGCGATGGACGGTTTCTTGAGCGTGTTGGTGCATGGGATCCAATGTTGCCTAAAGATGGACCACGTGTGAAGTTGAATGAAGAGCGTATTCAATATTGGCTTGGTCAAGGGGCACAGCCAACAGATCGCGTTTTGCGGTTTTTGGATGCCGCTGGGTTAAAAAAGCGTCCCATCCGCAATAACCCGCACAAAGGTGAACCAGGCAAAAAAGCACAAGAACGCATAGCAGCAGCAAAGCAAGCAGCTGAAGAAGCGGCTGCTTTAGCAGCTGAAGAAGCGTGATTGTTCTTCAAATATAATCAGATCTATCTTATAACAGCGTTTATATCGAAGCACGAATGTTATCAGTTTTTGTCTGTCAAAACTGATCTTCTTTAAAAGGGTGTGTGGCTTTTTAAAGCCAATGTGAGTTTCTTAAAAGTCAATAGCGCGGCCTTTAATTTCCCAGTCTCCATAGCGTGAAGGGTCTTTGCCGCCGCGTCCACCGTTTTCTAAAGGTTTTTCTTCCTTTGTTTCATGTTTACGCCTTTCTTCAGCCTCATTAAGGGCACGTTGTGCGGCCGGAGAAAGGGGTTGTTGTTGAGCAGAAATTGCGTTTTGTTTATTTATTTTATCCATTTTATGTCTTTCTTTATTGAAGAAGTAAAAAGAAAACCCCATCATATAGAAGTAATAATATTTTATCATGGAGTTTTTTGAGTCATGAACATAATGCGTACAGCAATGCTTTTGGCTTTTATGACTGCTCTTTTTATGGGAGTTGGTTATCTGGTTGGCGGAAGCAATGGGATGGTTATCGCGCTTTTGATGGCTGGTGGTTTAAACTTTTTTTCTTATTGGAATTCGGATAAAATCGTTCTTCGTATGTATGGTGCGCGTGAAGTCGATCAACATTCGTCTCCCGTTTATTATAAGATTGTAAGCGATTTAGCACGAAGAGCTTCTCTTCCTCAGCCAAAAATTTATATTATTGAAAATGCACAGCCAAATGCTTTTGCTACGGGGCGTAATCCTCAGAATGCGGCTGTTGCTGCCAGTACTGGATTGTTAAACCAGTTGAGTGCAGAAGAAGTGGCTGGAGTGATGGCGCATGAGCTTGCACATATTGAACATCGTGATACGTTAACGATGACCCTCACCGCAACGATTGCTGGAGCAATTTCAATGCTTGGTAATTTCGCTTTTTTTATGGGGGGACAGCGTCATTCTTCTGAAAATTCTCATGGTGCTGGGGCAATCGGGGGACTTATTGCCCTGTTGATTGCACCTTTTGCTGCAATGCTGGTGCAAATGGCTATTAGTCGCACCCGTGAATATGCTGCTGATAGGCGAGGGGCTGAAATATGCGGTAATCCTTTATGGTTGGCTTCAGCATTGCGTAAAATCGCAGGCGGTGGGCATGTGGTATACAATGAAGAAGCAGAACATAATCCGGCAACAGCGCATATGTTTATTATCAATCCTTTACGGGGTGAGGGGGCAGATAGTCTTTTTTCTACCCATCCGGCAACGGCAAATCGTATTGCTGCTCTTCATCGGCAAGCAGAAGAAATGAAAGCAGCAAGAATGGAAAACATGGGATGGAATGAAAAGAGCGGTTTGCATAAAGAAAATAGTGATTTTGGAAATTTGGATTCTGCTGTGCAAACGAGGGACTTTAGCGAAGAAAATCCTGTTCAGCGTGTTAAAAAACGTCCTTCTTGGCTTCGTTATGAAGATTCAAAGAGACCTCGATCATAAAGTTCTTCAGGAGATAGAGGTATAAAGGTGTTGTATTGAAACACAGGAAAGCGGGGCCTATGTCCGAAAAAAATGTTCCAGGATTAGCTGTCCGGCAGGTATCTGTTCGTCTTTTAGGGGCGGTGCTTGATAAAAAGACCTCTCTTTCTGGTTTGACGGATAATGAACATGGACATCCACAATATTTAGGGCTTTCACAGCGAGATCGTTTGTTGTGTCGTGCCATTTTGGCAGCGGCGTTGCGGCATCGAGGGCAGATTATAGATGCTTTAGCGCGCTTTTTGATGCGCCCTTTGCCGTCACAAGCACTTTCACTTCAGCATCTTTTGCATATCAGTGTGGCGCAAATTCTTTACCTTGATATTCCTGATCATGCGGCTATTGATTTAGCTGTACGTGTGGCAAAACTTGATCCGCGTATGTACCGTTTTTCAGGGGTGGTGAATGCTCTTTTACGCAATGTTGCACGTGAGGCGATATTTTTACGCCAGCAAGCTCCTCATCTTGAAGGCGTTCCTATATGGTTTGCACAGCTTTTAGTGTCAACTTATGGAAAAGAAAAAGCTGATCAGATTTTAGAAATTCAAAGTGCTCCACCTCCTGTTGATGTAACGGTGAAATCTGATAGTCATGGATGGGCACAACGGTTGGGCGGTGTTGTTTTGCCCAATGGTTCGGTTCGGCTGAGCCGTTTGGAGGGGGCTGTTTCTGAATTACCAGGCTATAGGGAAGGGGACTGGTGGATTCAAGATTTTGCCGCAGCATTGCCTGCTTGTTTACTGGGAAATATTCAGGGTAAACAGGTTGTTGATCTTTGTGCAAGCCCCGGCGGGAAAACAGCACAACTGGCTTTACAAGGGGCTGAGGTGACAGCGATTGAACTCTCTGCTAATCGGCTAAAACGCTTGCAGGCAAATATGGAGCGACTTCATTTTTCAGTTCACTACTGTGAGGGAGATGTGAAAAATTTCCATCCCAAACAGCTTTTTGACGCTGTGCTTCTTGATGCGCCTTGTTCTTCTACAGGAACAATACGTCGTCATCCGGATATTTTATGGACGAAATCGAGGAGCGATATCGTTAAATTAGCGGCTTTGCAATATAATTTACTTGTCGCAGCAATTGCTTTGCTAAAGAGAGGAGGACGCATTGTGTTTTCCAATTGTTCCTTAGCTAAAGAAGAAGGGGAAGATCTCATTGCAAGAATTTTATCAGAGCGTGATGACATTGTTTTAGAGCCTATCCTTGCAGAGGAAATGGGTGTTATGGCCCATTTGCTCTCTGTTGAGGGCATTTTGCGTACAACGCCTGCTGATTTTTGTCAGGAAAATTCTAATGCCACGAAAAATATCTTTTTAGGAATGGATGGTTTTTTTGCAGCGCGCTTGCGAAAAGTAGCTTAATTAACGGTTCATTTACTAAAATGGCTGAAATTGTGCTCGATTCAGCACAAATGGAGATAAGATTGTGGCGATTGCGGTAAAAGGTCCTCAAATAAAGGCAGCGGACTTTGTCTATAGAGCACACCAGTTTATACGGCGTTTATGGGTTGGACCACTGTTTCGTTGGCGGTTTTCGGGGTTTCGTCCCCATAAAATTTTAGCGCATCCTATGGATTTGCATTTAGCTGATCCGTTGATGGCGCACGAATTTTATCATGGACGTTTTCCTTTTGCGGGTCATATTGTTCATTCTGGTGCTGTTTCTCCTTTTTCATTGGTTCCACCAACGCAGGAATGGGAGGCGGCTCTTCATGATTTTCATTGGTTGCGTCATATGGCGGCAGCGGAGAGTGATTTAGCGGCTGCGCATGCGCGCGCACTCTTAGAAGATTGGCTTGATCAATGGGGCAAGAAAGTAAAGGGACTTGCTTGGAGTCGTCCGGTTGTGGCGCGGCGTTTGATTTCGTGGATTTGTCATTCAAAAATGTTGTTACAAGGGGCGAGTAAGCGGTTTGAAAAACGCTTTTTGCGTGCACTTGGATTCCAGTTTCGTTATTTGCGTATAACGATTTATAGTATGGAAAACAATGAGCAACGTTTACAAGCAGCAGCTGCTTTGACATTCGCTTCTCTTGCTTTGCCTGTTTCGGAGGCAATGAAAAAAAAAGTACAATCCTTTCTTATCGAAGAGCTTTCGCGTCAGATCTTGGTTGATGGCGGTCATATTTCCCGTAGCCCTGTCATTTTGCTGAATTTGTTATCCGATTTATTGTCTTTGCGTCATCTTTTTATGCATAGCAATGAAACAGCACCGCGTGTTCTTATTGATTCTGTTGAACGTATGTTGCCGGCTTTGCGGTTTTTTATCCATGAAGATCAAACATTAGCCCATTTTAATGGGGTTGGTCCCCTTGTCTTAGAACGCTTATCAAAACTTTTAGAGTTCGATGAGACAGCCGGACATCCTTTTAGTTATGCACGGTATTCAGGATTTCAGCGTTTACAAGCTAATCAAACAACGGTGCTTGCCGATACAGGAAAGTTTCCACCACGCTGTGCTGCTGAGCATGCTGGTTCGGGGTGTTTGTCTTTTGAAATGTCTTCTCAGGGAAGTCGTTTTATTATCAATACGGGTGTTCATTCTCATGGATGTGAAGAATATCGACATTTAGGACGTGTGACCGCAGCGCATTCAACAGCAACAGTTAATGATTGTTCGGTGGGTGTCTTTTATAAAAAGAGAAAGGGTGTTGCTTTTTTGCTTGAGGGACCAACGGATGTTAAAGTGCGCCGTATAGAGGATTCAGAGAAAACCGGTTTTGTTGCCAGCCATAATGGGTATGTGCAAGCTTTTAATCTTGTTCATGAACGTGGTCTTATTTTAGCAACAAATGGGGAAATGATCGAGGGTTTTGATCGCTTTTTTACCCCAAACAAGCGACTCTCAAAGAGAAATAAGGACATGCAAAGTGAACAAAATAACGTTGCTGTTCGCTTTCATCTTCATCCGCAAGTGGAAGTCAATTATGATGGTGAGCGTGTACGTTTAGCTGCGAGCGATGGGCAAGAGTGGTATTTCATATCACCTGATGCGGATATTTGCCTTGAAGATTCAATTGATTTTGCTGAACAGACGGGTCCGCAACGTACACAACAGATTGTTTTGTATTTTCGTCCTGCATTTCAGGAAAAAGTTCGTTGGCGTTTTATCCGTCGTTCGTTGGAGCAATGATTCGCTCCTTGTTTTTAAGAGAAAAATTGTTCTTTAGCTATTAAAAAACAGTCTCTTCTTTTTGTGTATTTTCATAAAGGCATGTGCTATGAATCTATAAATTGGTTTTATGCATATAAACCGGTTTTTCTTGAATTTTAATTATTTCTTTTTTAGGGTTCCTGTTATGGGTGTTGTTGCAAAAAATTTTCCCATACCTGATCTTCATCGGGTCCGTCGTGTTCTTCTTTCTGTGTCTGATAAAACGGGTGTGGTTGCGTTTGCACAGGCACTTCACACTTACGGTGTTGAATTGATTTCTACAGGAGGAACAGCGAAAGCCTTAATGGATGCTGGTTTACCCGTAAAAGATGTTGCTGAAGTTACAGGATTTCCCGAAATAATGGATGGACGTGTCAAAACACTCCATCCTTTGATCCATGGTGCTCTTTTGGGAGTAAGAGAAGATCCTAGCCACGCAGCCGCTATGGAGCAGCATCGCATTCATGGAATCGATCTTTTGGTGGTCAATCTTTATCCTTTTGAAGAAACTGTTCAATCAGGTGCTGATGGACAAACAATTCTTGAAAATATTGATATTGGTGGACCGGCAATGATTCGCGCCGCGGCAAAAAATCATGCTTATACGGGGGTTATCACAGCGGTGCGTGATTATGATGCAGTTCTTTCTGAGTTAAAGAAACATGATGGGTGTTTGAGTTTTTCTATGCGACAACAGCTAGCAATGCGTGCTTATGCGCACACGGCTGCTTATGATGCGGCGATAGCGGCTTGGTTTGCAAAAGAGTTAAAAATTGAGACACCCGCTTGGCAGAGCTTTTCGGGTCATCTTGAAAATGTTATGCGCTATGGGGAAAATCCCCATCAACAAGCAGCATTTTATCGCAGTGGTGAAAAACGTTTTGGTGTTGCAACAGCCAAACTTTTACAAGGTAAAGCACTCTCTTATAACAATGTGAATGATACAGATGCAGCATTTGAACTTGTGGCAGAATTTGATCCACAAAAAACTGCTGCTGTTGCGCTTATTAAACATGCTAACCCTTGTGGGGTTGCTGAAGGGCAGACTTTAAAGGAAGCTTATTTGAAAGCTCTGCTGTGTGATAATGTCTCGGCATTTGGTGGAATTGTTGCTTTAAATCGCCCCCTTGATGCAGAATGTGCAGAAGAGATTATCAAAATTTTCACGGAAGTGATTATTGCTCCTGATGCGACAATGGAGGCTCGTGAAATTATTGCAGGCAAAAAAAATCTTCGGTTGTTGCTAACAGGGGGGATTCCTGATCCACGGTGTGGAGGGTTTCTTGCTAAAACCCTTGCTGGTGGGATTTTAGTGCAGTCGCGTGATAATGTGGTGGTTGATGATCTCAAGCTGCAAGTGGTGACAAAGCGTGCACCAAGTCAAGAGGAAATGCGTGACCTTCAATTTGCTTTTCGTGTGGTCAAACATGTCAAATCAAATGCTATTGTTTATGCAAAAAATAGTGCAACAGTTGGAATTGGTGCTGGACAGATGAGTCGTGTTGATTCAGCAAAAATTGCTGCACGTAAAGCTGAAGAAAGTGCAAAAAGAGCTGGTTTAACAGAGTCTCTCACTAAAGGGTCTGTTGTTGCATCGGATGCCTTTTTTCCTTTTGCAGATGGTTTGTTGGCAGCTGCTGGCGCAGGCGCTACGGCGGTTATTCAACCGGGTGGATCTATGCGTGATGAAGAAGTGATTGCTGCTGCTGATGCAAAGGGTTTAGCCATGGTTTTTACAGGTGTAAGGCATTTTCGTCATTAGTGCTTTTATTCTTAGGGTGTTGATCTTTTCAATTAAGATAATTTTTTAATCAATTTCATGGAAAATAGGTGTGGTTGCGTTTACATAAGTGCTTCACAATTATCCGCTTTAGTTGAATTTTATTTCGGGTGGAGCAACAAACAAAATCTTAATGCCTGCTGCTTTATTTTTATAAAGATGCTGCCAATCCTGTTTTAAGTGCATGGCAGGTATGTCTTTATAGCACAACTCTTTTTTATTATTTTCTCTATAATACGTCCTATAAGTTGTAGTGTAAGCGTTGGGGAAGAGAGATGAATATTCTGCGTTCTTATAGTAAATGGCGTCGGTATCGTCGGACGCTTAATGCCTTGAGTCGTCTTTCAACATATGAACTCAATGACCTTGGTATTTATCGAGGTGATATTGATTCTATTGCACGACGGTGTTCACGTAAGTCGTCGTAATATGATGGGCATTTGGCCAGTAAAGCGCGTGCTTTATGTGAAAATGTCACGTGAGGTGGTTTCACGGTATTTTCTAATTTCTAAGAAGATTACGTGCCTTAGGTTTTCAGGCTCGCTGATGAGTGAGTGAAAGCGTTTCCTTATATCTTTAAGAGAGAGGAAGGTTTTCGCTTTTACAAGGTGGTGCTCATGAGGTGTCATTATGTATTTTATGTTCAGCATGAAAACTTAAGGCACGAGAGTGGCAGCTCTTAAGTCTCTGTGCAATGGGCTTTTTCAATTTCTTATTTCAATTTCTTAAGTGAGAAAAGGTTTGGTGAGAAAAGGGGCGGGAGTATAGGCCAAAGTTCCGAAAGAAAATGCTCTTATGAGAAGATGCATTGAGTCTTTGGCTTTATGAAAGAAGTCTTCGATAAGCTGGTGTGGTTTTGATTTGAAAGTTTTGATTTGAAAAGTCTTTACTAGGGGTTTGTCTGTTTTTCTATTGGAGCAGGGAATGGCGGGCATGTCCGTTTTGCTTTTTCAGTCTTTCTCTTCGTATTTTTGAAGCAGGGCTTTTGGCAGCAAGAGTTTGCTTTTGGCAGAAAGGGTTTTTGTATTTTTATCCTCTCTAACAGGTTAAGTGGTGAGGGGGAGGATTACTGTCATTTTTCAAAGTGAGAAAAGCATAAAACTTAGGTTCCCTGTCCATTCTAGCATGATATTTCAAGCGTAAGTTTTGGCTTGTACAATGTTTTCTTCTGATGGTTATTTTTCTATAGTTCGCAAACGGAAGACTCAAGTCGACAATAGTGGGATTAATCCTCATAGAGAGGATATTATAACCCATAGTTTTTGATAAGCTCTTCCAAAACAAAATACCAAATCTCTTTCTGCTACTAGGATTTATAAAGTTTGTTGATTAATGATGTTCCCTTATTATGTTATGGTTTCTTTTATGATTTAAGTTACTGATTTATAAAGATAAATAATTGTTCTGCAATTGGAATGGGAACTTAGAATAACGTAAGTTTCTCTCATTTCAATTTTCTTATAGTGAATCACTCAAAATGAATCTCTTGCATGTTGTAGTTGAGTTTTGTGTTTGGGTAAAACTCTTCAAGAAGGGAGTAAAAGTGCTTTTTATGCATTGTTTCAAGTGCTAAGAGTTGCAGCATTCTTTTGAGTTGATCAATAAAATGATGGTGCCGGCTTGCATTTTTTTAAATGTAAAGAAGTTGGTGTACAATGGCTTTACTACTATTACCTTTCACGGATGCCGTCGTGAAAGAGGTTTGGGAGTGCTGAGAGATGTCTTTTTAAAACAAGCACATGCATTTGCAATAAAATAGTGTTTTTTTTGAAGTTTTTTGTTTTGGGCGCTCTGTTTTGTATACACCACTTGCCTGATTGTTTGAGGATAAAGGGACGTACTCGTTCTTGAATTTTAGCGTTTGAATAATTGAACGCCTTTCAATAAAAGGATTGGAGTAGGCGTTTTTTGTTCTTACACATATCTGAGAGATTTTTCTTAATAAACTGTCATTTTTTTGCCAATCCCTACATTTTATTAATGAAAACTTCTCTTGAGTTAAGAGACTTGTTTTTTACAAAGGGAATGTTCCCATTACTCTCATTTTTCTTAATTCAAGTGTACAAAAGTTCATGATGCTTTTTCATGAAAAATGCACCTTTTGAAGTGAAAATACTTAGCATCTCATTTTAAGATGTGAAGAGCATTTTCTTTATGGTGTTTTCAGCTTTTTTGCCGTAGCAGAAAAAAAGAAGCTCCTAGAATACCAGCAGCTAAGATAAACCATGTGAGAGCGTAGACAAGGTGATTATTGCGGAAATGTACAATGGTGAGACCAGCAATGGGAAGTTTTTCCTTTGGGGCTGTTTTTTTGCCGGCGTCAATAAAATAAGGAGCAACGGACGACAGCCCAAGTTTTTGGGCCATAGCGGGGAGATCACGTGTGTACCATAAATTCTTGTCAGGATTATTTTTGCGTGGAAAAAAACCATTTTTTTCACTCATGCGTAACAAACCGATGATTGTGGTTTGTTGTGTATCTGCGGTAAAATCCGTATGAATTACAGTGTCCGTTTGTGATTGTTCTGAGTTTTGAAAGTCATGGCGTGCATCCATGGGGATAAAACCACGATTCACAAAGGTCAGTGTGTTGTCAGCTGTTTGTAAAGGGGTCAAAACCCAATAGCCGCTGGTCTCTTGAGCAACAGCAGTGACCAAAATATTTTTATCTCTCAAAAATTTTCCAGTGATCACGACAGGTCGATACTCATCTTTTTCAAAAGTAACATGTGCCCATTGATTCTGGACAGGGGCTTTGATGGGAGGCAAATGAACACGTTGATTAGCACTGGTAATAAGATTTGTTTTCCAGTTTAATCGTTGTACTTGCCATACACCTAATGCACTAAAGAGAAGAAAAAAACACGTACATAATATGCCGAACAAAAGAGAAGAAAAACCGATGTGTTTTTGTTGAAGCTCTGTCATGGGGGGATCTGTTTTGCTCATGATTAACGCTTCCTTTTACGCTCGTGAAGATTCTTTTAACACGGTACATGTTAAAAGAAAACATTTTGTCCGTTTTTTAATTGAGAAGAGAGGGGAGAATGAGTCTATAATAGAGATGCAAAAGGCTTTATAAAAGACTTGACCTTTTGTTGTTAACACCCTATTAGAAACACAAATTCCCAATCTTGCCGTTGAAGGGAAATTCGTGCCTGTGGTGCATTTATTCTCTTTTTCCAGTGTTGGGATTTGAAAGTTTTTTAGAGTTTATAAGGTGAAGTTTATGTCTCGTGCCTGCGAATTGACAGGGAAAGCAGTCCAGTATGGCAATAATGTTAGCCATGCGAATAATAAAACCCGTCGTCGTTTTTTACCAAATCTTTGCAATGTGACATTGATTTCCGAAGTGTTGCAGCAGAGTTATCGTTTGCGCGTTTCGGCAAGTGCTTTGCGTTCTGTTGAGCATCGCGGTGGTCTTGATGGGTTTTTGGTCAAAGCGGATGATAAAGAATTATCACAACGGGCTCGTTTGTTAAAACGCCAGATTGTTAAGAAAAAAGCTGAACAAGCGGCGTAATCGCCTTTGTTTATCGGCGGGGTCTGGGGGTTATGCTTTCCTTATAGAAGCCATATTTTTTGGTCTTTTTGCTGTTTGATCACTGTATTTAGGTCATTCCATACCGTTAGGTTAAAAAATGTTTTCAGTCCGTGCTTCTTTATTGGCACAGAAAAAAAATAAATATATTGCTTTTGCTAGTCTTGCGATGGGTTTTGCTGTGACCATTTCCAATGTTTTGGTTCAGTATCCTGTCTACTGGTTTGGCTTGAATGATCTTTTGACTTATGGCGCTTTTACCTATCCCATTGCTTTTCTGATCAACGACTTAACCAATCGTTTTTATGGTCCGGCTGCTGCACGCTATGTGGTTTATGCTGGTTTCTTTTCTGGTTTTTTTGTTTCTTGGGTATTAGCTACTCCACGCCTTGCGATTGCTTCTAGTTCAGCATTCTTATTTGGACAACTTCTCGATATCTTAGTTTTTAGTCCTTTGCGACGTAAAGCATGGTGGAAAGCGCCTTTAGCCGCAGGCTTGGTCGGTTCAGCTTTGGATACTGTTCTATTTTTTGCAATCGCTTTTTCTAGCTCTTTTGCCTTTATTGATCAGATGACAGGTTATGCGAATAGTTCAATCGTAGAAAGCAGTGTTTTCTTGGGGGTTGAGTTGCCGGTTTGGTTTTCACTTACTTTTGGTGATTTTACGATAAAAATTATCATGAGTTTTTTAATGCTAATTCCTTATGGAACAATTCTTAGTAATTTTAATCTCCCTCTTTATCAAAGTTATTCAAAAAACACTTCACTTTGACTTGTGACAATAACAAATAGAAATTTTGTCCTGTTGTTTTTTTGAAAGTAAACTGCATCTTCTGTTTGTAAGGGTAGTGTTTTAGAATCATCTCTTGAAGAGATATTATCGTATAAATCTCTCGTATTTTGCTCTGGTTTTAAGCTTTTGAATTTTAGTAGATTCTCATTTTCTAGAGATTTATGCTTATACGCATCGTAGACAATACAATTCTTTCTCATGTGATTATTTTTTTGGATGATGGAAATCATAAAGAATACTCTCCAAATAATTCTTATCCAGTGCAGAAAAGCTTTTAAAAAACTTTTTAGAAGAAGTCATAAAGAGAGAAAAGAACTAATGGTGATTTTAGTCATTTCCGATGATCAGGAAAAGGTCAATATATTGACTTCTAAAGATTCTTTATTGTTTTGCAATTTGAATGAGAATCGCGCTTATCGTAAGCCTCTCTTATTTTTAATCTGTTTACGCTATCAATAAAATCATTCGCTTGTCTATTATATCTGAGATATGTGTGTAGATAAAAACTGTTTCTAAAAGCTGGAAAACATCTCTTCTGAACCGTCTTCAGTGCTAAGAGCTGGTACATTGAAAGCTGAAAAAGGCAATGCTGCTGTTGGTTTTTTCCTGCATAAGTGGACAAGGGTTTATAAAGCAGGTGAAGGGTGTGGGGGCATCGTCTTGAAACGACTAAAATGGGTGCTCTGTTTATGACACTGCTTATGAAAAGGCTACTCCTTAAGAGAGGGATGTATGAAGGAGCACGCCGGCACCATCATATTGCCAGCCCTCAAGGTTGCGAAAGCTCTTGGCACTGAAGACGGTTCATGAGGTGTATTTAGTCCTTTCTTGTACAGTTTTACCCATAGGCTAGCTCCGCTTGTGGTGTGCAAGCAAGTGATTTTGATTGATTCAACATACACAGATTTAAAATGAGAGATGCTTACGATATTCGCGGTTCTCATTCAATATGAATAACGCTATATTATCTATATAGATCAATGTGTTGTATGAAGAAGCAGCAAGACGAGAGAATTTGTATCTTCATCTTGGTGTGAAACAAATCTCCGCAGATAGCTGGAGAGATAAGCAAAGAGTGCTAGAGTTTGTTTTAAAAGCCCTGAAAATGTGACTACAACTTTTGGGCGAGCGGTTAACAAAATCTGCTCATTGGGCAAGTCAATAAAATTGGCAAGGGCACCTTTAGCTTTTTTATGAAACCCGTGTCCAAAATATTTTTGGCAAGTTAATACCCTCATACTCTTTGCCAGTCCCTAATCTTATTAAAGATCTTGGCATTGGAGATGATTCATAAGCGATATTTTAATCCTTTTTTACTCATTTTTCCAATATGCCAGCCCTGCTTTTGATGTGCAAGCAGATGATTTTGATTGATTGGCTATGAGAGGCTTTGTGATGAGAAAATCTCACGATATTTAGGATTTTTATTCAAGCTGCAAAATGATGAATAATCTTTATAAAACAATATATTGTGTACTGGGTGATGATATTTGATATGTTTTTTCATGCTCAGTTAACATTATATGAGTGCAACGTGGTGTGGTTAAAACATTCCGGTGATCCCATATATGTGTAATGGTCATAAATTTCACTGATGCCTAAACGGATGATGCACTATTTGTTTTTTGCTAGGTTATAGGTGTAATAACTGTCCGATATAACAGACAATAGAGTAGGTGCAAGTTATTTTATAGGCTCTGTAAATATATATGATGGGATTTATGAGGTGTTTTTGAGGCAACGGACTAGATTTTTTAGAACCCAATACTCGCAAAAAGCTTGCTTTAAATAAGAAAAATGTTTGCAAATGGAAAACGTGGCAAAATCTCTTGAGTTTGTTAAATGGATGCTTGCAAATTATGAACTGGGTATAAATAGACCAACAGTATTTCTCATAACTGCCGATCACGCGACTTATGATATAAGATTTGCGCTGGCTTCTCATTGGTGATGGTGAGAGGTTTCAAAATATAGCGAAAGCTGGAAAAGGCAAAAATGGTGGGTTTTAAAGCGTATATCATTTCTTCTTAACGGATGAAAAGTTTGGTTCTGTAGCTTATAAAACCTATCGTAATGCAAAAATAATCCTTTTGAAAATACAGTGGAGCTCGCGACGAAACTCTATAGAAAGTTGCAAGAGAGTTTCTTCAAAACATCAATGACAGAAAAGAAGTCGAGGTGATTTTTTTCTTTTTCAAAATTCATTTTCAAGTATCACACTAAGGCTAAAAAAGTTAATCTCATAACTCCACGAGATTTAACTTTACTATTTTCTCAAATAAAAAATGAAGGGGCGTATCTTTTTTATTTTTTTGTCATTTGTGGCTGATTTTTTAGCAAATTAAACTCTTTGTTTCCTTTTTTAAAAGGCGGGTTTTGGGATTTTTACAGACTTGTTTAAAACTTTCAAAGATCTTCCAAAGTCTTCTCTCATTTTGACCACCAAATCCTTATTTTTGCGATTTCTAGGTGTGAGAATCTGTTTTGGCGAAATTTTCATTTAATGGTAGAAAATATCCATAAAAACAATAAATTATCACTTTTTGCCTCACTTACCTCTTTCTATTTTTTATAAAACTTGCTGTCAGACGACAAGTCTTTTATGAGGATAGGGTTTTTTATCGCTAAAAAGCATTTCTAATTGTTGTGTTATGGCGCCAGCAAGTTCTTCGGCATTCATAATTGTTACAGCGCGTTGATAATAGCGTGTAACATCATGACCAATGCCAATGGCAATAAGTTCTATGGGTGAATGTGTTTGAATTTCCTCAATTACTGCCCGTAAATGCTTTTCCAGATAATTGCTGGAATTCACCGAGAGTGTTGAATCATCAACAGGCGCTCCATCAGAAATGACCATGAGAATACGACGTTGTTCACGCCGTAATAAAAGGCGTTGATGTGCCCAAATCAATGCTTCACCATCAATATTTTCTTTCAGCAACCCTTCTTGCATCATGAGACCTAAATTGCGTCGTGCCCGACGCCATGGGGTATCAGCACTTTTATAGATGATATGACACAAATCATTAAGGCGACCAGGATGATGGGGTTTGTTTTGGTTGAGCCACTGTTCGCGGGATCTTCCTCCTTTCCAATTCTTGGTGGTAAAGCCTAAAATTTCAACTTTAACACCACAACGTTCAAGAGTTTGTGCCAGAATATCCGCACAACTTGCCGCAACCGTAATGGGGCGTCCTCGCATTGATCCGGAATTATCAATAAGCAATGAAACAACAGTGTCGCGAAAGTGGGTATTGCTTTCCATTTTGAAAGAGAGCGCTTGCATGGGGTCAATGATAAGGCGGGGAAGCTTTGCTGTATCGAGATATCCTTCTTCAAGGTCAAAATTCCAATTGCGATTTTGTTGTGCCATAAGACGGCGCTGTAAGCGATTTGCTAAGCGCCCAACAATGTTTTGGAGATGATTAATGTGCTTATCAAGGCAATGACGCAAATGGTCCAATTCTTCTTCAGAACAAAAATCTTTTGCTTCTAAAACTTCGTCAAATTGGCGAGTGAAAACTTTGTAATCAGCAAGCCTTTCCATTTGTTCTGCAACGGCGAAAAGGCGCTTGGATTGGTTCGATTTTTCTTGCCAACCGCTTCTTTCTTGCTCTTCTTCAGCTTGGTCATTGTCATTTGACCGTGTTGCTTGCGTTTTCCCTTGGTCTCGTGTATCACTTTCGTGTTCAGTTTCTACTTCTTCTTCATTTTGGGCACGTTTCTCGTTTTTGTTTTCTTGTTCCGTTTGGTTGTGTGGTTCACACTGGTTTTTTGATTTTTCATTGTTTCCAGTTTCAGATGTTTCTTCCAGTTGAACTGCCATTTTGAGTGCAACAAGCATTTGACGAACAATATGCGCAAAAGCATGTTGGTTGTGAATATGGTATGCGAGTTCATTCAGTTCTGATGCGGCTTTTTGTTCGATTTCTTGACGCCACAATTCTAATACAGGTCCAGCTTCTTTTGGAGGAGGGCGTTCGGTTATCTTTTCACGCAATAAAAGAGCAATCGCTTCTTGGATGGGCGCTTCACTTTGGGTACTTATCTTTTGATAATGGGCTCTTTGATATTTATCAGCTAGCATTTTATCAAGATTTTGTGCAATTCCCTCCATACTTAAAGTGCCAATTGCTTCAACCCGTGTTTGCTCGAGAGCATCAAAAACAGCACGTGCTTCTGATTCGAGTGGTGCGAATTGTGCGTGAATACGCTTATCATGCCATGCTGTGCGTAGAGCCATCGAATCCCCTAGTCCACGGGTGATGGTTATCTCTTTCTTTGTTGCATGTTGCGCTAATTCCGGTAAACGCGCATAATTTTCATGCAAAGATGGCTTGTGGTGACTAAAAGAAACTTCAAGGTTGTGCGTGCCTGCAATTGCTCGAATACAGCTGGAAATAGCTTTTTTAAAAGCTTCCACATCAAGGGTGCTGGTAGGAGAGTCCTTTGTCAGATTTTGGCTGTTATTGTCAGTATCGGTAGCCATGATTGATCTATCCCTTAAGGCAAGATGCTCTGAATCAGAGATTCTGGAAGCTCTTGTCCAAAGGCACGTTGATAAAATTCTGCGACCGTGGCACGTTCGAGTTCATCACATTTATTAAGAAAAGTTAAGCGGAAGGCAAATCCAATATTTTGAAAAATTGTTGTATTTTCTGCCCAAGTAATCACAGTACGTGGGCTCATGACCGTTGAAAGATCTCCATTGATAAAAGATTTCCGGACCATATCAGCAACATGCACCATTTGTGAAATTGTCTTTTTGCCCTCAACCGTTTGAAAAGATTTGACCTTGGAACAAATGATATCAACTTCTTTATCGTGGGGTAAATAGTTTAAAATCGTCACAATAGACCAGCGGTCCATTTGCGCCTGATTGATTTGCTGCGTACCATGATAAAGCCCTGTTGTATCACCAAGACCAATGGTATTGGCCGTTGCAAAAAGACGAAATGCTGGATGAGGGGAAATAACACGATTTTGATCAAGCAAGCTCAATCGTCCACAGGCTTCAAGAACGCGTTGGATGACAAACATAACATCTGGACGACCTGCATCATATTCATCGAAAACAAGAGCAATATTATTTTGATAAGCCCATGGCAAAATGCCTTCTTTAAATTCAGTGATTTGCAAACCATCTTGCAAAACAATGGCGTCTTTTCCCACCAAATCAATACGGCTAACATGACTATCGAGGTTAATTCGGATACAGGGCCAGTTTAGGCGTGCTGCAACTTGTTCAATATGCGTTGATTTCCCTGTGCCATGATAACCAGAAACCATAACACGGCGGTTGAAGGCAAAACCTGCTAAAATTGCTAAAGTCGTTTGCGGATCAAAAAGATAATGAGCATCTAAATCAGGAACATGGGGGCTTTTTGTGCTAAAAGCAGGGACTTTCATATCTGTATCAATATGAAACAGATCGCGAGCGCAGACTGTGAGATCTGGCACATTTTCAGCTATAAGTTTTGTTTTTGTCATCATTTTTCTGGAAGGGAAAGGGTGCTCTTTTTTTTCGTTGGTTTAAAAACGATACAAGAGTTAAAGCACTTATGCAATGCCCTATAATAGATAAAAGAAGTCCTTTATATTTTATCATATTTTGTGAAAACGATGATGGTTTGAACGAAAGTGGAGTTGTGGGGGCACACATCTTTTAGCGCAAACTCGATTTTTGAAGCAAATTATTAGCTGTGAAAATATCACAGAACTAATGTTTTGAAGACCGTTGCTATCAATGAGAGCGAGAATAGTGTTTTTTAACGGCTCTTTGATATTTTGTTATCAGAATACACTCTCTTGCTCTTAAAGGGCAAGCAGGATTATTAAGATGTACGTTTTTAGCACAAACCAGATTTTTTGAGTAAATTATAGGCGTTTAGAACATCACGAAAACGCTCTTCTGAAGAACGGTTGCCTCCATTGGAATCAGGATGGTGTTTTTTTACCAGCTCTTTGTATTTTGCTTTAATATCTTCAGCAGAAGCATTTGCTTGTAACCCTAATGTCTCAAAAGCTTTAGCTTCTAAGGGTTTTAATTTTCGTGAAAAACGATTGGTTGAATGACGCTCGGTAAATAGTGTGAAGGGATCGCGCAGACGATTTTGATAGGCTGCTGTACCAGAGCGAATTTGTGCATAATTTGCAGATGTTTTTTTCGACGTTCCATTGCTAAAATCGGTAGGCCATGTAGGCCGATGTCCTGTAAGGGCATCCTTTTGAAATTTTGCAATATCTTTATCACTAAGGCCAGAGAAGTAATTAAAATTTTTATTATAAGCACGCACATGATCAATACAAAAATGTAAATACTGGCCTTCGTGATTTCGGCCCGCTGGTGCTTTATGGGAGGCTGCTTTTTCACATCCTTCCCATTGGCATTTCTGCGCTTCTTCCTCAGCCTTTTGTTTTTTATTGGAGCTGATTCGAATAGAGTCGAATAATTTAGATGTTATCGTCATATCTTTGGTTTATGCAAAATCAATTGATTTGACAAGAATTGACTTTTTAAAAATTTATTTTCACACTTATTTGGTTATAAAACAAGGCGTATTGCATTCATTTTGTGAAGGAACAAAAATGTCTACGGCGATTCAAACAACAATTAGCAAAAAGCTTCAGGATGCCTTTTGCCCGCAAAAGCTTGAGGTGATTAACGAGAGTCATCTTCATGCGGGGCATCCTCATCATGAACATGCTTTTGATGGGAAGGGAGAAACACATTTCCGGGTGAAAATTTTGTCTGCTGCTTTTTCGGGCATGACGCGGGTAGAAATACATCGTGCGATTTATAAAGTTTTACAGAAAGAGTTAGCAACATGTGTTCATGCTTTGGCGCTTGAAGTTCAATCTGTTTAATGTATCTTTTATTTATAAAGTCTTTCAAGCACGGGGGTGTGCTTTTTTATAAATTTCTAACAAGTGCTCTGTATCTACATGGGTATAGGCTTGCGTGGTGGAAAGACAAGCGTGGCCTAGGAGCTCTTGGATGCTGCGCAAATCTCCTCCACGTGATAAAAGATGGGTGGCAAAAGAGTGACGCAGTGTATGCGGGGTGGCAGTTTCCGGTAAACCAAGATATGCGCGTAAGTTTCGCACAGTTCTTTGAATAATGGCTGGCTGCAAGGCCCCCCCTCGTGCACCACGGAACATCGGTTGATTGTCTACTAAAGGATACGGGCAGCATTTCAGATAATTTTGTACTGTTTCGTAAACCACTTTCATGAGAGGAATAAGACGTGTTTTTCCTCCTTTCCCAGTCACAAATAAACTTGTTTTTTGCGGATCAGAAAATTGTTCTGGTGTGAGCGCTAGCGCTTCAGATATTCGCATTCCACAGCCATAGAGAAGCATTAAAACAGCAGCATTACGAGCAGTAATCCATGGTTCATTTTCCTGTTGATTTTCTTGTTTGACTAAATGCAGAGCTGATTTTACAGCCAAGGGTTTTGGTAGCGATTTTGGCTGTTTGGGGGTTCGGACCAGTTTAGCACCAGGGATGTCGACAATCCCTTCGCGGGATAAATAGTTGAAAAAAGAACGTAGTCCTGCCATTCCACGGCTTAAAGAGCGCGCGCTTATATCCTGTTTGCGGCGGTAAGCCAGATAAGCACGAAAGTCAATAACACGCAAATTGGCGAGATCAGTAAAGGTTGGTGTGTGTCCAAGATGTTGACAGAGAAAAAACAAAAATTGTCGTGTATCACGCTCATAGGCTTGTATTGTATGTGCTGCCATACGACGTGTTCCTAAAAGATTATCCAGCCAATTTTTCCTTGCAGTTAAAACAAGAGGAGCAGCCGGGATTAGAGAGCAATTTTTGTCTTTTCTACTGTCCTTTTTTGGGGGCATTTTTAGTTGAGAGTCTCTTTATTTTTAGGGGTTTCGTCGTTGTCATGACCATTTTTTTGGGAAGTTCGCTCTTCATGATTGGCCATGTGTTTTTCACCTTTTAGAGAGAGTATTTTTAAAAGATTATGTGTTGACATAAGATGCGCAAAAATCAATCCTAAAAAGCCATTTTTATGCAGTTTAGCAAGTTGACTTGCCGATAGTTTATTCAGTTTTTCTTCATCAACAACCCAGAAATGTTCTAATTGTGCTGAGAGACCTTGGTCGTTTTTTACATTGATCGATTTTTGGCTGAGAAGGTCCATATCCACAAGGGCATCGATAAACTCAGCGGTTTTTTCCATAGCAATTTTAAAGCTTTCAAGAAAACGAATACGTTCTTCCATAAAAGGAGAAATAGAACCATCTGAGTTAAAAAGTTCCGTACCCGCAACCTCATTAAACATGCCTGATTTTTGATCAAAACAAACAGAGAGTTCTTTTTCATTGCTAATTTGTGCAAGAACAAAAGGATAACGACGGACAAAAGCTGGAAGATAGGTATCTTTTCTCCAATTCTTATCAGAGGTGATGTAATCATTTTCGTCGTTAGAAAGACCGACAAGAGCAGCCGATGTATAATGGCGCTTTTTTTGTTCATCTTCTGCACACATAAACAAAATAGGATAGTCTAGAGCAGCTTGAAAATATTCACTGCTTGCTAAAGGAACCCAGTGTGTATCCTTGGCAAAAGACATATCGCTTGGAGGGGCAAATTTTAGGTTTTTATGGGAAACTTTGTTGAATGGGGTGATATCTTTGTAAAAAAGCATAACATTTGCCATAAGACTTCTCCTTTTATTTTTTTATTAATTTGCTTTGTTACCAAGAAAGGTCTTTCTGGAAGATTTTTAATATGGCAACAAGAGTTAATAGAAAGCTACAAATGAGGGATTCGTTTTTAGAATGATGACATGAAATATAATAGAGAAAAGCTTAAAAATAAAGTCTGTCTTGCTATTATTGCTATGCCTCATGGCGTAAAAGGGGATGTTTTGCTGAAGATCTTGAGTGCTGAACCACAGCGTTTAAAAACTTATGGGACCCTTTATGATGAGAGGGGACATTGTTATGAAATTGTAACGCTTCGTTTGCAAAAAAAGAGCGCGATTGCCCATTTTAAAGGGGTTGAGGATCGCAGTGCTGCTCAGGCTTTAAGGGGAATTCATCTTTATGTTGCCCGCGATCAATTGCTGGATGATTTGACTGAGGATGAATTTTATCAGGTGGATTTAATAGGGCTTTCTGTCCAAGATGGTGCTGGTCAGATCTTTGGTGAGGTGAGTGGTTTTTTTAATTTCGGTGCTGGTGATTTACTTGAGATGCGTTTGAATACGGGGAAAACCGTACTTATTCCTTTTAGTAAGGCAGCGGTGCTAGAAGTTTGCATCCCTTCTGGTTTTCTTGTTGTTGATCCAGTGGCGGCTGGTTTAAGTGATGGGGGAGAAAATACTTGAAGGGAAAATGGTTTGAACCAAAAAATAAAGGTGCAGGCAAAAAATGAAAGTGAAAAATGTAGGCATGCAGGAATTTGCTTCTCAACGCGTGTGTAGAAACTTTATCCTCACATGTTTCTTGGATTTTTAGGGCACTCTTTAACAAGGAAAGCTTTAAAGTGGGGGATATGGACGCTCGATACAAAGCAGGTGAACATTTTTCCTTATCACGGTTTTTATAATACAGCAATCATATACCGATTGGTGTTGGTCTTGAGTGCGACTTGAGGTTTAAAGGTGAGAATAAAAAAATGAAATTTCAAGCACGTGTTTTAACACTTTATCCTGAAATGTTTCCTGGTTTTTTGGGGTATTCTTTAGCAGGGCAAGCTTTAGAGCGGGGGATATGGTCGCTGGAGACCATACAGATTAGGGATTTTGCTTTTGATAAACACCATAGCGTTGATGATACGCCTGCTGGTGGGGGGGCTGGTATGGTGATGCGGGCCGATGTGTTAGCGGCGGCACTGGATAGTTGTCCAGGTGATTCCCCAAGATTGTTGATGAGTCCACGTGGAAAGCTCTTGAATCAGGATTATGTACGCTCTTTGGCGCGTTCTTCCGGAGTGACATTGGTTTGTGGACGTTTTGAAGGTGTCGATGAGCGGATAATAGAAGCGCGGGAATTGGAAGAAGTGTCTATTGGTGATTATATTCTTTCAGGGGGCGAAACGGCGGCGTTGGTTCTTTTGGATGCTATTATACGCCTGCTTCCAGGGGTTATGGGTAATGAGGTTTCCGCGAAATGTGAAAGTTTTGAGAATGGTTTGCTTGAGCACCCTCACTATACGCGCCCTGCTGTTTTTGAAGGGCGTGGTATTCCGCCAGTTTTGACATCAGGTCATCACAAAGCTATCGCTGATTGGCGTCAACAGCAAGCCGAATTGTTAACACAGCAACGTCGCCCTGATCTTTACGCTCTTTATGATAAAAATCGTCAGAAAACTTGATTCATGTTGTAAGGTAGTGTATTGGATAGCTCTCTTTTCAAACAGTTTTCCTGTGAAGGGTTTTATTAAGTTCCACAATAAGAGACGGTGTATTCGCTCCTGATGTCATGCATAGCCTAAAGAGCTTCTTTTCTCTCTCTAGAAAAGGCTTTTTTCGGCAAGAGTTGAGCGCTCTGACTGTTCGATAAAGAACATGAAGGATGAAAGAAATGAATATTATTGCGCAGCTCGAAGCTGAACAATGCGCAAAAATTGCAGCAAAACGCCAATTGCCAGCTTTTCAACCAGGAGATACAGTACGTGTCATGGTGCGTGTTTCTGAGGGTACCAGAACGCGTGTTCAGGCTTATGAAGGGGTTTGTATTGCACGTTCAGGCGGTGGTTTGAATGAAACTTTTACAGTGCGTAAGATTTCTTATGGTGAGGGTGTTGAACGTGTATTTCCCGTTTATTCTCCCTTGGTCGAGGCTGTTGAACTTGTGCGTCGAGGAAAAGTGCGTCGGGCAAAGCTTTATTATCTGCGTAATTTAAGAGGTAAGGCTGCGCGTATCACTGAAAAGAAAGATCAGCGGAAAAAAACTGCCAAGATTGCTGAGAAAGAACAAGAAGCCCTTGTTACAGTCGAGGCTCCAGAGCAGGCTACTGAATAACTGCTGCATCTTCCAGAATTTATAAAAAAAAGCGGCTTTATGTCGCTTTTTTTATGGCATAAGTGATTCGTATTGGTCGTAAAAAAATCGCTTTCGGATGTGTTGAAATATTGAAAATTTTTAAAAGTTTACGCATCATCTTTCTCTGAAAAAAGCTTATATTCGAAGCATAAACATCTCATTGATATAAAAATGAAACATCGCTATACTTGCAAAAATCCGTGTTTATCTTTAAGAAAGGGTATGAGACCTTTGACGTGAGGGTAAAATTGTATTAGATTAAGATACGTTTTATGACTATGTTTGTAGGGCAATCGGTTTTTTTATGCGCGACCTTTAATCCGTTATTTGAGACAACCGACCTGTAATATTGGTTCTTTAAGATGCCAAAAGTAAAATGATAATGCACTTGGCACATTTTGTGCGGGTCTTTTCGTTTATAATGCGGTTGCAGTGAAAACCAGGTCAGGATATTTTATGACAGAGATCACTAGGATAAAACAGCGCCCTCGTTCTCCCCATGTAACTATTTATCGTTGGACCATCACTATGGCGATGTCGGTTGCGCATCGTATCACCGGTATAGCACTTTATTTCGGAATGGTTTTTCTCGCTATTTGGTTAGTTTCAGTCAGCTGTGGGGCAGAGGCGTTTAGAACGGTTCATGAAATTTATACTTCTTTTCCAGGGCTTTGCATTTTATTTCTTTACACCCTTGCTGGGGTGCATCATATGGTGGGGGGTATTCGCCACATTGTTTGGGATATGAAACCTTACCTTTTGGCTAAAGAAAAGGCAACAATGACTGCGTGGGCAACAGTTTTTATTTCTCTTATTGTTACTCTTGCGATTTGGATTATTGGATATAACATTGTCTAGTTGGGGGCAGAAAGAGGTATGAAAAAAGATTTTCGAACGGAACTTGGAAAAGTCCGCGGGCGTGGAAGTGCGCATGAAGGCACAGAGCATTTCTGGTTACAGCGTTTAACAGGTTTTATAAATCTGCCACTTTTGATATTTTTCATTATTCTTATTCTTTCGCTTGTTGGGGAAGATTATAGCGTTATAAGAGCACGGCTTGCCCACCCTGTTGTCGCTGTTTTGATGGGATTGCTTACCATTTCACTCCTTTATCATATGAAACTTGGAATGCAGGTGGTTATTGAAGATTATATTCCCCGTGAAGGTTTACGAATATTCTTTTTGGTCTTAAATGTTTTGTTTTGTTTTGTTTTGGGAGGGGTCATCATTTTTGCTCTTTTGAAAATTGCGTTAGGGGGTTAGAAGGATATGGTGAGCACAGGATCATCGCTGGGCGCTAAAGCAGGCAATGCCCCTTATCACTACGTGGATCATAAATTTGATGTTGTGGTTGTTGGGGCAGGTGGTGCGGGTTTGCGTGCAACGCTTGGTATGGCCGAGCAAGGATTAAAAACAGCCTGTATTACAAAAGTTTTTCCAACAAGGTCGCATACAGTTGCTGCACAAGGTGGTATTGCTGCGTCCCTTTCTAATATGGGGCCTGACAATTGGCAATGGCATTTATATGATACGGTAAAGGGATCGGATTGGTTGGGTGATACCGATGCAATGGAATATTTGGTGCGTAACGCACCTGCTGCTGTCTATGAATTAGAACATTATGGGGTTCCTTTTTCACGCACGCAAGAAGGAAAAATTTATCAACGTCCCTTTGGTGGACACACAACACAGTTTGGTGAAGGTCCACCTGTACAGCGTACTTGTGCTGCGGCTGATCGCACCGGGCATGCCATCTTGCATACGCTTTATGGACAGAGTTTAAAGCATAATGCGCAGTTCTTTATTGAGTATTTTGCGCTTGATTTGATTATGACCGATGGTGTGTGTACTGGAGTGGTCGCGTGGAATCTTGATGATGGTGTCATGCACCGTTTTGCGGCTAAGATGGTTGTTCTGGCAACCGGTGGTTATGGGCGTGCTTATTTTTCGGCGACATCTGCGCATACCTGTACAGGGGATGGTGGGGGAATGATCGCGCGTGCTGGATTGCCTCTACAGGATATGGAATTTGTTCAATTCCATCCTACAGGGATTTATGGTTCTGGCTGCTTAATTACAGAAGGTGCTCGTGGTGAAGGCGGCTATTTGGTCAATTCTGAGGGTGAACGCTTTATGGAGCGTTATGCGCCTTCCTTTAAGGATTTGGCTTCACGGGATTTGGTTTCACGTTGTATAACCCTTGAAATTCGTGAAGGACGCGGTGTTGGTCCAAGAAAAGATCATATCCATTTGGTTCTCAACCATATTGATCCTGCTATCTTGCATGAACGCTTACCGGGGATTTCTGAATCCGCACGCATTTTTGCAGGGGTTGATGTGACAAAAGAACCTATTCCCATCCTGCCAACCGTTCATTATAACATGGGTGGTATTCCCACCAATTACTACGGAGAAGTTCTCAATCCAACAGCTGATTCGCCGGATCGTGTTCAACCAGGTTTGATGGCAGTGGGAGAAGCTGGATGCGCTTCTGTTCATGGTGCTAACCGTTTGGGATCAAATTCCTTGATTGATCTTGTTGTCTTTGGTCGTGCTGCTGCAATTCGTGCTGGTGAAGTGATTGATCGTGATGCGGAAATTCCACCTCTTAATGAGGCTGCTGTTGATGAAATTATAGCACGTTTTGATCGCCTGCGCTTTGCGCAAGGCGCAATACCAACTGCTGTATTGCGTGAAAAAATGCAACGTACTATGCAGGAAGATGCCGCTGTCTTCCGTACAGAAGATTCTTTGCAACAAGGATGCCAACGAATAAGTCAAATCTGGGGTGAGCTGACTGATCTTAAAGTTACAGATCGCTCTCTGATATGGAATTCTGATTTGGTTGAAACATTGGAGCTTGAGAATCTGATGGCTAATGCAATCACCACTGTTTATTCTGCAGAAGCGCGTTTAGAAAGTCGAGGGGCGCATGCACGTGAAGATTATCCAGAGCGTGATGATAAAAATTGGCGTAAACATACGCTTTCGCATTTGTCAAAAGAGGGTAAGGTGACTTTGTCCTATCGACCTGTTCATGTTGATCCCTTAACATCTGAAGCAGATGGTGGTATCGATTTAAAACGCATTGCACCTAAAAAACGTGTTTATTAAGGGGAGAGTAAAGTATGGTACAAATTAAGCTTCCCAAAAATTCGCAAGTAAAACCGGGAAAAGTGTGGCCTAAGCCTAAAGGTGCTACGAAACTTACCGAATTTCATGTGTACCGTTGGTCACCTGATGATGAGGAAAATCCTCGTTTGGATACCTATTATGTTGATCGTTCGGCTTGCGGTCCAATGATTCTAGATGGGCTCTTATTTATCAAGAATCATATTGATCCAACTTTAACACTGCGTCGATCATGCCGTGAAGGTATTTGTGGTTCCTGTGCGATGAATATTGATGGGGCGAATACGCTCGCTTGCACTAAAGGGATGGATGATGTGAAACATCCCATTAAAGTGTATCCTTTACCTTCCATGCCGGTTGTTAAAGATTTGGTTCCTGATTTGAAGCGTTTTTATGCGCAGCATCGTGTGATTGAGCCTTGGTTGCAAACCGTCTCTCCTGAACCTGCTAAAGAATGGTTACAAAGTCATTCAGACCGCCAAAAAATAGATGGTCTTTATGAGTGCATTTTGTGTGCCTGTTGTCAGACATCATGCCCAAGCTATTGGTGGAATGGCGATCGTTATTTGGGACCAGCTATTTTACTCCAAGCTTATCGTTGGATTGCTGATTCGCGTGATGAGATGTGCGGTGAGCGTCTTGATAATTTAGAAGATCCTTTCCGCCTTTATCGGTGTCATACGATTATGAATTGTGCGCAGACTTGTCCAAAAGGCTTGAATCCAGCAAAAGCAATTGCTGAGATTAAAAAACTGATGGTTGAACGTCGCCTTTAACAGTTGATTGGTTAACTAGGGTTTTAAAGTAGGGGGGATAGGGCTGCTTCATATTCTCATACTCTTTGCCCCAAAATAAAGATCTTATGTATGTTGTGTGCTTGTTTTAGAGACTCATCATTTCCTAGTTATTGGTGGAACGGTGATTGTTCTTTGGGGACGGCTATTTTACTCTAAGCTTATCGTTGGATTGGCTTACTCATGCGATGCAGATGTGCGGTGAGCGTCTTGATAATTTGAGAGGATCCTTTCCGCCTTTATCGGTGTCATACGATTATGAATTGTGCGCAGACTTGTCCAAAAGGCTTGAATCCAGCAAAAGCAATTGCTGAGATTAAAAAACTGATGGTTGAACCTCGCCTTTAGAAATTAATCGGTTAAAGAGGTCTATAAAGAAAGAGGTTTAGTGTGGACCCCTCGATATTTTTTGCGTTCTCTGCTCCCAAATAGATGGTCTTTATGAGTGCATTTTGTGTGCCTGTTGTCATACATCATATCCGAGCTATTAGATGGAATGGCGATTGCTCTTTAGAGCTAGCTATTTTGCTCCAAGCTTATTTTTGGATTGACTTACTCACGCGATGAGATGTGCGGGGAGCGTCTTGATAATTTGAGAGGATTCTTTCCGCCTTTATCGGTGTCATACAATTATGAATTGTGCGCAAACTTGTCCAAAAGGTTTGAATCCAGCAAAAGCAATTGCTGAGATTAAAAAAACTGATGGTTGATGTCGCCCTTAAAAGTTAACCAATTAGGGATATAAATTAAGGGGGCTATAGGACTTTTCTTTGCTTTTTATAGTTTTTGAGGTGGTTTCTGGATCTTAATTCTTAAAGTTTGTTTCTGCTTATGAGGATTTAAGATATGGCTGTTACAGTATTAAAAAAGTAATATCCTTTTAGAAAAAAGAGAGAGATGATGGAGAAGAGGTCGCTTGAATGTATGAGAAAATTTGCAATAGTGTAGCGTTCCTAGACATATTTTCCTGTCATAAAAATCATGCTTCATTTTGGTGGAATTTTATGATCCCTTATTTTACTCTCTCTCAGCTGTGAAAAAGAGAAATGTTTATTGTAGTTTAGGATATAACTTTCTTTATATCTTTGATTTATTGTTTGTCTGCGTATAAGCAGACAGTTTTTTTGAGCAATAAAAAATGCTTTATTTCCTAATATGCAAAATAGAATTTAGAGCAATTATTGGAAATAGAGCACAATCCAATATTTTCTATTTATTGTTCAAGATAAGGGGGAGACTTTACGCTATTTTTTGGGATTCATTTGCTTAGAGTTTTAGTTAGTTTCATATAATTTTTCGAGTAAGAATTTATTGCGAAAAATAATGTCCATGCTTGACTTTTCACTCTGCAAAGTTACGTTGAAAAAGACACTATAGAGAGTGGGTATAGGGTGGATTCGTAAAATTGATTCAAGACATTCTCAGATGCTGGTTTTGTTACTAAAAGTGTGATGTGTATAGAATTTGCAAGTCAATCAATAAAGTGGCTCAATGTGTTACGCTGTTCTGCTCTCAGTTATTGGATTGGCATGTGATTTCTCTCTGCGTACTCAAACTTATAGTGTAATGAACTAACCGTTTGAATAAGTTGCATAAATTGTTTGGTCAAAAGTTGTAACAGAATAGTGTGCAAATAGAATATGGCATTTCTGAATAATTAGCCATTGTTACTATGATAATAATTTGTGACGGTTGAGCATTATACCTCATAGGGTTTTCATTAATCTATGGGAGATTTTTGTTAAGATATGGATTGGGAGATCTTTTTTGGAAATGTCTATTTTGTCGCAATTTCTTATTTTCGGTATCAAACGCATATTTTAAAAAATAAAGGAAAAAAAGTTACCGAAAGCAAAAGCAATAGAATCGAAAACAATGAGAATTTTTTGTATGATTTTATTGCACGTGGGGCTGTTTCTACTCCACTTTCATCTTTCTATTACAAGAGCCCGAAAGCTTTACCATAAAGGTTCGTGAAGGGAAAAGTTCATTTAAAAAAGCCGCAAAAAATCTGCGGCTTTTTTGAAATTTTTAGTACGACTGAGAAGATAGTCCAGTTTAAGCTAACTTTGACTTAGAAAAAATCGGATCGTAAAAAATTTCAGAAAGCTTTCTATCTTTAAAGAACAAAATCACATCAATTGTGCTGTAAAGCACCATTCTTATCATTTCTATATCAAGCAGGCGGCCAATTTCTGACCTTTTGATCAATGTGGCACACCGTTCAAATGTTTGCAAAGCATTGTTGGCATGTGTCGTAGTAATTGATCCAGGATGGCCAGTGTTCAATGAGTTAAGATATTCCCACGCTTCATTGCCACGCAGCTCTGCAAGAAAAATACGGTCAGGCGATTGACGCAGACACGCATCTAAACACTCCTCAGCAGAAACACGCCCTACACTGTCACCATAAATCATATGGACGTGGTTGGGATGATTGGGTAAAAAAAGCTCATGAACATCTTCAATGGTAATAATACGTTCTTCTACAGGCACTTTTTCAATTAAGGAACGAGAAAATGTCGTTTTACCTGATCCGGTTTTTCCTGCAATGATGATGTTGCGTTTATACAATACGCATTTTTCTAGAAATTCAAGAATTTTCTCCTCACGTTTAAATTGCAGAAGCTCAATTTCAAATGGCTCTAATCGTGTAAAATCGTGTTTTGATAATAAACTATTCGCTTCTTTTGCTGAAGGTTTATTGAAACTCACATCGGTAAAGTGATCAAAGGCACCTTCTTCTTTGAGCTCTTCTAGCGTCTTCACTGTGAGAGAATGCTTCCGAATCATAAAGGACAAGGCACCATCAATGATAGCTGGTGTTTGCACAATTGTACCGCGCTGTCCGCCGGGTAAGCGCACATAATTAATGCTTTTGGGAACCATGCCATTATAAACAATAACCGCGGTAATAAGCGTTTGCAAAAAACAGCTTGTTAACTCTGGTACATTATGTACCTGCCAACCCTCGAAGGTTTTTGTCCAAACTTCACAGGGTTGACCAATCGATAATTCAATAATTTTAGGATCTTTTAAGAAAGGATCAAGCGGTTGTAAAAGCTGTGCAACTGCTTGATCTTTCTGTACGGGGTTAACGTGTAACGAGACTGTAGACATCGCTGAAATCCAGATCACGAGCAATAAAAATATTCACCCGCTCGCCTTGGTTTTTGTAAAGTGTTGGAGGAATGTTGATGGAGTTTTGAAGAACTTCGTTAACCAGCAACTCAGGACCCTGTTGTGGTGCATTTTGAGACGATTTTTCTTTATTTCCGTAACTAATTTTGCTTTTCACCCATTCTCCTAAATCACCAATAATGCTTACCATAATCGCGCTGCTAAATCGTTGCCAAAAATGCGTGTCAACCCAACCACCAATACCAGCTTCACCAAGCGGGCCTGTACCAGGGGAATCAAGATTGATGATGACACCAGAAGGCGTTTCAACACGTAACCATTGTACAAAAACGCGTGTTTGCCCTTGTTGTATGCCACTTTGATAAAAACCAACAACTTTGGAGCCTCGGTCTAGCAGAACAACACGACCACTCGTAGAATAAACATCTCGTGTCAAATGACATGTCGTCATTCCCGGTTGCGATGTGATAATTTTTATTTCCAGTGTGCAATCTATCTGTGTTCCCTGGGTAATGAGTAGGTCACGGTTATGGAGTTGAACTGCACGGGATTGTCCTAATCGTACAGGCTGGAGATGATCGAATAATACGCCACTATTTTTCTCATTACCAGATGTATTACCTTTTTGATCTGCGGAGCTTCCACTACTGCCACCATTATTAAGACTGGAACTGAGCATGCGTTTACGCGCTAAGTCCTCAGAATCCTGTATCAAATGTGCTGGTATCGTTGTTTGAAGAAGCTGTGCTAAGGCTGGTGGAATGGATTGCGCTAGGTCTTCTGTTAGTGTTGGTTTTTCTGGTTCTTCTTCTACTTTCGGTTCCTCTATAACACGAGGGGTATAGCTCGGTATAATTTGTTGTACTGTCTGTTGAGGCTTTTCTTCTTCAACATCTACAGTGTTGCGCATTTTAAAAGCCTTAAGAGACAGAGCAATCGGCAGTGCTACTATGACAATGAGTCCTAATACTAAAAATGTACGTGCACCGGGGATTATTGGACGGCGTTCTGAAGCTAATTCAGAGCTACCATATGCACCTTCAATCTTTTCTTGCTCGACGTAGCCTTGCCCATGTTCTTGCTCGGCGTAGCGTTGTTTTGCGCTTCTATTGATTTCATCTCCTTTCTTATTGCCAAACATCATTTGCCTCCTTTATTGATGCGATGGACCACAGAGGATACTGTTCCAGTTGTGTTTGGTATACCATTGGGGTCATAGGCTTCGTTGAAAACTGCTAAAGCGCGTTTGCCGAGTCGTATGAGCCATTTAGGATTGACCTTGTGAACAGCGATGATATCATTCGAATTGCCTACAACAGTACGCGATATTAGACTTTCGTTGCCTTCAGCATCCACTAAGTAAATTGAGGGCATATCCATGTTGGCGGGAAATTTGAAATAGGTAATACGTCCATTATCCCAAGCGTTTATCGGGGCAATATCTTGGTTACCGCTCATGGTGTAGCTAAGGTTGTAACCATTCACGCTTTGATGAAAACCACTTTCAATGGCAAGACGTTGCTTGTTTTCCTCTAAATTTTGTTCGTCTATATCTGGATAATGGAAAGCTAGTTCATAGGTGGCTCCAGCACGGTCGTTTCGGAACTGTAATCGAAATTTGTAGCTACGCTTGTCAGTCACAACAATAAGGTTGGTATTGGCAAGTTCTGCTTTAGGTTTAATAAAGATATGCCGTCCTTGATGCGCAAAGGCATAAGCTTCAGCATCACCAAAGGCGTGGGTGATATAACGCTCACCTTCTTCAAGAATGATATGGGTGGCCACACCGATAACTGTTTCGATCTGAACCACATCAGCCACGTTATATGTTACATAGCGAATGCGATGATCATATTCTGAACTGGATGGAGTTTTGAGTGCCTGCACGGGTACAGTATAAAAAGAGGAAACTGAAGATAAGAGAATAATAAATGCGAGTTTTTTCATAATAATCAATCCCTTAATTATTCAACAGTACTTCCGGATCAGTGCGGTAACTTGTCACCTGGAAACCAAGGGGATTAATCAATCGATCAGATGATTTCATTGGTGCACCAACATAAGTGTAACCAATTGTTGCAATTTGGTGTTGTTTTGCTCCAGCTATACCGTTGCTACTGTATTGTTGGGTTGTAAAACGTACGGTTGCTTGACCAAGACCATTTGGCTGAATCGAGCGGACCTTGACCATAATCCGTGCTTTGTTGGAAAGCACTTTGTCACGCGCATCCTCACCCTCATAGATTTTGTAGAACTCCTGTTGAACAGCTGGTGCACTCAAAAGTGCTGCAGTATCGTAGTTTAGCTGAATGGTGTCATAGTCATAAGTTTCACGGTTCAGTACATACTGATTAAGCCAGTACCTATCCACAACTTCACCATAACTCGTTTCATGTTCGCGTATTGCAGAAATAACATCAACTGCGCCAGTTGCATTATCAACGCGCAACACCAAAGGAGTGGGAGCTGGTTGGGAAAAGCCAATAACTCCACATATCATGCAGAATAATCCAAAAATGCCAACAATACCTGCCACTCGCCACGCTGTTTTGCGTGATTTTATAAACTCATTGATGAGTTCACGCTCCAGTCCTAAGCTCTCTTCATAATAACTGTTCAGTCGTTCAGCTTTTATTGGTTTTACTTGTTTTTTTG
>NZ_HE997540.1:878460-879709 GCF_000312545.1 Bartonella senegalensis OS02
TCATATTGCTCCTCGCTGAATTTCGATCGGGACTGTTTTATTAATAGGCACGCGATTCCAATTATTGGGTTGTTTTGGCTTTGGCGGCAAAGTGCTGCAAGCTGATAAAAGCCCTGCAATCAAAATTGTAAAAACGATTGGTTTCATTATACCATTCCTTTTTATTAAACTCCTGAATTCATCCTAACACTTTTTTATTATAATATCAATTTTGATTATAAACTATATAACTTGAGAATGTCTTTATTTTCTTGATTTTATTTTTTGTTGCAGAAGCTCTCTCTTGAGAGCGTGATATTCTTTATTTGTTTTTGCAGATTATTTGACTGTGCGATTGCTGTATGAGGATTTTCTTTCTCCAGCACCTGGGTTCCAGAGATGTTCAAAAGTAATGCCTTTTGCCAGAGAGCTTGCAATGCTTGATAATTTGATCAACAGCACAATGGAGATAATGGAGAGGATAAGCGCGCCACCAAGCGTATAACCGACATTTTGTTCACCATTAAATTCAATATCAGTCATGTAATTTGCAAAGATATTCATCATGAATCCAAATACGGTAGCTAAGAGAACAACGAGAATCGTATAGTTCAGGATTTGGACTATCCATTGTTCGAACAAGCGATAGGTTGGTTGCCAAAGGAGGGCGATGATGAATATGGGGCCAAGTCCGACGAGAAGCACAAGTGCGATTTTTGCCAGCAGGATGAATGCACCACCGATTGCGGCTAGGAAACTTGTTACGAGTAAAATGAGGATGCCGAAGAGTCCATAGAGTAACCCATTAGCATCCGAGAAGGCAGATTCCTCGAAAGCTTTGCTTGCACATTCGAACCCTCTTTCAGCGACCTTGTCAATCAAACTGTTTAATTGCTGGCCTTTTGTTGGATTATTTATTAGCGCGTTTGATAAATCATTGGGTAGGTCTATGATTAACTCGGCAAGATCTGTTTGATAAAGTCCTGCTGTGAGTGCGATTGAAGTAATAATACTGATGCGTAGAGATCGGCTTAGAAAACCTGCGAGTGGCATTTCTACTGCCCCGCGCATGATGAGCCATCCATAGACGATAAAAGTGATGGTGAGACCGATTGAGATGAAAGGTGTAATTGTAGCAATTGCTTTTAAGGAAATCTCCGTGAAATATGTTTTTGTTATCTGATCAATTCTATTGAACAGTTGTGTAAACATTGTGAAGTTCATAGCATTCCTCTTTATACGAATTTTGTCTTCCCATCATCTTTGAAAT
>NZ_HE997540.1:880455-919833 GCF_000312545.1 Bartonella senegalensis OS02
CTCAAGATGGTATTTGATTTTTATTGATGCAATTTGCTAAGAGTGTTTTTCATAGGGAATTTTTCATCAAGACCGTTTTCCGGACAATAAATAAATTTTGCAGCCAATAAATAAAAAAGTGTATCTCTATATAATTTGTGAGATACACTGGACGTTATACGTTACACACTGACTTTCATTTTCATGAACAAATAAGATTGATGATAGATAATATTGTAAAATTTACCGTATAAAGCGTATAACTGGCATTGCTGTGTTTTTACTATTAAGAATTTTCATATTACGTTTTTGTTTTTGGTGGCTTATAAATTCGCGTTCTGCATTGCGCAAATGCGCAACCATTTGCAATTTAGTCGCTTCATTCTGAATCATGGCGAGTTTAGCTTTAATCTCGGTCTGTAATTCAGTAATGCTTTTTAGATCTTTTGTTTGATTGATTTTGCTTAATAGTTCTAAAATCTTCTGAGAGCGATTTTCTGTTTGTTCAAAAACATGCAAACTTACAGCTTTATCGACAACCGCTGCATATTGCTTCCGCTCTTCAATGGATTTACGTGCATCATTGATAGAATTAGAAATTTCCTCCTCGTTCAAAACTTTACTGATTGAAGCGGATATTTCAGAATTGTCTTTTTTGTAAATTGATTGAGGATCTTTAAGAAAAAAACTGCCGTCTTGAGTTTGCGTAGTAGCATGTTTTCCATTTGTTATAGAATTATATGTTTCTTTTTGTTGTTCTAACTGCTTTTGGTGCACATCAAGCTGTTTTTGCAATAATTCTATAACTTTATTATTAGGTCGCTGCTGAACAATTATATGTCTTTGCTGTGTTGGAGTTTGGGGCGTACTAATTTTGGGGGAGCTGCCGTTAGCAAGATAAGACTTAGATAAAACTCCACTTAAATCTGATACTCCCCCAACTATAATCGCTACTGCTGGGTTTATTATTCCCAAAATCATTGTTGCTGTTGCTATTGCGATAATTATCTTTTTCATGTTTTCCTCCTATTATTAGTTTTTACATGTTGTAAAAAAACCGGTAACCATACCGCTGGATCCTCACCAACTTCAGCGATAACAGCTTCGGCTAGTTCGGCATTATCAGGTGTACCAGATAATACCAAGAGCTCATCATTAAAGTTACGCTCAATAGTTTTTCCATCAGTTTTCACATGAAATTTGCTGAGATTAAGCTCTGCAAGAGCAGATTGATCCCCCTGCTTGATAAGAAATTGACGACTAAATTCACCAATTCCTTTGACAAGTCCAAATTCTGCATCCGTTAGTTTGAAGCCTTCTGTATAGTCTTCATAATTTGCTTTGGGATTGGCTAAAAAAATGTAAGTTGCGCATTGTTGAATCAATGTCTTAGCAATATTACTCTCTAGCGCATCAGTAGGTTCTTGCGTAGCAAAAACAAAGATACCATTTTGTTTACGAATAGTTTTTTGTTTGTTCTTTGCCAAATCTTCAAAATATGGGTCTTGTAAAGGCTTCCAAAACTCATCGAAGATATACATAAATCTTTGCCCACTGATCATTCCTTCTGTGCGATAGAGCAAATACATCATCACCGGAGTACGAGTCTCTGGGTTATCTAAAAACTCTGTAATATCAAAACCGTAAATTTGATGTGTTGAGAGATCAAGTGCGTCATGAGGATTATCAAATAACCATCCATAATCACCATTTTGACACCATTTTATCAAGCGGGCGTGAACAGATGGATGGGCATTATAATCACTCAAACGTGGATTTGGTAAGAATTGTAGCAAAAAAGATAACCGACGCAGTGAGGGGTCAATATTGTTACTCATAATGGACGTAACAGCTTGGTTAATCTCTTGCTCATCGTGGTGCGTGACTTCACCACCAGCTTCTGCCAATTTTTTAACAAATTGTTTAAGAAAAGTGAGATTATCCTGTGTTGGTGGAAGTTGGAACGGATTGAACCCACTTGGACTCCCAGTCTTAAATGTTAAGTACCGCCCTCCCATGGCTCGAATAGCAATTTCCATACCACGATCTTTATCAAAAACAATGGTTGTTGGTTTGAATTTTTGTGCTTGCGCTAACAGAAATCCAAGCAATACGGTTTTACCAGAACCAGATTGTCCAATGATTGCTGTATTACCAAGTAACCGCTTATCTGTTGAATCTTCTTCAAGTGTTGAGGCATGAAAATTAAAATAAAGCGGTGTTTTACTTGTTGTTTTAAGAATTGTTACTGCCGGTCCCCATGGATTTCCTGTCGGCTTACCAGACATAAAATTATGAAATGATGAGAAGGATAAAAAGTTCAGTGATGTAATTGGTGCAGGACGCGGACGCCATTTCCAATTTGCTGGAAGTTGCGCCCAATAGCCAGCTTCTATGGCCAAATCTACAGGTTTTGGTAAAACTGCAACTTCTAACAGGGCTGCATTCGCTTTTGCCATAGAGTCACGAACTTGTTGAGCTGTATCACCGTAGATGGTCAGTGTGCAATGGTGCTCACCCATGACAAAATGCCCACTTATCAGCTGATTAAGTGCTTCGTCAATTTGCTCAATTTGACTTGTTGCTACATCGCGGGCATCAATAAGGTTGCGCTGATGCCGTTGCAAATAATCTTTGGCAGCATGGCGTGAGAGTACAGAAAAGCTCTGTGTCAACACAAATTCGAAATCACTTTCCAACAGAACATTAAATTGTCCCGGTTTGGTTGTTGTGTCATATTCCTTGATTTCCATCATGCCAAATCGGCGTATTCCACTGGTTGTCCGTAGTTCACCGAGTGCTCCCCATTTCGAGAAGAAAGGCCGATTAACAGACATATAGTTAGCAAAACGATCACGACATATCGGCATAGAGGAGTATTCGCCATTGACAAGCATTGCCAGAAATTCAAGGGCTGAAGAATAAGCATGACCATTCTTTTCATATGTGCCAAGAAGTTCTCCACCATAACGTTTAAACGACTGACCTAAGGTACGGTTGATGTCATTGAGAGCCTTGATACACGATTCTTGCCGCATCTTTTTTTGATCAAGCGGCTCACGTTCATGCTGAGAAAAAAATGACATAACCTTATCAGCTATCGGCTGGAAAACAACGGTTAGATACAAATCATTGACCATCAAATTGTAACCAGTAAAACTTTGCCGGTATTTTTCATCAAGCTGATAACAGAACATTTTATCAAATGTTGAATCAGGATATTCATAAACGCGACGGCGCACGATATGTGTCCATAGCGATAAATTCGCCGATGCAATACCACGCAAGGTGTTGTTGAGCTCTCTAGTCCATTGAAAAATATCCTCTTCTGAAGCACTTTGATGCGAGCGCCCATCAATCTTCCAGATCGATAAATACTCTGCGTTTTTGGTGGAGATAATCGTATCTGTGATATGATGTGAATAAGGTATGAAAAGACTTACTGGTGTTTCTGACGCGAGGCGTTTGCTGCTTTCAACAGCCGTCATGCTTATCTCCTTTTGCGGTAATCAGAGGGGCTGTAACTTGATGCGCCCCAAAAGCCCTTATTGCGGTTGCGAAATTTAGTATCAATCCACAGCCACCAGATACGGAATGCTTTATCATCATTCTTGGTAATCTGTGCCATAATAAACCACAAAGGTGGCGCCATGAACCAGAAGAAGATGTTTATTGTCATGGCAACAACAGCTACACCCATAGCCATAACCATAAGTGGCATCATTGGTACACCCCAAATTGTTGGAACACGCGTTGCTCCCTTAAATAAGGGAAATGGTTCGTGCTTTTGTGGTTTCATAAGCTGCTCCAATTAATTTATGTAAAACAATATGCTGCTAATATAAAATGCTGCCCCAGCAATGACGACACTAAACGACCATCGCGCAAATGTAATCCTTGAAATGATGCGACATAGATAAATAAGCAGGAGAAAGAAAAGAATGATGGCAGCAAAAATGGGAATAATAATACTTAACCCATACTGCATACCTATGAGAATTTCTAAACCCTTGCTTGTTGTTTGGGCACAACTAGGTTGAATCGTTAAAAACACAACCAAAGTTGTAAAAACAAGACTAATTTTTCTAACAGTTTTTGTTCGAAGAGTATTTAAGCTTTCCATATTTTTCCTCCTTACGGTTGAAGTTGTCATAAACAATTCCCCCTGATTTGTGGCATAAGTAAAAAGTACCACTGCTCTCTATCTACAATTGATGGGTGGAAGCTTCATTTTGAAAAAAGAAAGACCTTGAGCTATATCGCTTTCATAAGTAATATTAATTAACTGTAAACAACAATGCGACAAGTTCGCTTGCTGAGCCAGCAATGACGACGCCAATAGCCCACCGTATAAACGTATCCTTTTCGATGTAGCGTCCAGCATAACCAATTGCTAAGCACAAAAGTATAACCGCAGCAGCAACAGGGATAATTTTGCCTGTAAGCTCTGCCTGCAGACTGTCTAAAGCTTTTTTAGCAGTGCCTAATTTTTGAGCATATACAGGACTATCTATAGAAAACACTGTCATAGCTGCGACAATTGCAATAATCCTGTTGTTATTTTTTGATTGAGAATTATTTAATCGTTTCATACTCTACTCTTATTAAAGTTTTAATAAATAATATTCTTCAGTATTAAATGGATATATCATTGACCTATTTTAAAGTTGAGCTAAAAGACCTGCTTTTTAAAAAGGATATTTTGTTTCAGTATAATTTCATAATCTTCTTCAAACACCTGTAAATAGCATAGTAGCAAGTTGAGTTGCTGAACCAGCAATTATAACGCCGATTGCCCAACGTATAAACGTATCCTTTCCTATGTAACGCCCTGCATAGCCAATGGCTAAGCATAAAAGAATAACTGCAGCGGCAACGGGAATAATCGTATTCAATTCAGTTTGAAATTTATCTAAAGCATCTTTTGCTTTTTTTAAACTTTTTGCCTGAGCACAACACATAGAATGCATCATAAAAAAAGTAACTATAGTTGCAAAAATCGTGCTGCTTTTATTTTTTGATTGGGGATTATTTAATTGTTTCATTCTATTTAAGACTGTAGTTGCTAAAATTGATTTCTTCTTAGTTTGGTTTAAATAACATTGAGGCAAGCTCAAATGCTGAACCAGCGATGATGACACCAACCGACCATCTTACAAATGTATCCTTTTCTATGTAGCGCCCTGCGTAACCAATTGCTAAGCATAAAAGAATAACTGCAGCAGCAATAGGAATAATTACATCCAGATCGCCTTTGAGTCCTTTTAAAGCTTTTTCCGCATTAGCTAAACCACCTTGCTGTGCTTGAGCACGTACAGGATACGCCATAAAAAATACAGATATAGCTGCAATAGCTGCGAGGACTTTATTATTAATTTTTGATTGAAAAATATTTGACGGTTTCATAATGTTTTACTCTAAAATTTATTTTTATTATTTATTTAAATAATAAAGTAGCAAGTTCACTTGCTGAGCCAGCAATAATGACTCCAATCGCCCATCTTACAAATGTATCCTTTTCTATGTAACGTCCTGCATAACCGATAGCTAAACATAAAAGTATAACAGCAGCGGCAAGAGGAATAATTAAATTCAGATCTTTTGTGAGTTGCTCTAAAGCATTTTTTGCTTTATCCAAAGCTTTTGCTTGAGCACATACAGGATGATTCATAAAAAACACAGTTATCGTTACGGTAGTTGCAATGGTTTTATTATGAGCTCTTTCTGGAAGCATATTGAATCGTTTCATTTTTTTTATCCTGATTAAGATTGAATTTCCCATAAGTAACACCTCTTTCATGAAGAAATTTAAAAAGATATTTAGGATCAGCCCAAGTTCTTAATTTCCCTCTCTGTGTAAGAAGTGTATATTCATTTGGTTTTCCAGTTATTGGATCATCCGCCACAAATGTAAAATACCACTCTCTCTCCGAGCGCATTACAACTGTAATTTCACGCGCTGCCTTTTGATTAAATGCTATATCAACACTATTTTGTTCTATCATTTTCATTATTTTTGGCCCTCAATTAGAAAAAATTTCGTCCAATCTTACTAATTAGAGCTTTAATATTTCTTTATCTACCTTTCATCACTTTGTCCTATCAAAATTACAGTTCTAACTTATAAATGCAGTGTAATCGTCATGCTCACTATCTCACGGGCGAAGAAGAAATTTCTGCTGTTGAAGAAAAATCTCCTGCTGTAAAAGCATCACCAACGCTGCTTGTCTTATGGGTAAAGGCATCTTCCAAGTCTTCCGAGGAAGGAGGAAGAGTTTCTATCTCTATTGCTTGCTTTGATTGATCTGCGTGAAGCTCTAAAGATTCCTGTGGCTTTTTGCCGAAACGTGCAGAAACTTGCATCCCAATATGTGAAACAACTTCTTGCACGTAGGCCTTGTTAAGAGCACCCTTTAAGCTTTCCGCGTTGTAAAAGCTTAGAATAGATTGCAACATATTCTTCTCAAAATTTTGCTCTGACTTTTTACGTTCAGAAAAATTTGCTACAGGAGCATGTGCAGCTTCGAGACTTTGGTGATGATCAAACAAATCAGAGGGAGACATACCAAAAAATTTCAAATTTCTAACGCTGATTTGTCTCAAACTAATGTCAAAATTATGTCCAAACTGCTCAAACTTTTTACCTTTTACAATTGCTTTTTCAAATGAAGAAAAATGATATGAAACTTTAGGATTATTATTTATGCTTGTTGCACAGATATGATCCGAAAATTTTTGTGCGGCAACAACTGAAATTGCTGTGGGGTGAAGAGTTAGTGCATTCGTGGCAACGAGCATCATAAGGCTTGCAATAGTCATGAGCAAAACACCTCATAAGTGAAAAATTTATCAGTATAAATATCAGTGCTCTTTGATTTTCTCAAATCTTGCCAAATTGTATTGCTATAGATTCGCGAAATAAAATCATTCAGTTTCAAACTTTGTTTTTTGCAAATATAAATTCCGTTGTTTTGGAGAATATTTTTAACACATCCCAACATGTTTTTTACTGTGCAAACATGTAAAATGAAACCATATATACCAGTCCAACGAACACCATGACTATTGCGATTGCAAAAAAATAGGGGGTTTCTAAACCACCGACTTTTCTGTTTGTGCACTAGAACTGAGTGCGCCATATGATTCTCTACAGCTGTTATTTTTTCTGGATACGACTGATATGAAGTAGCAACCTGTTTTACATGAGAGCCTTTCTTGCTGCGTGAATGAATTGCACTATTGTTATGCTTTAAGGACTTGTTCTTTATCCAATCTTGCCATATCTTATAAAATGGCGATTTATATGCACTTTCAACCGCTGATCTATGGAATTGAGAGGGATGCAATGAAGCTTTAACACTCCGATTGCCAATTTCAGTGATTGAACTGAAAGAGGATAGGGAAGTGAAAACTGAGACACAAACGAGTAACTCTTCGTGGTTCAAAGCATATCTCCGTGAAAGTGATATATTCATCATAATTTTGACTTCGATAATAAATAGGCAAAAATCGTCTATAATTGTGTTTAAAATATGGCAAAGCACAATTCTTTTTTGCAAGGGGAGTAATAAAGTGAATAATCTTAAGAACATGAACCTCGATGAGCTACAAGAAATGCGCATCCAAATTGACGCAGAATTGAAAAAACGACAAGCAAAAGAGAAGCAGGATGCGCGGCGGAAAATTCTTGAAATTGCTAATGCGCATGGAATCGATATTGCTGATCTTGTGCGCAAAGAGCGTTATTATAGAAATCCCAATAACCAATGGGAATTGTGGAATGGACGTGGGCGTAAACCTAAGTGGATTAAAGAATGGTTGGAGAATGGTTATGCGCTTGAAGAATTAGAAGTAACATAATACATTCCGCAAGCTGGCACCATCATACTCTTTGTAAGCCCCCAATGTTGCGACAGTCCTTGGCACTTGAAGTGGTTCATAAGAGGCATTTTGAGTTCTTTGTTTAATGTTTTTTATCCACACACTCATCCCGTTTGTAATGTGCAAGCGAGTGGTTTTGGTTGATTCAACATAAACAGGTTTGAAATGAGAGAAATTTACGATATTCGGGGCTCTCAATTCAATATGCATAATGATAAATTATCCTTATAAATCAATGTTATATGTCTATAGTAATAAAATATTTAGGTCACAGGTTTGCGTACTTTACCAAGGGATAAGGAGGGCAAAAGAAATGAATGTAAGCAGGTGTGTTTTTTCAACAATATGATCGTTAAAAATGCAGAATTTGTTTGTAAAAATGCTGATTCGGTCTAATGAAACCATAGGAAGTGTGAAAAAGTTTTTTCAAGTTTAGAAAGTTTATAACTTTATGCACGTACTGACGAGTGTACAATGGCGGTCTTTAAGCTTCAAGTTCGTGCTTTTATGGTTTTTGGTTTGATATTTCTTTTTGTGATGTTCCTATACCAGGTATCCGATTCTTTTTTATCAGGCATAGTTTTTTGTTGCACATGTGGTGTTAGATAATAGAGTTTCTTGGAAACAAAACCGTTCTTTGGTTGTTGTTTCTGATAGAGTGTTTTGTGGTAGGTTTTAGAGTTTTTTGTTACAAGAATTTATTATGTTTACCAGCATCACTGTATAAAGAGCACATTAAAGATTGAAAAGATTGGGCAATTTTTTAGCTATTGTCTGTTTTCTTCGAGAATGTAGGAGAAGGAAGGGGCAATGTATGATTTTCACTTACCGTGATGCAGGAGCATGTGGGTAATTTGTTCTATCATAATAGCAGCTGGCACAGTCTTGGCACTTTAAGAGGCGTATCGTGAAGAACTTTCTAAGAGAGATTTTTCTAAAAGAGCGCTTGGTTCAGATTGCAAAAGTGTGAGAGAGTATTCTTTTGTTTTTTGCTTAGAGGGGAAGCCCGTGTAGCAGACGTGGGGCATTAGGGGTGAGGCCAGCTGCTTCCTGAATGAAATATTTTTTTACCTTTGGCGTTTGATTGACAATTCCAAGACCAGTATCACGAAGCATGCGTAACAGGAAGTTATCATTAGAAAAGAGTTTATTAAGCCAGTCATTGCTTAAAGCCATGCGGACAATTTCAAAACGTCTCCAGCTTTGATAGCGCTCTAAAGTAGTGAGAGAGCCAATATCAAGACCCAATCGTGCTGTTTCAATAATCACTTCGGCAAGTGCGGCGCTATCGCGTAATCCTAAATTGAGACCTTGTCCGGCAAGGGGATGGATTGTGTGTGCAGCATCGCCAACAAGAGCAAAGCGCGGTTTAATACATTCGCGTGTTAAAGAAAGGTGCAACGGAAAGCCTTGGCGTTCGCCATTCCAAGAAAGCTTGCCATATCGGTGACCAATGCGTTTTTCGATTTCTGTTTCAAAAATGAGAGCGTCTGCTTTAAGGTAATATTGTGCAGTTTTATGGTCTTCATTCCAGACAATGGCAGATCGGTTACCTTTGAGAGGGAGAAGAGCAAAAGGTCCAGCAGGTAAGAAATGTTGGATCGCTTGACCATGATGGGGTTTTTCATGTTCGACTGTGCAAATGATTGCTGTTTGTGGATAGGGATGAGAGAATTTTTTAAGACCTGCTTTTTCGCGTAATTTTGAATGTGCTCCATCAGCGGCAATCAGCAACTTCGTTTGCCAAGTTTCTTCATTGCTTAAAGTGACAGTGGTGTGTTGGTCTTCGTGGTGAAAATCAACAATACGCATGTTGGCAATAAAAGGAAGCTCTAGATCTTTTGCACGCTTTTTTAAAGCATTGAGGAGCTTTTTTTGTTCTACCATAGTAGCAAAGGGCTCGTTGGGAGTAATATCTCCTTCGAAGGTCAAAAGAGTTGGTTTTACAGGATCATTCGTGTATGCATCTGTGATGATCATGGAATGAATGGGTTGGGCATGAGGTGCTATATGTTCCCAACATTGCAATTGTTTTAACATACGAATAGAAGCCGCAGCAAGGGCAAGTGCGCGTATATTGGAGACGGGGATCTCTTCTTGAGGTGCAGCATCAACGATGTTAATTTTCAGTTCAGGGGCTGCTTGTTTGAGTGCTATTGCCAATGTTAAACCAACAGCTGCACCCCCTGCAATGAGCAGATCGCATTGTCTGGTGTTTTTATGAGATTTTGCCATGCTATGGGATTTTATACCTTCATTGAGATCAGAATACAAAGCGTTTCGCTCCATTGTTTGCAGTTTGTTCGTCCTTAAACAAAAAGGCTCTTTTTCTTTAAGATTACCTTTTTCATTATACAATATTTAACCTCTTTTTTACTCTATAAAAGGTGAGGCTTTTTGAAAGGACACGAGTTTATGAAACAGTTGGGATTTTTTTTGGCTTTGTTCTTCTTGCTGATTCTTTATATGATTTCCTTCCTAGGCTTTGCTTAATAAATTCTATCCTGAATGTTTTGTTTACATTAACATATTTTCTATTTGTATACTTGGTTGATGCAAAAGAAAATTGAAATCAGACAAAGACAATACTGTATTTTTAACATGGGTAAATTCGTCCTTTTTCTTCTCTATTTTGCAGGATAATGTTTTATAACACCACAGGTTAAGAAAGTTGTTATGATGATGGTTCAAACTGTATTAATATTTTGTGGCCATAATTTTATAACTCTTTAAATAGAAAGATTTTGTATTTGGAATTCATCAATGCGGCAAAGTTCTTCTCCTTATGATTCATTGGAAGTGCAGAGCACTCAAGGTTCGCGGCTCATTGAAATGTTTTTGCGCCAGATTGGTGTTTTCATTGGGCTTGGGCTTTTGGGTTTTATTATTTTTTGCGTTTTTGCTTTGGCAACTTGGAATATTGCAGATCCCTCATTAACGCATGCAACGACAAATGAAATTATAAACTCTATGGGGTGGCCAGGTGCAATTTTTTCAGATTTTTTTATGCAGTTTTTTGGTCTGGCAAGCCTTGGTATTTTGTTGCCGCCATTATTTTGGTCATTTCTTTTGTTGGCACAAAAAAATATTCACAATTTGATTTTTCGCCTTTTTTTGTGGGTGGTTTCAACGACTTGTTTTTTAATTTCTTTTGCTCTTATGACGCCTCTTGCTCCTTTTACCTATTGGCCATTGCCGATGGGTTTGGGAGGGGTCTTGGGTGATAAAGTTTTAAGTGCTGCTTTTTTAATCTTTCCTGTTGTTCTTTCTCCATTTCAGAGTGTGTTGTTAGGAGTTGCATTTGCTTTTTTAAGTTTTTTGATAGCTGCTTTTTCCGGCAATGTGATCTGGCGGCGCCAGACAAATAAAAGAAAAGTAAAAAACGTTCGGAAAAATGAAATCTTGGAGCCTGTCTTCGATGTGCTAGAAGAGACAGAAGATGTTCAAGAAGAAGAAAAACACGGTTTTTTTGTGACAACTTTTGGAGCTCTTTTACATCTTTTTTATTTTCTACAAGCGCGTTTATTTCGCCTTTTCTCCTGCAAAAGTCAGTCTAAAAGACAAGAAAAGTCCTTTGATCGCATTGAACCAGTTTTCTTTGATGAAAAAACAAAATGTAAGAACTCTCAAAATAAGGTTTCTACTTCTTCGGTTAAAAGTCGTGTTTTCAAACCTTTAACAACTTCTTCAAATGGTGGGTTTCTTCTTCCACTTTTGGATTATCTCTCGGTTTCTCCACCAACTGCAAGGGATGCAAAACTTTCTCCTGCTTTCTTAAAAGCCAATTCTCAGGAACTTGAGGGCATTTTGTTAGATTTTGGGGTTAAGGGACAAATTATTGATGCACGTCCTGGTCCTGTGGTGACTTTGTATGAATTTGAACCGGCTGCCGGCATTAAATCTTCCCGTATCATTGGGTTGGCAGATGATATTGCACGCTCCATGCGTGCAATTTCAGCGCGTGTTGCTGTGGTACCAGGGCGCAATGTGATTGGAATAGAATTGCCCAATACAAAGCGTGAGATGGTTTATTTACGCGAGATTTTACAAGCGCAGGAATTTGTTGAAAGCAAAGCGAAGTTAGGGCTTGCTTTAGGCAAGACAATAGGTGGTGAAACGGTTATTGCTGATTTAGCGAAAATGCCGCATCTGTTGGTGGCAGGGACAACAGGATCAGGAAAGTCTGTTGCCATTAATACGATGATCTTATCACTTCTTTACCGTATGACGCCTGACCAATGCCGCCTCATTATGGTGGATCCCAAAATGCTTGAACTTTCGGTTTATGATGGTATTCCCCATTTGTTAACACCGGTGGTAACAGATCCGAAAAAAGCAGTGATTGCCTTGAAATGGGCTGTTCGTGAAATGGAAGAGCGCTACAGTAAAATGTCAAAACTTGGTGTGCGCAATATTGATGGATTTAATGCGCGTCTTGAGGAGGCAGAAAATCAGAGAGAGACCATGACGCGTACCATTCAAATTGGTTTTGATCATGAGACAGGTGAGCCTCTTTATGAAACGGAAAAACTCGATTTTAGTCCTATGCCTTATATCGTTGTCATTATTGATGAAATGGCCGATTTAATGATGGTTGCCGGCAAAGATATTGAAGGAGCAGTTCAACGCTTAGCACAAATGGCGCGTGCTGCCGGTATCCACGTGATTATGGCTACGCAGCGTCCTTCGGTGGATGTGATTACTGGAACGATTAAAGCGAATTTTCCTACACGCATTTCTTTTTCTGTTAGTTCAAAAATTGATAGCCGAACAATTCTTGGTGAACAGGGAGCTGAGCAATTGTTGGGACAGGGAGACATGCTCTTTATGATGGGAGGAGGGCGTATCCAGCGTGTTCATGGGCCTTTTGTAGCTGATGATGAAGTGGAGCAAGTTGTCGCGCATCTTAAAGGGCAAGCACGTCCTGATTATTTGGAGACCATTACGCAAGAGATTGCAGAAAATGGGGATGATGTTTCCTTGATTTCTTCTCCTTGTGCAGATGATCCCTATAGTCAAGCTGTTGCCATTGTTCTTCGTGATCGTAAAGCTTCAACTTCTTATATTCAGCGTCGTTTAGGTATTGGTTATAACCGTGCTGCTTCCCTGATTGAACGGATGGAAGAAGAGGGTATTATTAGTGCGGCAAATCATGCGGGGAAACGCGAAATTTTGGTACCTGCCGAAGAAGAACGTTTTTAAAATAAAAGCTTTCGATTGTTTTTTTCAAATAATATCTTTCTTAAAGAAGGGTCTTTATTTTTCATTTGTTGCTTCATTTTCAAATAAACAACTAATACTTTGACGCATTTTTATAAAAATTTTTTATCATTAAAAAAGCATCCAGATTAGTGAGAATCATGTTGTTTGGTATTTAATCCGCATTGAGCATTGGCTGTGTTGCTATTTTACTCATTGAATGGATGGAAGAAGAAGGTATTCTTGGGTTCAGCAAATCATGCGGGAAAATAGGGAATTTTAATGGTTTTAGAAATTTAAGGTCAGATTGATTGTTTGAGGGTAGTTATGTAAGAAATCGCAGAGAATGGGGATGATGTTTCCTTGATTTCTTCTCCTTGTGCAGATGATCCCTATAGTCGAGCTGTTGCCATTGTTCTTCGTGATCGTAAAGCTTCAACTTCTTATATTCTGCGTCGTTTAGGTATTGGTTAAACCTGAGCTGTTTCACGCATTGAGCGGATGGAAGAAGAGGGTATTCTTGAGTTCAGCAAATCATGCTGGAAAGCAGAAAATTTTGGTACCTGCCGAAGAAGAATGTTTTTCAAATAAAAATCTTTTGATTGTTTTTTCAAACAATATCTTTCTCTTTTAAAACAGGATATTAATTCATTATTTGCTGCTTGATTATGTTGTACGGTAAATATCTATTGTTTGGGAGCATTTTCTATGAAAACTTCTTTTTTACTACGAAAGAGAATATTTGCGTTTGTGGGAATTCTTGTCATGTGTTGCTTAACTTTTCCAGCTTTTTCACAATCAACCAATAATGCTGTACGGGCGCAAAAAATTGCCAATCATTTTGCGGCGATTAAAACAATGACAGGTGATTTTATTCAATTTAGTCCAAAGGGAAAAATGTCTCAGGGAACATTTTATTTAGAGCGTCCAGGAAAAATTCGTTTTATTTATAAAAAAATACCCTTACAGATCATTGCAGATGGTCAATTCATCGGAATTAATAATCGCGCTTTGAATACTTGGAATTTCTCAAAACTTTCCCAAACACCGATGAAATTTTTGTTGGATGATAAAATTGATATTTCATCAGGGCGTTTATTAGCATTTCGTGAAGATCCTGGCGCGGTGACAATTGTTCTGCGGGATAAAAGCATTGGGGCAGGGCAAATAAGAATGGTTTTTGATTCTAAAAATTATTCTTTACGGCAATGGACAATCGTTGATCAACAGAATTTGGAAACTACTGTGCAGATTATGAATGTGCGCACAGCAGTCCGGTTTGCGGATGGGATGTTTACACTGCCTTCTAAAAAATAACAGTACGCTATTATCTTATCGGAATTCAAACCAGATGTTCTTTCGTATCGCTACTTGGAATATTAACTCTATCCGTTTGCGGCTTACACAGATTTTTCAGTATTTGGAACTCTTTCCTGCTGATGTTTTCTGTCTACAGGAAACAAAATGTCCAGATGATTTATTTCCAGTGAAGGCTTTTGAAGCGGCCGGATATAAACATATCGCACTTAGTGGACAAAAATCTTACAACGGTGTGGCAATTGTGTCACGTTTGCCTTTTAAAAATGTTGAAAAGCGTTTCTTTTGTCAAAAACAAGACTGTCGTTACATTTCAGTTATTGTTGAAGCCTATGGAAAAAGCATACGGATTCATAATTTTTATGTGCCCGCTGGGGGCGATGTGCCTGACGCTGATGTTAATGAAAAATTTCGCCATAAACTTGATTTTCTAGAAGAAATGTCTGCTATCCATGCACATCAAGGAGATGGTCTTTCTTCTCTTTTGGTGGGGGATTTGAATATTGCTCCTTTGCCAGAAGATGTTTGGTCTCATAAACAATTGTTGAAGGTGGTTAGTCATACACCCATTGAAACCGAACGGTTACAAGCTTTATGCCATCAAGGTGGCTGGGTTGATCTGATGCGGATGCAGTTTCCTGTTCCTACCAAGCTTTACACATGGTGGAGTTACCGTGCACGAGATTGGGCACTGGCTGATCGTGGGAGGCGGCTTGATCATATTTGGTCTTCTCCCGATTTAGCGCCTTTTGTTGCAGAGCTTTCGGTTTTTCGCCAAGCACGCGGATGGGATCAACCTTCAGATCATGTTCCAGTGCAAACTGTATTTGATTTTTCACGTCAAGTTTGAAATAAGAAGTAAATAAAGTATTAATAGTTGATTCTGAGGAAATGCGGGAGACTAGATGTATATCAGAGATCTCAAAAGGGGCGCTTCTAACAGATTGCTTTACAGTGTTTTGTTTTGTTTGTTTATATTTTCAGGATGTATGGTTGGTCCTAATTACCAGAAGACATCTTTTCGTGTTCCAGCTGTTTGGGGAGAACAATCGGAAAAGGCGTCTGGGCGTGCGGTTACGCTTGCCGGATGGTGGCGACATTTAAATGATCCTGTTTTGAATGCGCTGATGAATGATGCAATTTCTGGAAATAATAATGTTGCTGTTGCTAAAGCGCGAGTGCGTGAGGCGCGTGCTGGTTTAGGGCAAACTATCGGATCTCTTTTGCCAAGTGTGTCAACTTCAATTTCAGGAACTCGGAATGGCTCTGAGCAATCTGATACGTCTTTAAGTCAATATCGTAGTGGTTTTGATGCAAGTTGGGAGCTTGATTTTTTTGGTGGGCATAAGCGAGCTGTTGAAGCTGCACGTTATGGTCTTGAGGCTGCTGTAGAAGATATGCGTGCTACCATGGTGACACTGCTTGGAGATGTGGCAACAAATTATGTGCAAGTGCGCGGTTGGCAACAAAAATTGTTGATTGTGCGGCAAATTGCTGCATCACAGCGTAAAACATATGAATTGATGCGTGCTAAATTAACGGCGGGTGATGCTTCGGAACTGGATATTTCAAATGCACAAGCACAACTCGCGAATACAGAAGCAGATATAGCACAGATGGAAGCAAGTTTGGCAATGAGTATTCATCGCCTTTCTGTCTTGACCGGTCGTTTTCCTACGGCTTTGAAGGATCTTTTACAAAAAAATGCCAAACAAGCAAAAATTCCCCAACCGCATTGGCCAATACCAGCAGGAATTCCTGCTGATGTTTTGTTAACGCGCCCAGATTTGCGACGGGCAGAGCGCCAATATGCACAAGCAACAGCACGGATTGGTCAGCGTGAGGCAGAGCGCTATCCCTCACTGACTCTAACCGGTAATATTTCCACAGCAGCAACGGCAATTGATCAATTATGGAAAAATTCAACCATTGGATGGTCTTTTGGACCCGGTCTTCGTTTTCCCTTTTTTAATGGAGGGCAAATTGTTGCGTCTGTTGCGGTGGCACGTGCTCAGCGCGATCAGGCTTTTATTACCTATCGGGCTGCTGTATTGGCAGCTCTAGAAGATGTGGAAAATGCACTTGTAAGATTAACTAAAGAACATCAGCGCTTAGAAAAGCTTACTGTTGCCAATAAAGCTTTTCTGCATTCTTTGCAACTTTCACGCAAGCTGTTTGAAAATGGAAATACCAGCTTTCTTGAATTGTTAAATGCTGATCGCTCTTACTATTCTGCGCAAATGGCGCTAAAAGATAGCCGTATCTCTTTGGTGACCGGGTATGTTGCGCTGATGAAAGCATTAGGTGGTGGTTGGGATGGCGTTGTTGATGTCTCACGTCCGGAAGTCGTTGATGGTGATGGTGTACGCCGTTCGCGTGCAAAGGTAGGACAATGAAAAAGAATTTTATCAAAAATTTCATTAAAAAACGTAAAAAACTTTCCTTTTTGTTAATTGTTCTCTTTCTTATCGTCTTATTATGGTTGCGTGCTGTTTTGTTTGGAACATCATCACCGGTTTATATGACAGCGGTGGTCAAACGTGGTGACATCGAAGAAAGTGTTTTGGCTTCTGGTCTTGTGCGTCCTTATCGATTGGTGGCTGTTGGTGCACGTGCAACAGGGCGGGTAATCTCAATGCCCGTTTTTCCAGGCAGTGTTGTTAAAGAAGGCGATCTTTTGGCAGAAATTGATCCTACAGATCAAGAAAATGATCTCAAAAGAAAAAAAGCCGCATTATCACACTATCATGCGAGCTTGCTGGAACAAGAAGCCTACCTTTCTCTTGCGCAGAAAAATTTAGAGCGTCAGAAAAAAATGATTGAAGCACGCGCTATTTCACGGGCAAACTTGGATGACGCTGCAACACAGGTGAAAATACGTGAGGCACAAATTGCTCAGCTGCGTCAACAGATTATACAAGCACAAATTGATGTGGACAGCGCAGAGGTCAATTTAGACTACACCCGAATAACTGCTCCTTCAGCCGGAACAGTTTTAGCAACCGTTGTAGAAGAAGGGCAAAATGTTAATGCTGTTCAATCGGCACCGACAATTGTTATTTTGGGTGATTTGTCAAAAATGACAATCAAAGCGCAAATTTCAGAAGCCGATATTCTTAAAGTTCAGCCTGGACAAGCTCTGTATTTTACCGTTTTGGGCAATTCACAACGGCGTTATGAAGGAACTTTAGAAAGGATAGAGCCGGCGCCTGAATCGATCCGCTCTGATGTGAGTATTAATCCTGGTGTGAGTGGAGGGTCCAGTTCTCTCGTCTCATCAGCTATCTATTATAATGGGGTTGTGCATGTTGATAATGCCGACAATTTTTTACGCACCTATATGACCGCGCAAGTTCATATTATTTTGGGGCGTGCTCAAAATGTTTTGTTGATCCCAAGTGATGCTTTGCGAAATGAGACAAAGGAGCGTAAAGCGTGGGTTTCTGTTTTGGTGCGAAAAGATAAAGTGGTTGCAAAACAAGTGACCGTTGGGCTTAATAACAAAGTTATGGCTGAAATTCTTTCAGGGCTTGAGGAGGGTGAGGTGGTGATCACCGGTTCGCCCGATGGAGTAATGCCAGATATTCCTGATGAACAGAGAAAAAATGAAAGCTAAACTATGAAAGCAAAGCAAGCAGATGCTGTCCTCGTTTTGGAAAATATTGTCCGTGAGTTTCCAGCCGGTGAAACATTTGTCACTGTTTTGAAAGATATCAATCTGACTATTAAACGTGGTGAAATGGTGGCAATTGTGGGCGCTTCCGGTTCAGGAAAATCCACCTTGATGAATATTTTAGGCTGCCTTGATCGACCAACTTCTGGGCGTTATTGGATTTCAGGGAAAGAAACAGCTGCCCTTTCTGCCGATGAATTGTCTGCTTTGCGGCGCAATCATTTTGGATTTATTTTTCAGCGCTATCATTTGTTGAATGAATTAACCGCTCTTGGCAATGTTGAAATTCCAGCTGTGTATGCAGGATGTGCACCGAGTGTGAGAAAAAAACGTGCACAGGACCTTTTAACACGCTTAGGAATGGGAGATCGGATCCATCATCGTCCAAATCAGCTTTCGGGTGGTCAACAACAACGTGTGTCGATTGCTCGGGCTCTCATGAATAATGCTGAGGTTATTCTTGCTGATGAACCAACCGGTGCATTAGATAAAAAAAGTGGTCAAGAAGTGTTGCGTATTTTGGATGAGTTGCATCAAGAAGGGCGTACAATTATCATGGTAACACACGATATGCAGGTGGCTGAAAGAGCAGACCGTATTATCGAAATCAGTGATGGAGAAATTATTGCTGATAAGTTCTCAAAAGGTGTAAAAACAAAAATTGCTCGTCAATCTCTTCAGGAGCAACAAAATCTGAAAGATCAAAAACCACTTGGTTTTTTTCGTTCTTTTGCCGAGCGTTTTCGTGAGGCATTTGTTATGGCATTGTTGGCAATGAATGCCCATCGAATGCGAACCTTTTTAACAATGCTTGGGGTGATTATTGGGATTGGCGCCATTATTGCCATGGTGGCTTTGGGAACTGGTACACGAGAAAAAATTTTAGAGAATTTTAAAAGTTTAGGTTCTAATACCTTAACAATTTTGCCTGGAACAAGCCTCTCTGATCCGCAAGCGGAAAAAATAACCAGTTTGGTGGAAGCGGATGCAGAAGCCTTGTCAAAGTTGCCCTATGTTTCTGGTGTAACGCCTCAGATTTCAGCAAGTTCTACAATACGTTTTGGTTCAGTTGAAGCGGATGCGGTGATTGCTGGGGTGGGAGAACAATATTTTCAAACACAAGGACTTAAAGCTGTTCAAGGACAGCTGTTTGATCAGAAAAGTGTGCATGAGCGGGCGGTTGATCTCGTCATTGAAAAAGAAGCACTTGCGGTGCTTTTTCCTCATAGTCATGAGAACCCAATAGGAAAAATTGTTCATTTGGGAAAGGTCCCTGCACGTATTATTGGTGTTGTAGATCCGCAACATATGGGGGGAGGTACTTCAAACACTTTGCAAGTTTATTTGCCCTATACGACCTTACAAACGCGTTTTCTTGGAACAACACAGGTTCGGGCAATTACAGTTAAAATTGCCGATAATGTTGATTCAAATTTAGCAGAGACTATGGTGCGGCGTTTTCTTATTATGCGCCATGGTGAAGAGGATTTTTTCATCAGAAATTCGCAGTTGTTTCGTGATCGTATCATGGAAAGTACACATATTTTAACGCTTTTAGTGTCTTCAATTGCAGCAATTTCGCTAATTGTTGGGGGTATTGGGGTGATGAATATTATGCTGGTGACTGTTTCAGAGCGGATTAATGAAATTGGAGTGCGCATGGCTGTTGGGGCACGCCAGAGTGATATTTTGCAGCAATTTCTCATTGAAGCTATTTTGGTTTGTGTTATTGGCGGTGGTTTGGGAATTCTCTTTGGAATGTCTATCGGGGGGTTGTTTCTACTCTTTAAGGCGCCTATCCATCTGATTTATACAATGGATTCGATTATCTTATCTCTTACTTTCTCCACTCTTATTGGAATATGTTTTGGTTTTTCGCCAGCGCGACAAGCTTCACGGCTTGACCCTGTTGTTGCTCTTTCACGTGATTAAGTAGTTCTCAATTGAAGCATGTTTGTTGTTATGTCTTCCATTTGGATGAGGCATTTGTTGGAGAAGCGTTTGAGTAAAAGGAATATGGAGGGAAATATTCGTTAAGTTCTGCCAAGCAGTTTTATGTAGCCGGTGATATATTGATAGAAAAGAGTGAAAATGGATTACAGAATGGTGTGTAGATTGGTCTTCTGTTTTTATTTTCGCGATATTTATCCATATGATTGGATGCATTTTAAAAAAACATGAAGTTGCCCAAGACGGCTATAAGTTTATGCTGTAAATCATTTTGTTAAGAAAACTATAGACAATAACTATAAAGGTTGATGAGTGAGCACGTAAAATGAATGGGATTTTGATCTTAAATAGTAAGGGAAGTAAAAGTGAATTTCACTCTTTTGCTCATCAGTAAAAATTTTTCAATGGGTCCTGCTGAGAATGATATTCTGTTGTCAATAATGATTTGATGTAGTCTAAAGTTTTTGGGAAAGAGAAGGAGGCATTGATGAGTTTGTTTCGATTCGATAATTGAAAATGTTTTAATGGGGTGAAAATATGACGACGCTACAATCGCTTTTACAGATATATCGTGATAAAGCGCGTACCGAAAGAGATAAGGGGACGTATTTTGAGCGTTTTGCTCTTGCTTATCTGACACATGATCCCCTCCAGCTTGACCAGTATGAAAAGGTTCAGACTTTCAAAGATTGGGCTCATGAAAATGGCTGGGATGGTTGTGATACTGGTATTGATCTTGTGGCAAAGCTCCGTCATGAAGAGGGTTTTGCAGCAGTCCAATGTAAATTTTATGATGCGGCCTATCGGATCAAAAAAGCAGATATTGATAGTTTTCTTTCAGCATCAGGGAAAAAACCATTTAAGCGGCGTGTGGTTATAGACAGCACTATAAATGCTTGGAGTGACAATGCGGAAGCAATGATACAGGGGCAGAGTATTCCGGTGATACGGATTGGTCTTTCTGATCTGCAACAAAGTCCCATTCGTTGGGAGACTTTTGCAGCTAAAGGCAAAATTGTACTGGAGGATAAAAAGAAACTTCGTCCCCATCAGGTGGAAGCATTACGTTTTGTGCGTGCTGGGCTTATGGAAGCTGATCGTGGTAAGCTCATCATGGCTTGTGGTACCGGTAAGACATTTACCAGTCTTAAAATTGCTGAGGATTTGGCCGGTAGAGGGAAGTTTGTTTTGTTCCTTGTGCCCTCCCTGGCTTTGATGTCGCAGACGGTACGTGAATGGACAACCGATACAGAAATTGGCTTGCGTTCCTTTGCTGTATGTTCCGATACACAAGTGGGAAAACGTCGTAAAAATACCCATGATATTGCTGAAATTGATGTGTTTGATCTTGCTTTTCCGGCGACAACCGATGCGGCAAAATTGGCAGAACGGGCCACGAATAGTGTTGCAGATGAGATGACCGTGGTGTTTGCCACCTATCAATCTCTTCAAGTGATTGTGGATGCGCAGAAACAGTACGGTTTTCCCACATTTGATCTTATCATTTGTGATGAGGCGCACCGTACAACAGGTGCAACGCTGGTGGGTGAGGGTGAGTCCAACTTTGTTAAGGTGCATTTCAACGATATTATTCGTGCTAAGAAGCGCCTTTATATGACGGCAACACCACGCATTTTTGGTGATAACGCAAAAAGTCGCGCGAACGAAGCGAATGTCGTTCTTGCGTCAATGGATGATGAAAAGCTGTTTGGCAAAACACTTTTTTATCGCGGTTTTTCATGGGCTGTACAAAATGATCTTTTAACGGACTATAAGGTTATTGTCTTAGCTATGGACGAAAAACTGGTGAGTTCCGCTGTGCAAAAGCGCCTTAGTGATAGCGAGTCTACACTTGTTCTTGATGATGCAACGAAAATTATCGGCTGTTATAAAGCGCTGACAAAACAAGATATAAAGGCTGATCTTGGTACGGATCCATATCCGATACAGCGTGCCTTGGCGTTTTGCAAAGATATTGAAAGTTCTAAACTGGTCCGTGATGAATTTTCGGTGGTTGTGAAAGAATATCTTGAGTATATCAACAAAGAGAATACACAAAACACGCCATTTCTGCAGTGTGAAGTCAAACATGTTGATGGCACTTTTAATGCCAAGGATCGTGGTGCGTTGCTTGATTGGCTGAAAGCTGAGAGTGGAGATGATGTTTGTCGTATTTTAACCAATGCAAGGTGTTTGTCTGAGGGGGTGGATGTTCCGGCTCTTGATGCCATCATGTTTTTAAATCCACGCAAGAGTCAGATTGATGTGGTCCAATCGGTTGGACGGGTGATGCGTCGCTCTGAGGGCAAAAAGATGGGCTATGTCATTCTGCCAATAGGTATTCCTTCTGGGATTCCAGTGGAACAAGCTTTGAACAACAATGAAAAATATCGGGTGATCTGGCAAATTTTAAATGCTTTGCGGGCGCATGATGATCGTTTTGATGCGACGATTAATAAGGCATCGCTGGGGCAAAATATCAGCAATGTGATTGAGATTATTGGTGTTACGCAGAGTACTGAGTTACGTGCTGTTACGGCTGTTGTAGACGATCTTCCTGTTCGCTCGCAACGGGCACAATCGAGAATTGGAACACCGGAGTGTGATTATGTTATTACAGGTGACGAGCAAGAGGAGATTGTTTTCCCTGTAGATGAACTTTCGTGTGCGATCATGGCAAAGATCGTCAAGAAATGCGGTACCCGTGATTATTGGGAAGATTGGGCAAGCAATATTGCTGAAATTGCTAAGAATCATATCACCCGCTTAACAGGCATTCTCGCTGTGCCAGATAGTAAGGCACGTCAAGCCTTTGACCAGTTTGTCGCAGAACTGCGTGATGACTTAAATGATACTATCACAGAGGCTGATGCGATTGAGATGTTGGCGCAACATATCATCACCCGTCCTGTCTTTCAGGTGTTGTTTGAAGGCTATCAGTTTACGCGTGAGAATCCTGTCTCGCGTGCTATGCAGTGTATGCTTGATGTGCTTGATGAGGCAAATCTTGATAAGGAATCCAAAGATCTTGAGAAATTTTACGCCAGTGTAAAATTACGAGCTACTGGCATTACAGATCCACAAGCAAAGCAGAGGTTAATTGTAGAGCTTTACGATAAATTTTTCCGTTATGCTTTTCCACGCACGGTAGAAAAACTCGGCATTGTTTATACCCCCGTTGAGGTGGTGGATTTTATCTTACATTCTGTCAATGATGTTTTACAGGCTGAATTTGGCCAAACGCTTGGCTCACCTGGTGTGCACATCATGGATCCTTTTACGGGAACGGGGACTTTTATCACACGACTTTTGCAATCGGGACTGATCACACCAGAGGAGATGAAGAACAAATTTTGTCATGAAATTCATGCCAATGAAATTGTGCTTTTAGCCTATTATATTGCAGCCATTAATATTGAGACAACCTATCATGGTCTGATGGGGGGCGATTATGTTCCGTTTGAAGGAATTTGTCTCACCGATACATTTCAGCTTTATGAGCAGGAAAAAGACCTGATTAGTGATTTGCTGATGGATAACAGCACCCGTCGGTCGCGCCAGAAAGAACTGGATATTCGTGTTATTATTGGCAATCCTCCTTATTCTTCTGGACAAAAAAGTGAAAATGACAATGCAAAAAATATTGGCTATCCTAAATTGGATCGTCGCATCGGTAAAACTTATGCCGTTCAATCTAAAGCAACTTATGTACAAACACTTTATGACAGTTATATTCGTGCCATTCGTTGGGCAAGTGATCGCATAAAAGACTTTGGCGTTATTGGTTTTGTGACAAATGCAAGTTTTATCAGTAGTCACTCTACGGATGGTTTACGAAAATGTTTGGTCGAAGAATTTAGCAGCCTTTATATTTTCCATTTACGGGGTAATGCGCGAACTTCTGGAGAACAGCGAAAAAAAGAAGGTGATGGAATTTTTGATGCAGGAAGTCGAGCACCCATTGCTATCTCTATTCTCGTAAAAAATCCAGAATCTCAAAAGCGTGGAAAAATATACTTTCATGATATTGGAGATTATCTTAAGAGAAAAGAGAAACTCTCTGAAATTCAGCGATTAGGCAGTATTAGTGGTGTCAAGCGTGAACATGGTTGGCAGATAATCGTGCCAGATGCGCATGGTGATTGGCTGTATCAACGCAACAGTGATTTTGAAAAATTTTTCCCCTTAGGTGATAAAAAAGGTTATAATAAAAGACTCTTTGAAAATTTTTCTTGTGGTATTGTAACCAGTCGTGATGCTTGGGCCTATAATTTCAGCCGTGAAGCTCTAGCTGATAATATGAGTCATATGATTGCCTTTTATAATAGTGAGGTAGAGCGTTTTAATACGCTACATCTACATTCTGACAGAAAGAAACGTGCAAATGCCGTGAATAGTTTTGTTAACACGGATTCTAAAAAGATCAGTTGGAGTCGTGCTCTCAAACAAGATTTGGCAAAAGGAAAGGTTTTTGAATTTGAAAATACATGTCTTATTCAAAGCCTTTATCGCCCTTTTATAAGGCAGTGGCTCTATTATAATCGCACTTTCAATGAAATGGTTTACCAAATGCCTCGTATATTTCCGATGGGGCAAGTGGTTGAAAATCAGGTGATACAAGTTACAGGAGTTGGAGCAAGCAGTGGTTTTTCTGTCTTGATGGCTAAGAATTTGCCCAATCTTCATACAATGGATACTGGTCAATGTTTTCCACGGTATGTTTATGAAAATGCTGAGTCTTTGGAAGATAAAGAGGAGGATCAGGTTCATTTATTTGCAGATTTTGCAGAGGAAGGTAAAAAAGCTGGTCTGCAGCGGCGTGATGCACTTACCGATGAAGGGTTAGCATATTTTAAAGCAGCTTATTCTGGTGAAGTGATTACAAAGGATGATTTGTTTTATTATGTTTATGGGATTTTGCATTCTGAGGATTATCGTGCGCGTTATGCACATAATTTGTCTAAACAATTGCCGCGGATTCCAACAGTTAAAAAGGTAGAGGACTTTTGGGCTTTTGTTGTAGCTGGTCGAAAACTTGGTGATTTGCATATGAATTATGAAGAGGTTGAGCCTTATCCTGTCACCTATAAACAGGGTGATCCAAAACTCACTGACATCTCTCATCCTGAGAAATTTTACTACGTTACAGAAATGAAATTCGCAAAAGTGGGTAAAGAGAAAGACAAATCTACAGTGATTTATAACAGCAATATCACTGTGACAGATATTCCTCTTGAAGCCTATGAGTATGTGGTGAATGGCAGGCCTGCTCTTGAATGGGTTATGGAGCGGCAGGTTATCAAAACGGATAAAGCGAGTGGCATTGTTAATGATGCTAATCGTTATGCTGTTGAGACCGTTGGCAATCCTGCTTATCCATTAGAATTGTTTCAACGGGTTATTACAGTCAGTTTAGAAACGATGAAAATTGTGCGCGGTCTACCAAAATTGCAAGTGCGAGAAACTGAAAATGTTCAGTTGTCCATTATGCCGTAAAACAGTGTCGAGAGGTTGATAAAACACTATTGTTGAGGGTGGTGATAAAGGGCAGCTAACTTTATCTACGAGGTTTAGCTTCAGCGAGGAATGTTCATGATCCTAGAGCATCGTGAAACACTGTCCTTTGCGGTGTGGTGCTATTTTCCCTATGAGACTTTTTGAGAGAGTGTGGGATGAGCTCTCAGATTAATGCGTAGGGGGGCTCATTGTAAGCCTTTTTAGATTGCAGCAATTAGAGTCATTTCTTTGTATGGCATAAATGAGGTTGGCGTGTTCTTGTTTAGGAAAGATAAAAATGCCTTTTCTATTTTTAAGAGGCAAGGTTGTTGCAAAATTGGGGGCGTTATCATTTGAAAGTGCGGCTTGCACTTTTATGAAACATAAGCTGGATTTTATAACAATATGAGGGGTATATTTCTCAGGGATGTCATGCATGGAGTATCCTGAGATGAGATTGCGATTTCTTGAGAAATGTCTCTTGAATATAGGTGTGTGAATATGCAACACAAGTGTATGTTGTTTGGGGCATTCTGCTGTTTATGAGGGTATCGCTTGCTTGCGGCGTTTTATGGAGTGAATTGTGTGCGTGGTCAGCGGGTGAAATCTATGAGATGAGAAGCTAAATTGTTTATAAATCCGAAGGAGAGAGGAAGCCAATTTAAGCTCTCTTAGAACGAATTAAAACTCTTTCTTTGCCTATTACAAGCGGGATTGTATGTGTGGATATTGAAAATGACAAAATGCTTGTTATGGATGCTCTTTAGTGTCTGTTGTGACATTTGGTTTGGAAAAGAGCGATGCTGTTGCTTGTGGCAAGATTTTCAGAAAACCGATGTAAGAAGTTTCAGAATGCGGTTTTTATATAGACTTGGAGCGTTTTAATATATTGAAATGCAAGAATGCGTATTTGGTTAAGCTGTTGTATCATGCTTTCATCGCTGCTCTTTTTAACAGGATAAGCAATGAAATTGATATTAGGCATTAAATATTTGAGTTCACGCATCGAGCGCCACATGTGGTAATCATGAGTGACAATGTATACCGTTTTATAGTGGTGTTTTTTGATCCAAACTGCACTTTCTTCGGCATTGCCTTTGGTATTCGTGGCTTTGTGGCCGATATCAATACAGCAGGTGAAAAGCTGTGGAGTAATATGTGTGCTATGCATGAAGCTCTTGAGAGTGGTTGTTGTGTTCACACCACTGATCAAGAGACGGGAGCCAAGACCTTGTTGTAAGAGATGCAGTCCGGTTTCTATGCGGTTTTCTCCCCCTGTAAGAACAATGATGGCATCTGCTTTTACTAGAGGATTGGGTGGTTGAAGCCGTTCGGTTTTTTCAGAAAAAACAACAAAACCACCGCAAAAGAAAAGAATGATCATTAAAAGAAAAAATGTTGTTGGTGGCAAATAGCGAAACAAGCAGCAAAGACGCCATAAATTGCAAGGCGTGCGCTTTGGGAAAGAAGGCTCTAGATTGTCTTGTGGTAATGGTTGGGAATTATATGAATTGTGGGTCATAAAATTAAAAGAGGCCATTTTCACATTGATCAATTTTTTTAAGTTGTGCCAAAATAGTCATTCGGTTTGTAAGCATGGTTAGAAAAGAAACAAACAGAATAAGACTAGTGATTTTTCCATAAGGAATGGAGCCGATGGAAAAATGTCCAAACAAAGCAGTTATTTGGCTTGCTTCAACTTTTCCGAGGTTGTAGTTTGTCCAAAAGGAAAAAGCACCAAAGAGCAGTATACTAATAGCACCACCGTAAAACGCACCACGAAGTGCAGTTTTAAAAAAATGCCAGTCAAATTGTCGTGCAATGAAAAGCGTTTCAGTTCCAAGAAAATATAAGACATTAATAATATGCGCGTTTTCTGCCAGCGCATTGCGTGTGGCAAAAATAACCGTCAATATTAGTGAACCTAGAACCAGTATTAAAATTGACAAGCCAATGAAAACAGTTGTTTGTGCCATTGTTGAAAAACGATTCACCCAAACACGGTGATCATCAAACTGTCCTCCTGGAATGTGCGTTTTGATTGCCTGGTTGATGGCGCGAAAGTTGATCTCTTCTTGTTCTTTCAGTGTTACGATGATAAGGCGAGGAAGAGGTAATTCATTCAAGTTTAATCCTGTTCCAAGCCACGGTTCGAGCAATTTTTCTGTCGCTTTTTGGTCAACAATTGTGGCATCTTGTACACCATGAAATGTTTTAACCAATTTAACCGCATCAAGAAGGGCTTTTTCGGTATCAACATTTTCAATGGGGCGTATTTGAATTGTTGCTTCATAGCTAATTTGGTTGTTCCAACTGTGAGCAGCACGTTGTACAAAATCAACACCGATTAATGTGAGACTTGAGAGAAATGTCATAATAGCGATCACCGCAACCAATGCTCGACCAGAAATGTTGTCACTGGGAATAATAGCCGTTGTGGTTTGTTTATTGCTTGTAAAAATTGGAAAAGACTTATTCATGAATTGTCATCCGTCCATTATGGAGAAGCATCCGCCGTGCTGCAACTTGTTCCATCAGAGCAATATCATGGGTGGCAATGACGACAGCTGTTCCAAAACGGTTTAATTCAATAAACAAGCGTAGCAGACGTTTTGCTAAAGGGGGATCAACATTTCCTGTTGGTTCATCCGCAAGCAAAATTTCAGGTTGATCAATCAGTGCGCGTGCAATGGCTACCCTTTGTTTCTCTCCGCCAGAAAGAACTGGGGGTAAAACATGAATATGATTGCCAAGACCGACCCAACAGAGCAAATCTTCCACTTCACTGCGATAAGTTGCTTCTTCCTGTCCTTTAATGCGTAATGGTAAAGAGACATTTTCATAAGTGGTCATGTGATCAAGAAGACGAAAATCTTGAAAGACGACACCAATACGTTGTCGTAATGCTGGGAGCTCTTGTCGTTTCAGTAATGCTGTATCGTTGCCAAATAAATCAATATGACCGCGGGTGGGTTTGAGCGCCAGAAACATCAGGCGCATTAGTGAGGTTTTTCCTGCTCCAGAGGCACCAGTGAGAAATTGAAATGATCCGGCAGGAATGTGAAAGCTGATATCACGAAGAATCTCAGGGCCCATTCCATAACGTAGACCAACATTTTCAAAATGAATCACTTTTCGCTACCACTCCTGCTTTTCTCTTACCACTTCTACTTTATTCTTATAAGGACATTTGCTCTTCTTGCTTTAGGCTCTTGGTTTTGTTTATTACTTAACACTCCTCACTCTTTTTCCATAACAAAAACAGTGAAGGAAAAAGAGTGCTTCTTAGAATACCTATCAATTGTTCCATTTTGCTTCTTTACTTTTGTTTATGATTTTAGCAGGAATTTCAAGGTGATTCTAGCAGAAACGTGCAGGCAACTTTTTCTATTTTTAAGTTTAGTCTTGGTCTTGCTTGTTTGGTTATGGAAGAATTGTTGTTTCTTTAATGGCTTCAGACGGTGTTAGAATTTATAGTTTGTTGTTTTGAATGTTTGTTTTCAATCATTTCTCATGTGTTGTTGAGAAGGAGTTTCTGTTTTAGAAACCTTAAAAATTTCCTTATCGTTCTTTTTCTCTTTTGCCAAAGAAGTATTGATTTATAATGATAATTTAATCATTTTGCAATGTGAATGAAAATTTCGAATACAGTAAGATCCCCCTCATTTAAAATCTTTCGTTTGTCTTTCATAAGAGAGCAATCTATGGGTAAAAACCGTTTAAGAAAGGTGTAAAGAGGCCTGTCATCAATTCTCTGATATAAGAGTAATCGTAATATTTTGAGCTCCTCAAGAGAAGAGTGGTGCTGGATTTAAGAATAGGAGTATTGGCTTATAGTTTTACCGGTGGCTAGAGAAGAGTGGTGCTGGATTTAAGAATAGGAGTATTGGCTTATAGTTTTACCGGTGGCTTTAGCAGAAATGCTGAGCTTATTTGAGCATAAAGGCTAAAGCCCACCGGTGGTATTTTGCCTTAAGCCGTGATTTCTCTATTTTGGCGATTGGCAATAAGATCATCAACGACTTGTGGTTCGGCAAGGGTTGAAGTATCTCCTAAATTGTCAAAATTATTTTCAGCAATTTTTCGCAAAATCCGTCTCATAATTTTTCCTGATCGCGTTTTGGGGAGTTGAGGGGTAAATTGTATTTTATCCAATATGGCAATGGAGCCTATTTCTCTTCTGACATGCTTAATAAGCTCTTGATGCAATGCTTCACTTGGGGGTGTTCCTTCCATGAGGGTGACAAAACTATAAATTCCTTGCCCCTTAATGGGATGAGGATAACCAACAACAGCAGCTTCTGAAACAGCACGATGCGAAACAAGTGCTGATTCAATTTCTGCTGTTCCTAGTCTGTGTCCAGAAACATTGAGAATGTCATCTACCCGTCCTGTAATCCAGTAATAGCCATCGCTATCCCGCCTACAGCCATCGCCGGTAAAATATTTTCCTTTATAGGTAGAAAAATAGGTTTCAATAAAGCGTTCATGGTCATTATAGAGGGTGCGCATTTGTCCTGGCCATGAGTCAATAATGCAAAGATTGCCTTCTGCCTCACCTTCCAAAATATTTCCTTGCTCGTCGATGATTTGGAGTTGTACTCCGAAAAAAGGACGTGTGGCAGAGCCTGCTTTAAGGCGGGTTGCGCCGGGAAGGGGGGTAATCATATGCCCTCCTGTTTCTGTTTGCCACCACGTGTCAAGAATAGGACAGTGATTGTTGCCAACCGTATGATAAAACCATTCCCATGCTTCTGGATTAATCGGTTCGCCCACGGTGCCTAGCAGGCGCAAGGATGTTCTTTTCGAGTGTTCAACAAATGAATTTCCTGCACCCATTAAGGCGCGAATAGCTGTTGGTGCGGTGTAGAATATGTTGACTTGGTGCTTATCAACAATTTCCCAGAATCTGCCTTTATCAGGAAAGGTTGGTGTACCTTCAAACATTAATGTAGTGGCACCGTTGCATAAGGGACCATAAACTAAGTAAGAATGCCCGGTAATCCAACCAATATCAGCAGTGCACCAGTAAATTTCACCAGCATGATAATCAAAAACATATTTATGGGTTATCGCGGCATAAACAAGATAGCCTGCTGTTGTATGTAAAACACCTTTGGGTTTGCCTGTAGAACCAGAGGTGTAAAGAATAAAAAGGGGATCTTCAGCATTCATTTGTTCTACAGGGCAGTCTGTTTTTGCATGGGGCATTTCCTCATGGTACCAAAAATCCCGTCCCTCTACCCAATTAATTGGTCCGCAGGTACGTCGTATGACCATGACTTGGTCCACATGCACGTTTTGCTGAGCAGCAATCTCAATGGCATGGTCCACATTGTCTTTTAAGTTAATCCGTTTGCCGCCACGCAAGCCCTGATCCCCGGTAATGATGAAGGTCGATTCACAGTCAACAATGCGTCCTGCTATTGCTTCAGGAGAAAAACCAGCGAAAATCACCGAATGAATGGCACCAATGCGGGCACAAGCGAGCATGGCATAGGCGGCTTCAGGAATCATAGTTAAGTAAATGGTGACTTTGTCACCTTTTTTGACCCCGTGGTTCTTTAAAATATTGGCAAAACGGCAAACATGTTCATGAAGCTCGTGATAGGTTATTTTTTTATCGTGATAAGGATTATCTCCTTCCCAAATCAGAGCAATTTTATCACCATGGGTTTTTAGGTGGCGATCAATGCAATTATAGGCAACATTTGTTATGCCATCCTCGTACCATTGAATCGAGATATCACCATTAAAAGACGTGTTTTTTACTTTTGTAAAAGGTTTAAACCATTCAATGCATTGACCATGTTTTGCCCAGAAGCTTTCTGGATTATTGATGCTTTCTTGATACCACTGTTGATAAGTTTCCTCGTTAATGAAAGCAGTTTTTTTAATATCCTCTGGTATTGGATAGATTTTTTCAGACATATGTTCCCTCTTTTTATTTACTATAGGGAAAAATCAGCCACTATATTTTTTAGGCAAAACTTCCCCATAAGCTTTTCATTTTGAGGTTAGATTAAATGACAAAAATTGAAATAGTCAATTTTAAAAATTTAATGTGATGATATTAAAGAGGGTATTTCGTGCTGCTTTGAGGTGCTTCAATGCGGCAAAGCGTACTATATTATAGAACTTTTTATAGATATATAATATATAAAGAAATTAATTTTTAAAACGGCTTAAAAAAGAGAGATGAAGGCGCTTTATCGCTTTGAATATTTTTTATTTTTATTCTCTTGTTTTGAAAAGAAATATTGTTACGATATTAATATAAACCAAAATATCTGCGCAAGAGATCAAAAATAATGAACAGAATTACTGTATATAATGTTGATTCTATAACTACTTTCCAACTGTAATCACAAATTTTTTTTAAACCAATAGCATGTATAGGGATGAATAGAATGAGAATGCAAAACAGTCTTATGATTTCATAACGAATGTTCATTACAAAAAATCTTAGTTATAGTATATGAGATTAGTGGATATCTCTGAAAATTATTTTTTAGTATTCTCGCAACTTATCCGATAAATGTTAATATAAACCGAAATATCTACGCAAAAAATTAGCAATAAAGAACATAATAACTGACGTTAATGCCATTAGCATAGACAATCTCCAGCCTACGCCATTGAATATTCTAAAAGAAATGGTAATTATAGGAGTCATTATAATGAGCATGAAAAATAGTCTTACGATTTCAGAATAAATACTCATTATAGCAAAATCCTGACTATAAGATGTGGTTCATAATAGATATCTCTGAAACTTATTTCATCCTGCTATATTTAGTTTGAAATATTTTCCGAAAAAAATTACAGATTATTAACTTCAGAGATATCTTTGTAGTTATTCTCTATAAATTAGAACCAACACTCATGAGCTTTTTCCATAAAGCCCACAGATCACCTGTTAACAATCCACCTGTGACACCTATGAAGCTACGTGAAAGCGCATCTGCTAGTCCTCCAGTCTAGAAACCTCTCCATGCTCCAGCTACTCCTGTTGCAAAACCTATATGCAAGCTCTCTGAAATTATGTAAGAGGCAAAATCACTAGGGCTACAAGCACTTCCATAAACAGGTGTTGAATCATTTATAGTATAAGTTAAACCTGAAAAAATTTCTCATGTTACTCCTCCTTAATTATCTCTATTAAAAACAGTATCACAATAATACATTTCAAATGAATATCATGAATTTTAGAGAAGTTTCAAACATAATTTTTAAAAATAGAAATAAAAATATTATATAAATTATAGATACATTATATATATTCTTTTTTATGAAATATTATCCTTAATTATATGATAATATTATTTATAATATTTTAATTTATAAAAAATAAAGACCTTTTTTATTAACTATAGTTTGAAATTGGAAGCATTTTGCATCTGACAACTTGGTATTTTTCTCTTGATTTACGAGAATAACAAGGAAATATATTTATACCGTTTTTGAACTCAGTTGTGTTGCTAGTGTTATGCGTTTGCTTGGTGAATTTTTGTTTTTAGGCGATTGCTGTATGCATCTTACCTTGTTCGGTATGCAAAAAGCCTCTCTGGTATTTATGATTGCGCCCATGCTGGTTTGCATGGCTCTTAGTACTTTAGGGATTTATTGAGTTAGACAGCTTACACTATAATTGGGAAGTTACATTTACAACTATGTTTTAAGCACCTATTTGTCTACTTTAAACACTTAGCAGAAAACAAATTCTTTACACACACTGAAGAGATTAGTTTATATTACAAACCAACATAGTTCAATAAAAAACCAATAAGAAATAATATAGATCTTATTAATAATGATTTTTTAGAGAATATTCCTAACTGTAAAAATAAAATTATAATAAATAAACTCCAAAAATATTGCTATAAGCGATTCAATATTTTTATAAAAACTTTGTTATTCGTTTTTTGAAATTGATTAAATAAGTATTAGAATAACTTAAAATATCTACGCAAAAAATCAGAGATGAATACGCAAAGAATCAGAGATAAAGAACATAATAACTGACGTTAATGCCATTAAAATAGACAATTTCCAACCCATACCACTGAGTACTTTAAAAGGAATGGCAATTATAGGAGTCATTATAATGAGCATGAAAAATAGTCTTACAATTTCAGAATAAATATCCATTATAACAAAATCCTAGTTATACTATATGAGATTAGTAAATACCTCTAAAAATTATTTTTTTCAGTGTTATCGCAACTCATCTAATAAAGATTAATATAAACCAAAGTACCTACACAAACTATCCAAAATAAGGAGCACAACTCCTCCCGATAATGATGTTATGATAGCTAACTTCCAACTCCGACCACAGCATACTTTGATAATAGTAGTATAGAGAGAGACAAATACAACAAACATACAAAATATTCTTATTATTTCATAATGAATATTCATTATAACAAAATCCTGATTATAAGATGTGACCCATAGTAGATATCTCTAAAAATTATTTTATCCATAGATATAGATAATTAACTTTAGTGTATTTACAAAATTATCAATTTCAGAGATATCTTTGTTGCTATTCTCTATAAATTAGAACCAACACTCATGAGCTTTCTGGACGAACCCCCAACCAAAACCTCCTATGAATCCCGTTGTAAAACCTGCAACTCCACCTGAAAATGCACCTGCTGGTCCTCCAGTTATACTACCCAGAACTGCTCCGCCTAATCCTGCTTGCACCCCTGCGTTGAAGCCTTGTGAATTCATATGAGACATAAAATCATTAACGCTACAAGCACTTCCATAAACAGGTGTTGAATCATTTATAGTATAAGTTAAACCTGAGCCAAAATTTCTCATGTTACTCCTCCTTAATTATCTCTATTAATATTAAAACAGCATCATAATGATACATTTCAAATGACTATCATGCATTTTAAAGAGGTATCAAATATAATTTTTAAACTTATCAATAAAAATTCTGTTTATATTATTTATATATGAAATTATTATTCTTAATAAGATAATAATATTATTTATAATAATTTAACTTATAAAAAATAAAGACCTTTTTTATTAAATATAGTTTGAAATTGGAAGCATTTTGCATCTGACAAATTGGTATTTTTCTCTTGATTTACGAGAATAACAAGGAAATATATTTATATCATTCTTGAATTCAGTTGCTTTGCTAGTGTTATGCGTTTGCTTGGTGAATTTTTGTTTTTAGGCGATTGCTGTGTGCATCTTACTTTGTTCGGTATACGGAAAGCTTCTATGCTATCATTGTCTTTCATGATTGCGCCCATGCTGGTTTGCATGGCTCTTAGTACTTTCTTGGGCATTTTAGGTGTTTATTGAACCAAGCGGCTTACGCTGAAATATGGGCGCTGCATTGATGTTTTAAACTTCTTCTTACCTGTTTTATGCCATTGTTACGTGAGGCAATTGTTCACAGGTATCGGAAGAGTTGAGAGAATTCGTAGTTTTTAATCGAAATCATCGCGACATCCGTGTGGAATGTTTTGTTTGCCATTCGTGTGCATTTCACCTTTATTGTTTTGCCTTTATATTAAGGATTTCTTTCTTGTAACGCTTTAGGTGCAGAGGCGGTCAGAGAAGGCGTTTTGCAAAGTGGAGCCAACATGCGAGAATATGAGAGCTAAATTGTAGGATTGTTGTAACGCCGTTGTACGTGTTGAGGATGTGTTGGAGAACATGCCCATGGAAAGTTTTGAAAAACTGGATTTTTGGCTTATTTTTCTAAAATTGAAAAATAAGAACTTGGTTTTTTTTCTGCTAGGGCCGTGATTTTAGTGAGGGGAATATTTTTTCTCGTTTCTGTTGTTTGTGGTTTTGGTCGGGTTTTTAATGCAATGAATTTACATTAGGAGGAATTGCTTCAGACAGGGCGCTGTCCAAATAAAGCAGAGCCAATGCGAAGAACATTCGAGCCAAATTGTAGAGCGGTTTTAAAGTCATTGGACATGCCCATGGAAAGCTTTGGCAGATCTGCTTGTTTTGCCAGTTTCGCTAGCAGGGCGAAATAGGGGCCCGGGTTCTCCTCGGCAGGAGGGATGGCCATCAGACCAATGATATCAAGTCCATAGTGATTTTTACATTGATTAATAAAAGGAAGTGCTTCTTGTGGGGCAATGCCGCTTTTTTGTGGTTCTAAGCCAATATTGACCTGAACATAGCAGGGGAGATGTCTTTGTTGTTTGTGCATTTCTTCGGCTAGGCTTTTGGCTATTTTTTCACGATCAACCGTTTGAATAACATCAAAAATTTTAACAGCTTGTGCTGTTTTATTCGATTGTAATGGACCGATAAGATGCAGTTCAATATTTTCAAACTGTTGACGTAAAACAGACCATTTTTCAGCTGCTTCTTGCACACGGTTTTCTGCAAAGAGAGTTTGACCTGCTTGTAAAAGAGGGCGTATATTCTCTATGGTAACAGTTTTTGAAACAGCAAGAAGTTGAACTTCTTTTGCGGAGCGGTGATACTCTTGACATGTTTCAGTAATGTTTTTTTGTAAATTTTTCCATGCTTCAACGCAAGGATCATGGGGAGGGGGGGTCATCTTTTCATACTTTCTGTTTTTATTGCCTGATTGCCTTATTATTTGTAAGAGCTTTGAAAAATACTTCGTGAAATATTGACTGAAAATGTTGACGAAGGGGGTTAATCCATGGTCAAGCATAAAACAAGTTTTTTAGTTCAATTTTATAAAGAGTATCATAGAAATGACAATTGAACATTATAATTTAGGTGAACGTTATAATCCACGTGCCCGCGAACAAAAATGGCAAGCGATTTGGGATGAAAAGAAAATTTTTCAGACTGTGGGGGAAGACTGCCGGGAAAAATATTATGTTTTAGAGATGTTCCCTTATCCTTCTGGGCGCATTCATATGGGGCATGTGCGCAATTATGCCATGGGAGATGTTGTCGCGCGCTATAAACGCGCAAAGGGCTTTAATGTGCTGCATCCTATGGGGTGGGATGCTTTTGGTATGCCTGCTGAAAATGCTGCCATGCAAAATAAAGTGCATCCTAAAACTTGGACCTATCAGAATATTGCCGTGATGCGTGGGCAGTTAAAGCAGCTAGGCCTCTCAGTGGATTGGTCGCGCGAGTTTGCCACATGTGATGTGAACTATTACTATCGCCAGCAAATGCTGTTTCTTGATTTTTATCAAAAGGGATTGGTAGCGCGCAAAGTGGCTAAGGTCAATTGGGACCCTGTTGACCAGACTGTTTTGGCAAATGAACAGGTTGTTGATGGGCGCGGCTGGCGGTCTGGCGCGTTGGTTGAACAGCGGGAATTAACACAGTGGTTTTTCAAGATTAGTGATTTTAGTGAAGACTTACTAGCAGGGCTTGAAGAGCTTGAACAGTGGCCCGAAAAAGTCCGCATTATGCAAAAAAAATTGGATTGGCAAGTCACAAGGCTTATTCATTCGTTGGGCTTTGAAGCCAACAGAGGGAGCTGATGAGGTTTGTAAGTCCTTTGATGAGGTTGTCTGTTATTCAACACGACCTGATACGCTGTTTGGAGCCTCCTTTTTAGCTCTGTCTGTTGATCATCCCATTGCACAAGCTCTCGCGCAAAAGGATAAAGAACTGGAGGCTTTTATCGAAAGTTGTCGAAGTGGTGGAACGACAACTGCGGCACTTGAAACTGCTGAAAAACAAGGGTTTCGTACTTCGCTTTTGGCTGTTCATCCTTTTGATGTGGCGGTGCATATTCCTGTTTATATCGCTAATTTTGTGTTGATGGACTATGGAACGGGGGCTGTTTTTGGTTGTCCTGCCCATGATCAAAGGGATTTGGACTTTGCTCGTAAATATGAACTTCCTGTGTGTCCTGTAGTTTTGCCAAAAGGAGTTGAGAGAGAAGATTTTGTTATTGGTGAAACGCCTTATATTGGTGATGGGGTGATGATCAATTCCAGCTTTTTGGATGGTTTGACACCTCAACAGGCTTTTGAAGAAGCAGCCAAAAGGCTTGAGGGGCAAATGCTTCATGGGAAGCCTCAGGGGAAAAAAACAGTGCAATTTCGTTTGCGTGATTGGGGTATTTCACGTCAACGTTATTGGGGATGCCCCATTCCAATGATCCATTGTACATCTTGTGGGGTGGTTCCTGTGCCACGTGCCGATTTGCCTGTTGTGTTGCCTGATGATGTGACTTTTGAGCAGCCGGGTAATCCTCTTGTGCGTCATGAAACATGGAAAAGCGTTGCTTGTCCCGTTTGTGGGCAGTCTGCTAAACGTGAAACCGATACCATGGATACCTTTGTGGACTCTTCTTGGTATTATGCGCGTTTTACCGCACCTTTTGCACAGGAGCCTGTTGATAGCCAAGCGACAACAGAATGGTTGCCTGTGCAACAATATATTGGTGGAATTGAGCATGCCATTCTCCATCTTCTCTATGCGCGCTTTTTTATGCGTGCCATGAAATCGATGGGGCATGTGACTGTCGATGAACCTTTTAAAGGGCTGTTTACTCAAGGGATGGTGGTGCATGAAACCTATCGGGATGAGAAGGGGTGGGTTTCACCAGACCAGATTGCGATTGTTGACAAGGATGGAAAACGTCAGGCTTATAAATTAACCGATCAAAGCGAAGTGACGATTGGTTCGATTGAAAAAATGTCAAAATCAAAAAAGAATGTCGTTGATCCTGATGATATTATTGCTTCCTATGGAGCCGATACTGTGCGTTGGTTTGTTTTATCAGATTCTCCTCCTGAGCGGGATGTTATCTGGACAGAATCGGGTGTTGAAGGAGCTCATCGTTTTGTGCAACGTGTTTGGCGCTGTGTGGCTTTGAGTGTGCCAGTGTTAAGGGATGTTGCGCCCTGTGCTGGGCAGCAGGGAGAGGCTTTGCAACTCTCAAAAGTAGCGCATCGCACACTTTACGCCGTTGAAGATGATTTGGAAAAATTCGCCTTTAATCGGGCAATTGCACGCCTTTATGAATTCTTGAACATCATGGCGCCTTTATTAAATAAGGTGGCAGATGTTGAGGATGACATGAAAGCTGCTTTGCGTCAAGCAGTGGATTTTTTCCTTGCGATGATTGCACCTATTATGCCTCATTTAGCAGAAGAATGCCACGCTGCTTTAGGAGAGAAAACTTTAATCTCTGAACTTGCCTGGCCTGTTTGTGATCTCGCATTAACCGTTGAAGAATGCTATACCTTGCCGGTACAGATTAATGGTAAAAAACGCGGTGAGGTGACTGTGGCAGCAACAGCGAGTGAAGCGATGATTGAAGAAGCTGTTTTGGCTCTTGATTTTATAAAGGCGCATCTTGTCGCAAAGCCGGTGAAAAAAATGATTATTGTTCCGCAAAGGATTGTGAATGTCGTTCTTTAAAAGTTTTCTTCTTGTCTGCTTGGCGGCCTTATTCACGCTGCTTTGTGGATGCAAAGTGGAGCCGCTTTATCGGCAGGTCCCTCAGATATCGACGATAGAGGCTGTTTCGAGTAGGTCTTCAGGGAAAAACTCTTTAAGACTCTCTGAAAAACTTGCCTCTATTGTCATTGAAGAACCTTCAAATCGTTTTGGTCAAATGGTGCGCAATCATCTGTTGTTTCTTCTTTATAGAAATGGTAGTAAACCTTCAACTCCAACTTATCAATTGGCATTACAGATCTCTGTCTTTACAAGGGAATCGGTTCAGATAGAGGTTGATTTCGATAAAAAGAGAAGGAGACGACCTTCCGTTGGAACCGTGGTGAGCAAAGTATTCTACAGCTTAAAAGATATGAACAATGTTCCTGTTGCCAACGGCATGGCAACTATGAGCGCATCTTTTGAGAAAATGCGTCAAGAATATGCAACGATGCAAGCAGAAAAAGATGCGCAGCGGCGTGTGGCTGAGGAATTGG
>NZ_HE997540.1:920606-925107 GCF_000312545.1 Bartonella senegalensis OS02
AAGAATATGCAACGATGCAAGCAGAAAAGATGCACAGCCACGTGTGGTTGAGGAACCTATCTGAACAGATTTTCCTGTTGCTTTGTAAGGAATCTTGCAAGAGGTTAAGCGATATTTTGTCCGGTTTTTTTCCAATCCTCAAGGAAGCTTTGTAAGCCTTTCTCGGTTAGGGGGTGTTTCACCAGCGCTTTTAAGATTGCTGGTGGGATTGTAGCAACATCTGCACCACTTATTGCTGCTTCTTTGACATGATTAACGGTGCGGATTGAAGCTGCTAAAATTTGCGTAGAAAAGTTGTAGTTGTCATAAATTGTGCGAATTTCATGAAGCAGCTCACTTCCATCATTTCCGCAATCGTCGAGTCTGCCAATAAATGGTGAAATGAATGTTGCGCCTGCTTTGGCGGCTAATAAGGCTTGAGTGGCAGAAAAACAAAGTGTGAGATTGGTTTTTAATCCTTGTTCTGTTAAAGCTTTACAGGCTTCTAATCCAGCAAAGGTTAAGGGAAGCTTGATGCAAATATTGTCAGCAATTTTTGCTAAAACAGCTGCTTCTTTCATCATGCCTTCAAATTCCGTTGCGGCAACTTCGGCGGAAACAGGTCCACGCACGAGGGTACAAATTTCTTTTGTAACTTCAAGAATATTTCGCCCTGATTTTAAGATGAGTGAGGGATTGGTGGTCACACCATCAACAAGGTTTAAATTTTGTAATTCTTGGATCTCTTCAATATTGGCACTATCCACAAAAAATTTCATCTCCCATCTCCTTGGTTTTTTGCTTGTTTATTCAAAGTTGATGATGTTTCATTCTGTTTTTTTGTTATGCGCTATTGTTTATGAAAAAAGCAAGAGGGAGTACATGCACTCTTATATGGTAAGTTGAAACATAAATGGGCAAGAAGCAAAAGATTGGGCATGGGAAAGAGGCTAAACGACACGAAAGGTCATACTCGCTAGCGTTTCTGTTTATTATGAGCCGCATTATAATATAATAAAGTTCAGAGATTAGATGCCTTTATTTTCTATAAATTCTCTTTAGAATCCACATTTCTATCCACGATCCCATTGATCATTTTTTATAAAAGATTGTCTTGTCTGAACAGATCATGAAAAGCAAATCATGATGCAAATATTATGAGGCATGTAAATCTTCAAATGAAATGCACAGCTTAGCTTATCTTCATAAGATGTTCCGTTTTATAAACTCAGATGGTCACTGTTAGATCTAATCGTTTTCAAATTGTCGATAACAATAAATTGCATGCATTTAAAGATCCCATCTTGTTTTATGATTGGATCACATGCATGAAATTATAGGGCATGAAATTATGGGAGCATCTCTTATGGAGGAGAGAAAAGTTGCTTGTTTTGTTAGGGTGGTGAAGAGGTGTGCATTAAAAATGTACAGGGTTGCCAGGAGGTGTTTGGCTGTGCCATTTTTGATGGGAGGAGTGATGGGCTATGCAAGAAGGGTTTCATAACGGATGACTTGTCAAAGATAGAAGTGTAAGGACAGCGTTGGGATAAAAGGGGACTACGAAAAGTTGGTACAAAAGATGAAGTCACATGTAACGGAGGATGTGAAGGAGAGAAAGATTGTTACGGTTTTGGTGCCTCTTCCTGTTGCACAGGCTTATAGTTATGAAGTTCCCTCTTCTATGGAGTGTGAAGTTGGTTCTTTTGTTCGTGTTCCAGTGATGGGGAGACAAGTTTGTGGCTTTGTCGTTGGCATTGGAGAGCAGACGGCAAAAGATGGGCAAAGTTCTGCACCGGTGGCGCGTGACAAACTCCGTGCTCTCCTCCATGTTTTTGATTGTCCGCCATTAAAGGTAGAGATGATTGCATTTTTGCGTTTTGTGAGTCGATATACGATGGCGCCTTTGGGTCTTGTTGCACGATTGGTTTTGTCTGTGCCAGCTGCTTTAGAACCAGAAGCACAAATGCTAGGTTTACGGTATTGTGGGGGGGATGTGGGGCGTTTAACGCCAGCACGTCTAAGGGTTTTGGAGTTGGCGTGCGATGGTGAGGTTTGGACACGTTCTGGTCTTGCGCATGCGGCAGGAACTTCTGTTTCCGTAGTTGAAGGGTTAAAATCGCTTGGAGTTTTTGAAGAGGTTGTGGTGCCGCCATCTGCGCTTGTCGCACTACCTAATCCGGATTTTGATCCGCCGGTGTTGGAGGGAGAACAGAGTGAAGCAGCAAAACTTTTGCGCGAAGGTGTTGTGTCTGCAAAGTTTCAAGTTTTTCTGCTTGATGGTGTTACTGGGGCAGGAAAGACGGAAGTGTATTTTGAAGCGGTTGCCCAAGCGTTTATAGAGGGCAAGCAGGTTTTGATTTTGTTGCCAGAAATTGCTTTAACACAACAATTTTTAGATCGTTTTCATACGCGTTTTGGAGCAGCAGCAGCAGAGTGGCATTCCGATTTGGCACCACGTCGTCGGGAACGGGTATGGCGACAGGTGGCAGAAGGACAGGTGCGGGTTGTGGCTGGAGCACGTTCGGCACTTTTTCTTCCCTTTCAGGAACTTGGGTTGATTGTTGTCGATGAAGAACATGATGGGGCTTATAAACAAGAAGAGCGTATTTTTTATCATGCACGTGATATGGCGGTTGCACGCGGCTCTTTTGAGCATTGTCCTGTTATTTTATCCTCAGCTACACCATCGATTGAGAGTCAGGCAAATGTTTTAAGAGGACGTTATCAAAAGGTGCATTTGCCATCACGTTTTAAAGACGCAGCGCTTCCAAAGTTGCGGGTGGTTGATATGCGTCAAGGAGGTGTGCAAAAAGGACGTTTTATTTCCTTTGCTCTTGAAGAGGCTTTAAAGCAAACACTCGAAAAAGGCGAACAAGCCCTTCTTTTTCTTAATCGTCGTGGTTATGCGCCTTTAACTTTGTGTCGGGTTTGTGGTCATCGGTTTCATTGTAGCGATTGTTCGAGTTGGTTGGTTGAGCACCGGGCGCAAGGGCAACTTAAATGCCATCATTGTGGATATCATCAGCCTCTTCCAGAAGCTTGTCCTGAATGTGGAACTCTCGATCATCTTGTCGCTTGTGGACCTGGTGTGGAAAGAATTGCGGAAGAAACACGGACGCTTTTTCCACAGGCGCGACAATTGATTTTGTCAACTGATCTCAAAGGGGGGATTGGTCAATTGCGTCGTGAATTGGAAGCAATTGCCAAGGGTGATGTTGATATTCTTATTGGAACGCAACTTGTTGCGAAAGGGCACCATTTTCCAGGACTATCGCTGGTTGGGGTGATTGATGCGGACCTTGGGCTTGCAAATGGCGATTTACGTGCGGGGGAGCGTACCTTTCAGCTTTTGTCTCAGGTTACAGGAAGAGCAGGGCGTATGGGGTTGGAAAGTTTAGGTCTCTTGCAAACCTATCAGCCTGATCATCCGGTGATAAAAGCTTTGCTTTCGCAAAAAGGAGAAGATTTTTACACCTATGAGATTGCTATGCGTCAACATTATCATCTTCCACCTTATGGGCGGCTTGCTTCTTTGATTGTATCTTCAGAAAAACGCCAAGCGGCAGAACATTATGCACGTGCGTTGCGCCAAGTTGCACCCGTTGAAAAAAATATCTCGTTGATGGGGCCTGCGGAAGCTCCGCTGGCTCTCATTCGCCGGCGTTATCGTTTTCGGCTTTTGCTGCAAGGGCAACGCTCTTTTGATATACAAGGTTTTATCCGTGCGATGCTTGCAAATGCACCGAAAATCCCTTCTTCCGTTCGGGTTCAGATTGATATTGACCCACAAAGTTTTCTTTAGAAAAGATTGTTATAATGAGAAGGTCTCTTTGTTTAAAAGAGGCTTTTAAACGAGAGTCTGTGCTTATTATCCTCTGTTTTCTACGGACGATAGCCTTTTTTGATTGTGTCTTCAGAAAAACGCCAAGCGGCAGAACGTTATGCATGTACGCTGCGCCAAGTTATACCCGTTGAAAAAAATATCTCGTTAATGAGATTAGCAGAAATTCCACAGGTTTTCATTCTTGGCATTATCATTTTCGGTTTTTGTTACTTCTTTTATAAAGGCAATGTTTTTTTGATTTGCAGGGGGGGTGCATTGTTTGTTAGTGCGTCGAAAATGCATTTTTGTTTGGGTTTAGAGGGAGAGTGATTTATAAATTTTTCTTTGAAAGAGCAACGTACTATAACTTTTACGACTCTTTAAGCAAAGAGTCTTTGTGAAAATATTCCTTGTAAAAGAGACTCTCTTACAAAGAGGAGCAATTTTAAGCAAAAAGGTCGTTTTTTGCTTTTTTTATGGTGATATCTGTTATAATCTCTTGCTTATAAGCTTGAGATAACACATTTTTTCGGTAGCGGTAGCGGTAGCGGTAGCGGTAGCGGTAGCGGTAGCGGTAGCGGTAGCGGTAGCGGTAGCGGTAGCGGTAGCGGTAGCGGTAGCGGTAGCGGTAGCGGTAGCGGTAGCGGTAGCGGTAGCGGTAGCGGTAGCGGTAGCGGTAGCGGTAGCGGTAGCGGTAGC
>NZ_HE997540.1:925556-942496 GCF_000312545.1 Bartonella senegalensis OS02
TAGCGGTAGCGTAGCGGTGCGGTAGCGGTAGCGGTAGCGGTAGCGGTAGCGGTAGCGGTAGCGGTAGCGGTAGCGGTAGCGGTAGCGGTAGCGGTAGCGGTAGCGGTAGCGGTAGCGGTAGCGGTAGCGGTAGCGGGGGAACCTCCTGCTCAAAATATTTTACCAAAAATGTTCCATTTTAAAACTAAAGAACATCTTTTCTTTACTGTCCTCACACTTTAATAAAACAAAAAAGAGACTTGAAAAATCGCTCAGAGAATGCCAAAAAGAAACACAGAAAAACCAATGGTTCTCTGGAAAATCATTTCCAAAAATATTTTGAATGTTTTGTCTAAAATTTTCAAAAAGCAGCCATTTGTGGTGTTGCCAGTCGGTTATGTCTATGCTAGAAACCGAAAAGTTTTTTGTTCTGGATTTTAAGAAACAGATTCTTAAAATTTAGGTGCTCATTCATTTCATCTGATAGCTATCAGAGAATCGCTCAAGGGAAAGAGGCGGTATTTCGTGTCGAATTCATTTTCTCTTATACCGCTGCCATTGGTGAATCAACGCTATGCACAGGCATTTTTTGATTTCCTTCAAGAAAAAGGCCTTGTCGAAAAGGTTGAAAAGGCAGTCGAATCTTTTTTGGTGGTCTTAGATCAAAATGAAGACTTAAAACGCTTTGTGCAAAGCCCTTTCTTCTCCGTAAATGAGCAGGTCAAAGTTATGCAGTCTGTTTGTGAAAACATTCAGTTTGCTGATGAGGATGCTGGTCAGATTCTGAGCCGTTTTTTGCGTGTTGTCGCGCTAAACCATCGCCTGCGTGCCTTGTCTGGTATTTTACAGGCTTTTCAGCGTCGTGTTGCTCTCTCTCGTAGGGAAGTGTCAGCACAGATTATTTCTGTACGCCCACTTGATTCTCAGCAGAAACAAGAGTTGCAAGTCGCTTTGGAAAGTGTCGTTGGGGGGAAAGTTTTGCTCAATATCTGTGTCGATCCAACAATTCTTGGTGGGCTGATCATTCGTCTTGGATCATCACAGATCGATACGTCCCTTATGGCGAAGTTGTCTTCGCTTAAGCTTGCATTGAAAAAAGAGGTCAGCTGATGGATATTAGACCATCTGAAATTTCAAAAATTCTAAAAGAACAAATTAAAAACTTTGACCAAAAGGCTGAAGTTTCAGAAATTGGTTGGGTTTTGTCTGTGGGTGATGGTATCGCTCGCGTTTATGGTTTGGATAATGTCCAAGCAGGGGAGATGGTCTCCTTTTCAAATGGTGTGCGCGGTATGGCACTCAATTTGGAAATCGATAATGTCGGGGTGGTCATTTTCGGGTCAGATCGTGATATCCGTGAAGGCGATTGCGTTAAACGACTCGGTGCTATTGTCGAGGTACCTGTCGGTCCAGCTTTGCTAGGGCGCGTTGTCGATGCACTCGGAAACCCTATAGATGGTAAGGGACCCCTTAAGGCAACAGAATATCGTCGTGTCGATGTTAAAGCTCCAGGTATTATTCCTCGTCAGTCCGTGCATGAGCCAATGTCTACAGGATTGAAGGCTATTGATGCGCTCATCCCCATCGGACGGGGACAACGTGAGTTGGTGATCGGTGATCGTCAAACAGGAAAAACAGCGATTTTGCTCGATACCTTCTTGAACCAGAAACCCTTCCATGAAAAAGGTGCCGGGAATGAGCAGGATAAGGTCTATTGTATTTATGTTGCTATTGGTCAAAAACGTTCAACTGTGGCGCAATTTGTGAAAGTTCTAGAGGAGCGCGGAGCGCTTGAATATTCCATTATCGTAGCGGCCACAGCGTCTGATCCTGCCCCTATGCAATTTATCGCCCCTCTCGCCGGTTGTGCAATGGGCGAATATTTCCGTGATAATGGACAACATGCTTTGATTGGTTATGATGATCTTTCAAAACAAGCTGTCGCTTATCGTCAAATGTCTCTTTTGCTGCGTCGCCCACCTGGTCGTGAAGCCTATCCTGGTGATGTTTTCTATCTTCATTCGCGTCTTTTAGAGCGCGCGGCAAAGCTTAATGCTGAAAATGGCTCCGGGTCTTTGACCGCTTTGCCTGTCATCGAAACACAGGCTAATGATGTTTCTGCCTATATTCCCACAAATGTGATTTCCATTACTGATGGGCAAATTTTTCTAGAAACTAATTTGTTTTATCAGGGAATTCGTCCTGCTGTGAATGTTGGTCTTTCTGTCTCGCGTGTTGGTTCCGCTGCACAAATTAAAGCCATGAAGCAGGTCGCTGGTTCCATTAAAGGGGAATTAGCACAATATCGCGAAATGGCTGCTTTCGCACAGTTCGGTTCCGATTTGGATGCCTCAACGCAGCGCCTTTTAAATCGTGGTGCCCGTTTGACAGAGCTTTTGAAGCAACCGCAATTTTCTCCATTGAAAACAGAAGAACAGGTTGTTGTTATCTTCGCAGGTGTCAATGGTTATCTTGATGCTTTGGCTGTGGCTGATGTCGGTCGATTTGAGCAGGGACTTTTGATCCTTTTACGCAATGATCACGCAGATCTTTTGCAGGCAATTGCCGATCAAAAACAGATAACCGATGAGATCAAGGATAAGTTGGTCGTTGTTCTTAATACTTACGCAAAGAATTTTTCGTAATGAGTTGATGGAATGCTGCAATGGCGTCATTAAAGGATCTTAGAGACCGTATCGCCTCGGTTAAGGCAACACAGAAAATCACCAAAGCCATGCAGATGGTTGCTGCGGCAAGGTTGCACCGTGCACAAGAGGCGGCTCAGTCTGCCCGTCCTTATGCGCAGCGGATGGCCGCTATTTTGGAAAATGTTGCTATGGATGTGGACCCTATCGATGCTCCACTTCTCATGCGTGGGACTGGACGAGATGATGTTCATCTCCTCGTGGTCTGTACTGCTGAACGTGGGCTTTGTGGTGCTTTTAATGTGCAGATTGCTCGTCGGGCTCGCGAACATATTAAGACATTGCTTGCTGCCGGTAAAATCGTTAAAATTTTAACCGTCGGAAAAAAGGGAGCAGATATTTTATCCCGTGATTACAAAGCTTTGATGATTGATCATATCGATTTGCAATCCGTGAAGCGAATTGGTTTTGCAGAGGCGGCGATGATTAGTCAGAAAATCGTTGATTTATTCGATGAAAATGCTTTTGATGTTTGTACGCTGTTCTATTCTGAATTCGTTTCAGTGATTAATCAGCGTCCCGTCGCTTTTGGTTTGATCCCTATGGTGCCTCCAAGGGGTGCTGTTGAAACAAGAGAGGTTGAACAAAAAAGAGACAGTAGTGTGCGGCTACAATCCATCGTTTATGATTATGAGCCTGATGCAGCTTCCCTTTTGGATGAGCTTGTGCCACGCAATCTTTCTGTGCAAATCTTTCGGGCTTTGCTTGAAAATATTGCCGGTGAAATGGGCGCAAAAATGACGGCTATGGACAATGCATCGCGCAATGCAGGTGAAATGATTAATAAATTGACGGTGGCTTATAATCGTCAGCGTCAGGCACAGATTACGACCGAATTGATCGAAATTATTGCGGGCGCTGAAGCGCTTTAAATTGAAAAGGTAAGAATTGATGGTAAAAGCAGTGACGTCAAGTAAGGAAGCAGCAAAAGTTGAGAAAAAAAAATCTCCTGCTCGTTCGGGCGTGAAAAAGGCCACCTCGAAAACGCAAGCTGGTGTAAAGGATTCCTCTGGTCCTGTGCATACGTCTCCTCAAAAAGGTCCGCTTGCAGAAGCAGCAGTTGGTGTGATCAAACAGGTTATTGGTGCTGTCGTTGATGTGCAGTTTGAAGGCACTTTGCCAAATATTCTGAATGCATTAGAAACAGATAATTTAGGCAATCGATTGGTTCTAGAAGTTGCTCAGCATTTGGGTGAAAATACTGTGCGTACCATTGCTATGGATACCACCGATGGGTTGGTCCGTGGTCAAAAAGTTTTTGATACAGGAACACAGATCAGTGTTCCCGTTGGTGAGGCAACACTTGGTCGTATTATGAATGTGATTGGAGAGCCGGTGGATAATGTGGGCCCCATTGCGACAAGTAAAACCCGTTCCATTCACCAAGAGGCTCCTGAATATGTCGAACAGTCAACCGCATCAGAAATCCTGGTGACTGGTATTAAAGTCGTTGATCTGTTAGCACCTTATTCTAAAGGCGGGAAGGTTGGCTTGTTTGGAGGCGCCGGTGTCGGTAAAACTGTTCTCATTATGGAGCTTATCAACAATATTGCAAAGGCGCATGGTGGCTATTCAGTGTTTGCTGGTGTTGGTGAACGTACACGTGAGGGAAATGATCTTTATTATGAAATGATCGAAAGTCGCGTGAATGTCAATCCAAAAGACAACAATGGTTCAACAGAAGGATCAAAATGCGCACTCGTTTATGGGCAAATGAATGAACCACCAGGAGCACGTGCACGCGTGGCTCTTTCAGGATTGACCATTGCAGAAAGTTTCCGTGATGAGGGACAAGATGTTTTGTTCTTCGTGGATAATATTTTCCGTTTTACGCAAGCTGGCGCTGAAGTGTCAGCTCTTTTAGGGCGTATCCCTTCTGCTGTGGGGTATCAGCCAACTTTGGCAACCGATATGGGGGCTCTGCAAGAGCGGATTACCAGTACGAAAACGGGTTCTATTACCTCTGTCCAAGCTATTTATGTTCCTGCCGATGATTTGACAGATCCTGCTCCCGCAACATCTTTTGCCCATTTGGATGCAACCACTGTTCTTTCTCGTTCTATTGCTGAAAAGGGTATTTATCCAGCAGTTGATCCACTCGATTCTTTCTCACGTATGCTTGATCCATTGGTCGTGGGGGAAGAGCATTATACGGTCGCTTGTCAAGTGCAGACCATTTTACAACGCTATAGATCTTTGCAGGATATTATTGCTATTCTCGGAATGGATGAACTTTCTGAAGATGATAAGTTGTTGGTGGGGCGTGCTCGTAAAATTGAACGTTTCCTTTCGCAACCTTTCCATGTTGCTGAAGCCTTTACCGGTTCACCCGGAAAACTGGTGCCTTTAGAAGAGACAATCAAAGGATTTAAAGGACTTTGCGCCGGTGAGTATGATGATTTGCCAGAAGCAGCTTTTTATATGGTCGGTTCGATTGATGAAGCCATTGAAAAAGGAAAGCGTCTTATTGCAGAGGCTTCTTCATAAAAAGAAAGTCTGTAGTGAATGTTTGTTTTAAAAGAGGATAGGGCGTCCTCATATCGAGTGTCGTGGAGATTTGTGTGGAAAACAAGAGAGTAGACCATTTTTTGTTTGAGATTGTGTCTCCTGAAAAACTTGTGTTTTCAGAGCAGGTGGTGTCTGTTGTTCTTCCTTCAGCCTCAGGTGCTTTGACAGTGATGGCGCATCATGCACCGCTGGTGGCAAGTATTGTGTTGGGAAGTGTGCGCGTTCTCACCTCTTCAGGGGAAAAGCTGTTTACTGTTTGCGGGGGCGTTGCCAATATTACCTCTTCGGGGTGTTCTGTTCTGGTGGAGCGTGTTGTGGCTGTTCAACATCTTTCTTTTGATGATTTGGAACAGCAGATTTTAAAGGTGCGAGCAACGTTAGAAGGGGACTCAAATGATGAGATCAGTCATAAAATAGAAGACTTTTTTCAGCAGTTGAAAGTTGCTGATGCTGGGCTGACGGAGGCATAATAGATTATACAGGAAAAAGTGACGTGAGCGGCAGAAGGAATGCGGTTTTATCTGCTAAAAGAGGGGGAAAGCCCTTTCCCCATCCCGGTGTCGTTTTTGCCGGGCCTTTGCCAAAATGTTTCGTGTATATTTTAGCCTCTTTTATTTTGCAGTGGGCTTATGGTTTAGGGGCAAATATTGTTCAATCTAATATTATCTATCTTACCGGTGATTTCCATGCAACTCTGACGGAAACAACATGGTTGGTGGCTGCTTATATGGCGCCAAATGTCAGTGTTGCGATCATGTTGATCAAAATCCGATATCAGTTTGGGCTTCGGGCTTTTGCTGAACTCTCAATCCTTGGCTTCGTTTTGGTTTGTGCTTTGCAGCTCTTTGTCACGGATTTGCGTTCTGCACTGATCATTCGTTTTTTTGCTGGTGTTGCTGCGGCGCCGTTGGCTTCACTGGCATTGCTTTATATGATGGAGGCTTTTGCACCAGCAAAGAAGTTCACTGTTGGTCTTAGTTTGAATTATATGAATGCTGCTTTAGCAGCGCCTTTATCACGGTTGATTTCTCCTGATTTGTTGGAAAATGGTGGATTTTTAAGTCTTTCAGCACTGGAAATGGGATTGGTTCTTATCAGTTTGGGATGTATCTATGCTCTCCCTCTGACACCTGTTGTCCGTAACAAGGTCATTCAGAAGTTAGATTGGGTGAGCTATAGTTTGATTGCTCTTGGTCTTGGACTCAATGCCGTGATTATGTCTGTTGGAACTTTGTATTGGTGGTATGAAGCACCTTGGATTGGCTGGGGGCTTGCATTGGCTGTTTTCTCTTTGGTCGTTGCCACAATTATTGAACTGAATCGAGAAAAACCATTGATTGATTTACGATGGATTTGCAGTAAAGAAATCGTACAGCCTGTGCTCATTTTATTGGTTTTTCACGTTTTCCTCTTAGAGCGATCAAGTTTAGCAGCAAATTTTTTTAATCTCTTTGGTTTGTTGAATCGTGAAATGATGCCAATGTATCTTGCTGTTACATTTGGCACCCTTCTAGGCGGAGCCGCTTGTGTGTTTTTTTTCCGGGTGGGGCGTGAGGATTATTTTTATCTTTTATCTTTGGGATGTTTGGCTGTTGGTGCTTATTTAGATAGTCATGTGAACCATTTAACGCTCCCAAAAGATATGATGTTGAGTCAGGGGTTGGTGAGTTTTAGTTATGCGCTCTTTTTGCCTCCTGCTCTTTCTAGGGGGTTTGTGATAGCCGGTGAGCGAGGACCGCGTTACGTTTTGAGTTTTATTACTGTTTTTCTGCTGACGCAAGTGACCGGCGGATTAATGGGATCGGCTTTTTTTGGCAGTCTGCAGCTTTTTTTCGCTTATAAAAACTTTGAGTCCTTAACGCAAAATATTGTTGTAACAGATCGCCTTATTTCAGGTGAGATCAATACCTTATTTTCGTCTTCTTTTTGGGGGACAAATCCTTATAGATTAGGGGACGAGCAAGGCGTATCTAGGTTGATTGAAAAACTTAAATTAACCGCAAATATTTTTGCTTACGATGATGTGTTTCGGCTATATTTTTATATTTCAACGGTTGTGTTTGCTATTTTTCTTGCCAAAATATTTTTAAAGTCATGCTCTTTGCGTAGCTTTGAAAAGCAGAGCAATCTCATACAGGAGGAGTGTAAAAAGTGATAAAAGCATTACGGTCAAGAGCGACGATTATTGCATTCCTTTCAGGAATTACAGGTTGCTTGCTGATTTTATGGGCTTGGAAACTTCCCCCTTTTGTGAGTACAATTCAAATAACCGATAATGCTTCCGTTAAGGGCAATATGACTCTGGTGAGTTCACAGATCTCTGGGGTGATCGCACGGATTTATGTGCAGGATTACCAAAGAGTTGAACAGGGAATGCTGCTCTTTGAACTTGATGATTCCCTCTTTCGCCAACAGCTTGCAAAGGCACAGGCTGTGTTGGATTCAAAAAATGCAAAACTTGCAAGCGTTGTTTTGCAGGCGCAGCTGTTGCAGGGAGAGATTAATACAGCAGAAGCCGAATTGACCCGTTCGCGTGCATTCTCTAATGTCATTCCTGAAAACAAGAAGTTAGGCTTTGGGGATGGGGCCAGTTCCGTTTCTCGTCCTCTTTCGCAATTATTGGCAGCACTTGAAACAAAACGCCAGTTGCAAAAACAGTTGGATCTTGAACGGCAAAGTTTGCAGTCAGAGGTTGCTGGAGCAAAGGTTGGCGTTGAATTGGCTAAGCTTAATCTAAAGCACACGAAGATTTTATCTCCTAAAACAGGATATGTTGGATTGGTTGGGGCGCGGGTAGGACAATATGTTTTGCCTGGTACGCAATTGGTGTCACTCATTTCTGATGATATTTGGATTATTGCCAATTATAAAGAAACGCAACTTTCTCAGATGCGTGTCGGGCAGCCTGTTGTTTTTTCTGTTGATGCATTGAACAATCAGAAATTAACAGGACGTGTGGTTCGTTTCGCGCCTGCCACAGGTTCGGAATTTTCACTGTTAAAAACAGATACTGCAATTGGTAACTTCATCAAAATTGCGCAACGTATTTCGGTGCGTATTTCTTTAGATCCTGGACAGGAAGGGGCAGAGAAACTCATTCCTGGTATGTCTGTTGTTACTTATGTCGATACTTCACAACGCGGTCCTGGAAAATAACATTTGCTCTTTTGCGTTTGATTTTTATCCCTTTTGCTTATAGAAAATGCGTCTTTATTTTGGAAAATTTTGTTTGGTCTGTTCTGTGAAGAGGGTTGTTTTATCGAAATTGCGCGCTCTATTTGTTTTTGTGCCTATTTCTTTAGATCCTAGACAGAAAGGGGCGGAGAAACACATTCTTGGTATGTCCGTTGTCATGTTTTATGTCGATATTTTACAACGCGGTTCTGGAGGCTAAGATTTTGGGCTTTTTGAGTTTGATTTTTATCCCTTTTGCTTACAGTAAATGGGCTTTTACTTTAGAAGATTTTGTTTGGTATGTTATAGTGCATATCTTAAAATACTTTTTTCTAAGCTGAAAATTGTATGATATTTTATAATATTCACAGGAATAGAGAAAAATACCCACTTTACAGTGGGCATTGGAAAGTGGGCTATTGGGAAAAGTCTCAGGTAGGGGTATGGTTTTAATGTTTACGGACCAGCAAGAAGCCCGCTAAAGCTAATCCTGCCGCTAACGCAAGGGTTTTTTTAGGGTTTTCTTTTGCTTTTTTTTTCAATTCTGTAACATGTTCGTTGAGATGGTAAAGTGCGTGGTGGCCTTTTTGTTTCCATGTCTCAAAGATGTCAGAGATGTTCTCAAAGCTGTTCCTCTGAGAACGCAGATGACTCACGGGAACGAGTTCGTTTTTTAATTGTGCGATGCGCTTTTTAATTTTAGCATTTTTAGTGTGGGGCGAAAATAGGCACATGGGTTTCCTCCTTCATGTGATATAGTGTTGCATAGAGTTGGAATTGTGTTTGGGGTTTTGTTATAACGGCTTAAAAATTGAAAGGTTGCATTGTTTGCGCTTGCTTGCTTTTTAGTAAAGCGAAAAAGCTGAGAGTTTTGGCACAGTGAGAGAGTATTTCTTTCATTCATTTTTTCAAGTTGTACTGTTTTTTATAATTGTGCTCTGGCAGGCGTTGCCATAAAGGATAATCAATAATGCAGGTTTTGAAAATTTGAGGTCTTGATGAACACAGGGTATTCTTTATCTAAACCTCTTGAGCGTCGCCGGTCTGTTGCCGTTGCGGTTGGTGATGTGCTGGTTGGGGGGCACAATCCAATAGTTGTTCAGTCAATGACCAATACGGATACTGCTGATGTGGATGCAACAGTTGCACAAGTTGCTGCTCTTTGGCAGGCTGGTTCGCAATTGGTTCGCATTACGGTTGATCGTGATGAAGCGGCAGCGGCTGTGCCTAAAATACGGGAGCGATTGGAACGCTTAGGGTTCATTGTACCATTAGTGGGGGATTTTCATTATATTGGACATAAGCTTTTATCAGAACATCCTGCCTGTGCTGAGGCTCTGGCAAAATATCGGATCAATCCTGGGAATGTTGGCTTTGGTGCAAAAAAGGATCGTCAGTTTGCTGAAATTATCGAGATTGCTTGTCGTTATCGTAAACCTATTCGCATTGGGGTGAATTGGGGGTCACTTGATCATGTATTGTTGACACGGCTTATGGATGAAAATGCTAAGCAGGAAAAGCCTTTATCTGGCGGTGAAATTATGCGGGAAGCTGTTGTTCAGTCGGCTCTTCATTCCGCTGTTTGGGCTGAAGAGGTAGGGTTGAGACGTGATCAGATTATTCTTTCTGCAAAAGTGAGTGCTGTACAAGATCTCATCGCTGTTTACAGTACTTTAGCGGAGCGTTGTGATTATGCGCTCCATTTGGGCTTAACAGAAGCAGGAATGGGAACAAAGGGCGTTGTGGCTTCTTCTGTGGCTTTGGGGATTTTGTTACAGCAAGGAATTGGTGATACGATTCGTATTTCCTTAACACCTGAACCCGGTGGAGATCGGACACGGGAAGTCAAGGTTGCTCAGGAGCTTTTGCAAGTCATGGGGTTTCGACAATTTTTGCCCGTTGTTGCGGCTTGTCCTGGATGTGGACGCACAACTTCGACAGTGTTTCAGCAATTAGCACAAAAAATTGAAGCAGATTTACACAAAAATATGTCCATCTGGCGTGAAAAATATCCTGGTGTTGAAAGTTTAAAGGTTGCCGTGATGGGCTGTATTGTCAATGGACCAGGAGAATCAAAACATGCTGATATTGGTATTTCATTGCCTGGAGTGGGTGAAAGTCCGGCAGCTCCTGTCTTTATTGAAGGACAGAAGGTAAAGACTTTACGCGGAAACCACATTGCTGAAGAATTTGAAACACTTTTGAGTGATTATATTCATACACGCTTTGGGCAAGTTTGAAAAAGACTCCGAGAGCTCACTGTTTTCAAATAAATTCATTTGCAAACTAAGTGTAACATTATTTCCAGTCGTTTTATGAATTTCATTGTAGCTTAATAATGCCATTAGAATTTTCCTCATGAGTGGGGAAAATTTCGTTTTTCTAAAAATCTCATTACTTAAATTTTGTGATAAAAGTTTTACAGCTTTTGGATTGTAGAGCTCTACACTTGTTTTTTCAAATGTCTCAAATATCTCAAAAGGCATCCTCTATTACCATAACATTTTCTTATGCAAGTCATAGAATAAACGATCGTAAAATCAAAACTATGCAAATGGTTGGAAGTACTCTCTCTCCGAAAAATAAAAATTCACTTCGGACAAATATTTGCAGATTTGAGACGTTATCAAAAAACATGGTCTGAGCAATTCTGTAACTGCATAAGACATAAAATTTATTATTTGACATAATTTGATACAAATGCAAAGTTAGAATGGGGGAAACTTTTTCTTCCAAATATTATTTTAAACGAGGAGGTTAAAATGAAAGTAGAATCAAATAGTAAAGTGGTACTAGGAACGAAGATCAAATCTTATTCCTCTACATCTGCTAAAGTAAAATCTTTGATTTGTGATTCTTTATTGTCGTAACTAAAAATATTGGAAGGGGTTGTTTGACCCCTTCTTTTTACAGTTTGAGGTAATATGTATTTACAGAGTGAAGATGCATTGTTATTGGCTGGGAATATAAGAAAATGTGGAGTCAATCTGAATATCCTTGGTTTAGGAAAGAGATCTCCCTATATCGGTCGTGAAGATGCAATAAGAATGGCGATGATTTTTTTATTCTGTGCTTATAAGAAAAGCATTGTCATTTCTGGTTCTGCCGGGTGTGGAAAGACTTCTTTTGTGCGTGAGCTTGCTTGTAGACTTAATCAGTCTAAGTCTATGTCGAACGGATATGTCATATTGGAAGTTAATTTAGGGAGTGTGATATCTGGTACTGGATTGCGGGGGGAGTTTGAACGAAAAATTGGAATTTTAATAGAAACTGTTTCTCCATATGAAAATGTCGCTCTGTTTATTGATGAAGGACATTCAATCGCTCATACCAGAAGTGATGGGGGTATTGGTGCTATGGATTTATTTAAACCTTTTATGCTGGAACAGAATTTAAAGCTCATTATAGCAACTACCTCTACTGAATTAGCACATATTCAAGAAGATGCTGCGTTTTTTCGTAGATTTCATCATATCCGCTTGGATGAGCTTTCAATAGATGAAAAAATGAATGCTATAAGGCTCCATATAAAATATCTTGAAGAGTATCATGGGCGTAAATTTTGTTTTGATAATTTTAATTTTGATAACACAAAAGATTTGCACGATTTATTGAGTCATGTAGATCTTCAGCTTGCGGGGAGGAGATTTGAAAATGAATTTGCTATATGAAAACAAGTATGTTTACTCTTATACCATATCAGCAAGGCAAGAAGGTGATGAGGTTTTGATAGGGGCAGATATACAGAACGTTATAGCTCTTGATATGAGTGATACATCACCAAATGTTATAAAGGCTTTGGCGTGTTTTGATGCTGAGAATATCATAGGTGATATAATATTAAAATGTAATCTCAATTCTGCAGAAAGCGAAGAGTTTTTATATTTAACAAAATATATGCTTGATAATAGAATAATAGAACCCCCCTTTTCGAAGGAAGTTTCTCTTAGAAACGCTGGGCTTAATGAGAAGGAATATAAAAGATTTGATAGACAAATTAACTTATTTAAGCATGTATCAGGTAATTTTGATGATGCTCTTTTTGCTAATTCCAAATTGAAAGATGCTAAGGTAACTATAGTTGGTTTGGGTGGATGTGGAAGTTATGTTTTTTATGCATTATCTGCAATGGGTGTAGGGCATATTAAAAGCTATGATTTTGATATTGTTGAAGAATCAAATTTATCTAGGCAAATACTCTACAATTATAATGATTTAGGCAAAAAAAAGGTTGATGTTGCTAGAGATAAAGCACCATACATTAGCCCTTCGACTCAATATGAGTTCTACGATGAAAAAATAGATAATATAGAGAAAGCATGCCGTTTGTTCGAAAGTGCTGATCTTGTTATATCCGCAGCAGATAATCCAAGGCCAGATTTTTTTCATTTGATGAATAAAGCTGCTTTTAACATGAGTGGTGCGCTATTATATGTCGGTTCGGCTACGGTAAATGCTATTGTTGGGCCACTTATTATTCCAGGTAAAACCAGATGTTATGCATGTGTGAATCAGAATCATGTGAAGGATGTTAATGAATTTGAATTTGTTAAGAATATTAAGCAAAACTATATGAATACTTTGATAGATCCGTATAATGCGGTTGCTGGTTCTTTGGCTGCTCTTGAAGCGGTGAAATATTTAACAGATTTTGACAAATGCCAAATTATAGAAAAAACATTGTTCATTAATTTTTCCGGATATCAAATTGATAGGACTGAAGATCCCTATAGCGGTTATTGTCCTATTTGTAATAAAATGTGAGCTTTTATCTTTATATAAAATGATATATGAGATGCCTTTTTTGGCGCTATTGGGGGGAATGAATGGCAAGCATATTAGCCTTTGGGTTTTTATTTAACGGTATAAGAATTTTAACAGGCGCCTTTATTGTCTTTTATATGCTGGAAAAAGGCTTAACGCTTATTGATATTGGTATCATTAAGTCATTTCAAGCTTTTGTTATGATGGTGATGGATATCCCTCTTGGATATTTTGCCGATCGAAAAAGCTATAAAATATCTATCATTTTGGCAGCCGCTTTTGCAGCTACATGGCTTTTTCTCATGGGCTTTTCTACAAGCTTTTATGGTTTTCTTTTGGCAGAAACTTTTAATGCTTTGTCGCTTACATTAATTGCTGGTGCCTATAACGCCTTACTTGTTCAATATGCAAAAACAAAAATGACATCGACTAAAAAGGTGCTTGGATTAAGTTCTCAATATAATTATATCGGCATGTTTGTCTTTAGTTTAATCGGTGCTTATTTTGCTGATTATTCTAGCCAATATATATGGTACATCGCAGCATTTTTAATGATGATGACCACATTCTTTGGCTTGTTTTTTTTGGATGACCTTAAAGGAGAAAAAAGACCTAGCCACAGAAATTCTCTTCAGGCAAATTTTCTCGCTTGTGAAGCTAAAGAGATGATCTCTATTTTTGTTCAAGTTCCTTATATCTCTTTATACTTTTATTTTTCATTGATTTTTTTCAATATCTTTTCGCAATATTGGCAGTGGATCTTTAAAGATCATCATATTCATGTCACTTATTTTGATCTTGGGGTGACATTTTCCCTGATATTGCTCTCTCAGCTCTTGGCTAGTTTTCTCTTTACAAAACTTAGTGAGAAGATAAATTTTGTTTTATTGCTGCTTCTTTCAGCCTCCCTGATTTTTACAATGGTTTTCTTTGAACCAAGAAAAGAAATTGCTGTCATTTTAGTTTGTATGATTTTTTATCTCATTAAGTATACCTATCTGCGTGTGGAAGTTATTTTGCATGATTGTATAAGCGATCATTTCAGGGCTACATATGAGTCTTTCTTGTCAACCGTTGGGAGGCTCAGTCTCTTGGTATTTTTTTACATGAGTGCATCTATGGTCAATGTGTTTGGCTTTTTCTCACTCGTTTATATTTTTGCTATTTATTTATTGATTTACTTGTTGACAGTATTTTTTTAAGAAGGAACGCTCAAAAAAGCTCAGTGAGATTATGATTATACGTGTGTTTTATAAATTCATGTGCTTTTTTAAGAGACATTTCTCAGCGCACAAAAGCTCAATTTCACGACAGCGTTTGTAAATGGTATAGCGTAACATTGTGATTGTGCACCACCCTTTTTGCTTATGAAAGAGTAAGCCACTACGGTCATACCTATTTGCTATCTTCCAATGTTGCTCCAGCCTTTGGCACTTGAAACGCTTCATAAGAGGTATTTTATCTCTTTCTTTAAGAGTTTTTATCCAGACAGAAGCCTCACTTAGACACACAAAAAAGTGATTCTCATTGATTCACTATGAGAGGGGTTGAGATAAGAGAATTTTATGGTATCAGAAATTTTATTGAATATGCAAAATGATAAATTTATCTTTATAAATCAATGTACTGTAATAAATAAGATTATCTGTTCATTAAAAGACTAAGCAAAAGACTAAGCCAAGATTTGTTCCAAAAGCGGCAAGTTATTCGGTCAATTCTTGGGATTCATTGCCAATACTCGCTTCTACTTGACAAGCAAAGCTTATGAAGGCGGCTGTTTTCACGTGTTGCAGAGTTGTGATATTCTTGCTGTCTTGTTGTCCTTTCACTCCGTGTGCGATAAAGGTCGCAATAGAAATTTTTTTGCGTGTTTTGCTGTGGTGGGTTTTTAATTTTTGCGTGTTGCGCTAAAACGAGCAGCTTGTTGAAGTGGTTTTGCTTTGCTGCCAAAAGGGGTTAAAAGCGCTTCTGCTTTAGCGATCAGTTCGTCTCGTTTTTTTTGTGTTTCTTCAATGCCATAAAGACGAATAAAAGTGGCTTTGTGCGCTGTTTCATCTTTTCCAGCGGTTTTGCCTAAAACTTTAGTGCTAGCGGTGACATCAAGAAGATCATCTGTTAACTGAAAGGCTAAACCAAGATATGTTCCAAAAGCAGCAAGTTGTTCAGTCAATTCTTGGGACACATTGCTGATGATTGCACCTGCTTGGCAAGCAAAGCTTATAAGAGACGCTGTTTTCATGTGTTGGAGAGTCGTGATATCATTGCTCTCTTGTGGTTTTTTTTCTGCTTCAAGGTCAAGCATTTGTCCGCCTATCATGCCACCAAGTCCTGACGCTTGTGAAAGAGCGGTGATCAGTTTGATTCTGGTTTCACAGGAAAGTCCACAGGCTTTATGGGCAATGATTTCAAAGGCAAAAGTCAAAAGGGCATTGCCTGCTAGAATTGCTGTGGCTTCATCAAATGCTCTGTGGACGGTGGGTTGTCCGCGGCGGAGTGTGTCGTTATCCATGGCGGGAAGATCATCATGAATCAGAGAATAACAGTGGACACATTCTAAAGCACTTGCTACGTCGAGAGTGTGTTCGGCAGGGATGTCAAAAAGTGCACCACTTTGAATAACCAGAAAAGGACGTAACCGTTTTCCACCACTAAGCACACCGTAACGCATGGCTTTGAGTAAAATTTCAGGACGAGCAATTTCACCACTCTGGACTTGATCACTTAACAAGGTGGAAAGCCGTTTTTCAACATTGTGGGCATGTTTTGCAAGAAGAGTTATAAATTCATGCATTCTTGTTTCCTTTATTTTGTAAAATGAAGTGTTAGAATTGAGTGCATAACATAAAATGTAACTCTTTTTTGTTTTATCAATTTGCGTAAGCTTTAAACTCTGTCTTGTAAGTTTACTGTTTGACTGTACTGTATGTGCCTGTCGTGTTAAAGCCAAACAAAAAATTAAAAGAATGTCTAGTCAAAAGACTTTAATCAGTGTATAACCCTCTTAAATTTTGTAATGTTTTTTGAGAAGAGCATTGTCAAATTTATGATGTTTTTAATAAAAAACAATCATGTTTGGCATTGCTTTTTCTCTTTTAATGGATTTGGAGTGTCTCTTTATGGCTGTACCTAAACGAAAAACCTCTCCATCGAAACGGGGTATGCGCCGTTCGGCTGATGCCCTTAAGGCGCCGACTTATATCGAGGATAAAAATTCTGGTGAGCTGCGTCGTCCTCATCACATCGATTTGAAAACCGGAATGTATCGCGGACGTTCAGTGTTGCCTGCTAAAGATTGAGATTTTTATCTCTCTATCAGTGATGGATTCATTTGATTCAGAGACAAATGAATCTGTGAGGCGAGTGGATCTGCGCAGAGCTTTTGTTTTTCTCTTCTCTTTCTCAGAGAGCAGATGGACTTCTTAATTTTTCTTCTGTATTTTTGTTATCTTAACATGTGGCTCTTGCCTGTGCACTTTGTTTTCAATGTGCTTATGTAAAGAGGCTGTAGAGGTTGTCTTTTTTTATTGGCTCTCGCTGAAAGAGTTCGGTAAGGGAATATTTTCCTTCATAGTGTTCTTAAAAGCCTCTTGAAAAGAGAGGGGTAAAAGCAGGAGAGAGAGAGCAATGCCATGACAGGATGTGAGGGCAAGAGATAAGGCTCAACATCTCATTTCGCTTATATCATGTTCTAATTCCGCCAATATTGTTGTATGGAGAATTCCTGGGAAGAATGGGGGATTTCCTCTCAAATGTTCTTTCTGTTGATAGAAGGTCACTGATATAAAAAAACCAGCATTCTGCTGGTTTTTT
>NZ_HE997540.1:942644-989413 GCF_000312545.1 Bartonella senegalensis OS02
AAAGNGTTTTACAATGTATTATGCAGCACAGACAGCTTCACTGTCTGTATTTATCTCATCCCTCTTAGTTTTAAATTCACGCTTTGGTTTTTTGGAGAGATGCATTTCTATGAGATTGATAGCCTCTGTTTCAGAAAGACTATTAATAACAGCAATCTCACGCGCCATCCTTTCAAGCGCAGCAGTATAGAGTTGACGCTCGGAATAAGATTGTTCAGGCTGTAGATCGGAACGAAAAAGATCGCGCACAACTTCAGCGATACAAATGAGATCTCCTGAATTAATTTTCGCATCATATTCTTGAGCACGGCGTGACCACATGGTTCGTTTAACGCGCGCTTTTCCATGTAAGGTTTTCAATGCACGTTCAACGGAATCAACAGCAGATAATTTGCGCATTCCAACAGAAATGGCTTTCGCAATGGGCACTTTAACATCCATCTTATCTTTCGCAAAATGAATGACAAAAAGTTTTAATTTATGTCCTGCAACCTCTTGATCTTCAATCGCTATAATTTGCCCTACACCATGGGTAGGATAGACAATATATTCAGAGGTTGAAAATCCTTTAGCATTGGAGGACGTTCCATGTTGGGATGCCATATTGTAGTTTACTCCCTTTAGTGACCAACAAATGTAACGGAAAACAGGCTAAAAGCCTGAACGTTGAATGTTCTTTAACTAAGTATATTATACGAATTTAATGAGCATAAAAGTCGAGTACTTTTAAAACAAACAAAAATACCTTCCTTTACAAGGAGAAAATAAGAAAATTACCTAGAAAGATGATCATGTTAAAATAACACTAACATCAAACATTAAAAGAATCAATCATTTCACTGAGGAATTTTTATTTTTACAAGAGATTGTTCTCAATTTCTCAAAATGCATGCTGTGTATCTTATGCTTATTATTCTCCGCTTCCTGGATTTTCTGAAAAATACTTTTCTAATTTATCTGGAACGCCATCCATTTCTTTTGCTTGAGGAAGAGGATCTTTTCTGGTGGTTAAATTAGGCCATTTGTTTGCATAATGAAGATTGAGCTCTAACCATTTTTCTAGTCCCGGCTCTGTATCCGGTTTAATGGCTTCTGCTGGGCATTCTGGCTCACACACACCACAATCGATACATTCATCGGGATGAATGACCAGCATATTTTCACCTTCATAAAAACAGTCAACAGGGCAAACATCAACACAATCCGTATATTTGCAATGAATGCAGTTGTCAGTTACTACATAGGCCAAAATCAAACTCCATTTTTATTTTAGTGACCTTTGGAGGAAAGGGGATGCGCATTTTTATTTTTGTCTTTTATCAGTTGATCACGCAGTGCAGCTAATTTTGCAAAAGGTGAATCAGGGTTAGAGCGCTTTTCTTTCTGAGAGGATTGATGATGACTGCCTTTGCTATGCTGTTTGTTTGCTGTGTGAGAATGTCCAGTGTGTGAGGTGGTTTTGCCCAGGCTGTCTTCCTGGGCATTTGCTCTTTTTTTAAAGGGATTGCTTTTTTTGTTTGGTCCCTTATGCCCAAACTTCTCATTGCTCCTTTGTGTGTGATGATGGTTATAACGCCATAGTAAAACGATTTTTTCTTCTGTCTCAACGCGTTTTTGTTGAGCAAAATCGCCAACAGGTTCAGCTGCTGGTAAACAATCTTCCCTGTCGGATTGGGTTGCAACACAGGTAGGCAAAGAGCCCTTTTCTTCCTGTGTTGTCTGCGAGATGTCTGTTGTCTTCCATTGGTCGCCAACAGGTTCAGCTGCAGGAACATCTTGTATCGCCGCGCGTGTAGAAGCAGAGGCTGTATTTTGAAGACGATTTTGCTCAAAAACAGTATTGCTTACGGCATGCGATTGATAACCAAGACCTTTTAGAATTTCTTCCATATCGGTTCCATTGGCTCCAAGAATAGACATCATCGTTGAGGTGACAAAAAAACTTTTGCCATCATAGGCTCCATCCGGTTTCGGGTCCATTCCTTGTTTCCAATGAAGCGCAGGGCGGATGAGATTCGCAAGACGCTCTAAAATATCAACCCGTACAGCACGTTGACCTAAAATACGATAACCAGCTAACTGATAAAATTGCCGGTTATAACGAGAATCAACAACTAAGGAGGTTCGTCCAGCTGATAAGGCGGTAAAAATTTCATGCAAACCAGTTTGGTCATGTCCCTCATTTTGCAGATTCCACAGCAGCGTAATGGCTTGGACTGGAACTGGTTTAAGCATCCCTGCAACATAAATATGAAATGCACCAAAGCGCACCCCTAACCGTCGGAGAACTGTCCGCGATTCTTGATCAAGATTTTTGACAATTGTGGCTATTTCTCGACGAGGAATAATTCCTAAAGAGTGGACAAGTCGTGCAGCAAGACTGCTTGTAGAATCCGTCAAACCTTCAGCATCACGTAAATCAAACAATGGCTTTAATGCTGTTTCAAAATGAAAGGTAACAAAACGTTCCAAGCGTTTTATGACGTTTTCTCGTGCTTCTCCCGTTAATTGCGCATCTGCTAAAATAATTAGTTTGGGTTTTAAAAAATCTTCTGTTGCAGCAAGTTGACAAACTGGTTGGCCAATCCAACGTACAATGCCATCAGAACTGAGGGTGAAATCTCCATTGGCTGAAGTACAAAAACGCACCGCACGTTTCGAAAAAGCAAGAGTTAAATTTTCATTCTCTGCTGAAAGTTCTGTCTCAGGTGCTTGATTGTCGGTAGTCTTCTTGTTAGCATAAAAACGAAAACCTTCAAATTTGCCACGTCCATGTTTTTCAATAAGAATATCATCTTGAAGAATATTATTCTCTTGAACAATCTTACTATCCATGATCATTTTCTTTCTTAATGCTACGCTGGTAAAAAAATTATTCCCGCCAATTCCAATCCTGTTGCTCCTTTAACATGTTTGTTCCATTTGCTTCAATCATTCTTGTCGTTTTTTGATACTTCTTTTTATTATTTTAATTTTGGATATTTTCTTTTTTATTCATTTTTCATTCAGTTTGGATGTTTTATACATCGCCATCATATGTATTAGTTGTATTGTAAGGCTGCAAGCGTAAAATAATTTTTTTACTCAAAAGGCAGATCAATCGAAAATCCAACAAAATACCCTCTCTTTTGTTAGACTATTTTATTTTTCTGCTGCTGTTCTCTTATGAACATATGAGAAAAAAGCTTTTTTGCGTATTTCTTTGGGTAAAATACATATTCATATCGTTATTTTGAACTGAAACTGTGTCTCATGACAAGAAGTTTTACGATAAAAATAAAAAAACAATTGCGATTATAAAAATACACGCTAAAGTAGTCCACATTAAAATAAACAACTTTTACGTTCTTTTTTAGAAAGAATGATGGTGTCATTGCCAAATCAACTTTGATAATTTTTAATCGCAAGGGGTTATTATGGGTAATCTTTCAAATGCTGTTTACAAAAATAGTAAAAATTATAGCGATGCAGACAAAAGTTTGGGACGCAATATGATGCGTTCTGCTATGCAAGCGCCTTATCTTGAACGGCAAAAAGAGCATGATTTGGCGCTGCGATGGAAAGACAAACGTGATGATGATGCTATGCATCAAATTGCAGCCGCTCATATGCGTTTGGTGATTGCGATTGCTAACCGTTTTAAGCGGTTCAAAATGCCATTGGGGGATTTGGTACAAGAAGGCTATGTGGGGCTGTTGGAAGCTGCTGCGCGTTTCGAGCCTGATCGCGAGGTGCGTTTTTCAACTTATGCTACATGGTGGATTCGTGCCTCTATCCAGGATTATATTTTACGCAATTGGTCAATCGTTCGGGGGGGAACGAGCTCTTCACAAAAAGCACTTTTCTTTAATTTGCGTCGTTTGCGGGCGAAATTGGTGCAAGATGATAGCGCTCTTTCAAAGCAGGATATCTTTCGTACCATTGCTGAAAAGCTTGGCGTTTCCGTGCGTGATGTTGAAACAATGGATTTCCGTTTTTCGAGTTCTGATAATTCCTTGAGCGTTTCTGTTTCTGAAAACAGTGATAATCCCGTTGCCAAAATGGATGCTCTTGTGGATGATAGCCCTCTGCCGGATGCTTTAATTGAGCAAGTGATTGATGGTCAAAGGCGCACACAATGGCTTTATGATGCGTTACAAATTCTCAATGAACGGGAATTGGAAATTATTCGTTTTCGTCGTTTAAATGAAGAAGGGGCTACTCTAGAAGTTTTAGGTGAAAAATTGGGAATCTCAAAAGAGCGGGTGCGCCAAATTGAAGCCCGTGCTTTGCAAAAGTTGCGCTCTGCTTTGCTTACGGTTAATCCAGCAGATGCTTATGATGTGTAAGCTATGAGTATTTTTTCAGGCAACGTGCTGAGAGTGAGGCTGGGTCGTTACAGGGCACAAGCAAGCGGGTTTTGTAGTGCCATTGAATCTGTGTGAAAAGGCCTCATACGGCAGGGGGGGATGAGGGTAACAGCGCATAAAAGTGTAGAAAATGGTGGCGAGCTTCCTTGGGCAGATGCTGATCAAGGGAGTAGCTTGTTGGTATTTTTCAGGCAACGCATTGAGAGAGAGGTTATGCAATTACAGGGCATAACAAATACAGCGATGAGAAAACTTATTTTTGAGAAACAATGGGAGTGGTTGTCGATATGCCTGAAGGGATAGAAGATGATGAAAAACACGGTTTCTCTTTATTTTTTTTACTGCGTAATAATTTTAACAGCGGCTCCTGTCTGTAAAGTTTGGTTTGGTGAGAGCGCATTAAGAATGCGAAAGAGTTTTGCTTTATGCGGTATATTGTACATTTTTTTCGCAAGGCTTGTAACATTTTCTCCTTTCTGGACACGTATAATACGGATTCTTAAAGGTTGTAGTTTTTTTAGCTGCGATGATGAAAGAAAAGCAAAACTTTGTATTGTTTTTTCGGAAACTTCTGCAAAATTTTGAGAACCATGTGGGGCAGCAGTGAGAAAACGCAAGATGTGGTTGTTGAATAGAATGACAATCACATCAAATTGCCATTGTGCATTGTATGCACGCGCCTGTACTCCAGGTAAACCTTGGATTATCAGTGGGCGGATAGAGGATGGATCTAGTCCTGCAAGCCAGCCACTTTGCAGATATTCACTCGCAGACATTGCAGCAGGATGCGGTAGGGCATCAAAACGAATGGCAATTTTATCTGGACCGCTCGCCCAAACTGTGTGTCCCGAATTTTCTATAGTGAAATTCTGTGGAACAGAAAAACTGATGCCCAACCGCGGGTGAATAAATTGGTCGCTTTGCACAAAACCTGTGTGAAGGCTGCCACCAAAAATCATGCCATCAATGCTTTTGAGAAAAGTATCACGTTTCGTGTTTCTCGTGTTCATTGGACTGATTTTACCGGCTTTTTCTCTCGCAAGATGAATTCGTTGCGGGGTGGTTGGATGTGTTATGAGAAAGTCTAGGGAAGTATCTTGGTTGCTTGGAATATGATGAAAAAGGCTATAAGCTTCTATAGATTCGAGAAAGCGTGGCAAAGCAAAAGGATCATAGCCTGCTTGTTTGAGCATTTCCAAGGCAATCGAATCAGCTTGGAGTTCCTGATTGCGTGAAAATTGTGCGAGTTGTCGCTTATCTTCAATGCTGTTATGAACTTTTTTTCCATCATAAGAGAGAAGATTGGCTGAGATGTGCTTTGTCGTCTTCAATTCTGCTGCTTTTTGTAAGCGTAAAATACCGTGATTGGCAGTAATATGCGCTATTTCATGGGCTAAAACTGCTGCAACTTCTGAAGAATTATTCGCTAATGCCAACATACCGCGGGTGATGTAGATAGAGCCATTAGGCAGTGCAAATGCATTGACACTGTGCGTATTTAAAATTGTCAGTGAATAGCTTTGATAAGAATTTTGTAATCCTGCGGTGAGCTTACGCACAATATTTGCTAACAGGCCTTGAAGTTTTGCATCATAATAGGCGCCTCCATAGATTTGCAAAATACGGGGGTGTTGTCTTGCACTTAATGTGGCATAAATATTGTCCTTGCCGGACTGCTCTCTTCTTGCAGAAGAATTGTAAGAAGAAAGCATCTTGTCGGGAGAGAAAGCCGTATGACACGCAGAAAGGAGAAGCATTAAACTTATCAGAAGTACTTTATACATGCGGGTACGAAAAAATAATATTTGTTGAAAAATCTAGATTCCTTGAAAATTTGTTGCCAACAAGCTGCTCAAATTTTCTTATGGTATTTTGAAAAAATTCATTCGTATCTTTTTGGTCTATTTTTAAAATGAAGAGACTCTCTAGGAAAAAGTTTTAGAAAGGATGCTTTCAAATCTATCACGGTTCTTTTTATACAAAGATGATAGAAAAGCAAAGCATTATGAAAGGCATAGTCTGTCATGACAACATTTGCAATATTGTTAAATGGAGATCTTTCTATCACCGATCGTTTGCGGAATCAAATTCGCAATAGTCGCGTGATTGCCGCCGATGGTGGAATGCGTCATGCAGAAGCTCTCAATCTGGTACCTGAGTTGTGGGTGGGCGATTTCGATTCTTCTCAGCAGGCTTTAAAACACAAATATGCAGATGTTCCTCGTGAGGTTTTTCCCTCTGATAAAGATATGACCGATAGTGCACTGGCATGTGAAAGAGCTCTACAAAAGGGAGCTGAAAAACTGATTTTATGTGGTGCTTTTGGTGGCGAAAGAAGCGATCATAGCCTTTCTCATATGACACAAGCATTGGTCATGGAAGAAAAAGGTATTTCAGTGTTATTAACCAACGGCCTTGAAGAAGGGTGGCCGCTTTTGCCAAAGCCTTTTTCATGCGATTTACCTGATGGGTCTTTGTTTAGTATCATTGGTTTTTCTGATTTAAAAGGATTAACACTTTCAGGTGCAAAATGGCCTCTTTGTGATAAAAATGTGTCATTTGGGTCTTCTTTGACGCTTTCTAATCGCATTTGTGGAACCTTCTCTTGTCATTTATGTTCTGGAAAAGCTATAGTGTTGGCGTCTGTACCTATTCCATAAGACTCTTCCAGTATATTCGAATAATGCAGAGGGGGGAATAAGTGATGAAGTGCCGGCGTGAATAATATATTTATGTTTTGATCTTTTTTAGGAGAGGTTTTTCTATGTTAAAATCAATTTTGAAAGTGGCTGTTGTTTCCGCCATTGGTTTAAGTACGGTGGCGTGTTCTGTAAATGATCAACGTGTCGCACGCTACGGTGTGGGAGGTGCGGCAATAGGTGCTTTGGCTGGAACAGCAATTGCTGGAAGTACTGCTGGAGCAGCACTTACCGGTGCAGCATTTGGTGCAATTGCAGGGTCTGTGACAGGTGCTGCTGTTAATCAGCAAAAACAGCAAAGACAAATTATCATGCATCATCCATCATTGTGCACATATCGTAATCGTAAAGGCCGGGTTTATCACGCGCCTTGTGCTCAAAAAGTACAGACACCACAATTGTGTACCTACCGTGATGGAAGAGGTGTCATGTATAAAGCACCGTGTCCGCAACGCGTTCGTTAATGGTGGTGCCGCTCCTGCGGCTTGACCGCATTTTCCTAACTTTTGGAAAAACGCCCTTGTTCAACCAAGCTTGTTTAGCGGTTGAACAAGGTGCCCGTATTGCCTTGGTAGGGCGTAATGGTTGTGGAAAATCAACCCTGTTAAAAATTGCCGCCGGAATGATCGAGCCAAACGAGGGGGAAATTTTTCGCCACCCTCGGGTAACTCTTCGTTATCTCTCACAAAACCCGGATTGTTCAGGATTTGAAGATGTTGATGCCTTTGTAGAAGCGGGGCTGGATCATGCGCCTGATACACAGTGGATCAATACTCTTTTGGCAAATCTTGGTTTTTCAGGAACAGAAAAATTGGCAAACCTTTCTGGTGGTGAAAGGCGGCGTGTATCATTAATACGGGCTCTTGCTACAAAACCCGATATTCTTCTCTTAGATGAACCAACCAATCATCTCGATTTACCAACCATTGAATGGCTTGAAGGGACTTTATGTTCTTTGCGTTCAGCACTTGTGGTGATTTCGCATGATCGGCGATTTTTAGAAAATGTCACGCGTTCAACGGTATGGCTTGATCGGGGGAGCACAAAAAGACTGGAAAAGCGTTTTTCGGAGTTTGAAAATTGGCGTGATAAGGAACTTGAAGAAGAAGCTTTCGAACAGCACAAATTAGGCCGACAGATTGCTCGTGAAGAACAATGGTTGCGCTATGGGGTAACAGCACGGCGTAAACGGAATGTGCGCCGGCTGGGTGCTTTAAAAGAATTGCGACAGCTTCATCAAACTTACAAAGGACCCTCTGGAAGTGCGCTGTTGAAAGCTGCGAAAAGCCACGATTCTGGTCAATTGGTGCTGGAAGCAAAGCGTATTTCAAAGTCTTATGGTGAGCGCGTTATTGTCAAAGATCTCTCTTTGCGTATTCAGCGTGGTGATCGAATTGGTTTGGTTGGTCCTAACGGTATTGGAAAGACGACATTGCTTTCTATTCTGATTGGCCAAGAAGCGGCAGATAGTGGAACGGTGAGGCATGGATATAACCTTTCCATGGCGTTTCTTGATCAACAGCGGAGTTTAAATGAAGAGGAAACATTAGCGCATTATCTTACGGGAGGGAGGGGAGAGACTCTTGTGATCAATGGGCAGGAGCGCCATGTGGTGTCTTATATGAAAGACTTTTTGTTTTTACCAGAACAAGCACGGACACCACTTAAAGAATTTTCAGGTGGAGAAAAAGCCCGCATTATGCTTGCTAAGCTGCTTTCGCGTCCGGCTAATTTTTTGATTCTTGATGAACCAACCAATGATTTGGATATGGAAACACTGGATTTGTTGCAGGAATTTATTGCCGATTTTGCTGGGACAGTGTTGTTGGTGAGCCATGATAGGGACTTTTTGGATCGTACTGTGACCCATATGTTAGCACCCAAAGGCGATGGGCATTGGGTTTTGTATGCTGGCGGTTATAGTGATATGATCGCACAAAACAAGCACGCTGCATTGTTAGGGCGCAAAGAGGGGGCAGTATCACAGCGTAAAGCGCCTTCAAATCCTCAGACACGGGAAAATGCAAATCCCCTCTCATCAGCAAATCGTGGCTTTGTGGAGTGGGAGAAAACAAAAATCCGCAAGCTGTCTTATAAGCAGGCTTATGCACTGGAGAAATTGCCTGAACAAATTGCTATTTTGCAGGACGAAATTAAAAAAATTGAACAAGAACTCTCTGATCCAGCCCTTTACTGCAAGGATAAACAGCGTTTCGAGTGTCTTTCTAAAGAGCTTGAGGAAAAACAAAAGCTTCGTGCGCAGAAAGAGGAACAATGGTTGGAGCTTGAATTGCTGCGCGAAGATATAGAGTCTATGAAGTCATAAAAACGTTTTCCTATTTACTTCTCTCAAGAAGATTTTGATATTTGGATAATCGCTGCGCTTCCATTTCCTATCTGTTTTTTCTACAATTCTTTGTGAGATGATGCATTGGAGAACAAAATATTTGCGTACAATAAAGAAACGCATTGGTATTTACACTTTTGAGTAAGATATTGATTTATAACAATCATTTATTGTACTGTCTGTTGAATAACAGCTCCGCATACCGTAAGATTTACTCATTCTAAATCTGTTTATGTTGATTCACTCAAAACCATTCGCTTGCACATTACAAGCGGGATGGGCGTGCGGATAAAAATGGTTAAAGAGACTCACAATACCTCTTGTGAATCGTCTCAAGTACTGCGGGCTTTAGCAACATTGAGGGTTGGTAAAGATTATCATGGTGCCGGCTTGCACGTTCAATAAGTGTAAAGAGGAGAGTGTTGTCCAATGGCTTTTTCGCTGTATTTTTCATGAACGCCGTTATGAAATGGGCTTCGTCCGCTTTAAAAGATGTTTGTTTAAAATAAGCTCGTGCATTCACGAGAGAGTGACATTTTGTTGTACGTGAGGGATGTGACTCCCTTAGAGAATGAGAGAAACAACACTATGAGGCAATGTATAGTCTCCATGACTTACAAGATATTGCTTCGAATATTTTTGAGAGTCATAAAGCAGAAATTAAAAGGAGATGGTAGAGGTGGGAACTGGTTTCTCTCTTTACAACTTCATGTTTTTCCAAATGAGAAGGTAGATTCGTTTTAGAGATTACGCAAATAGAGATACCTGATATTCTTGCTTCATATCTTGCGTATAAAAGCTGCAACAGCTCGTACTGCACTTGATATACGCCTTAATATTTGTGAGGTTTAAGAGGATCGATTTTTTTGGGGTACATTCTCTGCTAAAAACGCTTTATAACGTTCTCTTTTGCTCTTTTGGACTATAAGAATCATGAATTCGAGAGGTGAGAATATGATCTCTCCATTGACCAGAAATCATCAAATAGTCTCTGGCGTAGCCTTCTTTCTCAAAGCCGAGGCGTTTCAACAAAATTCCACTTCTGATATTCTCTGGCACATAGTTTGCCATCACGCGATGTAGGTGATAAATTTTAAAGATATGCGGTATGAGAGCAGATAAAATCTCAAACATGAGGCCTTTGCCTTGATGTTTTTCGTCAACAGAAAAACCAAGGTAACAGGCTTGAAAAGCACCACGAATTATATTTGTAAAATTCACCACCGCGATGATAGTGTTGTCATTTTTAAATCGTACGGCATATCGGTATGCTGTTCCCCGTATACTTTCACAAGCAAAGGCATGGGCCCGTGTTTTCCAAGCTGTGAGGGTGTTGTAATCATTAGGCTTTAACGGTTCCCAAGGATGGAGATAGTCCGCATTGCGTAGGAAATAGCAAGACAGTTCACCTGCATCTTCTAAATCAATCAATTTGGAAATTGTTCGTTTCGTTTTGAGGGACATCGCTCTCTCCTGATAGAAATTTATGTGTTTGCATCTCTCTTCTGCAATTTTTCAAATGTTTTTTCTTTTTGGTGAAATTAACCTTAAAAGTTAAGAAGTTAACTAGGAATTTCATCAAAAACACTTAGTTTTTTGTGTGTGGTAGAATGGAGAGAAAAGGGTACAAATAATCAGATATTCTTTTGATGGTGTTTGATTATTCTTGAGCGCCCTTTATACGCGTTATTTTATTTTTAAGTTTCTTTTCTCTCAAGAACTTACTTGCTTACTCTAAAAGACAAAGCTTTTTGTTTAGCTTTGATGTGATGTTTTAATGCATGCGTTTTTTATGCTTTATAAATTCTCCTTAATATGTCTGATTTGTTTGTTCACAAAAATATTTTGCAAATCATAGGGGATAATTATTGTTATAGCGCGCAAATGGGCAATGCTCACTCTCTTGGTGATTAGATCCACTATTCTGAATTTATGATGTGGTGGTTCAGTCTTTTCTTAATCTTATTTTCTTATCTTAAATGATTGTCTCTTGTGCTCATGAGTGGCTGCGCTTTTGTGATATCCTCAACTTGTTTGTGTTGCTGCAATCATTTCTTCAGAGTTTTGCTAGTCCATTGTCGTGTCGATTCTTTCATGGTTTGGTATTTATGAGCTTTCTTGCTTTTTGGTCTGTATTTTTGAGTTGGCAAGAGTATGATGCTGCCGGTTTGCTTCTTTTCTATGGGAAGTCGTGGTTCCCTTGGGGAGAATTGCATGTTCTAATATAAGGTACAGTCATTTGTTCTTTATGCGCCCATCTGTCTCCTTATCTTGCTTGTTTAAAGGCTGATTGAAGGAGAAGAATACTCCGAAGCAAGAAACATTATGCCTTCATGTAGAATAGAATGTTTCGCAAAACAGAACGCCATTATGTTACATATTCAAGATGTTATACATTCATGCACTTGTTTTTAAGAGACATCTCTTAATGATCGCACGCCTCTTGGTACTACGGTGCTAGAGTATAGAGCGGAAAAGCTATTATGCATCACTCTCCTCTTTACGCTTACATTTAAAGTGAAAAATAGCACCATCATTCTTTTTGCCTTTTTGCTCGCTCAAAATGTTGTAATAGCCCTCGTTAGGGGAGTTCATAAAGGGCATTTTTACTCCTTATCTTGCAGAGTTTTTATCCACACGCCACCCCCGCCCTTGCTGTGCAAGCGAATGCTTTTGAGTGATTCCTTATAAGAGGGGGTGAGATGAGCGAATCTTATGAGATTGGCGGTTGTCATTCATGTTAAAAAAACGATGAATTATCCTTATAAATCACTCTATTGCTCTTTTAAGGAATTGCTTCTCCAACTGTGTATCATAGTGCTGATTGTCTTGATTATAAGCGAAACATGCTGCTCATTTCTGGCATAAGTTCTGGCAGAAATTGATGTGCATGATTCATTTTTTGCATCTTCTCTTTTCTCTTCATTGTGAGGAAATATTCATTGTCATCAATGGCCTTAACTCATACCAAGGGCATCTTTATAAAGCTGGATGATAGCTTCTTCTTCCATGCGTTCATGTTCTTCTTTTTTACGCAGTCGTATAATGCTTCGCACAGCTTTACTATCAAAACCAGAGCCTTTCAGTTCGGCATAAACCTCTTTAATATCATCAGAAATGGTTTTTTTCTCTTCTTCTAATCGTTCGATTCGTTCGATAAAAGCACGTAATTGGTTTACGGATATAGCATGTGTTTCATCGGTGACTGTATTCATTTGTGTTTTCTCCGGGGTGTATATTTAAAACTGTTTTTTCGACGATAAAGTTGGGTGAATAAGCTTGAAGAACAAGAAGTTTATCAAGCTGTACAGTTTTTTTACAATTTGACTTTAAATATTTTGTAAAAGTTTAAGATCTATGCATTGACAAAAGGGTACTAAGAAGCAGAAAAGAGTGAAAATATACCTATATACATTTGGAAAGTTCTTGAAAACAGAAAAGATAAAGGGATGTATGTTTTGTTTTAGTGGTTTACGTCATAAAGGTGGTTTTGTGGTTGCCGAAAAACAGACAGGGGTGTTGCAGAGAAGGTTAGAGATTTTTTTGTTGAGTCTTTTGCTCTTGTCCACGTTTGTTGGTTTTGCAAAAGCTGATTTCCGAGTTTGTAATACGACACAACAGCCCGTTGGCGTCGCCCTTGGGTATCGTACATTTTCAGGTTGGGTGAGCGAAGGGTGGTGGGTCGTCCCTGTGACAGAGTGTAAAACCTTGATCGAAGGTCCTCTTTCTTCGCGATTCTATTATTTTTATGCAGAGGGAGCAGAGAAAAAAAACAGCTGGCCAGGTTCGGTGACCATGTGTGTGCAAGATAGCCAATTTACTATTCAAGGCGTGCATGATTGTTTTCCCCGTGGTTATCAAAAGGCTGAATTTAAAGAAATTGATACGGGGAATCAAACCAGTTGGATGGTGCAGTTGACCGATGAGTCTTTGTTCAACAATTCCGTTGTACAGTCCCCCTCACTTTCAGGAGTTTCTCCCCCATGAAGCGTGCACGTAAAGTAAAAATTATTGCTACCCTTGGTCCTTCTTCTTTTTCTACTTCCATGATTGAGAAGCTTTTTATGGCGGGAGCAGATGTTTTTCGTCTGAATATGAGCCATACGGATTGTGACACGATGATTGATTTGGTCAAGCGCATACGGAAAGTCGAAAAAACTGTTCGTCGGCCAATCGGTATTTTAGTCGACCTGCAAGGACCAAAATTACGTGTTGGCTCTTTTGCTAAGGGGCAAGAGGATTTGCGTATTGGGCAAAGCTTTACCTTGGATGATCGTGATATTCTTGGTGATGCGCAGCGTGTTTTTTTTCCACATGGCGAGGTGTTGGCTGCTGTCAAGCCGGGTGATCGATTGTTGATTGATGATGGAAAGCTGGAACTGCGTGCACTGGTGTGTGATGGTCATGCTGTTGAGTGCCGTGTGGTTGCTGGAAACCGTATTTCTGATCGAAAAGGGGTTAGTCTTCCCGATACAGTTTTGCCTCTGGGGCCAATGACGCTAAAGGATAAGGCTGATCTTCAGGCAGTTTTAGAGCAGCCTGTTGATTGGGTTGCCCTTTCTTTTATCCAGCGTCCGGAAGATATTATAGCGGTGCGTGCGTTGACCAAAAGCAAAGTGTCTTTGATGGCTAAAATCGAAAAACCTCAAGCTTTGGAGCATATAAAAGAGATTATTGATGTTGCCGATGGTATTATGATTGCACGCGGAGATCTCGGTGTGGAAATGCCCTTGGAGAAGGTTCCTGCCATTCAGATGGAGCTTATCAAAGCTTGTCGTTTAGCCGGAAAGCCTGTCGTGGTGGCGACGCAAATGCTCGAGTCTATGATTACATCCTCTGTTCCAACACGCGCAGAAGTTTCTGATGTGGCGACAGCCGTTTATGCGGGAACTGATGCTGTGATGTTGTCCGCAGAATCTGCCTCTGGTCTTTATCCTGAGGAAGCTGTGCTGATGATGGATCGAATCGCTCAACAAATCGAACAAGATCATACTTATGCGGCTCAGGTTGGGGCACAGCATCCTGCTCCAGAGTCAACGGGGACCGATGCGATTTCTCTCGCCGCGCGCCAGATCGCCGAAACACTGCAATTGACAGCCATTGTTGCTTATACTGCTTCAGGTACAACGGGTGTGCGTACATCACGGGAGCGCCCGAACAGACCCATTCTTGCTTTATCACCTCTTGTGAAAACAGCAAGGCGTTTGGCTTTGGTGTGGGGGCTTCATTGTGTGGTCACTGAGGATGCGCGGGATTTGGAGGATATGGTTGATCGTGCGGCAGCAATTGCTTTTCAAGAAGGCTTTTGCAGCAGCGGAGATCGCTTTCTTGTGACAGCTGGTGTTCCCCTTGGCACACCTGGTGCGACCAACCTCTTGCGTATTGCTGCTGTTTCTCAAGATGGAACAAAGGGTGTTTGAGTGTTGGTATGCGTTACCCTTTTGGGCAGCACTCGAACAGACTTACTGATTACCTTTTCGCTTATTGTGAAGATAATAGTGCGGCATTTCGCTTTGGTCTGCAGGCTTCCGGGTGGATTAATACTCTATGGCGTTAAAGTAGTCTTTGGTGTTTTATTCTTTTGTCAGTAGTATTGAGGATGGGCTCCTCGTTTCATCAATTGAATAAGAGTCCATATCTCTGCGGTTCTGGTTGGGGCGTAGTATCCTATTCCTGAGTTAACAGAGACCGATGCGATTTCTCTTTTTAGAACAGTCTTGACCAAGCAGTTTTTTCTTCTTTCAAATTCTTGTATGCACAAACAAAAAATTGCCTCTAGAGTTGTTGGGTTGAATAATATATTGATGGTTGTACAAGAAGATAAGGCAGTTATTGGTGCAGCTGTTGTTGCCGATGCTTTGGTTATGGCTTGAAATTATAGAGCAGCTCCATGCGTGTAAGGTTATCGCATTTAAAAAGCTCTGCCGTTAGAATTTAAAATGCACGCGTGGTCACCGCCAAGAAATAACGATATTTCGTATTTTAGAAATTTTAACGGGTGGTTTAAAGCCTCAAAAAGCAGCTGCAAAGCCAAGAAGAAGCTGCTGTAGTGAAGGAAACAACACAGGAAACGAAAACAGCGACTTCTGTTTAAAAAACTGCAAAAAAATTTCTGAGAAAAAGTCTGCATCACAGAAACAAACTGCTGTAGCATCAAAGAGTCAAGAATATTACAGGAAAATATCTATGGAACATAAAAAAGCTGGTGGGTTCTCGCGTAATGATCGCGATTTAGAATCGAAACGTCTTGGCGTTAAAAAATTTGGCGGTGAAGCTGTTATTGCTGGAAATATTCTTGTTCGTCAGCGTGGTACGCACACACCTTGGTAGCAATGTCGGTATAGGGAGGGATCATACTCTTTTTGCACTCTCCAATGGAATGGTTTCTTTTCAAAAGAAAGCGAATAATCGTTCGTATGTTTCTGTTGTTACCATGGTGGAGGTTGTAGAATAAGCAGTAATATTCTCTGGCAAATAGAATATACTTGTTTATTTATTTAAGAGGAAATCGACGTGTAAAGAGAACTCGTTTGAACAAAAAGTAAAAAGAGAGTCTCTCAAGCGCTGAAAGGCAAGAGTTGTGGCGATATGGGGTGCTTATCAATATCATAATGGATAATGATGATGTTCGCAGGCATTTTTGATGTTGATTTGTAGTTTCACAGTGTAAAAATCGCACTGCAGAGGAGGTTCTTGTATACTCTCTCATGGTAAGAAATTTTGCATAAAATTACGCTCGTTCATGAAGGGCGCATGCACTTGTCTCTTTTTTTTTAGAAGACACGCTGTTTGTTTGCAGTTATTGCGATTGAGGCGATTTTTTGACAATCATGCACCGACAATTATAATTATGCTCATTTATACTGGTCTTTGAGTGTTATAGCGCTGGTTTATTGAAGAGGAATAATGCGTTTAGAGATCTTCCTGTTCTTGCGGAACAAGACTGTTTTGCTCATCTTTGAGTAATTGGCTGGTAAGCTTTTCAATGCGCTTTGTTGTGTCGCGCATAATTCTTCCCATCGCCTGCTCTCTTTCATTATGAAGTTGTAAAAGAGATTCGTAGTCTTCTTGTAACTTTTTATTTTCTCTTTTTATTTCTTCCATTTCATCAAGAATCATAATGCCAGCCATAACTGATAAACGATGGTCACCAATTTCACCAAAATTTTTCTTCAGATGTGTGATATATTGGTCTAATCGAGCCGCAAGCTCAGTGAGATGGCGTTCTTGCCCTTTATCGCAAGCCATACGATAAACTTTACCATCAATGGTGACGGAAACCGTTTCCATGTCTTTAAACCTTTATCTGTCAATTACGACACGAATCGTTTCCATTGCTTTAATTAAACGTTTAGAAACTTCTTTATTTACTGCTTCTAGCCGCTCAACTTGCGCTTCAGATTTATCAAGTGCTTGGGCAAGACGGCTGCGATCCGCGTTCATTCGTTGAATTTCTTCTTCCCATTCATTGTTTTTATCAATAACCGCATTGCGGTTTATAATAGCGATTTCTAAGGTTCTGAGGGCTTTTTCCAATTGCTCTAAAGTTTGTGATAGAACCGTAGTCTCTTGGTTCATGATATTTACATCCTTTAAGTAAGTGTATCCTTTATTAATTCTTTATGCAAAAACGAATCACTCCTTTTCTTTTCTTGTGAAAAGTTCATTTTTAAGTATGTAGGACATTTTAGCAAGTAAAGCAGGGGATAGCTGTTAATTAAAAGCTGGATTTTTTGACAGTATTGGCATAAATGATATGTGCATAAAGGATGTGTGAGGGGACTGTTACTGAACTGATCGCAAAAGGTCTCACGCTGACAATTGAAATACACTGAAAAATATTTCTCAGAAAATTGAAGAGAATATGAAAGAACAACAAAATAACGCGTTTAACAAAGTGGTCTATCATTTATGACAAATATCGAACAACAGAAGCAGATGGCGAATGCTATCCGTTTTCTTGCTATTGATGCGATTGAAAAAGCAAATTCTGGTCATCCGGGTTTGCCAATGGGGGCAGCCGATATTGCTACCGTCCTTTATACAAAATTTCTTGCTCATGATCCCAAAAATCCTCATTGGCCTAACCGTGATCGTTTTGTATTGTCCGCTGGCCATGGCTCTATGTTGCTTTATGCGCTCTTGTATCTTTCTGGTTATGAAGATATTTCCCTTGAAGATCTCAAAAATTTCCGACAAATAGGTTTTAAGGTTGCTGGGCATCCAGAATATGACCATGCTGCCGGAATCGAGACAACCACTGGGCCACTGGGACAAGGATTGGCTAATGCCGTGGGAATGGCACTGGGAGAGCGCCTGCTTAATGCACGTTTTGGTGATCTCATCAACCATTACACTTACGCGCTGGTTGGCGATGGGTGTCTCATGGAAGGGATTTCACAAGAAGCTCTTTCCCTTGCTGGACATTTGAAACTCCATAAGCTTATCGTCTTGTGGGACGATAATAACATTTCCATCGATGGAGAAATCTCCCTGGCTGATAGTACAGACCAAATAGCCCGTTTTAAGGCTTCTGGTTGGAATACCCTCAAAGTCGATGGACATGATCAAGCAGCAATCGCACAGGCTATTGAGGCAGCACAAAATTCCGATAAACCAACTTTGATCGCTTGTAAAACAACCATTGGTTTTGGAGCTCCTAATAAAGCTGGAACCAATAAAGTGCATGGAGCGCCTCTTGGCGCATCAGAAATTGCTGAGACACGTATCGCTTTGGGGTGGGAGGCAGAGCCTTTTGTTATTCCAGCCGATATCCTCGATAATTGGCGCTTGGCTGGTCTCAATGCCGCTAAAAAACGACAAAAGTGGAAAGAAAAATTTGCCGCTCTACAACTCTCAGAACGCGTGGAGTTTGAAAGATTAATGCGTGGTGATCTCTTGAGCGGATTTGATGGTGCTATCGATGCTTATAAAAAGAAACTGGTTGAGGAGTGTCCGTGTGTCGCCACCCGTAAAGCTTCGGAAATGGCTCTTGAAGTGATCAATGAAGTCGTGAGTGAGACGATTGGTGGATCTGCTGACTTGACCGGATCGAATAATACCAAAAGCAGTCAGATGAAAGCGATTTCTGCTGAGAATTTTTCAGGGCGTTATCTGCATTATGGAATTCGCGAACATGCCATGGGAGCTGTGATGAATGGTCTTGCCCTTTATGGAGGCTTCATTCCTTATGGCGGAACCTTTTTATGTTTTTCCGACTATATGCGTCCCGCAATGCGTTTGTCTTCTCTTATGGGGGTGCGGGTCATTTATGTTATGACCCATGATTCTATTGGTCTTGGTGAGGATGGACCGACCCATCAACCGGTGGAGCATTTGGCTTCTTTGCGTGCGCTTCCTAATCATCTTGTTTTCCGTCCTGCTGACGCTATGGAGACTGTCGAGTGTTGGCAATTGGCTTTGAAAACACGGGGGACGCCCTCTACCTTGGCTTTGAGTAGACAAAATTTACCACTTTTACGCCAGGAATATGAGGAAGAAAATCTTTGTATGCTCGGTGCTTATGAATTACTCACAGCAAGTGATGATGCGAAAGTTACCTTGTTTGCTTCCGGTTCAGAATTGCAAATTGCTGTACAAGCACATGCAGTTTTAGAAGAAAAGGGTGTTCCAACGCGTGTGGTGTCTGTGCCTTGTTTTGAACTCTTTGCACAGCAATCTCTTTCCTATCAGAGCGCTCTCATTGGTGATGCACCGATTAAAATTGCCATTGAAGCTGCAATTCGGCAAGGTTGGGAGCGTTTTATCGGTTGTGATGGAGTGTTTATTGGTATGCAAGGATTTGGTGCTAGTGGCACCATTGATGCGCTTTATAAACATTTCGGCATCACCTGTGAGAATGTGGTTGCTGCTGTTGAAAAAAAGCTTGAAGAAATCAATAAGGAAACTGTCAAATGAGTGTTCATGGTGCCATGAACCGTTTTGATCATTTTGGGGGTGGTCGTTTTTATGCCATTGTGGAAAGTAAACCAATGATTATTGGTGATTCGGAAAGGATCGAAATAAAGACATCTATGTCGTGCTATAAAAAATCGGCGAGGTCAATGTGAAATGCGTGTCTCTCTTGCAATAAATAGATGTAAACCTCTTGTAGGCAAGAGTTTGTCTGTTTATCGTTGAATGTGAAAATATTAAGGTTTTAGAAGTGAATGATTTGGGGGTGCTTGGAACTAGTGTACCTCTGTTGTGCTCTGAAAAATCGATAAGGAAAATGTCAAATGAGTGTTCGCGTTGCAATTAATGGGTTTGGTCGTATTGGACGCAATATTTTGCGTGCCATTATGGAAAGTGGAAGACAAGATATTGAAGTTGTGGCCGTTAATGATTTGGGATCGGTGGAAACCAATGCTCATTTGTTGCGCTATGATTCCGTTCATGGGCGTTTCCCAGGCACTGTTCAGGTTATTGGGGATGCCATTGATATCGGTTCTGGTTTGATCAAGGTGTTCGCACAGCGTGATCCAGCACAATTGCCTTGGAAGGCTTTGGATATTGATATTGCTTTGGAGTGTACGGGTCTTTTTACTGCTTGTGATAAAGCAAGTGCTCATTTGGATGCGGGAGCAAAGCGTGTTCTTGTTTCTGCACCCTCAGAAGGCGCAGATCTCACAGTGGTTTATGGCGTGAATCATCAGTCTTTGAGAAAAGAGCACCGCGTTATTTCAAATGCTTCTTGTACAACCAATTGTTTGGCCCCTGTTGCACAAGTTTTGCACAATACTGTTGGTATTGAAAAGGGCTTTATGACAACAATCCATTCTTATACCGGTGATCAACCTGTGTTGGATACAATGCATCGTGATCTTTATCGTGCACGTGCGGCAGCTCTTTCTATGATCCCTACCTCAACAGGGGCAGCGAAGGCTGTGGGATTGGTGTTGCCAGAATTGAAAGGGTTGCTTGACGGCGTCTCAATTCGTGTTCCAACGCCGAATGTTTCTGTTATTGATTTAACGTTTACCGCTAAGCGTTCCACAACGGTGGAAGAAATTAACACCGCTATTCGCACGGCTGCACAAGGCTCACTCAAGGGAGTTTTGGATTATACTGACGAAAAGCTTGTGAGTTGTGATTTTAACCATAATCCGCATTCGGCTATTTTTCATAATGATCAAACTAAGGTTATCGATGGTCAGCTCTGTCGTGTTCTCGTGTGGTATGATAATGAGTGGGGTTTCTCAAACCGTATGGCTGATACGGCTGTGGCTTTTGCTAAAACACTATAAAATGAGAGGACCTGCTGGTCCTCTTTTTATAAAAAAGTCAAGTTTATGATAAAAAATGAAGATGCATTCTTTTTGAAAAAAAACAGGTGAGGTTTCTCTTAGCGTGTAAGGAAAATGCTGCTTAAGTTATTGAGAATTTGTCCTTTTTAGGTACAATTTTGGTGGTTTTTTTCATTGTCTGAAAGGAAAAAGACGAAAAACGCTCATTTTCAATGAGATAAAGTTTTGAAAATACAGATGCACATCTTTTTTGTATAAAAGTAAAAAAAGACTCAAAGGCAGAAAAAGTTTAAATGAATGCGTTTTTGTTTGAGACAACAGAAAGTGAAGAGAAGAGATTGATGGGCTTTCATAGAGTTGATGTTGTTGATGTCAACTGAGAAACCTGTTGTTGTACGGAAGAGTGACAGAGAATAAAGGAAGCTTTTTCTTTGATGGAAGATGAAGAGAAAATTGCCTAAGATAAGAAGTGAACAGGTGCGTTTTTGTTTGAAACAACAGAAAGTGAAGAGGGAGCAGTGATGGGTTTTCGTACACTTGATGATGTTGATGTGGCAGGGAAACGTGTTCTTGTGCGGGTGGATTTTAATGTCCCAATGGCGCAAGGAAAAGTTTGCGATGATACGCGTCTTAAACGACATAAAGAAACGCTCATTGAATTGCAAAGGTGTGGTGCTAAACTTATTCTTCTTTCCCATTGTGGGCGCCCTAAGGGACAAGTGGAGCCAGAATTTTCGTTGCGTCCCGTTGTGCAAGTGTTGGAAAAAATAATCGGACAAACGGTGAATTTTGCATCAGATTGTATTGGTGAAGCTGCACAGACAGCCGTTCAATCCTTACAAAATGGCGGTGTTTTATTGCTTGAAAATGTTCGCTTTCATTCAGGGGAAGAAAAAAATGCTGGTTCTTTTGCTGAGGCTCTTGCTCATAATGGAGATCTTTATGTCAATGATGCTTTTTCAGTCTCTCATCGTGCCCATGCTTCGGTAGAGGGGATAACACATTTTTTGCCTTCTTATGCGGGGCGTTCTTTGCAGTGTGAATTGCAAGCCTTAGAAAAAGGTCTTGGTAATCCAACCCGTCCGGTGATCGCAATTGTTGGAGGAGCAAAGGTTTCCAGTAAGCTTTTTGTGCTCAATCATTTGGTTGAAAAGGTCGATTATTTGGTCATTGGTGGGGGCATGGCCAACAGTTTTTTAGCAGCCAAAGGTGTGCGTGTTGGAAAGTCATTGTGTGAACATGCGTTGATGGAAACAGTAAAAAAAGTTATTGAAAAGGCAAAGGAATGCAAATGTACGCTTCTGCTTCCTGTCGATGCAATCGTTGGATTTCGCTTTGAAAAAGATGCACCGCATCGTCTCTATGATATTGGAGATATTCCTGAAGATGGAATGATTTTGGATATTGGTACACGCTCTATCGCGCATATCAATGCCGTGATCGATAAAGCTGCTACACTCGTATGGAACGGACCACTTGGTGTTTTTGAGATGTCTCCTTTTGATCAAGGAACGATTGCAGTGGCATGCCATGCAGCAGAATGTAGCTTGACAGGGAAATTGGTTTCAATCGCAGGAGGCGGAGATACGGTGTTTGCACTTAATCATGCTGGTGTTGCTGATGATTTTACTTATCTCTCAACCGCAGGTGGGGCCTTTTTGGAATGGATGGAAGGCAAGGTACTGCCTGGTATTCTCGCTCTTATGCAGGCTTAATGGATAAGTTTAGAGGATCAGTTTTGTGGTATAGTTTTGTAAGATGGTGTATTGCTGCTGATTTTACTTCTCTTTCAGCTGCTGGAGAAGGCTTTTGGGGAATGGATGGAAGGTAAGATGCTTTCCGCTATTCTCGCTCTCATGCAAGCTTAAAGGGATTCGTGTGAACGAACAGTTTTAAAAAATGTAACATCATGGCTATGGAGTATATGTGCTGGTGTTTTGCACAGTTTTGGAAGTTAAGACAAGATTAAAGAGGAATTTTTTATGAATGAACGTCTTGAAGATATAGCACTTACTCTGGTAAGTGCAGGGAAGGGTATTTTGGCAGCAGATGAAAGTACTGCAACGATTGGAAAGCGTTTTGAAAGCATTGGAGTGGAATGCACTGAAGAGAATCGCCGCGCCTATCGTGAAATGCTGTTTACTGCAAAAGAAGCTATGGAAAACGCTATCTCTGGTGTTATCTTATTCGATGAAACACTGCGTCAAAAAGCATCTACGGGGCAAATGTTGACCGATCTTATTCGTGATGCAGGTGCTGTGCCAGGGATTAAAGTCGATACTGGTGCTAAACCCTTGGCGGCTTTTCCTCAAGAAACAATTACAGAAGGGTTGGATGGTCTTCGTGAGCGTTTAAAGGATTACTATGCTTTGGGAGCCCGTTTTGCTAAATGGCGTGCGGTGATTGCCATTGATGCATATACTCTTCCAACAAGAGCGGCAATCAGCCAAAATGCACAAGCTTTGGCGCGCTATGCTGCTTTGTGTCAGGAAGCCGGTCTTGTGCCGATTGTTGAGCCGGAAGTGCTAATGGATGGATTATCCCGTCAGCATTCCATTACGCGCTGCTTTGAGGTCACAAAAGCTGTTTTACACACTGTGTTTCAAGAATTGTTTGAGGCCCGTGTCCTTTTCGAGGGCATGATTTTAAAGCCCAATATGGTGATTGATGGAAAAGATGCGCGCAATGCTTCTGTTGAAGAAGTGGCTGAGAGGACAGTTCATGTTCTTAAAAACACTGTTCCTGCTGCTGTTCCTGGAATTGCTTTTCTTTCCGGAGGACAGACTGATGAAGAAGCAACAGCACATTTGTCGGCTATGAATGCTTTGGGGACATTGCCTTGGAAATTGACCTTTTCTTATGGGCGAGCGTTGCAGGCAGCTGCTTTGAAAGCATGGGGTGGGAAAGAGGAAAATGTTGCTGTTGCACGGGAGGCTTTTTGTCATCGCGCCCGAATGAACCACCTTGCTGCTTTGGGACAATGGACAAAAGAGCAAGAAAAATCTTGTGCTTAAAGAACATAAAAAGCCCCTTCAATGTGGTTAGAATTTTGCTTTTTAAGTTTAAAATGTCAGTCTTATGCTTTATCAAAGTACTCAAGGGCGTAATATTTTCTGTGTGAGCGTTTAAAGGATTATTATGCTTGTAAGAGCCCCTTTTGCGAAATGGCGTGCGGCGATTGCTATTGATGCACATTATTCTCTCAACAAGAGGGGCTATCAGCCAAAATGCACAAGCTCTGGCGCGCTATGCTGCTTGTATGTCAAGGAAGTTGGTGAAGTGGGTCTTGGACCGATTGTTGAACGGTAAGTGCTGATGGATGGATTATCGTATCAGCATTCCATTAAACGCTGCTTTGAGGTAAAAAGCCGTTTTACAAACGGTGTTTCAAGAATTGTTTGAATCCGTGTTCTTTTCGAGGGCATGCAGCCCTATAGGGTGCGTTGATGGCAAAGATGTGTCTACTTCCTTTGTTGAAGAAGAGACTGAGAGAACAGTTCATGTTCAGAAAAAGATCCATGTTTTTCGATCAACCTGCTGTAAAAAGGCTAAAGGCTCGAAGGGGAGGGACGTTCAGTATATGGCTTCATTAACTCATATGCGGGGTTAAGGGCAGTTCGTACTCTTTGAGAGTTATCGAATGGTGGAAAAATTTCTCACAGTCAAGAGAACTTGCAGGGGGGTGTTTACTGCTCGATAAACATGAAAATGGCTTTGCTTTGTAGATTTTTTTCCGGCATTTATTCATCATGATTGATGTTGTAGAATGCGATTTGAGAGCTTGTAAAGAGATGTCTTTTTGAAAAACCGTATTTAATTTTTTGAAAATGTTTTTCTAAAAATCCGGTGATCATGTGATTTTCTTTCGATGCGTAGGAATTGCTTTGTCTGTGGATATAACACTTTAATTTATAAGGATAATTCATCACTTTTACCTTGAATGAGATCTCCCAATGTCTCAATATTTCAAGATTTTCTCATCTCAAATTTTCCTATAGCACATCAATTACAATCACTGGCTTGCATGTTACAAGAGAGGTTGACTGTGGAGAAAAACATACTTTGAGAAAAGAGTAAAATGCCTCTTATCAAATATCTTAATGCAAGGGTTGCAACATTGCGAGTAGGCCAGAGAGAAAAGATGGTGCTGGCTCGTTCCTTCATAAGTGTAAAGATGGTTTTGCTCCGTGGATGCAAGACAGTGATAGAGATGTAAGGAGCAGTGCCTTTTTGCTTGTGGGCGTTTGATGTCCTGAGAATGCCTTAAAAAATCTCTCCTCTCGCACTGATTTTGGCTCTTATATTCTTTTGGCACTGGCAATAGGTGGTTTTAACCTTGCTGAGGAGGGGTGTTATAATGGATCTCAACGGGACAGAGTGTTTGTTAAGACAGAGTAAACAGTTTTGTGCAGCAGGCGAAATACTAAATAGAGCACAAATTCATTACACAATGGTGCAGACAGCTGTTTTCTTTTCTGCTTTATTCGGCTAGTGAGCACTGACACTTACCTTTGTTCAAGCTGTAAAACCTAAGGTGTAAAAAGGCAAATCTCTCACAACCTTTGTTACCACTTTTAGAGTCTTGCTTTTGCATTTATAATGGTTCATGATTTGTCTCTTCTATCCGTTCTCAAACTGATTTTCAAATTATAGAGAAAATCTTCTATTGAAGCTCTTTTTTATGGACATATTCCTTATGAAAGAATTCGCTTTAGAGTCGTATTTTCAATGTTGTATTTTTATAATTCCTTTTGATTGATTAAGGCGTTATGAGAGTTCAACCTTGATCTGTCAGGCGGTTGTTTTTTTGATTTCATAAGTAAGAATGTTTAAAATAACAAAATAGAACAGTCTCAAGAAAACTGATTTCAAGGGTAGTAAAGAGGCGCTCTATATTTAATCATTCTGTATTGCTTTATCTGAAGGGTTGGCTTGAATCCCAAAGAGCAAGAATTCTCTAGACGATGAAAGAGGTTTTATAGGCTCAAAAGATTTTTGTGAAATGCGTGTAGTGAACGGTAATCCAGATCTATGATCCAGTGTGTGCTATATGGGCACTATAATGGAGTTCGATATTGAACGAGAGCTGTGGTGAAGAGAAAATTTACCTCTTTTGCGGATGCATAAAGCAGAACTGTACAGACTTAATTTAAGATCTTACCATAAATAGCGCTTACAATGATAATTCTCAAAATGTCTATGGGGGTAGTTTGGAGGAGAGCTATCATCACCAGAAAGAGACTTTTATTTACATTTCATAAGCACAAATTTGTAAGTCTTATGTATGTTTGTAAACAGTTTTGCATGATAACCCTTCTGCAAAAGCAAAAAAAAGCTCTGCTGATTGCACAGAGAAGTTTGTGGATAAAATTATATTTTATTGTTTGAAAAATTATAGCTTGTAGTGCTTTCATTCTCAATATATTTTTCTAAAGTCGAAATTCCAAGGTCTAAAACAGATTATCTGCCTGTACTGCGCAATTTTCTTGCCGGAATTTTTATGATTTTGTTTGCAGACTTTTTGTCCGTTACAAAGCTTTTTTATCTGTCATAATCAGAAAAAAATTCCATGCCAAGATGAGCAAAACGATTTTTAAATGTAGAAATATGATGATATTACCCAGCAAATTCGCGATCCGTCTGCTCGCTTCTATTGTTTCAGGCTCATACTCTTGGATCAATCTCCAGATTAAGCATGTTACCTTCTTTTCTTTATAATTCCTGTTTACCTAAGCGTAATCGCTGTGCATTTTTGTTGTGACAGTAAAAAACCCCGCTTTAATTTAAAGCGGGGTGTCTCATTTTTTACTCTTTTTACTAAAACTCTCAATTATAAAAGTTTTCAGGTTGCATCATCTTCACAGTCTAAAACAAATCAACTGCTTTCACGCTGTAACACGCTTATCAAAAATAACGTATCACTCTGTTGGCAAGCACTTTATTTTTCATAACCAGAAAAAAGCTTTTACATGCCCAAATTACCAAAACGATTTTTAAATTTAGAAATACGACCACCATGGTCGACCAATGTTTGAGATCCACCTGTCCAAGCCGGATGGGTTTTGGGGTCAATATCCAAATTAAGGACGTCACCTTCTTTACCCCAAGTAGAGCGCGTCGTATATTGGGTGCCATCCGTCATAACAACGGTAATCCTGTGATAGTTGGGATGAATATTGGCTTTCATGTGGCAAACTTTCTACTTTCATAAAAGGAAATGGAACTTGCTCACTTTTTAAGTGCGCTCGCTTTGTCTTTTTGATAAATTGATTAAAGTGTCTTCTATATAACTGAGCACGCTTTAAAAAACAAGTGTTCAAATGCATTATCGTATCAAGAGTTATAAACAATCTTATAAGTGAGCGAAGCCCTATGAATCTTTTTAATCATTCCGAAAAATCTACAAAATTTTCTTATACAAAGCCTTCATTCTCTTCGCTTGCAACTTTCGCTCCTTATCTTGTGCGCTATCGTTGGTTGTTTGTTTTTGCCTTTCTTGCTTTGTCTGTTGCGGCTCTTGTCACCCTTGCTTTGCCTATTGCTATCCGCCAAATGCTTGATCATGGCTTTTCTCCTGCAAGTCACGGCCGGATTAATTTTTACTTCGCTGTTTTGTTTGTCTTAGCCTTGCTGCTTGCATTTGCTTCCGCTTGCCGTTATTATTGCGTTATCACTTTGGGAGAGCGGATTGTTGCCGATTTACGGCGCGATGTCTTTATGCATATTATGAAACTTTCTCCTGCTTTTTTTGACCGTTCCCATTCTGGTGAACTTGTTTCACGGCTTTTAACAGATACGACTCAAATAAAATTGGCTGTCGGTTCAACTGCTTCTACGGCTTTGCGTCATCTCATCGTGGTGATCGGCGCAATCGTCATGATGGTTATTACCAATGCTAAATTGTCTTCCCTTGTTTTGCTTGCTATTCCTTTTGTGGCTATTCCGTTAGTTGTCTTTGGGCGCAAGGTTCGGACACGGACACGCGCTGCGCAAGATCGTATCGCAGATGCCAATGCTTTAGCAACCGAACAGGTCAGTGCCATTCGCACTGTGCAAGCCTTTACCGCTGAAAAACTTGTTTCTATACGTTTTGCACAGTTGGTAGAACGTGCTTTTCAGACAGCTCGCGCTTCCGTAATCTTGCGTTCCTTTTTTACCGGTTTTGCAATTTTTCTGGTTTTTGGCAGTGTGGTTGCTGTGTTATGGATTGGATCGCGAGATGTTTTGAGTGGCACTATGACGGGTGGGGCATTGGGGCAATTCGTGCTCTATGCAATTTTTGGGGCTTCTACTTTTGCACAATTATCAGAATTGGGTGCAGAATTAATCCAAGCAGCAGGGGCTGCTGAACGGCTTGCTGAATTATTGCAAGAACAACCTACTCTTTTAGCTCCAAAAGTTCCTGAACCTTTAGCAAAACCTGTTCAAGGGGCTCTTGTTTTTGATCAGGTTGATTTTACTTATCCTTCTAGACCACAAGAGAAGATTTTGCACTCTCTTTCCTTTTCTATCAAAGCAGGAGAAACGGTTGCTTTTGTTGGCGCTTCAGGTGCTGGAAAAAGTACACTCTTTTCTTTGATCCTTCGTTTTTACGATCCAACAAGTGGGAAAATTCGCTTTGATGGCGTGGAAATCAATCGTCTCTCTCTACAAGATTTACGTGGTGCAATCTCCTATGTTCCGCAAGATGTTGCCATTTTTGACGCTACTTTACGCGATAATATTGTTTTTGATACCGAAAATGTCGCTGAAGAGCAAATCATTGATGCTGCTAAAGCAGCAAACGCACTTGAGTTTATTGAAGCCTTACCAGATGGTTTGGATACAGAAGTGGGAGAACATGGTACTCTGCTTTCTGGTGGACAAAAACAGCGCATTGGTATTGCGCGCGCGATTTTAAGAAATGCACCCCTGTTACTGCTTGATGAAGCAACATCTGCTTTAGATGCAAACAGTGAAAAATTGGTGCAAGATGCTTTAGAAGGATTAATGCAAAATCGAACAACATTGGTGATTGCTCACCGTTTGGCAACAATTTTAAAAGCTGATCGTATTCTCGTGATGGAGAAAGGCGCTCTTGTTGAAGAAGGAACCCATGCAGAACTCGTTGCACAAAACGGCGTTTATGCGTATTTAGCCAAATTGCAATTTTCACCGGAATAATCATTTGAATAAATTGTTATGATAAAGCTGTAAAATGCGATTATCGTGGCAATCATCATTGATTGATCAGTGCTTTGAAGAGTTCTTATTATGAGAAGATAAAGGCAATAAGGGTTACAGGTTCGTTTCTTAAACCTTTGAACAGAATTCGCATTCTTATGTATAATGCTAATGACTCATTTTACCAACATATTCTTTTATTAGGATAAATCATCGCTTTGCGATTTGAATCGGAACTTTGAATATAAGAGAGCTCTCTCATCACAAGTTCTCTGCCCTATTGCACCAATTAAATGACTTTATTTGCTTATCACAAACGGGGGTGGCGTGTGGGTAAAAACTGTTAAAGACAAGGAATAAAATGCCTCTTATAATCGTCTTTAGTGCCAAGGACTGGTGCATTGGGGAGAAAATAATGGTGATGCCGGCTTGCGATATAGAGAGGTTCTCTTGAAAAAGGCAAGGAACTAAATTCTTGTTTCAGGTGTGGTTCCTGCTTTTGTAGAGTTTGGTTATGATTGGTGGCTCTTTTATTTCGTTTCTCCCCTTGTTTGCAGGGGAATTGAGAAAAAAGCTGTATCAATAATATTTGCTAAGCTGTTTTGCAGGGCTTTCTTTGGGGAGTATTTGAAACGCGCGTTTATTGTTTGTGGTGATGCTTTTTGCTTGTCTCTCTAAGGGCTTTTTAACGCTACCCGCTTTTTAAAAAAGACTATAGGTTTAAAGACCTTTTTTGAGGGTTCTTTCTAATTTGATGCGAATGTGATCATTGCCAGCAATGATATTTTTTTTGCGAAAGATATCGTTGCCGCCTTCCTTATCCGTAACAAAACCACCTGCTTCACGAACCATTAGTATTCCAGCAGCCATATCCCAAATTTGCAGGTTATCTTCCCAAAAGCCATCGGTTCTTCCAGCTGCAACATAAGCTAAATCAAGAGCAGCAGCTCCAAATCGACGAATGCCAGAAACTTCAGCCATCACATTGCGCAATTCAATAAGATAGGTTCCATGACCTGGACGCCCCAAATGGGGCATGCCCGTGGCAATGACACAATCTTCTAATCTTCGCCGTGCAGAAACACGACAGCGACGGTCATTAAAGAAAGCACCACTCCCACGTTCAGCGGTAAAGAGCTCATCACTAATAGGGTTATAAATAACACCAGCAACGATTTTGCCTTGACTTTCTAAAGCAATGGAAACAGCAAAAAAAGGAATGCCATGAAGAAAATTTGTCGTGCCATCTAAAGGATCAACAATAAAACGATGTTGAGAATCCTCACCAATAATTTCCTCAGATTCTTCCATCAGAAAACCAAATTTTGGTCGTGCTCTGCTTAATTCATTGAAAATAATTTTCTCTGCTTTACGATCCGCTTGGCTTACGTAATCGGATGGTCCTTTTAAAGACACCTGTAGATTTTGCACTTCCCCATAATCGCGCACTAAAGAGCGTCCTGCTTTCATGGCGGCTTGCACCATGACATTCATGATTGCAGACTGCGGCATCTTTTATCCCTTATTTATCCTTTTCATTTGCACGACGTACATAAATCAATTCGTTGGTGTCAACAATGATACGTTCACCGGCATTTATAAAAGGGGGTACAAGAATACGAATACCATTTTCAAGAATGGCAGGCTTATAAGAGGCTGTCACTGTTTGACCTTTGAGAGCAGGATCAGCCTCTACAATCGTCACACTCACCTGATCAGGAAGCGATATGCCAATCGGCTTTTCTTGATAAAGTTCAACAGTTACTGTCATCCCATCTTGGAGAAAAGCAGCGCGTTCCCCAACAAAATCTTTTTGTAATTCAAGGTGTTCATAGGATTGCGAATCCATAAAAATCAAAGCATCACCTTGTTGATAAAGGAAAGTAAAATCCTTTTGTTCAAGGCGTACCCTTTCAACCGTTTCGGCAGCACGAAAGCGCTCATTGAGTTTTGTACCATCTATCAAATTTTTCATTTCAACTTGATTAAATGCGCCACCTTTTCCTGGTTTTACAGCATTGCATTTTACAGCAACCCACAAGCTTCCTTGATGTTCAATCACATTCCCAGGTCGAATTTCATTGCCATTAATTTTCATTGTCTCTATCCAATTCCATTCTTGCAAAAAGCGCTCTTTTTACCTTTGAGAGAGAGCATTTATCATCTTTGCAGAGAGAAAAGCCTAAAAAGTACTGCTAAAAAGAGTGTTTATGTAGTCTTGCTTTTCAACCTTTGCAAGACCATAAAAAGTGCTCAGACGCAAGGATTTTAAAAATTTGCACAAAGATTTTTGTGGGAATTTATGGATTTAAAGCAAAAAATACTATTTTCTCAAGCTTGTGTTAAAAAATAGGCAGAAGATTTATGATTTCTTTGCGTGCTTCCTCCAGCTGGGCAGAGTCCATACCGTCAAGCATCATTTCAAGATCAGGGGCTTGTATTTTTGCATGTTTTGCAAGCATATACCATGCTGCTGCTTTTACTATATCACCTTTTGTTCCTATGCCATCGCGATAAAGCCTGGCAAGAGAAACCTGTGCTGGAGCGATCATATTGGTGGCATTGCTTAAAAGCAGACGAAAAGCACGTTGAAAATCCGTTTCTCCTCCACGGCCTTGTACAAGCCATTGTGCCAAAAGAATTTGCGCTTCAAGATGTTTATTTTGTGCAGCAACTTCCATAAGTCTGCGGGCATTACGATCATCCTTTGGTCGTGTTAACGTCCCTAGGGAAAGAATTTTTGCCGCAGCAAAAGCCGCTTCAGCATCACCAAGGGCTGCACCTTTTAAAAACCATTTTAGTGCTTGATCTATTGCTTCGTTTTCTTGGTTTTGGGAAAAAACTCCTGCAAGAGCCTGTTTCTCACGCGAGGCTTTATAAAGAAGCAATTGTCCATAATAATAATAAGCTTCTTTTACGCCTGTATCTACAGATTTTCGAATAAATTCCTCACCAAGTTTTTGGTTTTGTGCAATAAAATTACCATCAAATAACATAAGTCCATAGCGCAATTGCGCTTGTGGTTCACCTTGTTTTGCGGCACGCCCAAACCACAAAGCAGCGCGCGCACCGTCAATAGGAACAGCACATCCTTCCATATAAATCCGAGCAACCAGAGTTTGTGCAAAGGGATCATTTTGTTCAGCACGCCTGAGCGCTTCACGGAAGGCTTTCAAATAATAGCCTTGCACATAATAGTCGTAAGCTTGATCATATTGTCCAGCTTGTAGGGGTTGGAAAGGTTTGTTAATGTTTGCAGGATCTTGAATGGTATTGAGAGAATGTTCAAGATTTGAGGATTCTTCAGCCTTTCCAGTAGAATTTGCAACAGAAAGTGCAAACCAAATCATTCCCATGGTGAGCAGTCTGATGCTTCTTTTGATCATGGATGTCTCCTCCTCGTCACAGCTTAAGAGTTTTCACATTTTTCTTTTATGATTTCAAGCAGCATTAAAGAATTATCATCTTTAAACGACAATAAATGCACATATGGTTTTTATTCTCCTCATCACAATTTGCAAAATTGCTTCTTGCTGGTTGTGGGAGGAATTTTTGTCCTTTAAAAAATGGAGGAGGTTAAAACAGATCTTTAAGCATTTATAGTAGCCTTCTTTAAGAACAGATCATTGAAGATCAAAAAGCGTCCACAACACATAAAAGGGTGCTCTTTTAAAAAAGACGCGTGCATGCGGAGAAACAGAGAATGGAACACCTTATGCATGCTGTTAAAAGTTTTCACTCTGATCAGAAATCAACCACAAAATTGCCTTCTGTTTTCTAGGTTTGAGTTCTCTAAAACTTTTCAAAAGGAAGTATTCTTCTCTGCTGGATGCGACTTCATCATGCTGGTATGCAGGGTGTGGTTTTGTTACAAGATCAGCATAAAAAAAGGCAATAGGAACATTCAAGAGATCGGCAATTTCCTTTAAATGCCCCGCGCTCACACGATTTAATCCTGTTTCATATTTTTGAATTTGTTGAGAGCTTACACCTAATAGATTAGCTAATTGTTTTTGAGACATTTTCAGCATTTTTCGCTGAAAGCAAATTTTTTTGCCAACGAATTTATCAATGAAAATGTCGTTACGAAGATTTTTGGCTTGATGAAGATTTTTACCCTGCATTTCCCCCGCCCGGTTGCGAGCGCCCTCGCATGAGTATTCCGGGAGTAACAAGTACTGAATCCGAGTCAGCTTTTTTGCTTTTAGTGCTTATAAAACACCTGGACATAGCAAAAATCCTGGAATTTTGAGATCCGCCTCGCTGTTTGACGCATTGGTCTTGTTTGCTAAAGAAAATTGGAGGCAAACGGTATGCGTTTTAAAAAGGAAAGATAAGCGTTATAAAAATTTAATGTGATGCAAGGGCAAGTTTTTTTGCATCTATAGTGAATCCAGCTTCACATAATCGATCAGCAAGTTTTAGCATCGCTTCTGTTACGCATTTATCAAAAGAAAGGTAGTAAACTCCACGAATATCTGAAGGGATTTCAACGCCTTTTTTTTGCACAATAGCAATTCTCTCAAGAGGAAGAACGGCGGCTAACATGCCCATTTCGAGAATAACATTTTGTCGTGCACGGGGTTGGGCTGTTTTTTCACCCTCAGATTTAGCATAGCCTATGTCATCAGGAGTCAGCAGTACAATACCAAATCCTATAGAATCGTTACAAATTTCTTTTTTAAAGTTTCAATGATGGGTAAACCGTTACCGCCAGTATTTTGTAAAATATATAGTTCGAGCTCAAGTCTGCGAAGAGAAAGTTCAAGATCTTTTAAAGTGACATGATCATGTCCGTGAACGATAAAGATTTTTTTATTTGAGGTATTCGAAAAGATTTTTGGGGAAGGAGTCTTTGAATTTTGTGCTATAGGCTTCGCTAAATCTTCTTTTAGCTTTTTTGCCGCGGAGTCTTTACCTCGAAAGCTGAGTGTTCCTGTTTTTTCAAACCAAATAATGACTCCTCCACCGAAAGTTTTGATCTGATATGTTCCAGGGGATTGATGTGGTAGAAGTTTAGCTTCTATAATGTCATACTCAGCTTCGCAAATTGTCTTTTGAAGATCTTCAAACGTTCCTCTGTATTTATATTCCATTTTTATGTCCCCTTCATATCTCTATCATTCGTTGTTGGTATTGATAACCAATCTTAACAATGATGAGTTTCCCCAATCATAATGGCTTCTTTTTATAAGGCATTGAACTAGAAAGTTTTTATGATATTTTTCTCTATATATTATGTAAGAAAAAGATGCTAGCTTTTTCATCTCATTTGATTGAAATTATTAAGCAGTTTTATTGAGTGAGATGGCAATCTGATTGAATTATGAATAAAAGAAACAAATTTTTATCCACTTTATATATCGTTATGCGCTCTATATGAAACACGAGGCTTACCAATGTATTGAGATTTGACACTGTATTTATGAATTCTCTTCCTATGTTACAAGGGGGCGTTTTCACATTTTTCTTGCATCATTTTAAGCAGGCTCAAAGGATTATCGCTCCCCAAAATGACTTCTTCTACAGCTATAAATTCACAGGCGGTCTTTAGCACTTCGCCAAAGGTTGCAAAATCGCTTCCTGCTTGAATAATGGCAGGAATTTCCATAATTTCTGCCCACCACCCTGCAAGTTGCAAATTGCGAGGGTGCGCATGCGGTTTTTTATCAGCACCTAATTTGCCAAAAAATAGATAGTCAACACCTGCTTCTCCAGAAACCATCGCACAATGGCGATTGCGAATATTGCCAAAGCCTATGATCTTTTCTGATTTTTTCTGATTATTAAGAAGTTCAAGAGCTTTAAGATCACCTTCTATATGTACACCATCAGCTTTTATGCGTCCAGCAATGCGACTGTCACCAGAAATGAGAAGAGCAGCACCGTTACTTTGAATATCTTGCGCATAGAGTTGTGCTTGTTTTTGTAAAAAAAACGCATCATCTTGCACCCCTTGAGAATCATAGAGAATAATGCACGCAAAGGACTTCGTTTGTAAAATTTGGCGTAAAAGAGTGGGCTTTAAAGTACGCTGAACATCTAATGTTAAAACCAATTGCGGAAAAGGAGCCTGTTCAACGGGTTTACTCTTTTGTTTTGTCATATAAAATCCTTTACTCTGAAAAAGAAACTTGACACTGAATGAGTTAACTTTGCATTCTGCTCTGAGAGAGGAATGGTTTTGTAACTTTTGGGGGACCGTTATGGCATGCCAAACTGTTTTAAAGCATAATATACATCCTTTTCGTCGTGATACACGCATCGATGTTTTTCGTTCTTTAGCTTTGTTGACAATTTTCATCAATCATATTCCTGGAACTCTCTATGAATACATAACACATAGAAACTTCGGTTTTTCTGATTCAGCAGAAGTGTTTGTTTTGCTTTCGGGGGTTGCTCTTGGACTCAGTTTTCATACACGCTTACAGCAGAAGTCTTTTACCTTCATTATGCGTAAACTTTGGCGCAGAGCTTTGCAACTCTATGCCGCATATCTCTTTACAACCTTTGTAACGTTAAGCCTTTTTTTAGCAGCCTTTTATTTATGGAAAACAGAGCAACTGTTATCAATGAATAATGTGGGTTTATTTTTGACACAACCCTTCCTCGCTTTTTTTAGCGCCTTAAGCTTTGGACATCAATTGGGGTATAATAATATTCTGCCCCTTTATATTGTACTCATGCTTTTTGCACCTTTTGCGCTGTATTTGAGTTGTAAACAAAAAGGACTGTTGCTGTTGGGCTCGTTCATGCTCTACATCTTCAGCGGATTTTATGAAATTGCTCCTCCTTCTTATCCATTAGAAGGAAAGTGGTTTTTGAATCCTTTGTCTTGGCAATTCCTGTTTATTATAGGATTAACGAGCAGTTTATTTCTTCAACAAGGAAAAAATATTGTCTTTCAGACTTTTTTTGTCGTTTTTGCCGCCGCGTACCTTTTGCTTTCATTGCTCTGGGTCCGTTTAGATTGGTGGGGCGTTTTGGGGTGGCTTGGCTGGTCCTCCCCCTTGCTTAATTTTAATAAAACATTTTTAAGTTTGCCCCGTCTACTCCATATCATTGCGTTAGCATTCTTTATCCTCTGTTTGCCGCGTTTGAATGCCTGGTTTCAGGTTTCAGAAAAGCATCCCTTAGCAATTTTAGGAAAACACAGTCTTCCAGTCTTTGTAACGGGGACTGTTTTTGCTATGGTAGGGCAGATTTTAAAAACAGTGATGACAACAACCTTTTTTTCCGATAGCCTCTTGATTATCAGTGGTATTGCTCTGCAATTTTCGGTCGCCTACTTTTGTGAAAAACGCCTATCAATTCATCGGTTTTCCGCAAGAAAACCTCTCCGTTTGTCATGACGCTCGATGACACGTTAACCTTAGTATAAGAAGCACATTGCGCAAAAGTTTAAAAAGAGGTACTCATTAAAAAAAGCATTCTGTTCAGCAGGAAAAGAAACTTTTTAACTTTCATTTCGTTTGAGTGTTGTAATTTTTGTGCTGATATTTGGAGTATAAAAGTGTGAGTGCCTATAAACGTCCCTATGATGAACCCATTATCATGGTTGAGCATAATGCTTTTGACAATGCTTTTAACCGCCTTTACGAAGAAACAATGGCGTTGATTGAAGAAACGGCAACTTATATTGATACGGAAGGCAAATTAGCAACACGTTCTCTCTCTGCAGAAGTTTCTGCTCTTTATGCTAAAGAGGCGATGTATTTAAGTACGAGGCTTATGCAAATCGCTTCTCAACTTCTGCTTCTTCGTGCAGAGCGTGAGGGGGAAATGTCACCAGAACAAATACAAAAAGAACTTGCCAAAGTCTCGCTTCATACACCAACGCTGAGACTAGAAAGCGTTCATTGGCAAGAATTTCCAGAAGTCTTCCGCGACTTTGTCGCTCGTTCTCTTCGTTTAGAAGCGCGCATGCAATATTTACGTAACGGCAGGGAAGGCGTTGATTCCTCTGTTTTGGAGGACGACAATCCGGTGGGTAAACAAATTGAATTGCTTAAAACAGCTTTTCGGCGCTCTTAGAAATTTTGTAGCTGTTGTTTTTTTCTCCATTCCGTTTGGGATGCTGTCTCTATGAGAGTTGATTTCGGTACAATTCCTCTATTTTCTCTGTTCCATTGTTTTATACTTTACTTTGTTAATTTTTTTTGCCTCGCCATTTTACTCAAACGCGTGAAAAGCGTAGAGCTTTATTTTAGGGCGGGGCGTTTGTTGTTAAAGGGGCTGGCGCTTTTTGAAAGGGGTTTTTGAAAGGGAAGGGCGATTCGTGTTAAGAGAATGGCACCCCTTATTTTATTGATAGGTGCATGTGCAATATTTGTGTTCTGAGAGATGTGTCTTCTTTATGTTTGCGAAGATAATTTATGTTTGCGAAGATAAAGCTGTTTTGGAGGACGATAATCTGGTGGGTAAACAAATCGAATTACTTAAAACAGCTTTTCGGCGCTCTTAGAAATTTTATAGCTGTTGTTTTTTTCTCCATTCCGTTTGGGATGCTGTCTCTATGAGAGTTGATTTCGGTACAATTCCTCTATTTTCTCTGTTCCATTGTTTTATACTTTACTTTGTTAATTTTTTTTGCCTCGCCATTTTACTCAAACGCGTGAAAAGCGTAGAGCTTTATTTTAGGGCGGGGCGTTTGTTATTAAAGGGGCTGGCGCTTTTTGAAGGGAGGCTTTTGAAGGGAAGGGCGGTTGGCATTGAGCGAATGGGTTCTTCTTTTTTGTTCAGAAGCGTGCATGCAAGATTTGCGCACCTATAGGGAAGGCGTCTCTTCCCTTGTTGTCGAAGACGACAGTGTCTCGAAGGACGACAATCGCGTGGGCAGACAAATCGGATTCTATCCTTCTTTCGTGTTCTTTGCTTTCGTGCATCTGTTCAAATACGCAAAAAGTGTATAAACTTCGCTCTATGGCAGAGACGATTCGTATTATAGGCATTGATCCCGGGTTACGGCGAACAGGATGGGGGGTTATCGATTTTTCTGGCAATCGTCTTCAATTTGTTGCAGCAGGTACGCTTTCTTCTGATGCGCGCTGCGACGTCGCTTCTAGACTCTCTCAGCTTTACAAAGGGCTGGTAGATGTTTTGCATCGATTTATGCCTCATGAAGCCGCTGTGGAACATGTATTTGTCAACAAGGATGCTACGGCAACTTTAAAACTTGGTCAAGCACGCGCCATTGCACTTCTTGCTCCAGCGCAGGCAAATCTGCCTGTTTTTGAATATGCGCCGAACAAAGTGAAAAAATCAGTTATTGGCGTTGGTCATGGTGATAAGGAACAAATTCACATGATGGTGAAAGTTCTTCTCCCGCATGCTGAATTCGATAGCAGTGATGCTGCCGATGCGCTTGCCCTGGCCCTTTGCCATAGTAGTCATCGCATCAGTGCTGCTCATCGTGCAAGGATTATGGCATGATTGGCAAATTAAAAGGTATCCTTGAACATATCTTTGATGATCATATCATTGTGAATGTTCAGGGGGTGGGCTATGTGGTTTTTATTTCAAATCGTCTCCGTCCTTCTTTACCTGCTTTGGGTGAGAGTTTAAGTTTGTTTATTGAAACCCATGTTCGTGAAGACGCTATCCGCCTTTTTGGTTTTGTTGCGAAAGCGGAACAAGAATGGTTTTGTCTGTTGCAAAATGTGCCCGGTGTAGGAGCAAAAGTCGCTTTGGCAATTTTGGGAACTTTATCGCCAGATGAACTCGCACAGGCGATTGCCTTAAACGATATTGCAATGATTAGTCGTGCTCCAGGCGTTGGTAAAAAAGTGAGTGAAAGAATTGTGAGCGAACTGAAGAGCAAAGCTCTCCCTTTTAGTGAAAAGGTGATTCCTAGCACTCCACTGCCTCATTTGGAGGTGACCAATCAACCGACAAATGATGCACTTTCCGCTTTGATCAAACTTGGTTTTGAACGTGATCAAGCAGCCAGGGCTCTTGCTGTAGCGGTGAACAATCTTGAAGGGGAGACGCTTTCCTCTGCACTGCTTATTCGCCATAGTCTTAAATTGCTTTCTCCTCCTATTTAACGCAAGGTAACAATGCATAAAGATGAAGATCAACGCCTTTTGGATGCTGTCCCACTTCCCAATGATCCAGATCGCTCCTTAAGACCACAAGTGCTCGATGATTTTATTGGTCAAGAGGCGGCACGTGCCAATTTAAAAATATTTATTGAAGCGGCAAAAGCGCGTCAACAAGCACTCGACCATGTTTTGTTTGTAGGACCACCCGGTTTGGGCAAAACAACGCTTTCACAAATTATGGCCAAAGAATTAGGAGTTAATTTTCGCTCTACCTCGGGTCCTGTTATCGCTAAGGCGGGAGATTTGGCAGCTCTCTTAACCAATCTAGAAGAGCGCGATGTTTTATTTATTGATGAAATTCATCGTTTAAGTCCCGCTATTGAAGAAATTCTTTATCCAGCCATGGAAGATTATCAGCTTGATCTTATTATTGGTGAGGGACCAGCTGCACGTTCGGTGAAAATTGATCTTGCTAAATTCACTTTGGTGGCGGCAACCACGCGTTTGGGACTTTTAACCACGCCTTTGCGAGATCGTTTTGGTATCCCCATTCGATTGAATTTTTATACTATAGAGGAATTGGAGTATATCGTTCAGCGGAATGCTCGGCTTTTTTCGGTACAGATCAGTGAGGATGGAGCTCATGAAATTGCACGCCGAGCACGCGGTACTCCACGGATTGCTGGACGACTTTTACGGCGGGTCTGTGATTTTGCTCTCGTCAAAAGGGCAAAAAAAATTGACCGAAAAATTGCTGATGAAGCACTGTCTCGTCTGGAAGTTGATCATCTCGGGCTCGATCCACTTGACCGTCGTTATTTGTTGCTGATTGCACAAACTTTTTTAGGTGGTCCAGTGGGGATTGAAACCATTGCTGCTGCTCTTTCAGAACCGCGGGATGCTATTGAAGATATTATTGAACCCTATCTTCTCCAACAAGGTTTTATTCAGCGAACTGCCCGCGGGAGAATTCTGCATCAAAAAGCTTGGAGCCATTTGAGGCTTTGTGCCCCAGCTTCCACGGTTTCAACACAAAAGCATCCTCAGCTGTTCGATATGCCAGAGGATGCAGCGCGCCAAACAATTTTATCGGATGATGTTGATGATTGAAATTTCCTTTTTCAAGAGTTGTCATGCATATGTTTTGCATGAGAGGATATTGTGGATTATAAGCTCCTTGTCTGCGGGCAAATTTTGCACCAAAAAGATTGGAGCCATTTGAGGCTTTGTGCTCCATCCAGTTTCCACGGTTTTAACACAAAAGCATGTTCAATTGCTCAAGACGCTCAATAATTCATTATGATAGACGACTTTATAGGATGAAGCCGATGCTGGAAAAAAAAACTAGGAGTAACCATACAAATGCTTTTCATGATTTGCAGGTTCGGGTTTATGTTGCTGATACAGATTTTTCTGGCGTAGTATACCATGCGCGTTATCTAGAATTTTTTGAACGGGGACGGTCAGAATTTTTACGGGGGACAGGGTTTAATAATAAGCTGTTCGCATCAGGTTTTGAGGGTGAAAAACTCTTTTTTGTCGTACGTCATATGGAAATCAATTTTTCTAGATCAGCACAAATCGACAATCTTTTAACCATTAAAACACGCATTAGCCGTATTCAGGGGGCACGCTTTTTTATGGAGCAATATATTTTGCGTGATGAGAGTATGTTGGTCGCAGCAAAGGTTGAAATTGCTCTCATTAATGAAGAGGGAAAACCACGGCGTTTACCGAAGGAACTTTTTTCAACAATTGCAGTTTAATTGCAGTTTAAAAGTGACCTTTGGGCAAAAAGCGGTATGATATGGGTTCTCTCTAAAAAGAAAGTGCAGTTTGTTTTGTTAAATTTAGAAACTATAAAACAATCTGTTTTATTGAATTTTAAGAAATGAAAGGGTTCATTTAGAGGGACAAAAATTATGCCGCACTTAGAACTAACAAATCTGGAAACAATTGGCATAGTGCACTTGTTTCTGCAAGCGGGTTTTACTGTCAAAGCTGTGATGATTGGATTGCTGCTAGCTTCCATATGGAGTTGGGCAATTATTTTTGATAAAATTTTGACCTATCGCAGAATATGGCGTGACATAAAACAATTTGAACGTATCTTTTGGTCAGGAAAACCGCTTGAAGACCTTTATGCAACCTGTAAAAGTCAGCGCACCAGTAGCATCTCAGCGGTTTTTATGGCCGCAATGGTGGAGTGGAAAAAATCCCTTGAAAAGGGAATCCATACATCAATAAGTCTGCAGAGCAGGATTGATAAGGCTATGGATCTTACTTTAGGGCGTGAAAGCGCAAAAATAGAAGCAAAATTAGGCTTTCTTGCTACACTTGGTTCGGCTGGTCCTTTTATCGGCCTTTTTGGAACGGTTGTTGGGATTATGGGCTCGTTTCTTTCTATCTCAGCCTCTCAAAATACCTCATTGGCCATTGTTGCACCAGGTATTGCAGAGGCCCTTTTAGCAACTGCCATTGGTTTGTTTGCTGCAATTCCAGCCGTTATTGCTTATAACAAACTGGTTAATGAAAGTGCACAGATCATTGCACAGATAGAAAACTTCGCCGATGAATTTTCGACAATTGTCTCACGGCGTATTGATGAGACGCTCACATCGCATTCATCATTATAAGAGGAGCTTGTCTATGGGGATTTCTGTTGCTTCTTCTGCTCATAAAAACAAACGCAGACGGCGTCGTTCACAGAGCAAAATGATGAGTGAGATTAACATAACACCTTTTGTTGATGTCATGCTGGTGCTGTTGATCATTTTTATGGTTTCCGCTCCACTTTTGGTGAATGGTGTTCCGCTTGATTTGCCGCGCAGTCAAGCAGGACCCGTGCGCATGGAGAGCACGCCAGTGACAGTTTCACTCGATGGGCAAGGGCGCCTCGCTCTCAATCAAGATTATTACGAAACATTTGAAGCTTTGATTGCACAGCTTAAAATGACATTTAAAACGGATTTTGAACAAAAAAAACAACGGATTTTTGTACGTGCTGCTAAAACTCTTGAATATCAAAAGGTGTTACAATTGCTCGCTGAACTGCAAAAAGCAGGTTTTTCACAGGTTGCTTTAGCAAGTCTCGCACAATAAAATTTCTTAGCAACTGTCGCTTGTTGTCTGTAAAAACAACAAACAGTGATTAAAAGTAAAAAAACGCAAGGCATGGAGATGAAAAAAGACTCTTATCATAGCATGAAACGAGGCTTGGCTTTATCTCTTGCTGTTCATGTGGTTTTTCTCACTGGCGGGGTGATTCATTTTATCAATCCCGTCTCTTTACCACAGCAATTAGAAGCAATCCCTCTCACACTTGTTCCTGTGAACGAAGAATTGGACTCTCAGCAGGGGGCTTTGAATGCTCCTGTGCGTGCAATTCCCGCCGTAAAGCCTACCACCAAACCACAAGAAAAAGAAGATGCTCATCATTTTGGAGAGGGACAGATAGATAGTTCGGCCCCTTTTAAACCAAAAGAAAAACCACGCTCCGTTGAGACAACACCTTCACCATCCGGAGAAGAGAAGGTGCCAGAAAAGTCTTTACCAGAAACAAAAGCAGAAGAAGTTCCAGAAAAACCTTTAGAAGTTGCTGAGAAAGTTGTGCCAGCACCTTCTGAAGATGTGCACCCAGAGGTTGCTGAGAAAGTTGTATCAGAGCCTTCTGAAGATGTGCGTCCAGCGGTTGCTGAGAAAGTTGTGCCAGCACCTTCTGAAGATGTGCACCCAGCGGTTGCTGAGAAAGTTGTGCCAGCACCTTCTGAAGATGTGCACCCAGCGGTTGCTGAGAAAGTTGTATCAGAACCTTCTGAAGATGTGCGCCCAGCGGTTGCTGAGAAAGTTGTACCAGCACCTTCTGAAGATGTGCGCCCAGCGGTTGCTGAGAAAGTTGTATCAGAACCTTCTGAAGATGTGCGCCCAGCGGTTGCTGAGAAAGTTGTATCAGAATCTTCTGAAGATGTGCGCCCAGCGGTTGCTGAGAAAGTTGTATCAGAACCTTCTGAAGATGTGCGCCCAGCGGTTGCTGAGAAAGTTGTATCAGAATCTTCTGAAGATGTGCGCCCAGCGGTTGCTGAGAAAGTTGTACCAGAGCCTTCTGAAGATGTGCGTCCAGCGGTTGCTGAGAAGGTTGTGCCTGAGACAGCCCCCAAAATGCATAAAAATAAAGATGAGATGTTGCCACAAGATTTAGCTCAAACGGTGCAAAAAGTCCCTGTAGAGCAGGAAGCGACAAGATCTCAACATGTTCCCAAAATTGCGCTGCCAGAAAAGTCCCCTTTCCCGCAGTTTAAACCAAAACCCGTCAAAGAATCTGCTGTGCAAAATGCACAAGCAGTGAAAAAGCACAATCAACATATGAAAGAAAAAACCATTGAAGATATTTTGGCAATGGAAGAAAATAATCTTCTCAATCGAGCACGTAGCCAAGGAGGGGGAGCAAAGCGCTCCAGCGAACCAGAGGCTTTAGGGGCAAGAAAAAATATCAATGATACTACAAAAATGGCGCAAACATTGGTCAGTATAGTTGGTGGGTGTATTCAAAAAAAGCTTAAACTTGTTGCTCTTGGTGGAGATTTAAAAAATCGTCCGGTCGTTCGTTTGCGATTTTACTTAAATCGTGAAGGAATGGTGATCGGAGATCCTATCATTGATCCTTTAAGTGGGGAACAGAGTCAACAAGCTATTATGATAAGACAGGTCTATGCAGCTGTTTTTTCATGCCAACCTTATACAGATCTGCCACGCGATCAATATGATTTGTGGGGACAGGGTTTTGATTTTAATGTTGATCCCCTTCAAGAGATAATCCGATGATATATAATATATTTTTTGCTTTATATACTGTATTTTTCGCTCTTCAGTAAAAGGATACACATCCATGATGATTATGACGACACGCACATTTTTTTCTTGGTTTATTGTCACTTGCGTTTTGTGGCTTACAAGTTTTTCATCTGTTCCTGTTCACGCTCAACTGAAAGGCACTATTTCAACGGCTGATTTTAATCCCATTCCCATTGCTGTTACGGATTTTTTTTCCAATGATTCTATTGGACACAAGATTACAGCGGTCGTTACAGCAGATCTTGAACGGTCTGGACTTTTTTTACCGCTTAATAAGGACTCCTTTTTGGAAAAAATCTCTAATCCTAACCGTCAACCCCATTTTCCTCATTGGCAAGAAATAAAAGCGCAAGGTTTGGTTACTGGGCAAGTGATCAGAGAAAACGACGGACGCTTGAGGGTTGATTTTCGCTTATGGGATGTGTTTGGACAGCGACAGCTTAAAGGACGGCGCTTTTATACAGCCACAGAACGTTGGCGGCGTGTTGCGCACATGATTGCAGATGAGATCTATAGTGAGATGACCGGAGAAAGTGGTTATTTTGATACAAAGATTGTTTTTATCGATGAAACAGGTCCCCAAAATGCACGGATCAAACGCTTGGCAATTATGGATCAAGATGGGGCTAATTTGATCTACATTTCTGATGGGAGTGAATTGGTACTGACACCGCGTTTCTCACCCAAGCGGCAAGAAATTACCTATATGGCTTATGAACAACATCAAGTGCCCCATGTTTATCTGCAACAAATTGAAATGGGACAAAGGGAGTTGATAGGTACCTTTAACAATATGACAATTGCCCCGCGTTTTTCTTCTGATGGGCAAAAAGTGATCATGAGTTTGTTGCAAAATGATGGGAGTGCAAATCTTTACACCATGGATTTACGCACACGCATGATGACGCGTCTTACCACAACCTCTGCCATTGATACGTCTGCTTCTTATTCGCCAGATGGGACAAAAATCGTCTTTTCATCTGATCGTAGTGGAAAGCCGCAAATCTACACGATGGATGCAGATGGGAGCAATCTCCAGCGTATTTCTTCAAATGAGGGCAGTTATTCTACACCCATTTGGTCTCCACGTGGTGATTATATCGCTTTTACTAAACAATTGGATGGACAATTTTCCATTGGCGTGATGCACCCTGATGGGCAAGGTGAACGAATTTTAACCACTGGTTTTCACAATGAAGGACCAACTTGGGCTCCTAATGGTCGCGTGTTAATGTTCTTTCGCAAAAATCCGGGTATGGGACCCAAAATCTACACAATTGATATTACTGGACGCAATGAACGCCAGTTGCCTACACCCAATGATGCTTCTGATCCAGCATGGTCGCCATTACTCAATGTACAATAAAAGCAGCTGTTCCATAAAAACAGCAGATCGGCAATGTGCTTGAGAAGTGTGGCATAGAGCTGAAAAGGAGGGGAGTTTGATAAGCAGTTTATTTGCATATGTGATCAGTTTTATAACATTTTTATTACGGTTTTCCGTGGGCAAGGTTTTCTTGAGAGGATTTCTATCGATAGCATTTCTTTTAGAAAAATCCCTTGGGGGAAGAGTTCTTTAGAAAAAATCCTTTCAGGAATTCTTTTCAGGTTTTTGCACTTAGATTTTTTGGTGAAAATCCTTTGTGCTCGTGTGCTTTTAAGTTAAGATTTGAGAGATAGGGTGGCGTGTTGGCAAGCTTGCCTTTTGATCTCCTTCCCGTCCTAACGGATGAAGATTCCTACCCGCGTTGGTTTGTAAAAAACAACTGTTCTTGGTAGCTTCTATTGCTGCATCCTTAATGGGATTCACGTCAGAGGCTCTATGAGCAAGCTCTGTCGTGAATATTTTTTCTTGTACTTTCAAGTTCTTTAGACAAATCCCTTGGAGAGAAGAGCTCTTTACAAAAAAATCTTTGAGAAATTCTTTTCAGGCTTTTCCACTTGGTTTTTTGGTGAAAATCCTTTGTGCTCGTGTGCTTTTAAATTAGGATTTAAAAGACAGGATGGCGTGGTGAGAACGTTGTATTTACCGTGGTAGAAAGGTTAGCAAGCGAGAAATATGACACGAGCCAAAGATTGGCGAAGGTGTTATTGTTAAGGATAAGTTTCTAATGATATCCGTTGAGATTGCAACATTTTGGCGTCATTGGGCTTTCACAGGCTAATGGCTTGCTCCCAAAATCTTTAAAATTCGATTTTTTCCTGTTAACTCGAATCAACACCTTTCTAGGTCAAAGTCAAAACTTAGGCGTTATAACGACACGGCATAAAGAATTGTTGCGTTAGGGCGTGACAAGGCTTCTCTAAAATCGTAATCGAATGGTAGCAAAATCGGTCTTGTGGGAAGTTGTAGGATAAAAATTTATGCATTTCGCACAGAGTCAAGACATGACAAATACTGTGCGGAGTGTTTGGCATGAGGCGCTTATGGGATTGTCCGCTGCACTGCTTATGATGATAGGTTGCTGCGTTTATTGCTTATCTTATGAAAAGAATGGGTGCTTTTACTTTGCTTGTTATGCCGGCTGTTCTTTTAGAGAGAGCATAACGGCTTTCAAAAGAATTGCTCTTAATCAATAAATCAGCATTTTTGGATAAGGCTTTATTATCCACATGCGCTCTTATTCAAAACGGTTGTGTTCTGATGTCAAAAAGGTAAAATAGAAAGCTAGCAAAAAAATTGATAACAAAGCCAATCTATTAAAGAAACTTTAGCAGAGGTTTATTTACGCATAAGGAGTATCCTTTGTGAATTCTCTTTTGTTTTACGTTTTCACTACAGATGTCCTTATCTATTCGGAATAATTCTGCCGGCGTTGGTTTTTCTTGTTAAGGACTAAACATTTTATCCATTGTTTTATGGAAGGCCTTTCTTTTATTTTAAAAGTGTGGGCTTTGTTATTTTTCATGGAGGTTTTTTTACAAAAAGGGGTTTAAGGGTGCAATTTTTGTCTTGACCTTTTTGGTGAGTGTTGTAGCCTCAGCACCTCAGCACCTCAGCACCTCAGCACCTCAGCACCTCAGCACCTCAGCACCTCAGCACCTCAGCACCTCAGCACCTCAGCACCTCA